>NZ_BAUV01000025.1 GCF_000513135.1 Halalkalibacter akibai JCM 9157
AGAATCTCTCTAATGTGAACTAAGATACCAGTTTGGAATCCGATGTTCAATATATAGTCTGGTGGCGATAGCAAAGAGGTCACACCCGTTCCCATGCCGAACACGGTCGTTAAGCTCTTTTGCGCCGATGGTAGTTGGGGGCTTCCCCCTGTGAGAGTAGGACGTTGCCAGGCAAAAAAAGCACAACCCCATTGGGTTGTGCTTTTTTTAATATTATGAGAATGCTGAAGGTTTAAAGAGTCGGATGCAAACAACGTAAGATATCAAACTGAAAAAACATTATATTCGTGTAGACGATATCATTTCTCTACACTAAACATCATGAAGGGCTCTATAAAAGCCAGATATATTTAAGGAAGTTGGACCACAAGCAAAGTTCTTACTACCAAAAGGTATAGGCATGGAGAAACGGATCGCAAATAGCCTGAACTGGATCATAAATCATTCATTACGGATCGTAAATGAGCAAAACTGGATCGTAAATCACTCATTTTGGATCGTAAATCCAACAAACTGCAAGTCTTCACACCATTTGAGAATTAAATCACTACTTCAAACTAACTCCCACCCCAAAAACGCACCTAACTTTCACAAGTTAAGTGCGTTTCGTATGATTTCTTTAGGTAATTTGACTGGTGCGCCAGGTACTTTTCGTTGTTCATTCTCAATCGCGTCGGATGAGAGGATATACACGATCATAGAACCACCATAAATTTTCGCTTGGATCAAAATGGGCTGATTCAAGTCATTCTTAAACACAAAATCTGGTCCATACCAACTAACGGTTGCATCTCGTCCTCGGGGGACGTAGGGAACACGCCGGCTGTGTGAATAACGTTGGACTATGTTCAATCCAGCATGATCGACTGCATTATACAATGTTGAGGAGACCTGACATATACCGCCACCAATATCTTCAGATAACTCGCCCCGAACAATGACAGGAGCAGATAGATATCCACGCTCTCTCGTTCGCTTTCCAACCACTTCATTAAACGAAAACGTCTCTCCAGGAAACACAACATGATTGTTTATGGCTTCTGTTGCTAAGGAAATATTATGAGAGCGCTGTTTATTTCTTCGGTTAAAATAAGTCACATATTGACCAATTCGTTGTACTCGAATATGAGATAAGATTTCACTGTCTACTTTAGGATGAACAGGGTGGAGTGGCACCTTTAGTTCAGCAGCTTCATTGCCATAGTAATACTCATAAAATTTCTTGCTAAACAAGGACTTATCTAACATATATCCGATTTGTTCTGAAACAATTTTTCCGGTCTTATCAATCTGTGCATTAACAGGTGGTACATAGACATCCTGTGCAATCTTCTTCAAAAATAACTGATATTCATCTGAGTCAATAACTTCTTTCCCAATAAAAGGCGAGGCAAAATCACTACGATTAACAACCGCAATTTTTTGCTCATTATTTGTTACAGTTAAATCATCTGGAGTTAAAAAAGGGGAAAATAGCATAAGAATGGTTAGAAAATAGTTCATTAGTTGATGTACCTCCCTCCGTTAGTATTTCTAGGGGTTAGCCTTTTAATCCATAGAAAAAACGAAGAGAGGGCGGAATTTTTAGTTAATCAGTTGTTTAATCACCCGAGCAGGATTACCGCCAATGATTACATCATTTGGAACATCTTTCGTAACAACTGCACCAGAAGCAATGACAACATTATCACCAACACGTACACCAGGATTGATAATCGCGCCACCGCCAATCCAAACGTTATCTCCAATATAAACAGGCTTGCCGAACTCCGCTCCTGTAATACGCTCACTTGCATGCAACGGGTGAGTGGCAGTATAAATATGAACCCCTGGTGCGATAAAGCAATTGGTTCCAATTTTTATTTCACATACATCTAAGAACACACAGTTAAAATTAGCAAAAAAGTTCTCGCCAACGTGAATGTTATAGCCGTAATCACAACGAAAAGAGGGCTCGATCATATAGTTTTGGCCAGTTGACCCGAATAATTGTTTGATAAGGTGTGCTCTTTTTTCACCTTCCGTTTCAAGCGATTCATTAAATAACCTGGTTAACTTACGCGCTTGTAACCTTTCTTCAACTAATTCAGCATCACTTGCCTGATACAGTTCACCACTTAACATTTTTTCTTTTTCTGTTTTTGTCATCGAAATCACCTATTTCTGAATTAGAGTAAAACAAGTAGGTCAAATCTAGAAAGACTTGACCTACTTGAATATATCGCTTTAAACGTTACCAACGGCTTTTAATCCACTTCTCAATTTTACGTTTGAACACAATTTGAATTGGCTCGTGTTCTTGTCCAATTGGATTCACTAGTGCTGTCCGAATGCCGACATTTTTCCCACACCAAACATCTGTAAAAAGTTGATCTCCAAGAAAAATAGTGGTTTCGTCTTTTGCCTCAAGCTCTGTCATATGCTTCCGTACTTCGGAGGCGGATGGTTTTTTACATTTACCAAACCCAAGAATGCCGTGCGGTTTGCAAAAACGATCAACACGTGCTTGACTATTGTTTGATGCAATTACTAATTGAACATTTTGCTGTTTCAGCATTGCAATCCAATCCTTTAGATCATCATCACCTGGTTGATCATGGGTCGCTAATGTACTATCTAAATCGGAGAAGATCGTCTGCACATGATGTTGCTGTAACCACTCTTTAGTAATATCTGAAAAATGCTGGAGCTCAAAATCTGGCTTAAAAAACTTCATATGTATTCACTGCCTTTAACAAGTAGAATTAATCCCTTAAATTATACACTATTTAAAACCTCCAAGCAGGTAAATTGTCATTTCACTAAAAAAGCGCTAGTATTGAAAGGAATACATTATGGAAGTCTGGTGAGATCATTGGGGCATGTTTGTGGTAAAATCTATAACTGTGAAAAAGAACTAACGCTCGCTGTTATCGGCGGGAAATGGAAGATGTTGATCCTCTGGCATCTCGGGATAGAAGGAACACTTAGATTCGGAGAGCTGAAAGCACTTATTCCAGATATTACTCAGCGGATGCTTGCCAATCAATTACGAGAGCTAGAAGAAGACTTTATCATTCATCGTGAAGTGTATCCAGTCGTACCACCGAAAGTCGAATATTCATTAACCGAACAGGGAAAATCACTTATACCTATTTTACAAACAATGTATGAATGGGGCAAAACGTATAAAAAAACGGTTTTAAAAGATCAAGTCGAGATGAAAGAGCCAGTGAAGAAAGTGAATTCGTAAAAAAGAGCTTTATTTTTTACCGTATTCACACAACCAGCTTATATATTCGTAAAACAAGAGATAAATCATCACAAAACGTTGAAAATAAAAACTTAGTAGATAAAACCCAAAAATAGTAGATAAATCAACGGAAAAGGGAGCTTGCTCTCCGAACCTCAAGAGGACTTACTCAATTAGAGTAAGTCCTCTTTTTTACACTAAAACAAGACAGTATACTCCTTGTAACTATGTACATTCTAGAGAAGTATATGCTTTCAAAGTGCGTACTTACGCGAATGACGTAGCTTATATATAATGGGCATATCACAAAAGAGGAGTGGTTAGAGATGAAATTACAATTAGCGTTAGATTTAGTGGATATCCCAGGTGCTAAGGCCCTTATAGAAGAAGTAGAACAGTTTATTGATGTAGTAGAAATTGGTACACCTGTTGTAATCAACGAAGGCTTACGAGCGGTTAAAGAAGTGAAAGAAGCATTTCCTAATTTAGACGTGTTAGCAGACCTTAAAATTATGGATGCAGCAGGATATGAAGTGATGAAAGCTTCAGAAGCAGGAGCAGATATCATCACAATTCTTGGTGTTGCAGAAGACGCGTCCATTAAAGGAGCAGTTGAAGAAGCGAAGAAACAAGGGAAGAAAATATTAGTTGATATGATTAGTGTGAAAGACATCGCAACACGAGCAAAAGAACTTGATGAATTTGGCGTTGACTATATTTGTGTTCACACTGGTTACGATCTACAAGCAGTTGGTCAAAACTCGTTTGAAGACTTACGCACAATCAAAAGTGTCGTAAAAAATGCTAAAACAGCTGTTGCAGGTGGGATTAAGTTAGACACACTTCCTGAAGTGATTGCAGCAAATCCGGATTTAGTGATCGTTGGTGGTGGGATCACAGGCCAAGACGATAAAAAAGCAGTAGCTGCTAAAATGCAAGAGTTAATCAAACAAGGGTAATGTCATGCAGACAACTCAATATTTAACTGAAATTATTCGTGAATTACAGCACGCATCAGAACAAATACAAGATGAACAAGCGGAATTACTTGTTAATGATATCATTGGAGCGAACAAGATTTTTGTAGCTGGAGCAGGTCGTTCTGGCTTTATGGCTAAATCTTTTGCCATGCGAATGATGCACATGGGCATACAAGCATTCGTGGTAGGTGAAACGGTAACTCCTTCTTTAGAAAAAGACGACTTGCTTATCATTGGATCTGGTTCAGGTGAGACGAAAACACTTGTATCCATGGCAGAAAAAGCAGCTAGCATCGGAGCGAAGATTGCAGTCGTGACGATCCATCCTGAATCAACAATCGGAAAATTAGCGGATGTAATCGTTGCTCTACCAGGAGCACCTAAAGACCAAACAACTAGTTCATATCAAACCATTCAACCGATGGGTTCTTTGTTTGAACAAACATTACTTTTGTTTTTTGATGCTTTAATTGTTAGATTTATGGAGAAGAAAGAACTAGATACGCAAACGATGTACGGAAAGCATGCGAATTTAGAATAGCGAAAAAGGCCGCAATAACAAATTGCGGTCTTTTGGCATTTAACTACACCTAAATTGGAAATTAAATTACATTTACTGTAAAAAATATGGGTATACTGTTAACGTAAATTAGTAACGTTTGAAGGGAGTCCATATGCGCCAAAGACATGTCATGCTCATCCTATTTGTTTTTTTGTTTAATCTCTCTAAAAAAACATGGAGGCATGTACCACGATTTCATAAAACCTTGGTCTTTGTTAGTTTCATTAATGCATTTTATTACTACCTATGTCGCAATTTTTTACTATGGGAGTTCAATCCAAAAGGCATGAATAGAAAATGGTTAAGAGCTATACATATTTTATTTGTAACACCAGCAATTACGCTATTAAGTCTGTCATCTTTTCCTAGCAACTTAAGCAAACAAATTCTCCATGTTATGAAGTGGACGATAGGGTCTACACTTATAGAATACTTCACTTACCGCATGAGGATAATGGAGTACAGACATGGATGGAACGTATTTTGGTCTGGGGTCATCTTTTTTATCCTTTATACTTATAGTTATCTTCACTCAAAGAAACCAGTTGCTACGTGGATCCTTTCTTTCGTAACGATGTTTTTCTTTATTGCTAAATTCAACATCCCGATTACAAAACGACTTTTAAAAGGCCCTGTATTCATAATAGCTAAAATCCTTCGTTACTCTTAAATTAAGTAAGACTAGGTAAAAAAACCTAGTCTCTTCGCGCATTTATTCGGTTAACAAGAGCGACATATTCATCCTCTACACCAATGTCAAAACGTTCGGCTGAAATGACTTTACCAAGACAGGTTTGTTGCTTTAGCAATTCAGCTATCGCGTCTGTTAACTGAATCTCGTCTCCAACACCAGGCTCTAATGTTTCTAATATAGAGAAAATTCGAGGAGAGAGAACATAGCGACCAATAACCGCTAAATCTGACGGTGGATTTTTCTCTGGTTTCTCTATAATTCCTGTAATCCGGTGTACATCAGATGATAATTCCGTTTGTTCGACAACACCATAATTTTTTAAAGACTCTAGTTCAACCTTTTTCAATCCAAGAATCGTCGATGTCGAAGGATTATAGTTTTCGATCATCTCCGCAAGCGGTGCAACCTCATCAAATAAGAAAAGATCATCAGGTAGTAAAACGGCAAAAGGCTCATCACCGACAAAGTTTTTTCCTTGTAATATGGCATCCCCTAAACCCATCGCAAAAGGCTGACGTGTGAATTGAATTTTCACGTCAGGCGTTTTTGTCTTTTCTAGTAAATGAAGTTTATTTTTCTTCTCTAAAAAAGCCTCAAGCTCTAACGAACGATCAAAATAATCAATGATCATATTTTTATTTCTAGAAACAACAATTAAGATTTCCTCTATTCCAGCGGCCACAGCTTCTTCTACAACATAATGAATCGCAGGTTTAGAACCGATCGGGAACAACTCTTTAGGCACTACTTTTGTAATCGGTAGGCTCCTTGTCCCATATCCGGCCGCAGGAATAATGGCTTTTCGAATGTTTACCATCTATTCAAAACCTCCTATATTCATTTCTATTAGTATAAGAACTTGTCACGTAAATGAAAGTTGTCCAACTAAAAACAGGCAGTCACCAATAGTTATAAAATGACAATTAATGTTATAATCATTTGAGAAACGAAATAAATCCTAAAAAGACTCAAAAAGAAGGCGATCACTATGATCAACAAAACAATCTACTTACTAGCTGCAGTGACAGTTGGGGGGATCTTTGCCTGGCTTAAAGTACCAGCTGGCTGGCTTCTCGGTTCCATTTTAGCTGGTATCATTTGCTCATTCTTCATTATAAAGCTCTATCTACCTAATAAACTGTTTAATGTCGTCCTTGCCATCATAGGCGGAAACATTGGACTTATGCTCCGTCCTGAGCAATTTCTTAACTATCAAGCTCTCATTCTTCCTTTTTTACTCACACTTGTGACTACCATTGCAGGAGGACTCCTATTAGGAAAATTTCTTAAGCGCTTCTCTAACTTAAACCACAACACCGCATTCTTTTGTTGCTTGCCTGGAGGAGCCTCAGAAGTGATTGCCCTAAGTCACAAGTACGGGGCGAATGAACAAATCGTCGCCGCCTTTCACACGACAAGAATTACGTTATTTGTTCTTGTCATCCCACTAGTTGTGGGCATGAATGTATCAGTTATCGGTCAACAAAACCTACTTTTAAATAGTTCTGTATTGTTGCAAGCAATCTGGGCCATTTTGATCTTACTTGTCATTACAGTGGCAACTTTATTCTTTAGTCAAAAATTCACGTTCCCAGGAGCTTCCCTTTTTTTTGCGATAGGGCTTGGATTCACAGGGCACATTCTATTTCCCTCTATTGAGGTACCGGGTTTTATAATGGGAATGGCTCAGGCAATCATGGGAGCGATAATTGGAATTCGCTTTGATCGACAATCTCTTCTTCAGTTAAAGAGCATCGGAGGGATTAGTGCCGTAACCCTATTGATCTATTTCCTGATGAGCTTAGCACTTGCTACTATTTTCTTTTTGTTAACGCCAATAGACTGGTTTACAAGTTTACTCGGAATTGTCGCTGCAGGAGCAGCTGAGATGGCTTCAACGGCTGCCGCTTTAAATTTGGACGCTGCAATGGTTGCAACGTTGCAGATGGCAAGAGTGCTAGCGTTGTTTCTTGCTTTGCCATTTTTGATTAAATTATTTGCAGAAAAAAATCAGACCCAGAAAAGCGAAGGATAGATATACCTATTACTTTTGAACTTTCAGAGACAATTGAAAGTTCAAAAGTTTTTTTATGAAAAAATATTAAACATTACCTTTAATTTGGAAGAATATGATGTATAATGTTCGTTATAAAAGATATCTCTTCGACAATAAACTGTTCTATTTACTGAAAAAAGTTAAAACAACTTATTGACATGTTCTTTATAAAGAACTAAAATGTAATTAACAAATAGATAGTTACATATACTTGTTTTTTTTAGTTGTTAATAGTTCTTAAGTTCTGGTTCTTTGAATAGTAAGGCTTCTTTTTTTGATTAGGTTGTACTTTATAAAGAACGGAATAAAATAGAGTGGGTGAGTAGATGGAGCAAGGTAGAGGGAAAGAGATTGAGATAAAGAAGATTTTTGACCTAATTAAGCGAAGATTGTGGATTGTCGTGCTTTTTACGATTGTAACAACTGGCTTAGGAGCAGTTCATAGTCAAATGAATAAACCAGTTCCGATCTATGAAGCTACGGCACGGATAATGATAAGTGATGATTCTAAATTTTTTGAGACGCTTATTGTTGTCATTAAAGAACCACCGATTATGGAGGCCGTTATTAAGGAACTAGGAATCGAACGTTCAGCTCAAGGCTTAAGTAATCAAATCTTTGTTAATAGAGTCGGTAATTCTAACATTGTAACGATAACGGTAAACGATCGTAGTCAAGAGCAAGCAGCTGTAATAGCTAACACGGTTGCAGAAGTGTACAAACGAGAAGTGGCAAACCTCTTTGATTTCAATGGAGTTGACATGTTCGCGGAGGCGCAAGTTATCGAGAATCCTTGGCCGATTAACCCAGCAAGTAATCGTATGATTAAACTAGGGCTAGTAGCAGGTATTGTACTTGGCATAGGATTTATCTTCTTGTTGGATAGCTTAGATAATCGGTTAAGATCTGCAAGACAAATTGAAAAAATCTTAGAACTTCCAGTACTTGGGACTGTATCGAAGATGAATAAGAGAACAGTTGAATTAAACAAAGGAAAAAAAGCAAACACAGCGTTAAGGGGGGAGACAATTGGTTCTTAGAAAGAAAAGTTACATGACGATCAATAAGAATCTTCATTCGGTCGTAGCGGAAGAATACGAAATGATTCGATCAAACATAGAATTTGCTTCTTTTGAAAACAATTGTCGTTCCATTATGATTACTTCTCCTGGTTACGGAGAAGGGAAGTCCATTACAACAGCCAATTTAGCGATTTCACTAGCACAGGATAGTAAAAAAGTCTTGATTATAGATGCAGATATTCGAAGGCCATCTATTCACCAAATTTTCAAAATTAAAAATACTGTAGGTCTAACCAACGTGTTAATTGGACAAAAGAAGTTAGAAGAAACCTTAAACCAAACTGAATTTGGCAGAATAGGTGTTTTAACTAGTGGACCAATCCCTACTAACACAGAAAAACTATTGCGATCCGTTTTATTAGAACAACTGTTAGAAAAAGCAAAAGAACTTTATGACTATGTATTAGTTGATGTGCCACCAGTCCTTGAAGAGAATGACACAAAGATTATTGCTAGTCAATGTGATGGAGTCATTTTAGTTGTTCGAAATGGAAAAACAGAAGACTATCTAGCGGTAGAAGCGAAAAATTCATTAGAAGTGGCTCACGCAAAAATACTGGGAGTTGTTTTAAATTCTAAACGACAAGGTTGGTTCGCTAGAAAGTTGAAAATTCAATGATCTTTTTTTTAGAGAATAACGTTCTTTATTAAGAACTGTAAGTTGGTGATATCTCCTTTCCACTATCAATGGAGGTACTCGGTCATGCTGTGGGTTTGAAGAAACCTTAGATGCTAGTCATCAAAAGTGTGGTGTGAGGACGGGTTAAATGCCCATTTCTATTTTAAACATTTTACCCATGTGGTTTCATTAACCGCATGGGTAAAGTCGTTTAACCAAAGGAGTGAAGAAATTGAATCTAGACAAATATCCTAAATCTATTAAAAAAGCAGTCAGATATATTAAACAGGATGCATCTAAAGATCAGTTGGAAGAAATAAAAAAATTAGTAGAGTATGCGATTGAGAAAAGAACATTACGATTATAAAACTCAAATTTATATTTCCTGAAAGGAGGAAGTAACTTGGCGTATCACCAAAGAGTGTCGTTGTTACTATTTATAGACTCATTGTTTATCTTAACAACTATCTTTTTAAGTAATTTAGTTGTTTATGACCGACATGTTGTCTTAAGCTCTACGCTTGTTATAACCGCTGTAACATTACTCATTTGTCATCATGTTTTTTCATTTCATTTTAAACTTTACAAGAAAGCGTGGGAATACGCGAGTGTAGGAGAGTTAATCATCATCCTTAAGATCGTTACATTCTCAATTATATTAGCCGCTGTTATTCAACAAGTAGCTGTAGGAGCCGTTTATCTGCGCTTACTCGCTGTCACATGGCTGCTACACATGTTCTTTATCGGAGGATCTCGCTTCTGGTGGAGAGTGGTCCGTGATACATACATAACAAAAAATGATAACAAAAAACGGACGTTAATTGTTGGAGCTGGTGCAGCTGGAACGATGGTAGCTAGACAATTACAAAATAGCAATGAAGCCGAGCTAATAGTTGTTGCTTTTATTGATGATAATCAGCGAAAACATCATTTAGATATTTTAGGGATTCCAGTCGTTGGTGGAATTGAGAACATAAAACAAGCTGTAGAAACATTAAGCGTTGATTTAATCATTATTGCTATTCCGTCTTTAAACAAAAGTGAATTGAATGAAATCTTTAATGAATGCGCGAAAACAAAAGCGCGAACACAAATTTTACCTATGCTAGAAGATCTCGTTACCGGTAAAGTGTCTGTTAAACAATTTCGAGATGTGGAGGTTGAAGATTTACTCGGACGTGAACCAGTTGATCTGGATTTTGAAGGAATCGCTGAAAAAATTACTAATAAAGTAGTTTTAGTTACGGGTGCAGGCGGTTCAATCGGATCTGAAATCTGTCGTCAAATTGCCCAGTTTAACCCGGCAAAATTAGTGTTATTAGGTCACGGGGAAAATAGTATTTATTCTATTGAAATGGAATTAAGAGAAAACTTCAGACAATCAGAGATTCAATTTGTAACCGAAATTGCCGACATACAAGATTTACAAAAAATGACTAGGATTATGGGTACACATTTACCTCATGTTGTCTATCATGCTGCGGCCCATAAACATGTGCCTTTAATGGAGAGAAATCCAGAGGAAGCAGTTAAGAATAACATGATCGGAACGATGAATGTGGCCCAAGCCGCTGATCAACATCATGTTGGGACATTTGTGATGATTTCTTCTGATAAGGCCGTTAATCCAACGAGTGTCATGGGCGCTACAAAACGATTAGCCGAAATGATTATTCAAGACATGGATCAACATAGCCAAACGAAATTTATCGCGGTCCGTTTTGGAAATGTCTTAGGAAGTAGAGGAAGTGTCATTCCTTTATTTACAAAACAAATTCAAAAAGGAGGACCAGTCACGGTCACTCACCCTGATATGGTTCGCTACTTTATGACGATCCCTGAAGCATCAAGGCTAGTCATTCAAGCTGGCAGTTTAGCGCGAGGTGGGGAAACGTTTGTTCTTGATATGGGGGAACCAGTAAAGATTGTCGATTTGGCTAGGAATTTAATCAAACTCTCAGGTAACTCAGAAGAAGAAATAGGTATTCGCTTTAGTGGAATGCGCCCTGGCGAAAAATTGTTTGAAGAGCTATTAAATGAAAATGAAGTTCATGACAAGCAAATTTACCCGAAGATTTATATCGGGAAAACATCCTATATCTTCAAACAAGAGATCGAAGAAATCATCCTAACTTATTCTCTACTAGATAAAGAGACACTTGCAAGCAAATTAGTTAATTTAGCCAATCAGAAAGTTCTTGAGAAAGAAAAAGAAGCTCTACCAATACCAGGATAAGAAAAGGAGAGGTCACATGCGAGTCAAAAAAGCCATTATTCCAGCAGCTGGACTAGGTACAAGATTTTTACCAGCGACAAAAGCGATGCCAAAGGAAATGCTACCGATTGTCGATAAACCAACAATCCAGTATATAGTTGAAGAAGCAGTAGAATCAGGAATTGAAGATATTATTATTGTAACAGGAAAAGGGAAAAGAGCGATTGAAGATCATTTCGACAATTCCTTTGAACTTGAACAAAATCTTCTCAGCAAAGGAAAGATTGAGTTATTTAATGAAGTACAAAAATCTTCTAATCTAGTAGACATTCATTACATTCGCCAAAAAGAACCTAAGGGATTAGGTCATGCGATTTGGTGTGCACGCAAGTTTATAGGAGACGAACCATTTGCTGTGTTATTAGGGGATGATATTGTAAGAGCAGAAAAACCATGTTTAAAACAAATGATTGAACAATATGAACGATATAACGCATCCATTCTAGGCGTGCAAACGGTGAAAGACGAAGACGTTTCACGTTACGGAATCGTTGATGCGACAGAAATCGGAAGTCGTTTCTATACTGTAAATAGTTTAGTTGAAAAACCTAAACAAGAAGAAGCACCTTCAAACCTTGCTATATTAGGGAGGTATATTTTAAGTCCGAAGATTTTTGATATTTTAGGAAAACAAGAGCCTGGAGCAGGAAATGAAATTCAATTAACTGATGCAATAGCCGCTTTAAACGAAATAGAAGCTGTTTATGCATATGATTTCGAAGGGGTTCGCTATGATGTTGGTGAAAAGATGGGTTTCATTCAAACAACAATTGAATTTGCGTTACAGCACCCTGAATTGAAAACGGAGTTACTTGAATATCTTTCAAAAATCATGGAAAAAGAACTCATTAAATAGGCTGTACATGATGAGAACAGTGCCGAAAATCTTATATTGTGCTACGGTTGATTATCATTTCAAAGCCTTTCACTTGCCGTACATGAAATGGTTTAAGGAGCAAGGTTGGGATGTTCATGTGGCTGCATCTGGAACACTTGATTTGCCTTTTACAGATCAAAAGTTTGACATCCCTATTAAACGATCACCTTTTGATATCCAGAACATAAAGGCATTTAAGGAGTTAAAACGAATTATTGATCAAAATCAATACGAGATTATTCATTGCCACACGCCACTTGGAGGAGTACTAGCACGACTCGCAGCTAAGCAAGCTAGAAAAACAGGAACCAAGGTTATTTACACGGCGCATGGTTTTCACTTTTGTAAAGGTGCTCCTATAACAAACTGGTTAGTCTATTATCCGATTGAGCGTTATTTATCTCGATTTACAGATAGTCTCATTACGATAAACTCAGAAGATTATCAACTAGCAAAGAGTCACCGTTTTCAGGCTAAACAGATTGAACATGTTCATGGTGTTGGGGTTGACACAGAACGGTTTAAACCTCACACAGAAGCGAGAAAAGTTGAAGAAAGAATAAAATTGGGTTATGGAACAGATGACTTCCTATTATTTTATGCAGCTGAATTTAATAGAAATAAAAACCAGCAGCTATTAATAAGATCCCTAGCACAAGTAAAAGACGAGCTTCCTCAAGCTCGTCTTTTACTTGCTGGTGAGGGAGTTCTAATGGAAGAGTGCAAAGCGTTAGCTCGAACTTTAAATGTAGAAGAACGGGTTGAGTTTCTCGGGTTTCGAAAAGATATTGATCAGTTATTGCCCATTTGTGATCTGGCGGTTGCTTCAAGTCTACGTGAAGGTCTTCCGGTTAACATCATGGAGGCGATGGCATGTGGGTTGCCGGTTGTTGCGAGTGAGAACCGGGGGCACTTTGAGTTAATAGAACCAAACAGAAATGGTTATCTTGTTAATGCGGTTGATATACATTTATTTTCAAATTACTTAGTTGATATGTATCAATCCAAGGAGCTTTTAAACAAGTTAGGAAAAGGGAGTATAGAAGTAATAAATAAATACTCTCTTCAGCAAACAAGCTACGAGTTAAGCGTTATTTATTCAAGGTATATGGAGGATCAAAATGAAGCCAAAAGTCAGTATCATCGTGCCTATCTATAATGTAGAAAAGTATCTTAATAGGAATCTTGATAGTTTACTATCTCAACAATTAAAAGATATTGAAATTATAGCGGTAAATGATGGTTCAACTGATAATAGTTTAGAAATCCTTCAATCATACGCTAATAGGGATAACAGAATTAGAGTTGTCGACAAAGCAAACGGTGGAGTATCCTCAGCAAGGAATGAAGGACTAAAGAGAGCTTCAGGTGAGTATATTGGGTTCGTAGATCCAGATGATTGGATTAATGAAGAGATGTTTAAGCAGTTATATGAGACGGCTAAAGCAGACAACGCTGATATTGTCATGTGTTCTTATATTCGTGAATTTGGCAATCATGCTAAAGTGAAAAAGTTCCCAGGACCTGAAAAAATCAGCTATCAAGGTGATGAAGTTCATTCTACTATCATGAGAAGGTTGATAGGTCCAATTAACGAAGAAATTGCTCAACCGGAATTGCTTGATGCATGGGGAACAGTATGGTCTAAAATTTATCGGTATGACGTGGTAATAGGTAATGAAATTCGTTTTAAAGATCTAAGTGAAATTGGTACAAATGAAGATTCTCTTTTTAATATTGAAGTGTTCTATCACGCGAATACATTTGTATTTCTGAATCAACCCTATTACCACTATTGGAGAGCAAATGAATCTTCTGTCACCACTGGTTATAAACCAGCACTCATTGATAAGTGGTCCAATTTATTTCTGATAATCGAAACCTTTATTATGGAAAAGAATTTGAGCAAATCATTTGATTATGCTTTAAATAATCGTATTTGTTTAAATACTCTAGGTTTAGGACTGAATGAAATAAGTAAAGCAAACAAAGCCTCAACAATTAATAAAATTAGAAATCTCAAATTAATATTAAATAATAAAAGGATTAAACAATCTTTTGAACAGCTTGAAATGCAGCATTTTCCTTTAGTCTGGAAAATGTTTTATTTTTGTGCAAAAAAACAAAAGGCGTTTAGCTTTTACTTTTTATTATCGAGTATTGAATGGTTGAGAAAGGTCGCCAGATAGGAGTGAGATAATGGAGCCAATACGGATCCTTCAAGTTGTTACGATTATGAATCGCGGCGGACTTGAAACGATGTTGATGAATTATTATCGTCAAATAGATCGTAAAAAGATCCAATTTGATTTCTTAGTTCATCGAGATGAAGAAGGGCATTATGATCAAGAGATTTTGAGCTTAGGAGGAAGGATCTTTCGAATGCCTTCAATAAGGCCAGGGAATTATAAGAAATACTTTAGATTACTAGACGAATTCTTCAATCTATATTCGGAGTATAAGGTAGTTCATTCTCATATTAATGAAAACAGTAGCTTTGTTTTAAGGGCAGCAACTAAAGCTGGAATACCTTGTCGAATTGCACATAGTCATTTAAGTGACTTAGGTATTGATATTAAACTGCCTTTTCGACTATATGCTAGAAATACTATGAAAGATTATCCTACAGATTACTTTGCTTGTTCTCAAAAAGCTGGAGAATGGTTATTTGGAAAGAAGGTTGCTAGTTCCGCTAGTCATACGGTCCTAAAAAATGCGGTAAATGCAAGTGAATTTAAATTTAATCAGAAAACCCGTAACCAAATTAGAAAAGAATTAAATATTGAAGATAAATTCGTCATTGGTCACATTGGACGTTTTAATAAACAAAAGAATCATGATTTTTTACTAGATATTTTTAAATCTGTACATGAACAACAATCCAATGCGGTTTTAGTTTTAGTCGGAGAAGGTCATTTGAGAGCAACAATTGAAAAAAAAGCAAAAGATTTAGGGTTAGCAGACCAAATTATATTCTTAGGAGTTCGTGAGGATATTTCAGTGTTAATGCATGGATTTGATTTGTTTTTATTTCCATCTTTATTTGAGGGGTTACCCGTTGTATTAGTCGAGGCTCAAGCAGCTGGTTTAACCTGTATTGTATCGGACTCAATAACGACAGAATCAGATATAACTGGCCGTATTAAATTTTTAAGCTTACGTAAGAATCCTGATTATTGGGCGGAAATTATTCTAACTTCATCTCATAAGCATGTAGATACATCAGAGATTTTAAGAAGAAATGGGTACGATACAGTGACTATGGCAGATTGGTTGTCTGGATTTTACTTAGGACATTATCAATTTATGAAACAAGCAAAATAGTGGAGGAACTTATGAATGCAAGCTTAACTATTTTTACACCAACATACAATCGTGCATATTGTCTTCATCTATGTTATGAGAGTTTAAAAAGACAAACAGTTAAAGATTTCACTTGGCTTATAATTGACGATGGTTCGACTGATAACACAAAACAAATTGTTGAAACATGGATATTAGAAGGCGAGATAACTATCAACTATCACTACCAAGAAAATCAGGGTATGCATGGAGCACATAACACTGCTTATGAATTAATTGAAACAGAACTAAATGTTTGTATTGACTCGGATGACTATATGTCGGATTATGCAGTTGAAAAAATACTTAAATTCTGGGAGGAGAATGGAAGTGATTCCTATGCAGGGATCGTTGGTCTAGATGCTACTAAGGATGGACATATTATTGGAACAATGATGCCTGAACATGTTAAAGACGCAACCCTCTCACAATTATATGGTATTCATAAAGTTAAGGGTGACAAAAAATTAGTTTATCGTACTGAGTTAACTAAGGAGACACCACCATACCCATTATTCGAAGGTGAGAAATACTGCCCGCTGAGTTATAAATATATTTTAATTGATCAAATCAAACCTCTACTCATTATGAACGAGGTTCTTTGTCATGTTGAGTACCTAGAAGACGGATCAAGTATGAATATTATAAAGCAATATAAAAGAAATCCACAGGGGTTTTCTTTTTTTAGAAAAGTAGCAATGAAGCATGCTCCAACTTTTAAAGAGAAGATGAGAGAGTCTATTCATTATGTCTCCAGTAGTTTAATGATAAAAAATAAGAGCTTCTTTTTGGAATCACCCTGCAAATTTACAACATTCTTTGCTAGTCCATTTGGTTTATGTCTTTATCTGTACATACAAAACACTAGTAAAAAAACAGTATTAAAAAATAATTAGTTTTATATATAACTGAAAGGGGATATGCATATGACAGTATTTTATTTAAATCTTTCTCTAGTCTATGCATTTTCTCTTTTCGCAAGGTATATCGGTAAACCTACTGAATTAAATCCAGCAGAATTTAAACCAAATAAACTTTATACATTTTTGGCATTTGCAACATTGGTTTTAGTTTCTGGGCTTCGTAATAATGTTGGGGATACCTATTATTATATGCATTCCTATAGAGATTTCGATTTTAACTGGAACAACATAGACTTTGGTGGGGATTTTGGCTTTTATATTTTGCAAATGCTACTTCAACAAATTTCGAAAGATCCGCAAATTTTATTATTAACGGTAGCTCTAATAACAAACATTTTAATAGGTATGACCCTTTACCATTATTCAAGAATGTTAGAGATAAGTTTATATGTGTATATTACGATTGGGTATTTCTTAGTTTCAATGAATGGCATGAGACAATATTTGGCTGCATCAATTATCTTTGCCGCTACTACCTTTCTAATAAATGGAGACTGGAAAAAGTATTTCGCTGTAGTTTTAATTGCAGCGACAATGCATCAAACAGCGTTAATTTTAATACCTATTTACTTTATAGTAAGAATGCCAGCGTGGTCAAAGGTAACTTATTTACTTCTGGTATTTTCTATTTTTGTAGTTATTGGTTTTAATGAATTTATGAACCTATTATTCACAGCTATTGAGGACAGTAAGTATAGTGGATATCAAAATTTTGATGAGGGTGGAGCTAATATTCTCAGAGTGTTGGTAGCTGCCGCACCAGTAGTTATTGCTTACTTAGGGAGAGAGAAATTAAGAAAGATTTTCCCGAAGAGCGATGTTATTGTAAACATGTCTATTTTAAGTGTAGTATTTATGATTATTTCTACACAAAATTGGATATTTGCTCGTTTCTCTATTTATTTTGGTTTATATCAATTGATTCTAATAGGGTGGATCGTAAAACTTTTTTCGAAAAGAGATCAAAAATTAATTTACTACGGAATAATTATTTGTTACTTTATATATTTTTTTTATGAACATGTGATTGCACTAAACATGTTATATAGAAGTAATTATCTTATTTTATAAAAAAATGGAGATATAACGATGACATTTACTAGATTAACGCAAGAGCAGTTACAGAAAATCCTTATAAGCTCACATGCAAAAGGAGAAGAATTAGAAAACATAAATGTGATTGAATTTATTGAATATATAAAGAACGATATTTTAGAGATTCTATGTGGAAAGGAATAATTGAGTTGTATGGAGGTGAAATCAATAAAAAGAGCATTTGATTTATGTGTTTCTATTTCATTATTAATATTATTGTCACCAATTTATGTATTGGTGACTTTTTTGATTAGATGGAAATTGGGATCACCTATAATTTTTAAACAACAACGCCCGGGGTTAAATGGCAAAAGTTTTTATCTTTATAAATTTAGGACTATGACTAGTGAAATAGATAAAAATGGAGAGTTACTGCCTGACGAAATGAGATTAACTTCATTCGGATTGTTCCTCCGAAAATTTAGTCTAGATGAGTTACCACAGCTTTTTAATGTAGTAATAGGTGATATTAGTTTAGTCGGCCCCAGGCCACTATTAATGGAATATTTACCTTTATACACGAAAAAACAACTTAAAAGGCACAATGTAAAACCAGGAATTACTGGATGGGCACAAGTAAATGGACGAAATGCTATTTCTTGGGAAGAGAAGTTTGAACTTGATGTATGGTATGTAGAAAATCAATCGTTGATTCTTGACTTTAAGATTCTCCTACTAACCTTTATTAAAGTCTTTAAATCTGAAGGCATTAACCAACCTGGAAATGTAACAATGGAACGTTTTAAAGGAGGAAAACAGGAAGCGAGTGGTGATTAAAATTGAAGATTGTAGTTATTGGTCAGGGCGGACATAGTAAGGTTGTTTCAGATTTAATTATGTCACACCCAGAAATGAGCATCATAGCTTACTTGGATGATAAATATGATTATTTTGTTAAAAGAGAAGATATATATTTGGGACCTATCTCAGCTGCTCTAAAGCTAGCCGAGTATTTCATTGATATTAAGTTTGTCATAGCAATAGGAAGTAATGTTTTACGAAAAAGGATTGTCGAAGAACTTGGTCTTCCAAACGATATGTATTCAACCATTATTCATCCTTCTGCAATTGTAAGTTCGAGTGTGAAGTTGGGTGTAGGGACAGTAATAATGCCTTATGTTGTTATTAACGCAGATGCCGAGATAGGTGATCATGCTATTATCAATACGAGATCGGTAGTGGAACATGATTGTAAGATAGATAACTTTACACATTTATCACCAAACTCGATCCTCGCAGGTGCAGTTCAAGTTAATGAAGGAGTTCATATAGGAACTAGTGCTACTATTATTCCAAATGTAAAAATTAACGAATGGTCTGTCGTTGGGGCAAGTGCGACTGTGATTAATGATTTGCCTGCAGACTGTACCGCAGTTGGAACACCAGCAAAAATTTCAATGAAAGAAGGGGAGAAACTTGTTAAATAAAAAAAATAAAAGAATTTACCTTTCTCCTCCGCATATGAGTGGTGAAGAACAAAAATATATACAAGATGCTTTTCATTCAAACTGGATCGCTCCATTAGGTCCTAATGTTGATGCATTTGAAAAAGAATTAGCAAACAAAGTAAGAGTCAATGAAGCTGTCGCCTTAAGCTCAGGTACTGCAGCGATTCATTTGGCTCTTTCTTTATTAGGAGTAGAAAAAGGGGATACGGTATTCTGTTCCACTCTTACCTTTGTAGCAAGTGCCAATCCTATTCTTTATCAAGGAGCCGAACCAGTTTTCATTGATTCAGAACCAGAGACTTGGAATATGTCTCCTCAGGCACTTGAAAGAGCCTTGCTAGATGCTTCAATAAACGGGAAACTTCCGAAAGCGATTATCGTCGTAAACTTATATGGTCAAAGTGCCAAAATGGATGAAATTACTGCTTTATGCTCTGAGTATCATGTACCCATCATTGAGGATGCGGCAGAATCACTTGGCTCTTCTTATAAAGGAAAGCCAAGCGGATCACTTGGTAACTTTGGGATCTACTCATTTAATGGAAATAAAATTATTACAACTTCCGGAGGCGGGATGCTTGTTTCTAATCATCAAGAAGCGTTGAAAAAAGCTCGTTTTTTAGCTACCCAAGCAAGAGATCGAGCAATTCACTATCAGCACAGTGTATTAGGTTACAACTATCGAATGAGTAATATATTAGCTGGCGTTGGGAGAGCACAATTAGAAGTCTTGCAAGATCGAGTAGAAGCAAGGAGGAAGATATTCTCTCGTTATTCTAATGAGTTAGGGGATCTTCCAGGTATCCAATTTATGCCTGAATTAGAAAAAACTATATCAAACCGTTGGCTTACTGCACTCACAATAAACGAAGAGGAAGCGGGTATCACGGTTCAGAAATTACTAGAGAATCTAGCAGAAGAGAATATAGAAGCTCGTCCTGTTTGGAAGCCACTCCACATGCAGCCACTTTTTAAGCAGTGTTCTTATTATCCACATAGTGAGAGTGGTAGTGTATCAGAAGCATTGTTCCGGACTGGAATTTGTTTACCTTCAGGGTCAAATTTAACAGATGAAGATCAATTGAGAGTTATAGATCGTATAAAACATTCTATTAAAATAAAAGTTTAACAGGTTGAGGTATACACATGACTACGAATAAGCCATTAAAAGTACTACATGTTGTCGGAGCGATGAATCGAGCAGGAACTGAAACGATGTTAATGAATGTTTTTCGTCAGATAGATCGAGACCAAGTCCAATTTGATTTTATATCTTATAGTCAAGAAGAAGCACATTATGACCAAGAAATTGGGCAATTGGGTGGGAAAGTGATTAGATTAACGAAGACTCAATCGGTTAAACAAATCATGGATGTCATTAAGCAATATGGACCATATGATGTTGTTCATTCCCATACGCTATTTCACTGTGGAATAGCTAACCTAGCAGCTAAATTGGCTGGTGTGAAAGTAAGAATTGCCCATGCGCATACCACTTTAGATAAGAGTGATAATCTAGCTAGGAAGCTCTATATCAAAACGATGAGAACGATAATAATAACCAACTCAACTCATTTATTAGCATGTAGTAACCATGCCGGGAGTTATTTGTTTGGTGAAAAAGTGCTACATAAAAATCCTTATTCCTTTTTTCCTAATCTCATCAATTACTCTCTGTTTCTAGAAGACCACTCTCTTGCAGTTAAAAGGTTTAAAAAAGCAGAAGGGGTTAGAAAGCTCTTTAGTCATTGGACATATTGGACGGTTCATAGAACCTAAAAATCATCGTTTTCTATTAGAGATTTTAAAGAGTTTATTACGCAAACATTCTAATGTTAAGTTACTCTTGGTCGGTGACGGTGATTTGAGAAAGCAAATAGAAGAAGAAGCTAGGGCAAAGGGGTTATGGCAACATATCAAATTTGTTGGCATAAGAGATGATGTTCATACGATGTTACATAGTATGGACGTTTTTGTGTTCCCTTCTATTTATGAAGGGCTTGGGTTGGTTCTATTAGAAGCTCAAGCAAGCCAAGTTCCTTGTATTGTCTCAGAAGCGATCCAACCGGAAGCGGATCTTAATATGAATCTCGTATCCAGGTTATCGTTAACGGATCACCCAGATCTATGGGCAGATAAAATCTTAGAACTAGGTACAAATAAAGAAAATCAAAAAGTGAATGTCACAGAAGCATTTGAAGCAAGTGGGTATGCATTACCTGTTGGTATATCAAAGTTAATGAATTTATACCAAACTTGAGATGGAGGGAAATATGAAAAGTGTCTTAATTTCTTCATTTGATCTGGAGGTTGGTGGAGTAGAACGAAGTATGATTAGTATGCTAAAAAACTTTGACTATCAAAACTATGATGTCGATGTCATGCTATACAGTCATACAGGTGATTTCATGAGTCTATTACCTACTAATCCAAACTTATTAAGAGAATTACTTCCTTACAAAACATTTCGCCTGTCTATAGGAGAAACCTTAAAAAAAGGACAGATCTCATTAGGGCTTGTTAGAATGTTTGCGAAATACAAAGCAAGTAAAAGCAAGTCTTTAGAAAATGGGTATAAACAAATGCAATACATGTGGAAATACTCACTACCTTTTTTACCAAGACTCGAAAAAGAATATGATGTTGCCATAAGTTATTTATGGCCGCATTACTTTATTGCTAATAAGGTAACAGCCAAGACAAAAATCGCATGGATCCATACCGATTTCTCTACGGTTGATACTGACGTTAACATGGACCTTGAAATGTGGGATCAATATCATCATCTAGTTGCTGTATCTGAGGAATGTAAAAATTCGTTTATTAACAAGTATCCAAATTTAGCTAAAAAGGTCGTTGTTATCGAGAATATCACTTCTCCAGATATGGTAATTAATCTAGCTAATCATAAAATAGATAATCCAATGGAGTTAGATAAAAGATTTAAAGTTATTACAGTTGCTAGGTTATCTCATGCTAAAGGGGTTGATAACGCAGTTAAAGCTTTAAAGCGATTAAAAGATAAAGGTTATAACGATATTGTCTGGTATGTGGTTGGTTACGGTGGCGATGAGAAGATCGTAAGGGATCTAATTAAAGAGAACGAACTAGAAGACCAATTTATTCTTCTTGGTAAAAAAATCAATCCATACCCTTTCATTAAAGCTGCGGACCTCTATGTTCAGCCTTCAAGATATGAAGGCAAGGCAGTAACAGTGGGAGAAGCTCAAATTCTTAACAAACCCGTTGTCATTACTAACTATACAACAGCGAAAAGTCAGGTTAAGGATGGGCTTAATGGGACTATTTGTGAAATGTCTACTGAAGGAATAGCAAATGGAATTGAGTTAATGTTTAATAATTTGCCACTAAGAGAAATGCTTTCCAATAACTGCAGGAACTTTAATTTTAGTAACAAGAATGAATTGAAGAAATTGTATAAAATAATAAGCTGAAAATCAGGGTGTGATTTTATGAAAATATGTACAATAACATGTCATGATGTTTATAATCATGGTGCATCATTACAGGCGTATGGATTAATGAAATATCTCAAAAATAAAGGACATGATGTTGAAATAATTAATTATAAACCAGATTATTTAAGTAATCATTACAACTTATTAAGTATTGATAATCCAGTATGGGAAAAAAATAATATCACTAAGTTAATATATTTAACTTTGAAATTGCCAAATAGAATTATTAGTTTAAAGAGAAAAAGAGAATTCGATAATTTCACTTTCAAACAATTAAAACTAACTCGTCTAAAATATAGTTCAAATGAAGATATAAAAAAAGCCCCCCCATTAGCAGATATATATATATGTGGTAGTGATCAAATTTGGAACAGCTTACATTTGAATGGAAGGGATCCTGCTTTTTATCTAGACTTTGCCCCGGATAATAAAATAAAAGCGTCTTATGCAGCTAGTTTTGCTACCGAGACAATATCGGATAATCTTGAAAGTATAACTAAAAAACGAATAGAAAGACTGGACTTTATAAGTGTCCGGGAAAAAAGTGGTTTGAATATCTTAGATAAATTAAATGTTAAAAAGGCTATTACTGTAGTAGACCCAGTTTTCCTATTAGATATTAATGAGTGGAATCAACTAGCAAAAACAGAATTTAATGAAGATTTTATTTTAATATATGATTTTGATAACAGTGAGCTAATAAAAAAAATCGCAAAAGAATTTAGCGAAAAATATAATTTGAAGATTTATAGTATAGGTGCTACAAAGCTGAATTACGCAGATGAAAATTTTCATTTGCATGGTCCAGATACTTATATCTCATTAATTAAACAATCTAAATATATAATCTCAAATTCTTTCCATGCTGCAGTATTCTCTATTATTTATAAAAAAGATTTTATTATAGTTAACAGAACTGAGGCAATTAACACAAGAATGAGAGACCTACTTGATGATTTGAATCTAAATGATCGTTTAATTGAAGAGGGTGAGAGCTTGGATAAAATACTAATTAATATAGACTATCAAAAAGTAAATGTAATATTGGATAATAAAATTTCCCAATCAAAACAATTTTTAAATACAGTACTATCTAATAAAGGGAGCATGGAGAAAATTATATGAAAAAGGTATTAATAGTTATTGATTCTTTAAGTAGTGGCGGTGCTGAAAAGAGTCTAATATCATTATTAACTTCTCTTGATTATGAAAAATATGATGTAGATTTATTGATGTTTTCTACAACTGGGTTATACCTTTCTTTAGTTCCTAATGAAGTAAAGATTCAAAGTGTACCTCAATTTATAAAGATACAACAAAAAAGTCTTTATAGCGTGATAAGAAATAGGAATTATAAAGAGTTATTATTTAGGGTTGCTAATTCTATTTCTTTAAGAAATCCTATACAAAACAAAAGATTTCATCAATCACAGATTACTTGGAAATGGATGAATTTAGCAATAGATAAATTGAATACCGATTATGATATAGCAATTGCCTATAGTCAGGGGATACCCACCTATTTTGTTGCGGAAAAAGTAAATGCCCCTAAAAAACTATGTTGGTTAAATACTGATTATAAAAAAGCAAATTACAACAGAGATTATGATATAAAGTTTTATGAAAAGTTTAATCATATAATTGCTGTCTCAGAGATTAATAAAGAAATATTTGAAGACACGATTCCCGAAATGAGAGGAAGATGTGTGTTGTTTATGATATTATCTCTGAAAAATTAGTAAGAGAATTATCTAAACAAAAAGGAGGATTTAGTGATAATTATAAAGGATTAAAAATATTAACAATTGGTAGACTAGTGGATGCAAAAGGTTATGATATGGCGATTGAAGCTTGTTACAGACTGAAAAAAGAAGGTTTGGAATTTAAGTGGTATGTTATTGGGGAAGGTGATCTTGAAAAATATAAAAAGTTAGTTAAAAAATATAAGTTAGAAAATTACTTTATCTTTTTAGGTGTTTATTCAAATCCTTATACTTTCTTAAGTCAATGTGATATTTATGTTCAACCCTCTAGATTCGAAGGATTTGGGCTTGCAATTGCAGAAGCAAGAATACTTGGAAAACCAATTGTAGCAACTAACTTTTCAGTAATACATAATCAACTAACGAACGAAAAAAACGGAATAATAGTTAATATGGATGCGGAATCAATATATGGTGGAATAAATAAATTAGTAAATAATTCAAGATTAGTAGCTAATTTACGTACTAATTTATTAAACGACAAAGTAGGAACGGAAAAAGAACTTAAGAAAGTTTATTCATTATTGGAAAATTAGAGTTTGGGGGTCTTATGAAAAAAAAGATTATATTTATGTTAATAAATATGAATATCGGTGGGACAGAAAAAGCATTGCTTAATATGATTTCTGAATTACCTCAAGAGAAGTACGATGTAACAATATTCATGTTAGAGAAATCCGGTGGGCTATTAAATGATATTCCTAAAGATGTTAATGTTGAATTTATGGAGGGGTATGAGGATATAAAAGATTTATTATCTAACCCTCCACATCTCATAGCCTGGCATGCATTAAAAAAACGTGAATTCTTAAAAGCATTTAATCTTATTGTCTTGCATCTAATTTACAAAATAACAAACAATCGTAGTCTCTTCTTTAAATATTTGTTAAAAAATCAACAGAGCCTTAAAGATAATTACGACGTCGCAGTTGCATATGCTGGTCCAATGGACGTTATTACTTATTTTGTGTTGAATAAAATTAAAGCTCAAAAAAAAATCCAATGGATTCACTTTGATATAAATAAAGTTGGTTTTAACCAAGCATTTGCATCAAAGATATATACTAAATTTGATAAGGTTTATGTTGTGTCATCTGAAGGGAAGAAATTGTTAGCAGATAAATTGCCCAAACTAACACACAAAATAGATACCTTTTATAATGTTATTTCGAAAAAAAATGTACTTGCCTTATCAGCTTTAGGTAAGGGATTTGAAGATGGATTTGATGGGGTAAGAATTCTCACCGTAGGAAGACTGAGCTTAGAAAAAGGACAAGATCTAACAATTCCTATTTTAGCAAGACTCAAACGAAACGGATACAAAGTTAGATGGTATTGTATTGGTGAGGGAAGTGCTAGAACAGAATATCAACAACTTATAAAGGAATATAACCTAGAAGAAGATTTCATTTTATTAGGGAGTAAACAAAATCCGTATCCTTATATGAAACAATGTGATATTTATGTTCAACCATCAAGACATGAAGGATATTGTATTACTCTTGCAGAAGCTCGATGTTTTAATAATCCCATAATAAGTACAAACTTTACAGGAGCTAGTGAGCAAATAACGCACGGTAAAACTGGATTAATTGTAAAAGAAAATTATGATTTATACAGCAATGTTGAACAACTTATAATTAATAAGAATCTAGAATCTAAGATAAGAAGAAATCTAGCATTAGATATTGTAGATTCCAAAAAAGAAGTTTATAAGTTGTATAAACTTATAGAAAACAAAAACTGAAATTCTATATTATTTATTAACATTTACTAGAAGGTGAAACCGATGGCTCCAAAATTAAGTATCATTGTACCAGTTTATAAAGCTGAAAAATTCATACAGCAATGTATTGACTCTATTCTAAAGCAGTCTTTTACTGATTTCGAGTTAATACTTATTAACGATGGTTCTCCAGATAACAGCGGTGTTATATTAGATCAATATTTAAATAAAGATAGTCGAGTAAAAGTAATACATAAAAATAACGAGGGACCAAGTGCTACACGTAATATGGGAATAAAAGCAGCTAAAGGAGAATTTATTGGATTTGTTGATAGTGATGACACATTAGAAATAAATATGTTAGATAAAATGTATAAAACTGGAGTGAGTTCAAACGCTGATATTGTAGCCTGTGGTTATGTAGAAATAGATGACTCAAACAAGATTATTAATCAGGCAATTAGCCCTTTAAATAGTAAACTTTACTTAGAAGGAAATAATATTAAAGAGGAATTAGAATTGTTGTTGAAGAGTAATAAAACTTTAGGCTACGCTAGTTTATGTAATAAAATTTATAAACGAACATTTTTAATTGAAAATCAGTTACTTCTAAATGAAACCATAAAAATAGCTGAAGATCTATGTTTTAATATTACTGCGTTTTTAAAAGCAGAACGAGTATGCTCCATTAACGAAGGACTTTATAATTACAGAAGAATTAATACGGAAAGTATAATGAATTCAAAAGATAAAAATTTTTATCTACATTTATCTGCTCGTAATGAAATTCTAAATACACTAAAAAACAATGGAATCGCTCCGAAAGTATTAATGAAAACTAGAAGATATGAAAATTGTAAAACCATAGCAGATTACCTTAACCAAATTATAGATATAACTAAATCAAAAACATCTATTTCCAAGAAATATCTGATGATAAAAGAAATAATTCATGAAGAATATTTTTTGAAGGCAATGAATGATTATGATAACAATTACTTGTTAATGAAAGCTAGGGTAATTGTGAATGTTTTAAAAATTTACTTGTATATAACACTTATGGCAAAAAAATTAACTAAGACTTGAGGTGACTTAGCGTGATACCAAAAATATCTATTATTGTTCCTGTTTATAATGTAGAGCTATTTTTACATAAGTGTATAATCTCTATCTTATCTCAAACATTCAAAGATTTTGAACTTATCCTCATTAACGATGGTTCTACAGATAAAAGTGGTGAAATTTGTGATGTTTATTCCCAAAAGGACAGCAGAATTAAAGTAATTCATAAAAAAAACGAAGGACAATCAAGTGCAAGAAATAAAGGTTTAGAGATTGCAAGAGGTGATTACATAGGATTTGTTGATAGTGATGACTGGATTGAGCAAGATATGTATAAAACTCTTTATGAGTCTTCCATAAAAGCAAATGCGGATATAGCTGTAATAGGTTTTAGAGAAGTGAATGAAAAAGGTAATGTTTTATCTGAATATCTCCCTCAGAACCTACTATTAGGAGAAATACTAAAAAAAGCTTATCCTTGGAATAAAATCTTTAAAAGAGATTTGTTTTTTAGTAATAATCTAAATTTTATAGAGGGAAGATATTATGAAGATCTTGAGCTTATTCCGAGGTTGTTTGTACACTCAAAGAAAACTATTGGATTAGATAGTGTAGGTTACAATTATCTAAAAAGAGTAGGTGCAACAACAAGCGCTAGAGATAGTAAGATCTTAGATAATTTATGGGCATATACAAACATAAAAGATTATCTAATAAAAATGGAATTGTACGATACATACCAGGAGGAATTCGAAAAAGGTTTATTATATTTCAAAGAATATTATAGTAATATTCTTTACGATTACCCTACTACCTTTCTACTTAGAAATTCAAATAGAATTATCAATGACTTTAATAAAATAGGTGGTCTTGGAATAAGGGAATATATCTCATTCACCTATAGGCACTTAAACTTTTGTATTAAACGATTAGGATATAAATCATTAATGAAACTTAAAGGAACACTTAATACATGAATTAGTGATAACTCATATATTTTGTTTTTACTAGACTTTATAAATTAAGAACTAATTGTATTTAGTCTAGTAATTTAGATTGTTTCTATAGGAAGTTAAGGGGTATTACTCTATGAGAACTAATCATTCTATAAAAAATATTACTATAAGTATTCTTTC
The DNA here is from genome assembly GCF_000513135.1 of Halalkalibacter akibai JCM 9157. Taxonomy (GTDB): domain Bacteria; phylum Bacillota; class Bacilli; order Bacillales; family Bacillaceae_D; genus Halalkalibacter; species Halalkalibacter akibai. Next base: position 28,352 of record NZ_BAUV01000025.1, read on the forward strand.
TCAACTAGTAATGGTGTTTTTGGGATTTTTATCTAGAAAAGTATTTCTTGATAGTTTAGGAATTGAATACTTAGGAATTAACGGGCTTTTAACCAATGTCTTATCCATGCTTGCGTTAGTAGAAGGCGGTATAGGCTTAAGTATTACTTACTATTTATATAAGCCATTAGCTGAAAATGACAAGAAAAAAATCATAGCACTTGTTCAATTATTTAAAAAGGCCTATTTCATTTTATCTATAGTTATATTAGTCTTGAGTATTTGTCTATATCCCTTATTAGGAACAGTAATGAACGAGTCCGATACTATAAAATTTGTCTCAGTAATTTATTTTTTGTTTATTGCTAAGAATATGGTTTCTTATCTAAACGCTCACAAATGGTCATTAATTAACGCAGATCAAAGAGGTTATGTATTAGAAAAAGTAAATATTATATTCCAGGTTAGTACAAATATTGCTAAGATTATCCTTCTCATTAAGACACAAAACTATATATTATACTTAGCTTTGGAATTATGCCTTTATATAATACAAAATTTGATAAATGGACATATAGTAAATAAAAGATACTCATACATCAAGACCAAGAAAAAATATACTATTGACAACGATACTAAAGCCGGTTTGGTCAAAAATGTTAAAGCATTATTCTATCATAACATTGGTGGCTTTTTAGTATTTGGAACTGATAATATTCTCATTTCTTCATTCATTAGCATTGCAACTGTAGGATTATATTCTAACTATACAATGATCACACAACAATTATCATCATTAGTTAATCCGTTACTAGCTGGAATTGGAGCAAGTGTTGGAAACTTAATTGCTACAGAAAGTAAAGAAAAAAATTATAGTATATTTAAAGTTTCCTATTTAATGAATTTCTGGATTTATTCAATTGCTGTTATATTTTTATATAATTTATTAGAACCTTTTATAAGTTGGTGGCTAGGACAACAATTTCTATTAGACAAGCTTGTCTTTATCATTATATTAATAAACTTCTATTTAACAGGTATGAGGACAGCTATTGCTACTTTTAAAAATAAAGCTGGATTATTTGTTCAAGATAAGTATGCTCCTTTAATTGAGGGAGGAGTTAATCTTGTGGCATCCTTAATTTTGGTTAAGTATTTGGGGCTTGCAGGCATACTACTTGGTACAACTATAAGTACTATAGCGACTATATTTTGGACACAGCCTTTGATAGTTTATAAAAATATATTTGTTAAACCTGTTTGGTCATACTTTCTTAGGTATGTCTTTTATTTAGTATTAACACTAATAGTTTGCTATATTACTACTTTAATTTGTGAGGTTCTTATTAAACATAACGGCTTTATTGACCTAGTTTTTAAAGGACTAATTAGTATTAGTATTCCGAGTATTATTTACTTATTGATTTTTTATAGAAGTGATGAATTTAAATATCTCTACAAATTTATCACGTCACGGTTTAAAATTAAATTAAAGTCAACTAATCAAAGAGCTGGTTGAATTAACTAAATGTCCATTAACGTTTATTTAACTTAACTATATCGAGTATTCTTAAAATTAATTATTATAATTAATGTTGTAAAGGATGTAAAGGATGAGCAAAAGATTCGAGACAATTGATATTGTAAAAGGCATTACAATTTTATTAGTAGTTGCTGGGCATGCAGGAGTACCTTCAGAAATTAATGATTTCTTTAGAAACTTTCGTATGCCTTTATTTTTTTTAGTGACAGGTTTTTTATTTAGTGCTTATAAATTTGAAAACGTTAGTAACTTGATTAATAATCGCTTTTGGACGTTAATAGTTCCTTACGTAACAGCAGGTATTTTCACCTTTTTTTTTCTCTTTAGCCTTTCCTTTCTGGGGCGCGATAAGCCGTTATTAACTGAGCATATAAAAGGAATTGCAATAGGTAACGGAGAGTATCTATCAAACATTCCATTATGGTTTTTAACGTGTTTATTTAGTACACAAATTATATTCTATATATTCATGAAAAGCATTCAGTCAACAACAGTTTTTTTTCAATGGATTATAGTTTTCACGCTAGGTACAATAGGTGTCTTTTTAGGGGAGATCCAGCACTTGCCTTGGGGGATAGACGTTGCTCTTGTTGCTCAACCTTTTTTGTTCATGGGTTATAAGCTTAAAGATTTAAAAGTTCTTGAGAAAAATTGGAAAATTTTCAGTCTATCTTTTATTAGTATATTTTTAATATTTTTGATCTCAGTCAATCTAAACTCCTTAATTGACATGAATAACAGAGTTTACGGAAATATTATACTTTTTTATATTGGGGGCTTTACTGGAAGTATCTTAGTTATTAAATTTTGTGAATTAATGATCTCTTTTCGTTCTACTGTTCGATTTCTTACATACATAGGAAAGGAATCATTAGTTATTTTAACTTTTCATATGCAATTTTCATTTACAGTCGTTGTAATTTTATATGACTTAATATTTGGGGAATTCCCAGCATGGTATACAATCTTTACATTGGGTGTAACTATTTGTATATTAGTTAGTGTAATTACTGGAAAATTTCCGTATTTAAATATTATCATTAAAGGTAAAAAACCTGATCTAAAAAGGTTAAGTTCTAGTATGTTATCATTTAAACAAAACGTTAATTAAAGTGATAGTAAGTATTTGGGTAGATTAAGTATAATTATTAAAATTTAAGTTTTCGTAATATCCATTAAAAAAGGGGAATTAATATAGTTATTAACCATAAGAGTTAATTGTGAATCGGCTAAACTGAACTAGACAAAATTAAGGTTAAGTAGATTTTAGATAATATAATTTGAAGTGAATTTACGATGAGTAAAGGAAACAACAATCATTTACTGATAAGAGTCTAAAGACAGATTTGTGTAGCCTTATAAAACGGTACACCTTGAAAAGAGATTATTTGTGAATATGACCTTGCTTCTTCTCCTCTAGATAAATTGGAAGGTATGTGCCAGACCTCCTCTTCAGTCAAAATTTACATCTGAATAAAAGGAGTTATTGGAACTTATAAAATGTATGCAATAAGCAATTAGAATTGGAGAATGACCGTTTAAAGCAAGCCGTGCTGATACTTGGAAGAAAATAAATGTAATTAAGAATAGCAACACGTACTTAATATCACAAGAGGTTATTCTTCTGAATAAGAGAATGTCAGATCAAATTACTATTGTATGTATATTACTCTCTTACCTTATAAAGATTATTCATATAAATTTATCGGAAACGATAGGACTCGTAAATTAAAAAGGAATTTACAAGAGTGGAAAGGCTTTCTCTATACTTCGGATTTACCTGGATAATGAAAGTATAGGGAAATATATAAATTATAAAAGTAGAGATATTTTCAATAATGAAATATCTCTTTTTCTTTTTTGAGACTAAGAACAAGGAGGAGTCATTTGAAAAAAAAAGGAACAACCCTCATTGAACTACTAGTTGCTTTATCAAGTATTACTGTTGTGCTGTTGTTATTTATCCCACTTGCTAGTAAGTTAACAACCACAACGGATGAAGCAATAACCACAACAAGTTTTTCTAATATTGAATCTGCCTTACTAGATTTAAACTAGACAATGGGTCATTACCTATTGGAACTAAACTTCTAGAGGAAGAACTATCTAGTGACACAAAAAATGCTTTGGTAAAAAAACTAGAATTACATTTCGAACTAAGTGAAGATGAATTGTCTAAAGCCATGGACGAGATTATGGGGCATTTACATAATGTCGATATAAATAAGATGGAAGAGTATATTCAGGGGGATGCCTTGCTGGATGAATTTTTTATAATTGAGGAGGCTGCACCCTATTTATCAGGCTGCATCATTAGTTTAAAAACTACGAATTTTTCTGATTTAGATGTAAATGATATTGTCATTCTTCAAGAAAATAATTGTTTGTCTATTAATAATAATGAACACTTATTTGATTTTGACGAATAATGCTAAATTTCTTATAAGTATTTGACGAAATATTACTTTCAAGTGATTGACAGAGCAAAATAATCGTGTAAAATAAAAATATAATGTTCTTTAAAAAGAACAAGAACAAGGTGCATTTATAAATAAGTTTGAAATCTAATTTTTTTATCAAATTCGTTCTTAATAAAGAATTTAATTTACTGGGAGGATGAATACATTGAGTGCAATTGCTGGAATTTATCATAGAGATAAATCACCTGTTCCTACCGAGCATTCGAATATGATTATGGGACCGCTGAACCAGTTTCCAGCTGATTATATTCAAACTTGGAGAGATGATAATATTTTTCTAGGCTGCCATGCTCAATGGATTACTCCAGAATCTGTAGGTGAAGTATTACCTTATTATGATCATGAAAGAAAATTAGCTATTACGGCTGATGCTATAATTGATAACCGGCAAGAGTTATTTGAAAAACTTCAAATAAGACGCTCATAAACGAAAACTAATGTCAGATAGTGAACTCATTCTTCTTTCATACTTTAAATGGAAGGAAGATTGCCCTAAGTTTTTAGTCGGTGATTTTGCTTTTATGATTTGGGATAAAAATGCACAGAAAATGTTTGGAGCAAGGGATTATTCAGGTTATAGGACTCTTTATTATTATAGCCAACAAGGTGATTTTGCTTTTTGCACTACTATAGAAGGTTTACTAAAATTACCCTACATAGAAAAGAAAATAAATCAAGATTGGTTTACAGAATATTTAGCAATTGGTGGGATGATGGATACACTAGACGGTATAAGTACACCTTATAAATTTATTAATCAGATTCCACCAGCTCATAGTATCTCAATAACTAAAGACACAGTAAGTACAAATAAGTATATTACATTAAAATCATTAAAACCAATAAGATATAAATCTGATGATGAATATGTTGAACATTTTAAAGAAATTTTTGAAGAAGCTGTTACAGATCGTCTTAGGTCGAATAAAAAAATAGGATCGCAACTAAGTGGAGGTCTTGACTCAGGAGCGGTTGCTAGTTTTGCAGCTAGGTACTTAAAAAGTCAAAATAAGAATTTAGATACGTTTAGCTATATCCCGCCATCAGATTTTAAAGATTTTACTCCAAAAAACTTAATGGCAGATGAGAGACCTTTTATAAAATCAACTATACAATACATTGGAAATATAAAAGATCATTATTTTGATTTCTCGGATAGAAGTTCATACTCCGAAATTAATGAACTCTTAGACATTATTGAATTTCCCTATAAATTTCATGAAAACTCTTTTTGGTTAAAGGGGATTTTTGAAGCTGCAAATGAGAAAGGGATAGGGATATTACTTAATGGTGATCGTGGGAATTTTAATGTATCTTGGGGAAATGCTCTCTACCATTATTCTTCTTTATTAAAAAAGATAAAATGGTTTCGTCTTTTTGAGGAACTAAACTATTATAGTAAAAACGTAGGTGGACCTAGGCTAAGGAGAATACCTCTTATAGCAAAAATTGCGTACCCCTTTTTAGCGGGAAAACAACCAATGTATGATAATAATTTTATAAATCCCGAACTCAAGAAAAATACAAACGTACTAAACAAATTAACCAGTTTTGATATAAATGAAAGTGGTAGTTTTAAAACTAAAGACATTAATCGATTAAGATTAATGCACCTAGAAGACCTTGTTCCTTGGAACTCTGGTAATACACTAAATTGTAAGCTCTCTTTAAGGCATAGTCTTTGGAAACGTGATCCAACTCATGATTTACGAGTGATACGTTATTGTTTATCGATCCCTGATGATCAATTTGTTCAAAAAGGGTTGGATAGAGCGTTGATTCGAAGGGCTACAAAAAACTATTTACCCGATAAAGTTAGGTTGAATCAACGAATTCGTGGTGTGCAATCAGCAGATTGGGTACACAGGATGGATAAGGAATCGGATAAATTAATCTCTGAACTTAACATGATTCTAAAGGATGAAAGACTTCTTACATTAGTAAATAAAAATAAACTGGAAGATGCTTTGCACATAGTTAAAAATGAAGGATTTAAGACAGATGATTTTACAAATCCAAATTATACTATTCTAATGCGGTGTTTAATAATTAGTAGATTCTTAAAAAAATTTTAATTGAAGGGAGGTGACAGTATGAAAAGAGAATGGAAAAATATCGAGTTGAAAATGCTAGATGTAGATATGACTTTTGCTAATCCTTTGGGCACTCATTATGATGCAGATCAAACGGAAAATCTTCCAATTAACGAACATTCTAAATATGTCTCATAACCTAAGCTTTTACGAACCACTATACTTTTAGTGGTTCGTAAAAAAAAGACTACAAAACAATTCTTGATTATTTATAATTACGTCTAAAGGAAAGGGAAAGCATGAGTGCTATTAGTGGAGTTTTATATTTCAATAAGAAGGAAGTCAATTTCGCAAAAAAAATAACTACTGGAATTGACCATTTAAAGAATTTTCATTTTGACGACATTGGAACATGGAAAAAAGGCAATATAATACTTGAATGTCACTCCCAATGGATTACACCAGAATCGGTTGATGAGGTTTTACCTTATTATGACTATGAGAGAAAAGTTGCAATAACGGCAGATGCGATCATTGATAATCGAAAAGAATTATTTGATATTTTACAAGTTAATCGAAATGTTAGAAAAACCATGCCAGATAGTCAATTAATTGTTTTAGCTTATCAAAAGTGGGGGGCAGATGCACCTAAGTATTTAATAGGTGATTTTGCCTTTGTCATCTGGGATGAGAAAAATAAAAAGTTATTTGCTGCAAGGGATTTTAGTGGTTCAAGAACTTTATATTTTTATCATGATGACAATCATTTTGCCTTTTCTACTTTAATAGAGCCTTTATTTACATTACCTTATATTAATAAGAAATTAAATGAAGAATATTTAGCTGAATTTCTTGCTGTTCCTGGAAATACTGAAGCTGTTGACATGACAACAACTATATACCAATCTATAAAACAAATTCCACCATCACATTCTCTGACACTATCAGAAGGGGACTTAACACTAAGGCGCTATTACAAAATAGAGGTAGAAAACACTATCAAACTTAAAACAAATGAGGAGTATGAAGAGGCATTCCTTGAAATCTTTAGTCGAGCAGTAACGGATAGATTACGAACATATGGAAATGTTGGGTCCCAGTTAAGTGGCGGATTAGATTCTGGTTCTGTAGTAAGTGTAGCGGCAAAGGAGTTAAGTAAAGAAAATAAACGACTACATACCTTTAGCTATATACCACAAGATGATTTCTCTGACTGGACTTCTAAGTACTATTTAGCTGATGAAACACCATTTATAAAGGAAACTGTTAATTTTGTTGGTAATATAGAAGACCATTATTTGAGTTTTGAAGGAAAGAACAGTTTGGTTGAAATTGACGATTTCCTAGAAATAATGGAGATGCCATACAAATTTTTTGAGAATTCCTTCTGGTTAAAAGGAATAAATCAAATTGCGAATGAAAGAGGAATCAAAATCATGTTAAACGGGGCAAGAGGGAATCATTCAATTTCTTGGGGCTCCTACAGTTTGAACTTGAACTATTACTCAAAATTGTTAAAGAAGTTTAGGTGGTTGAAATTAAATGAAGAATTAGAATCTTACTGTAATACAATTCATAGTGGAAAAAAAGTAATGTTGCCCTTAGTAATTAAGAATACTTTTGGTTACGGTAAAGGCTTTAGTAATTCTACTAAATTAATTAACCCCCAATTTGCTGAGAAGTATAAAGTCTATGAAAAACTAAAGGAAAAAGGAGTGGATGTTAGCGGGGCCCATCCTACAAACTTAACTGCTTACAGATTAAAGTATTTTCAACAGCTACATACTTGGAATAATAACGGTATAGTTGGAACTAAATTATCTCTCAGAAATGGGGTATGGGATCGTGACCCAACTAATGATTTACGTGTAATAAAGTTCTGTTTGTCATTACCAGAAGTACAATTTGTTACTAAAGGTATGGACCGTTCTTTAATCAGACGCGCTACAAAAGGGTTACTTCCTAACTCAGTAAGGTTAAACCATAATAAAAGAGGGATTCAATCAGCAGACACAATTCATAGAATGAAACCCCAATGGAAAGAGTTTATGAATGAAGTTAGTCAATTAACAGATGATCCTATAGTATCTGAATTTTTAAATATTGATGCTATCAATAAGTCGTTATCTAAATTTAAAAATAATCCAAAACCTGAGTTAGTGTTAAATAATCAATTTAAGATTCTAGTCCATAGTTTAATAATAAAAAGGTTTCTTAATCAGTTTAATTGAAAGGAGGTGATAATATGAAGAACACTTGGAAGAAACCAATGTTAGAAATATTGGATGTGAGCAAGACTTTTAATGGCTCCGGGGACGCTATTCCAGATTGTTATACAACGGAAAATCCTCAACCAGGAAGGTCTCCTATTCAAGATCCTGAAACATCTAATGCGGCGTGCAAGCCCAAGGGGAATTTTGGTAGTTAAGTAATTATGTAATGGTAATTATATTGTTTTTTTGAATTACCCCTTATACCTTAAGCAAGTATAAGGGCACTTTATTGGATCATAGTAGGGAGGACTTATATTGACTGATCATCAAATCTATAAAGCTTTCGGATTAATAGTAGATAGTGAAATATTTCTACCGGAATTAGTTAAAGCACATAGAGAAACAGTAATACCTCATGTTGTCATTAAAAAATCTGACCTTCAACAAGTCTGGTTGGAACAAGGTGAAGAGAATAAATACTTTGTGATAAATCATACATCAATTCTCTTTCATATGCCAGAAGTAGCCATATTCCTAATCCGAAACGGCAATGAAATCCTCATTTCACCAATGGAAGGTGCTCACGAAGACCATATTCGCCTATACACACTCGGTACTTGCATGGGGGCAATCTTAATGCAACGAAGAATCCTTCCTTTACATGGTAGTGCGATCGTAATTGACGGTGAAGCATATGCCATTGTTGGCGAATCAGGTGCAGGGAAATCAACTTTAGCATCAGCGTTTTTAAAAAGGGGCTATCAGTTATTAAGTGATGATGTCATTCCTGTAACGATCAATCAAGAAGGGCAGCCTGTTGTTACTCCTGCCTATCCACAGCAAAAGCTTTGGATGGAGAGTTTACATGAATTTGGCATGACTGCAGACAGTTACCGTCCAATCATTGATCGTGAGATGAAATTTGCAATTCCAGTAAAAGATAAGTTTGCATCAGACGATGTTCCATTAGCCGGAGTAATCGAACTATCTAAAACAGATGACGCTCATATTACGATGCGACCTGTTCAGAATTTGGAAAGGTTTCCGTTATTATTTGCTCACACATACCGCAACTTCTTCATCGCACCAGCTGGCCTTATGGATTGGCATTTTAAAACAACAGCCCAAATGGTTAATAAAATGAAATTATTTCAATTACAGCGTCCAATGTCACGCTTTACCGCTCATGAATTAACAGAGCTAATCTTATCAGCAGTTCGTAAGGAGGAGAAAGTATTATGATTAACCAACAGCAATTAACGAAAGATACAGTGATTGTTCAAGTCGAAGGAAATATTGTTTCGGATATGGATGGAGAAAAGGTCATGCTTAGCATTCAAAACGGTAAATACTATAATCTTGGAGAAATTGGCGGTGAGATTTGGCAATTAATAACAGTACCTATATCTATTAGTAATGTTATTGGCCAATTACAAGCTCAATATGAAGTAGAAACAGCAGAGTGCCAAGAACAGGTAACAGCTTTTGTTCAACAATTATTAGAAGAAGGATTAATTGAAAAAAAGCATAGTGTGAGGAGGCTAGAATGAAAGTTATTAAGAAAACAATCACATTTTTTAAATTAGACCGCGAGCTCAAATGGATGTTAGTAGAGGCTTACTTTTTACTAGGATGGGCGAGGTTTTTAAAGACGCTTCCGTTTGCGAAAGTTGCACCGTCATTAGGAAAGAAAATGGATGAAACACCTTACTCTATCAATCTAGATAATAAAGAAGTATTACAAAAGGTTTCCACTGCCATCCATCTCATGAGTCGTTATACTCCTTGGGAAAGTCAATGTCTTGTTAAAGCTATTGCTGGAATGCGGATGCTTGAGAGAAGACAGATTGGAAGCACTCTTTACTTAGGAACTGGTAAAGATGACAAGGGAGAATTGGTTGCTCATGCTTGGTTGCGCAGTGGACCAATATACATTTCTGGATCAGAAGGGATGGAAAAGTTTACGGTTGTAGCAAAGTTTGCAAAAAATAGAACTAGTTAAATTGGAGGAACTAATAACATGAGAAGTGAACCTGATGTAGCAAAATTACCAAAAGAATTAACACTAATCCTTCAATTTATTAATGATAATAAACGTCTGATTCAAAAAGAACAGTTACAAGACGTTGACTGGAATTATTTTCTAGAGCTTGCCATACATCATCGTCTTTTCCCACTATTACATAAGCAAATAAGAAACTATAAAAATAATATTATTCCCGGTTATGTATGTCAAACTTTAGAAAAGCAATATAAGTTCAATGTTTTTCGAATGCTCCAACTTAGTGGTGAGATGGAACAACTTAGCAAGCTATTATTGTCACAAAATATAAACTCTATTTTTATTAAAGGACCAGTTATTGCACACGATTTATACGGGGATATCTCACTTCGAACTTCGAGTGATCTAGATTTTCTTGTAGAGTTGAAAAACCTTGAAAAAGTTGAAATAATCTTAAAGCAATTAGGATATGTGAAAAAAGAATTTATTTCTTCGGTATTAAATGACTGGAAATGGCGACATTCGAATGTTATTTATTTTGATCCAGTTAAAGATGTAAAGGTAGAGATTCATTGGAGATTGCATCCGGGTCCTGGTAAAGAACCTAGTTTTAATGAATTATGGCAGAGAAGTAGAGTAAGTAATCTTACGCAATCAATTGTTCATTTTTTGGGGAAGGAAGACCTATTTTTATTTCTTATTTCACATGGAGCGAGACATGGATACTGTAGATTAAGATGGTTATATGATATACATCGGTTTATGCAACAGGATGATATTAATTGGGAGAAACTAGATCAATTGATAAAGACACACCAAAATCGTGTTGTGATTGGTCTTGCTGGTATATTAACGTCAAAAATTTTTGCAACAAAGCTCCCTGAAAATATGGATAAATTTGTTGCTAGCACTAAAGCGCAACGTCTAGCTACAAATACATTATTTTATTTAGAAGATATGATTAATGTTCATGAGGAGCCACCAGTCGAAGAAGTTTCTAGATATCATTCAAAATACTTATTTAGTTTAATGTCGATGCCTCAGAAGATGTTGTTTATTTTAAGCTTTTTATATCCATATGCAGAAGATGCAGCGACGTTACCGCTACCAAAATCACTTCATTTTCTTTATTTTCCTTTACGACCAATGCTATGGGCTTGGAGGAAAACGAAAAAACAAGCTCTATCGTAGGGGGGATTTTCTATGAAGGATATTATTTATTTTCTGAAACAAATTCATGAATACGCTGGAAAGAGATTATATATTAATATGTTTGCGATGATGCTGATAGGTTTGCTAGACGGAGTTGGAATTCTTCTTCTTATTCCAATGATTGCGATGACGGGCATAGTCGACATGGATGCTACTGGAACACCGGTAGCAGGGTTGTTTGGATTTTTGCAAGAAATTCCGAATGTAATAGGACTAGAAGGAGTACTAGTTACGTTTGTTTTAATTGTAATCTTGCAGAATATAGTTAATAAACAAATAACAGTACGCAACTCAAAAATTCAGCATGGATTTTTTAGAAATATGAGGGTAGAAACATATAATCTATTACTGCATGCCAATTGGAAGTTTTTTATTAAAAATAGAAAGTCTGATCTTATCAATTTTTTAACAGCTGAAATTGCGAGATCAAGCGCTGGGACTCATTCTTTCTTACAGTTTCTTGCGTCGTTGATTTTCACTTTTATTCAAATCGTTTTAGCCTTTTGGCTATCTCCTTCTATTACATCTTTTGTATTAATTTGTGGACTATTTTTACTTTTCTTCAATCGTAAATTTTTAAAAAGATCGATAGAACTAGGTTCACGAAATTTTAGTTTAGGTAGAGAATTTTTAGGTGGAATTACTGATCAAATCAATGGTATTAAAGATATTAAAAGTAATGCATTAGAAGCATCAAGGATGGAATGGTTTAATCAAGTAACAAAGAGAATGGAAACTGAACATATTGAATATACCGTCTTAAAAACAACATCACAGCTATATTATAAAATTGCATCAGCTGTTCTTATTGCAGGGTTTATTTACATTGCTGTTCAACTCTTTAACGCTCAAGCAGCTCAACTCATGCTGATCATTGTGATTTTTTCACGACTGTGGCCGAGGGTTGCTGGGATTCAAGGGTCCCTTGAGCAAATTGCAACTACACTGCCTTCTTTTAAAGCGGTGAAAGCATTGCAAAATGATTGTCGTAGTGCGAGAGAATTTGAAGACTTTAATCAAGGGAATATAACGCCAATGGAAGTTCATAAGAGAATTGAATGTCAGGAGATCTTCTTTTGTTACAATGATTCTTCTTATGCGTTAAAGAACATTAATTTATCCATTCCGGCGAATAAAATGACAGCCTTTGTCGGACGATCAGGAGCAGGAAAAAGTACGTTAATTGATCTACTCATGGGTCTAAATCAACCAGAAAAAGGTCAGGTCTTAATCGATGGAATACCACTAACAAACGAAAACTTAATTTCTTTACGAAGAGCGATAAGCTACGTTCCTCAAGACCCATTCTTATTCAATTCAAGTATTCGTGAGAATCTAGAATTAGTCGTTCCGGATGCATCAGAAGCAGCGATGTGGGAAGCTCTTGAGTTTTCTTCAGCCGCAGAGTTTGTAAGAAAGCTTCCTGAAGGCTTAGATTCTGTCATTGGAGACCGTGGGATTAAATTATCAGGTGGAGAACGTCAACGCCTTGTGTTAGCAAGAGCCATACTTCGAAGACCTTCTATTCTCGTATTAGATGAAGCAACTAGTGCGCTAGATACCGAGAACGAAGCGAAAATACAAAAAGCGTTAGAGCGATTAAAAGGAAAAATGACTATCATTGTCATTGCTCATCGTTTATCGACGATTCGAAATGCCGATCAAGTAGTGGTCTTAAATGACGGAGAGATTATTCAAAGAGGTGGCTTTAAACAGCTTGCCGAAGAAAAGAAAAGTACATTTAGCCATTTGTTACAAAATCAATTAGAAGCAACACCATAACCAAGTGGGGTGACAGTTTAATTGTCACCCTTTAGTCATGGGAGAGATGTTTGGATGAAGAAAGTAGGAGGGAAGACCATGCTAGGTCTTTTATTTGTATTTGTTGTTCTCATTTTATACACCATTTGGGATAACAACCGGATTATTGTCGTAGAACAGGAAATAGAGATAGAGGATCTCCCTAGTGAGTTAGAAGGGTTTACAATATTGCAAGTAACCGATTTACATGAAAAAGAGTTTGGAAAATTGCAGAAGAGGTTAACTAGTAAGATTAACCATGTACCTTATGATGTGATTGTTTTTACTGGGGATCTGTTAGACAGTAGTACTAGTACAAATTATCAACCTGTTTATGACTTATTAGATGGTATTCATAACAAAGAGCATGCCTTGTATGTAGGAGGTAACGCTGACCCGTCTAATTACCTTTTACATCCTAATTATCCTTTCCAAAAAGTTGAATTTATCAAAGGGATGGAAGAGCGAGGAGTTAGGTTACTAGATTCTATTTATTCTCTTAATGACTTTCCTATCCATTTCTTGGAGTTTGAAAGAGCAATCGTTGACCCTAGTAGAAAACTTTCTGAAATTGAGGCAAGAGGAGTACCTAAGAACGATGTATATAAAGACTATTTTAAAAATGAGAGGAAGTTAAATGAAGACATGCTCTCATTAGAGCAAATCAAGCAGTCAAATGATGTGATCATTGCTTTGCATCACTATCCAATCGTTGACTTTCGCATCGACTTTTACCGAGATAATCCACAGTATAATTTCCGCAATTTCGACCTCATCATCACTGGCCACTACCACGGCGGTCAAATCCGCCTCCCGTTTTTAGGAGCACTATTCGTTCCAGAACCATGGTACGATCGAAACGGACTGTTCCCGCCGCAAGACCGGGTCAAAGGTCTCTGGGAGTACGAAGGAACTAAGCAATACGTCAGTGCTGGATTAGGAAGTAGTGATGCCATTCCTTTCTTGAAATTTCGTTTTCTAAATCCACCTGAAATTAATGTGTTAACGCTAAAAAGAAAATGAAAAAGAGGTTTAGAGTTTGTGAGGACGGGTATATAGATGATAAAAAGAAAAAAGATGGGGCTATGAGCTCCCATCTTCCGTCCATTTCTACCGCACTTTTACAACAATCATAGTTGATTTGCTTTTTTAGTATGTAAAATAAATTCTTTCACTTCTTCAGGTGTGAGACCGAGTTGTTTGGCTTCCAGTAAGAGTTCAACCCATTCCAGGTCCATTGCTTTCATGTTTTCTTCTTTTGACGATACAATCACGTTTCATTCCTCCATTGTTCGGTAACTCAGCCATCATAGTAAAATTCGAATCTTCACCTTAGACCTGAAGTTTTGCGCCCTTATTTTTCAATAAGTTAGCCTTTTTCATTATTTTCAGTTTTTTCAGTAACGAAAAAGAACAACGACTTACCATATTATTGATAGGAAATAAAAGTAGGTAGAAATTCATGTGAAAAATTACTTAACATTGTGCGTATGTTGTTATTCTATATCAATAGTACCATAAATTAGGAAAATTAATTAGAAAATAATTACCAAAAATATCGACAAAAACCATCATGCGATCCCTTGGATTTTCTTGATATTTTGTCGAATGACTACGAATAAAATTAAGGAAAAGTGTTTTCTTTGTTATTTTTTTTAATCTTTGTTTTAATAATAAGGTATGAGAAATAATTTGGGATAGAACAGTTATTAAACAGATAGGGGCGATCACATGAAATTAGTTGGAGTTTCGGGTTCATTAATCGGTGAGAAGACGGCTATTGCTGTTAACGAAGTGTTAAAGAGAGCGAAAGACCTAGAGCCAAGATTAGAAATTGAGTTAGTAGATATGAAAGATTACGAAGTGGAGTTTGTTGTTGGCAAGCCATTAGAGGCATATAATGAAGACACGCAAACGGTCATCAAAAAAATTACAGAAGCAGATTTGTTTGTGATTGGGACACCCATTTATCAAGCATCCATTACAGGCGCTTTGAAAAATTTATTTGATCACCTTCCTACAAATGTGTTTGAATCAAAAGTTGTTGGTACCGTAACGACTGCTGGATCTGAGAAGCATTTTCTAGTGGCAGACAATCAATTAAAGCCGATTTTGTCTTTCTTTAAGGCGATTACGCCGACTAATGTGTTTGTTCATAGTAGTGACTTTGATTCAAACAATGTTATTGTTGCTGAAGAAGTTAACACTCGAATCGACACACTTGCAAAAGAATTAATTCATCTACATACAAAATTGAAACTGTAGTTGTGTTATCCCAGTGAGAGAAGGCTCTTACTGGGTTATATCTTTTTTGTGATAAAAAAATGTTGGATGATGTTGACATTCCATCCTTATCAGTTATATAATTATCTCGAAACTGAGATATTATTAAAAGGAACTGATAGTTATGAGTATAAATAATCAAGATCAGTCGCTGAAATTATTCGTTGTTATGTCACGGGCTATGCAGTCCATCATGAAGCGAGTAGAAGAAGATATTAAAAGTTACGGATTAAATCCAACGGAATTTGCCGTACTTGAACTTTTATATAGTAAAGGGGACCAACCGATTCAGAAAATTGGGGAGAAAGTCCTTCTTGCGAGCAGTAGCATCACTTATGTGGTTGATAAGTTAGAAAAGAAACAGTTGATTATGAGAAGACCATGTCCGAAAGATCGACGTGTGACCTATGCAGCAATCACAGACGAAGGTACGAGTCTAATGGCTGATATTTTTCCTAAACACCGTGAAGCGATTGTTGAGATATTTGGTGGATTAGATGGTAAAGAGAAAGATGAAATGATTGTTCAATTAAAAAAATTAGGATTCCATGCTGAGGAATTGTAATTTTTTTAGAAGTATATCTCGAATTAGGAATATATGAAAATGTAGAATTATAGGATAGGAGGGGTTAGTTTGTTAACGATTGATCCGAATAATCTTGCTGAGCGTGACAATTATAAGTTTCTGACGGGGAGTATCATTCCACGCCCTGTTGCATTAGTTACGACACTTTCAAAAGATCTTACTTTAAACGCTGCACCATTCAGCTACTTTAATATCGTATCCTCCAATCCTCCGATGATTTCGATATCGGTCCAGCGTTCCAATGGTGAGATGAAAGACACGACTAGAAATGCAATTTTTCAAAAAGAATTTGTTGTTCATATCGCAGATGAATCGTATGTTGAACAAATGAATCAAACAGCTAAGGCTTATCCAGCATCTGTTAGTGAAGTAAAGGAAGCAAAGTTAACAGAAGTGAGAAGTTTGAAAGTCAAAGTGCCGGGTATACAAGAAGCAAAGATTCGGTTAGAGTGCGTGCTCGAGCAAGCCGTTCCACTTGGCGGGTCAGGAGATACACCAGCTTGTGAGCTATTAATTGGGCGGGTTGTTCAATATCATATCCACCCTGATCTGTATGAGCAGGGAAGAATTGATGCTGAAAGTTTTAGACCGATCAGTCGCTTAGCTGGTAACGCTTATTCTACTTTGGGGACATTATTTGAATTAGAACGGCCGAAATAGAGATTTAGCCTTAAGGCTTTTCTCTTTATTATATATCTCTATTTAAGAATAAATGAAATGGAGTAATATTAATTAAGTAATTTTTTAAGGAGGTGATGGTATCCCTGATAGATAGGTGAACATCACATGCAAACTAGGAGATGAGAAACGTGAGCTTTTTAAAAAAATTATTTGGAAATCAAGAAAAAGAGGAGACGATCAATATGGAAAACATTAAATTAGCGGTTATTTATTACAGTTCTACAGGTTCTAACTATCAATTAGCGAAATGGGCTGAAGAAGGCGGGAAAGCTGCTGGTGCAGATGTAAAAGTACTTAAAGTACCTGAATTGGCTCCACAAGCTGCGATTGACTCAAACCCAGCTTGGAAAGCTCATCTGGAAGAAACGGCTGATGTACCTGAAGTAACATTAGATGATTTAGAGTGGGCAGATGCGATTGTATTTAGCGTACCAACTCGGTTCGGTAACATGCCTGCTCAAATGAAGCAATTTCTAGATACAACAGGTGGTTTATGGTTCCAGGGGAAGCTTGCTAATAAAGTAGTTAGTGCGATGTCATCAGCAAGCAATGCACATGGTGGTCAAGAAGCGACGATTCTTTCGCTTTACACGACGATGTATCACTGGGGTGCGATTGTGGCAGCACCTGGTTACACAGATCCATTGTTATTCGCTTCAGGCGGTAACCCGTATGGAACGAGTGTAACAGTTGGTCAAGACGGAAAAATGCAAGAGAATGTAGAAGAAGCAGCTAAGTATCAAGCGAAGCGTACGGTTCAAGTAGCAGAGTCGTTGAAAAAAGGTTCTCTATAAGAATAGTTTCCCCTCTAGTCGGTTTGAGATTAGAGGGGATTTTTTTATAAAAATAAAGATTTAATATTCTGAACCCTTTTGTACAAAGTTATGTTATTGTATAATAGTTGAAAGCTTAAATATTGTTTTGTTATTGACGAAACCGCTTTCAAGATAACTTTGTAACTATTAAAGATTATGAAGCAACTAAAATTGAAAGGTCGTGTACAAACAGTGGAAAACAAACTATACCCATCTTATTTATCTGGAGCAGATGGCATTCGAGCTATTGCATGTTTAGCTGTTATTTTTCATCATTTAACTCAGCGTTTATCGATGCACGATCAAACCACGGTCATTCAAGAGTCTCAAGCATTCTTATTAGTTGGTAATGCTGGCGTGAGTGTGTTTTTCGTTCTTAGTGGTTTCTTACTTTCTTTGCCGTTTTGGAAGCGTTATCTTGGCGATGGTCAATTTCCAGAGATGGGCCAATATGTTTTTAGACGTGCAGCACGAATTGTTCCTGGATTTTATGTAGCTTTTATGATTTCTACTTTGTTAGCTTTTTTGTGGCAAATTCCTACGGATTATCAGCTTATCCGAATCTTAACAGGGTTAACCTTCACGTCTGGTTTTCATTATAATACCCTTTTTCCTTCAGAGATCAATGGACCATTATGGTCGATAAGCTTTGAAGTGTTCTGTTATTTATTGATGCCAATTTTTATGCTTGGTTTATTTTTCTTAGGAAAAAGACGCTCCTTCAGAAAAGCCATCACTTATTGGGTGGGAGTCGTGCTATTTATAGTATGTTTGAATCAGCTAATTCATCTTTTCTTGACGCCTGACAACATTCAGCGCGGTTGGGAATATGGCTTAATTGGGGGTGCGAAATACTGGATGCCTAATTACAATCCGATTGGATTTTTCGGGCAATTCGCGTTTGGAATTATAGCTTCAGCTATTACCATTAAACTCTTTTTGGAATCAAAGGCTATAGAAGTTTTTAAACGAAAAGGTGGCTTTGATGTAATTAGTTTCATCGGACTTGCCGTATCCTTTTACTTTTTATGGCATATGCGGCATTTAGGTGATTTTAGTTTTAGTTTACAAAATCAACCTTATTATTTTCCTATCTATCCAATTTTAGTGGCGGTTACTTTGTCAACTGTACCTCATTCACTTTGGTTTGGAAAACTGCTAGATAATCGAGTATTACGTTTTACAGCAAAAGTATCATTTGGTTTGTACATTTGGCATTATCTTGTTATTACAGTTGTAGAAAGGTTTTGGGTAACGGACTACTATTACATGGGTTTAGCCGATTTTAATTCTTGGTTACTTGTGTCTTCAGTCATTTTGGTGACTTCTTATGTAGTTGCTACTTTGTCGTTTTATTTAGTAGAAAAACCTGTCTTGGATTGGTCTCATAGAAAAAGATTTCCTGGTCGTCGAATACAAGATTTGCCGGGTGTTCGTAAGGAAGCGTGATAAGGGTGGGGAGCAAGCAGGTGTTACATTTATAAGATAGAAGGATGTTCCTCGGTTACGTTAACCACGGATCATCCTTTTATTATTAGTGTCGACAAAATTAATCAAACGTTTGTTTAATTTATGGGGAGTCCTTATCGAAAAAGGGAAAATTCTCAAGAATACTTAAGAAATTATTCGTTTTGTCTGCTGAAAACGGTTAAAATAAAGTCACAATATGGCAATTTATGTTAAAGTATATGTGAAAGTTTATTAGAATCAAACTACTTTTTGATTTAGGAACTTAATGAGTGGCTTGGAGGCGGGAAAATATTGAAGTTGCTATTATCTATTTTGTTAGCTAGTTTACTAGGCCTATTGATCTTTTTAGGTCCTGTTGGTTGGTTTCTACTTGGTGCTATCATTGTAGGTGTGTTATTTAGGTCCTTGTTTCTTCTAAATGATATCCATAAGAGACTGTCCACAATAACCAAAACACCCGACAAGGTCGAAGAAGCTTATAACACTTATATGAATGAAAGTAAAACTCACTAATCAGTAAACGTGATGTTGGTTGATAACCAGAGTTCACATTAAGGCTATATTTAATTCCTACCTTAACGTTATTAAACTTTTTTGTCTTTTCGGTTATTTATGGGAAATAGTGATTAAATAAATATAATGTTTTCGAAAGTGGAGTGCTAGGAGGACCTAGAGTTCGCTATTTGCCTTTTAACAGGCAACATTCTTCGTTTCGAGGACACAGGAGACTTTATTTGCTTAACTATCAAGGATTTCTCGACTAAAAAAGTGCAATAGCGAACCGTCTGGCCGTTTGGACAGTCAAATGAGGGTATTTTGTACATATAAGGGCTCTGGTGTCTGTAACGTTCCTGACATGATGTTAGGAAATTAAAAATTATTCAAAAAGGTGGTTATTTTCGATGAATAGGATTAATTTAATTACTTTAGGGGTTAAAGATATGAGCCGATCGTTACGTTTTTATAAAGAGGGGTTAGGATTCCAGACTGCGGTTTCTGAGGAAAGTCCGGCAATTGTGTTTTTCAATAATGCTGGTACAAAGCTTGCTTTATATCCTTTAGATGCATTGGCTAAAGATATTAATGAGCAAGAGCCTCCACAAAAAACAGGGTTTTCTGGAATTACACTCGCTTATAATACCAAGTCAGAAGAAGAAGTTAATCAAGTAATCGAGCAAGCTAAACAAGCTGGGGCAACAATCGTGAAAGCTCCAGAGCGAGTTTTTTGGGGAGGGTATAGTGGCTATTTTTCAGATCCTGATGGGTACGTTTGGGAGGTTGCCTACGGGGAGTCGTGGGAATTTGATCAGAACGAAATGTTGGTGATTAAGTAAGAAAAGGGAGTAGGAACTCATATGAGAATTCTTGAGAAAGTTATTACAGCGGTCCTTTCGACGATTATCTTTTCTATTGGTTTGTCTCTCTTAAACGAGACGATGGAGTATTTTGGGGTTTACGTGATTTTTTCAGGGACAGTTTTTCTAACGGGTGGAGTTCTCTTTTCTCTTTGGGCTGATCACTTATTGAGAAAGGTTAGTTCTTATACTTATTTGTTGTCCCTTTTCTTATATGGGGTAGGTGGGATTTTATTGAATTTCTTGTTCTTTTTTATATTCTTTCAATCTGGATTTTCAGCTGAGACCATTCAGATGTCGTTACTCGGTATAATAGCGGCTTTGATATTCTTGCATATTAAACTTGTTTGTAGAAAACTAAGCAAGACTGCTGAATGACAGGTGCTTTTTATTTAATGCTGAAAGAGAGGACTGGTCATATGAATCACACACTTGGAACAGAAGAATCCATTAGAAGGTGGGACCGGTTTGCCGATCGCTATGCAGCCGTTCATACAAAGGATGGAGACCTTCATAAAGAGATCTTTTTAAATCCAACGCTTTTAACTCTAATTGGAGCAGTAAAAGGGAAAAAAGTGTTAGATGCTGGTTGTGGCGAAGGGTATTTCAGTAGAATTTTAGCGGGTAAAGGTGCTGAAGTGACAGCGGTTGACTTTTCCAGAAGAATGTTAGAGATTGCAAAAGAGAGAACAGCAAGTGACCTTCCTATTCAGTTTACATATGGAAATTGTGAGGATCTATCTACTTTACAGGATAAGAGCTTTGATGTGATTGTATCAAATATGGTCATCCAAGATCTCGCCAATTATGAAAAAGCTTTTCAGGAAATGCATCGGTTATTAGTGGATAGAGGAGAATTTATCTTTTCCATCTTACACCCATGTTTTGTTACACCTAACAGTGGTTGGGAAAAAACAGCTACTGGTGAAAAACTGCACTGGAATGTCGATCATTATTTCTATGAAGGTGTGTATGAGCAACAGCTTGGTGATGAAGAGAAGATGTTACTCTTTCATAGAACGTTAACGAGTTACATAAGCGCAGTACTTGAAACAGGTTTTAGTCTAGAACGTTTAGTAGAACCAACACCTTCTCAAGAGATGTTGCAAAAGTATCCAACTTTTGAAGAGGATTTTAGGTGTGCTGATTTTATCGTTTTTAAATTAAAGAAAAAGGGATAGAGATGGAAGGTGACATATCTGGTGACGAAATCGAATACAATTTCTGAATTCGGATCAGTTGTATTAAATGTTAAAGAGACTTCCGAAAAAGTGGATTGTTCAGGTGCAGCAGTTGTAATCATTCAGGATAATAAAGTAAGAGTTGAGGAATATTGGGGTCATCAATCTAAAGAGCTTAATGCGAGACCTATTCAAGCTGATACGCAATTTCATGTGGCTTCGGTACGAAAAAGCTATATTGGGTTCGCAGTAGCTTATGCCGTACATACAGGATGCATCTACTCCATTGATGACTTAATATCAAAGTATTTGCCTCATCTTGATGCCCCTCTCTTAGGGGAAACGACGTTAAGACATTGCTTGACTCATACCCATGGGCTAAAAAGAATGGACGGAACAGTTGTAAGAGAATTTCAGCCAGGAACTAACTGGGCTTATCGAAACGTGGGGATTGAGTTATTATGTCAATTAGTCAGAAAAACGACTGGAAAAACAATAGCTGAAATATTACATGAACAAGTATTCTTACCGTTTGGGTTTAAGGAGACAGGTTGGTACGGAAACAGCTACGAGAAATTGGTTGATGTCATTCGTGAGCCAAGTGATCCTCATTGGTATAGGAGTGAAAACACAGACGGCTCCGAAATGAATATGTACGTATCAGCAAGAGAACTAGCCAACTGGGGTAGTCTTCATTTAAACAAGGCGAAGTTTAAAGGGGAACAAGTTATTTCAGAAGATATAATAAACATGGTGACATCTATTCAAACACCTCAGTCAGTAGAAGCTATTAAACCTCAAAATGGTTTCTTATGGTATGTAAAAGAGGGACCTTCCTCACAAAGTGAAATGGGAGATCTGGTTCCTAAAGGATCTTATCAAATTTTAGGTTATACCGGAGTAACACTTCTAATTATCCCTAAGCATCATTTAGTAGCGGTACGTGCATTTAATAGTTTCGGTTCTCCGCAGGGGTTTGATTATTTAGCTGATGTGCGGTCTTTTGGAGATACGATAATGAGGTGCTTGTAATTGGTTAAGCGAGACTGAAAGTGAAACTTTATGGCTCATTCATACGTATCTATGCTGAGCTGAACATTTTTGGCAGATAAAGGAATTGTGAAATTACGAGATTTCTAGATGGTGGTACGATTAGTTATTGGACTGATTTAAGCATAGATACATAGGATTCTAAAAAGTGTTGTTAGGTGGGGTAGAATGGTATTTCTAAAAGTTATTGTTTATATCATTCTTATTTTACTAGTTGCTCTAAAACTGAATAATTGGTTAAGAAATAAATTCAAAATAGATTATTTTGTTGAGGATAAACATCTTATCAGGATAAAAAGTCGCTTTAGTAATATCCTTCTAGTTGTTTTCGTTTTAGGAACACTTCTTGTTTTAGATTTTCATCGTGAATATGTTGTTTGGGTTTTTATTATTGTAGTACTGTGCCGTTTTAGCATTACTGCTTTTTATGAATGGCGACTGATTAAACACTCAAAACAGTACCTAATGACAATGATCATGGGTATTTATGTAGCGTCTGTCACTTACATAGCAATGTTATTAGGTTTTTTCAATTTTATTCAATATTAAGAATGGACGTTTTTATTTATAGAAAGGGTGAATACATTGATTTTACCAATTTGGTTATTTGTTCTTGCGACAGTGATAGCGGTTGTCGGTATTGTGTTTTATTTTAAGAAGTTTATGTCTGATTTGCAGACGAAAATGGATAACAATGAAGAGGTGACGACTACCAATATTCAAAAAGAAAATAGTCGCTTCTTTGTTAGAGTTATGTTGGTTGAGGCTGTCCCGATTGTATTAGTTGTTTTTGGATTTATGTTGTTTGAGACTGTTGGAGTTGTTCGTGTAATGGATGTTCTGCCAGCTCTCATCATTATCGCCGTGACTTTTATTGCTGGAGTGGCTAATATCTTTCTTGCGCGTGGACAATTGCTCTCTGGCCGTGATGTATCCAGTCAAGCCAAAGCAGCGATTCTGTCTATGACGTTTGTCGGAATAAGTTTAACGGCTGCTTTTCCAATTATTTCATTTGTTGCGATCATGATATTGTTTGGTTAAGCAGTAAAACAAGCTTGAGGGAATGGTCCTCAAGCTTGTTTTTTTATTATTGATGTTTCTCCAAAAACTCCAACATTCTTTCGTATACTTGGATTTCGTTTTCTTTTTTAGAGAATCCGTGTCCTTCATCATCTAACACTAAATATTCCACGTCGACGCCATTTTTCTGGAGCGCTTCGACAATTTGATCTGACTCCTCTTTAACAACACGCGGGTCGTTTGCTCCTTGGATTACGAGCATTGGTTTAACCATTGTGTCTAAGTAGGTGATTGGTGAATCGGCTGTTAGTTTCTCTTTGTCTTCAACGGGGTCACCAACCCAACGTTTCATAATTGGTTTCCAATGTTCTGGTACGGAATTGATAAAGGTAAATAAGTTACTTACTCCGAAAATATCAACAACAGCTTTGAAATAGTCAGCGTGTCTACCAGCTAAAAGTAAAGCCATATACCCACCATAGCTGCCGCCAACAACGAATAATTTATCACGGTCTGTGATGCCTTGTGCAAATAGCCATTCAATTCCATGTACACAATCTAAACGAGGACCTTCACCCCAGTCTCCTTCAATCACTTTCGTAAACGAAGCGCCATATCCAGTACTACCGCGGAAGTTCGGTGCAAAAATAGTATAACCGCGGTTTAAGAAGCATTGGAACATTGCTCTAAATTGTTTTCTCTCAGCCCATTGTGGACCACCATGTGGCCAGAAAATCGTATAGCCATTCGATAATTCAGGTTTGGCCTTGAATAGGAGGGCTTCAATTTCTGTACCGTCAAATGACTCATATGTGATCACATCCGGTTCAACCATTTGCTCAGACGAAACACCTAAGACGTTATTGACTGTTACTTGTTCAAATGCCTCCCCAGATTTTTTACGATAAATATTAGTTGGTGTTGTTGGACTAGCTCCTAATAGGTAAAGAGTTCCATTTTCTGTTACAACTAAGCTGCTGATGAGATCTGTCGGGCATGTAATTTCTTCAGGCGTATCTGCTCCTAGTTTTAGTGAGTAGAGAAAGTCAGTTACACCTTTTTCAGTAATAAAATAGAATAATTGCTGTTGTTCATTCCATTTTAGTGACGTGACATTCTCATTTTTCATCTTAAGTACTGGTTCAAATGTTTTAGTTTTTATGTCAAACGATGCTACGTAAGAGAATTCCTCCCCATAGTTTGTAACAAAGTAAATCATGTCGTTAACAAAAAGGAGATCTGAAGTAGTATGTACTTCTTCTTTAGAAGGAGTTAGTAAATGTTTTTCTCCATTTACGTGTACAAATGCTACTGAATAAGTGTTTGCAAACGTTTGTGAAGTGATAAACATCAAGTCATTACTTGACACTGATTCTAGAGTCGTGGCACCTTCCTCACCTGTGAAAAGGAGGGTGTCCATTTGACCATCAATTTCATAACGGTGTGTGTTTAAAAATTGTGGGTTGTTTTTGCTTGTCATATAATAGAGATTCTTTCCATCCTTAGAAAGGTGAGAGAAGAAAAACTTATCAGTTGGCTCTCCTGTAACAAGCGGTTGTGGTTTACCACCTGTAGTTGGCAGTGAATAAATTTGATAGTTTTCATCGCCATCGTTATCAAAGCCTGCTAAAACAAAGCGATTCTCTGGATCAATCTTGATAAAACTGCATTGTTGATCAACTTGTGCAAATAAATAAGGGTACTGATTAGGAAAATCTATTGCCCATAAATTATTCTTCCCGTTTAGATTACTGCTGAAAATCATTCTTTTTTCATCACGGCTTACTGCAAAAGTAGAAATGGAATATGTACGAAAAAATTAATCAACATCGGGTTTTGGAAATGAAATCAACGTCATCGCTCCTTTTATAGATTGTTAGATTCTATTTATTTTAACATAATTTATCAATCTATTTGAAATAGTTTGAAGTTACTGTTAGAAGCGAACCTATCGTTGTAGGTAGAAGCACTCATTTTTCACTAAAAAAACCGTTATTGTTGCTAAGTGTAAGTTTTTTAACATTTTTAATATTTCAAAAAAATGTATCTTGTTTATATAATTAATCGACCGAGTCAAAAGCAGATTTTATACAGTGACTATTGTAAGCGCTTTAAATATCTCTGCTTTTATAACGGTACCCATTATTAAACTGGAGGAGGTGTCTAAATAAATTCAAGTACGACCAAAAATCTAATAGTGGAAGGTGAATGATGAATGAAAAAAAGGCAATTTATAAAAAAAGTCATTCCAGCTGTTTTAGCAACAACTTTGATTTTTCCTACTACTTTTTCGGCAACGGCTGCAACGATTCAAGAAGAGAAAGTGATTCAACTTGAATACTTAGACAGAGGGTTAGTGGCTGCATCTACTTCTGAGGGAGTGTTTCTGAGCTGGAGGTTACTTGCCAATGAGGCTACAGGTTATTCCGAAAAGGGCCTAACAGGAACTGATTTTCATGTTTATCGTGACGGGAAGAAAATTGCTGTTGTTGATGATAGTACCAATTTTTTAGATAGGGATGGTTCGAAAAGTTCAAGTTATTATGTGAGCGCTGTAGTGGACGGGAAAGAAGTCGATCAAAGCGATGATGTATCTCCATGGGCAAATAGTTATTATGATCTGCCACTACAAAAGCCAGCAGATGGAGTCACTCCTGTTGGTGAAACCTATACGTATTCAGCTAATGATATGAGTGTTGGCGATGTGAATGGTGACGGGCAATATGAGTTTTTCGTGAAGTGGGATCCATCCAATTCAAAGGATGTGTCACAAAAAGGGTACACAGGGAATGTTTATATTGATGCTTATAAATTTGATGGGACTCTCCTTTACCGAATTGATCTAGGAAATAATATTCGAGCTGGTGCTCATTATACTCAGTTCTTAGTCTATGATTTCGACGGTAATGGCAAAGCAGAGATGATGTTTAAAACCGCTCCAGGAACAAAGATCATCAAGTATGATGAGAGTGGAAACGTTGAGTCAGAAGAGTACATAACTATGCCTCAAGAGGACCTTGATGCTGGTTATAGTCATTCAGATGATTACCGCATGAGTTCAGATGATTATTATGATTATGTCGTCAACATGTTTATGAATTGGCATGAGCATGAGGAGGTTGTTAACGGCAATTGGCCAGAAACGATTGAAGAAGCGCTAGGTACAACTCCTAAGTATCAATATCCACTTTCGGTAGAAGATGCAGAGAGCTTAGTGGATTACTTTATGGACGTGTATGCACCTAGTAGAAGTTCTCGCAATGATTTACGAGATTTCGAGGGTTTTATCGTTGAAGGTCCTGAATACTTAACGGTATTTGAAGGAGCAACTGGTTCTGAGCTTGAGACCATTCACTATAAACCAGGTCGTCATGATGATGGGTTAATGTGGGGAGATTACGCCATGTCGCGTATTGAGCCAGGAAATCGTGTTGATCGTTTCTTAGCAGGGGTTGCTTACTTGAATGGAGAAACACCTTCAGCTGTATTTGCTCGCGGTTATTATACGAGAACGACTCTTGTTACTTATGATTGGGACGGGAAGAATTTACAGGAGAAGTGGTTTGTGGACAGTGGTTGGACACCAATGACAAATCCGTTCAATGACGGTCCGCATGGTCGTGATGGAACAGATCCTGAGTTTGGAACGATTACAACTCAAGGTGCTCACTCTCTGAGTACAGCCGATGTAGATGGTGATGGAAATCAAGAAATTATTTATGGTGGAGCAACGATTGATCATGATGGATCTTTGCTGTACAGCTCAATGGATATTTTGCCTCCAGGAAGTGGTGCACCAGGCACTACTGCGCGTTTAGGTCATGGTGATGCTCTACATGTTGCTGATATTGATCCTGATCGACCAGGTCTTGAAATTTTCATGGTATTTGAAGGTGGTACATGGGCTCCATATGGCTACGCTCTTCGTGATGCAAAAACAGGTGAAGTCATTTACGGTGGTTACACGGGAAGAGATACTGGTCGTGGAATGATTGGTGATGTTGATCCAAACAGCCGTGGTTTAGAGACGTGGGGTGTTGGATTATGGACAGCTGATGGAGAACAAATTTCAGCAAACCAACCAGGTACTAACATGAATATTAAATGGTCTAAGGATATGACGACTCAAATCGTTAATGGATCAGGTAATGCCACACCAACGATTGATGATTGGACTAAAGGACGTGTGTTAACAGCAACTGGAACAAGAACGAACAATGGTACGAAAGGAAATCCGTCTTTAGTTGCTGATATTTTTGGTGATTGGAGAGAGGAACTTTTAGTTCGAACAACGGATAGTTCAGCGATTCGTATTTATCTGAGTACAGAAGTAACTGATCGTAAATTGTACACGTTGATGCATGATGCTCAGTACCGAACAGGTGTTTCGTGGCAGCAAACAACGTATAATCAACCAACATATCCTAGCTTTTATTTTGCTTCAGATATAGATTGGGATAAAGTACCGTTACCAAATTACTGGACTCCGGGACTAGTGGACCACTTAGAAAATGAAGTGAATTCACATATTGCTACTGGTGATATTAGTGGACCGATGGTTGCCAAATTAACCAATTCGCTACGCCAATCTAAGCATCATTTAGAAAAAGGAAATTCTAAACAAGCAATCGCGTTTATGGAGAAATTTAGATCAGAGCTTGAAGCGAAAACGAAAAAAGATTCGATTTCAAGTAAAGCACAGAAAAATCTCTCCAATATGGCAAATCAATTAGTGGACTCATGGAAATAAAAAACAGTGGAAACTGCCTTTTGAGTGAGGGCAGTTTCTTTTTTAGCGAGCTTAGGTCTTATGGGTTACGACTAAGGATAGGTTGACGAATGTTTTTGAAAGCGATTACAATAATTTAAGTATTAACAACGTTGTTATTTTGATTTTACAAACAGGGTTGGTAGTACAAATTTGTGACAGAAAAACCATCTTGTGGGAGATTCTGTAGCATTTCATTTATTTTTTAAGGAGGAGAGTTAGGAAAATGAAAAGAAAACATCATCGTTTTGTTGCTATGATTATGGCTATTCTTTTAATTTTATCACCTATGAATCTAGCAGTCTTAGCCGAAGAGATTGAGTCTAATTCTGAGATGATTTCCATCTCAAGTGATTGGCGTGGAAGTGTGTTTGGTGATAATGGTGGGCAAGCCGCTATTTCCTATGAGAACTTTGAAATTACAGAGCATGAGGATCAAACAGTTACGGTTAGAAGCTCAAATAATAGAGGGAAGATCTCGAGTAGCACAGAGGGGATTGCTTATTATTACAAAGATGTACCTTCTGAAGATAATTTCGTATTAACAGCGAAAGCCCAAGTTGATGCCTGGACCGCCAATAACCAAGTATCGTTCGGATTAATGCTTCGTGGCAATGTTTTAGAAAATAAAAATGATAGTGGCTTCACAGGTGATTATGTTGCGGTCGGCGCTTTAGACCAAACGATGAAAGGGTTCTATAAGCATGAAGCTACTAGTATCGTGAAAGACGGTTTATTGTTTGATGCGGCTGCCCCTGCTGCAGATCAAGTCTATGACCTTAGCATTCAGAAATTAGGAAACTTGTATGTATTAAAGATGAACGATGAAATTCAGACGATTGAACAATTTGAAGGTGAAATCAACTGGGCTGGTTTGTTTACATCAAGAAATACGACCGTAACATTCAGTGATGTTAATTTAGCAATCGACGACGGTCAAATTGAACTTGGTGACTGGGAGTTTCGCGCATTTGGTGGGAACACGAGTGAAGGACGTAATCCAATCCCAACTATAGAAGACAACTCGGTCAACATGAGGGCTTCAGGAGGAAAGGTTGCTGCTGGTGATGAGGGCTTGTCTTATTACTTTAAAGAAGTGCCTGCTGATGCTAATTTTGAAATGAAAACAAAAGCTGTTGTAAACCATTTTAATAGTGATAGCAACATCAGTACACCAAATCAGAAGTCTTTTGGAGTCATGTTAAGAGACGAGGTTGGCAATCATGGCGATTCTACTAATCATACAACGGACTATGTAGGCGTAGGTGCACTTGATACGGTCATGAAAGGCTTTTATAAGCAGAATGGTCAACAAGTGAAATTTGATGCGTTTGCAGATGCAAATCTTCCTGCAGCGGGAGAAGAGTATGACTTGGCGGTTCGTAAATCTGGTGATACATATGTTGTCACGGTAAATGGAGAGAGTGAAACGGTTACGTTAAATAACTTGTTTCGTGATCAAGTTTATGTTGGTTTATATGTTGTACGTGACGCGGATGTGACTTTCCATGAATTTGATATTGCTGTTGATGCGAGAAAGGTAACTGGATTATTAGTAGACGCAACGGAGATGAAAACGGATTATTTACAAGGAGAAGACCTAGAGTTAGCAGGACTTAAAGTAACAGCACAGTTCTCTGACGGTAGTACAACAGATCTTTCTTCTAGTGATTATATCGTGACAGGCTTTGACAGTAGTAAAGTTGGTGTGAACACGATTACGATTAACTATAATGGTAGAACGGCTACTCTTGACCTATTAATTAAAGCTCTTAGTGTAACAGATCTTGAGATTTTATATTTTCCTGCAAAAATGAATTATTACTTAGCTGATCCATTTGAGCCTCAGGGCATTGTAGTTGTTGGAGAATATGAAAATGGCTTTAAATCCGAACAACTTGCTAGTGATCAGTTTGTTTTCGTCATTTCTGGTGAAGAAGTGACAACTGATGGGTATGTATTTGATAAAGCTGGTTCAACCGAAATAACTGTTCAATCAGTTGAAACTCCTGATACATCTACAGCGTTTACGGTAAATGTGTCAGATGCAGAACTCACGGAACTAGAGATAAGACAACCTCCTGTAAAATCTTTATATTTTCTTGAAGATGAACTAGACTTAGCTGGAATCAGTGTCTATGCGAACTATAGTGATGGCAAAGCAGTTAGGCTGACGCAAGGTGACTATCAAGTATCAGGCTTAGATACAACCTCACCAGGTAAGCGAGCTGTAACATTGTCTTATAAAGGTGTTACTAGTAGCTTTGATGTAACAGTGAAAGAAAAGGAATTAGAAGCGATCGAAGTAACTCACTATCCAAAGACTACATTTTTCGTTGGTGAGTCATTTGATTCAACAGGCTTAGTAATATCAAAAATTTATGATAATTTAGACAAGGAAATTTTTACTGATGAAGACTATCAGGTTGACGCTTCTGCGTTTGAATCTAGTGAAGCTGGAACTTATGCGATCATGATTCAACCAACAGATGACCAAATTAGTCCAATTACGTATGCGGTAACGGTTCGCGAAAAAACAGAACTAGAATGGAAGTCAATGAGATTTGGACAATCCACTTCAAACGATCGAAATTATGTAGAGAAATTAGATGATGAATCAGTTCGTGTCGTAGCTTTAGAAGGTGGCGGGAAAATCACTGGAGATCATGATGGAATTGCGTTTTATTACACTGAAATTGATGCCGAAGAAGATAACTTTATGTTGTCAGCCGATATTAAGGTGATTGATTACGCGAAATCGCCACATGACGGTCAGGAGTCGTTTGGGATTATGGCTCGTGACGCCGTTAATACTGTAGAAGACGCCAGCGTGTTTGCATCTAATATTGCTGCAATTGGTGGATTTAGTGGTGGAACAAGAGAAGAAAATGGCACACAGTTGTTTGTTCGTACAGGGGTTGTAGCATCTGACGGAGAAGGCAGTGAAGGCATTCAAAAGAAAATGCTGAAGCGAGAACGCCCAGATGCGAAAAATACACATCCAGAACAGAATTACCGATTAACCCTTGCGAAAACCAATAGTGGTTTTACAGGGAAGCTAAATAATGGCGAGAAAGAGATCTTTTTTGAGCCAGAGATTTTGAAAGTTCAAGATTCAAAAATGTACGTCGGATTCTATGCAGCTCGTCTTGCTACCATTGAAGTAAGTGATATTGCTTTGACAGTCACAGCTGCGAAAACAGATGCTCCAAAACAGGAGCCTCCTGCAAAACCAGCCACACCGAAATTGGACATTCTTTCATTAGACAAAACGTCGAACCTAAATTACGACTTATTGCTTCGATCTAATGTGGATGGAGTGGCTACGGTAAGACAAGGTCAAACAGTCATAGCTGAAGATGTTGAGGTAGAAGCTGGAAAAGTTATTGAAGTACCAGCAGAACTAGCTTATCAGAGTAAAACGAATTTCAGTATGACTTTTTTACCTGATGATACACAGTACTTAACATCTTACAACCAACTGGTTCGTAACTTTACGGTTGAAACAAGATCATATGTTAACGGAGGAGATATCTATGTTTCTCCTAAAGGGACAGCATCAGGTGACGGTACTAAGGTTAATCCGCTAGATCTTGATACAGCCATTCACTTCGTAGCTGAAGGTCAAAAGATTATTGTTATGGAAGGTCAATATATTAGACACAAGCCTTTAGAAATCAAAAAATATAACAATGGTACGGCTGAAGCAATGAAGTATTTAGTTGCTGACCCAGAAACACAGACAAGACCTGTTATCGATTTTGATCGACGGTCAGAAGGAGTCGTTCATAGCGGACATTACTGGCATGTCGAAGGAATTGATTTTGCTCGTTCTGCCGGAAATACAAAAGGCTATACAGTTGGTGGTAGCTTTAACATTATTGAGAATGTTCGTGTTTATGAAAACGGAGATACAGGCTTGCAAATTAGTCGGACCGATGCATCTGAACCAAGAGAGGAATGGCCTGCACACAACCTCGTATTAAACAGTGTCGCTTTTGATAATCGTGATCCATCTGAAAACAATGCTGATGGTTTTGCAGCGAAGTTAACGGTTGGAGAAGGAAATGTGTTTAGAGGTTGTATTTCTCACAACAATATTGATGATGGATGGGATTTATATACGAAGGTTGGAACAGGAGCCATTGGTGCTGTAACTATTGAAAATAGTATTGCTTTTAACAACGGACGTTTAACGAATGGTTACGCAGGCAATGCAGGGAAGAACGGCTTTAAACTAGGCGGAGAAGGTGTTCACGTTCCACATGTCATTCGAAACAGCATCGCATTTGGCAATGGGTATTTTGGATTTACGAGTAACTCTAACCCAGGGTTAATTGCCGAAAATAATATTGGCTATAACAATGGTGGTGCAAACCTAAGCTTTACGACGTATGCTCATATCCCAACAGATTTTACTATTAACGGTTTTGTCTCATACAGAACAACAGGGAATGCCCGTGACAGCTATCCAGTAGGATTAAATTCAGATAAAAACTATATGTTTAATGGTTCAAAATCAGTCAACCATTCAGGGGAAGAACTGCCTGATGACATCTTAACAAGCTTAGATTCTATTTTCGAGAAAGACTCTGAAGGACGTATCGTTTCAATAAAACGAAGTGAACAAGGAGAAATCCTTTGGGGTGATGTTTGGGAAACATTTAATGAACTAGTGAATCCAGAGACAGAAGAAGCAGCTATCAAGGCTAACGTGACGTTCAAACCACATGTACTTAACTTAAAAGGGGTTAGCAACTCAAACGGCAAAAATCAATCCGTAGCTAAACTTTTGATTTCGCTTGCGGATGTGAAAGCTGAAGAGATTGACGTTACGTCGGTAAGATTGAATGGAGAGATCTTACCTGTAAAAGATGCGATAGTTCATAATGAAGGTTTAGAAATTACATTCTTGCGACAAGATCTTATACCGGTTGTAGAGGAAGGTAATCAAGTGTCGATATTGATTTCAGGACTGCTGACTTCTGGTGTTGGTTTTGAAGGTCAAACGGTCATTAGGGTGATGAAGTGAGATTAAACGAACTGTTGAGGTGGAAGGCCTCAGCAGTTTTTCTTTTGGCAATTACAGGCAGGATCTTTGAAATTCAAGTTAATTATTACTATAGTATAGATTGAAGCACTTAATTCAATTCAAGGAGGTTGGTCACTATGGCAAAAGTAGCTTTTTTATTAGCAGACGGATTCGAAGATTCTGAAATGACGAATCCATATGAGGCACTAAAAGAAGCGGGACATGAGGCAGTTATCGTTGGATTTGAGCAAGGTCTTGAGTGTAAAGGTAAAAAAGGGGCCGTTTACACGACCGATCTAGCTGTAGAAGATGTTAAGGCTACTGACTTTGATGGAGTTGTCATTCCTGGGGGCGGTGCACCAGAAGCACTTCGTGTAAATGAGGATCTTATTGCTTTTGTAAAGGAAATAAATCAGCAATCTAAGCTAATTGCTGGAATTTGTCACGGTCCTCAAGTGATGATTAGTGCAGATGTGTTACAAGGAAAAGACGCCACATGTTATATTGGGATTCGTGATGATGTCAAGCTTGCAGGTGCGAACTTCAAAGATGAAGAGGTAGTGGTAAGTGCAAATCTTATTACATCTCGTACACCAAAGGATGAGCCTGCGTTTATCCGTGAAATTCTAGCTAAACTAGGTTAAGGTAAGTTAGTTTATACATAAGAGGAGGAAGTAGAATGATCGTTTTACATGCTCATATTTCTGTAGTTCCAGAAAAGCGCGAAGTGTTCTTAGATGTTGTTCAAGATCTAGTTAAAGGTTCAAAAGCAGAAGAAGGAAATATTTCTTACCATCTGTTTGAAGATACCGTAAATTCCAATCAGTTTATTATGGTTGAAGAATGGGTGGATCAAGCAGCATTAGATTTTCATAATCAAGCCGATCATTATAAAGTTTTCGGAACGAAGGCTCCAGATTTATTAGCCGGGCCAGTTAAGATTGACCGTTTTGAAGTGTCGAAAAAGAATTAGTTGAGGTGGATGAGGATGTCTTCATTATTAGATTCATTTGAGTTAAAAGGATTAAAGCTAAAGAATAGAATTGTTATGCCGCCGATGTGCCAATACTCGGTCGAGGCGAAAGATGGGATACCGAATGATTGGCACTTTAGTCATTATACAAGCCGAGCAATTGGTGGAACAGGCTTAATTATTATTGAAATGACAGATGTGGAACCAGACGGACGGATTTCTGATTATGATTTGGGCCTATGGTCAGATGAACATACGCCAGCCTTTGCAAAAATTATCAAGGCATGCCAAAGCTATGGTGCCAAGGTGGCCATACAGATTGCTCATGCTGGTAGGAAAGCGGAAGATGCCGAGGTCCCGGTTTCTTCAACAAATGAAGCGTTTTCGGATCGTTATAAGGCACCACGAGAGCTATCAACTGAGGAAGTAGAAAAAATGGTTGAAAAGTTCGAACGTGCATTTAAACGCGCTGTGGAAGCGGGCGTAGACTCTATTGAAATTCACGGAGCTCATGGTTATTTAATTCATCAGTTTCAATCGCCTCTTACTAATAAACGTACGGACAAATACGGCCAAGATAAAGCGCTTTTTGCTAAAGAAATCATTCAAGCTGCAAAACGCGTAATGCCTGAATCAATGCCTTTATTATTTAGAATCTCTGCAGTAGAATATGCTGAAGAAGCTATCAAATTGATTATGCCCTTAATTTAATGAAGGAATATCAAGAAGCTGGAGTTGATATGTTCCATATCTCATCAGGTGGGGAAAGTAATAACGGTCCTGAATATTCAGGTGAAGGTTATCAAGTTGATTTGGCAGCGGAAGTCAAGAAATCGTTGAATGTTCCTGTTATTGCGGTTGGTAGAATGGAGAACGTCAAGTACTCCGATCAAGTTATTAAGGACGGAAAAGCAGATCTTGTTGCAGTCGGTCGTGGAATGCTAAGAAATCCATACTGGGCAAATGAAGCTTCACTTGAATTAGAAGGTAAGACAATTGTTCCGAAAGCTCTTCAGGCTGGATTTTAAGTATAAGTTGAAAAGAGATGAAACTTAGAATTGAGTTTCATCTCTTTTTTTCAGTAACCAAGTTATAGGACCGGGTTAAGTTGGGTTATGCTGACTTTCTTCGTAAGCAATTAAGACGACATCTTTAGCTGTTTCATTTCGAATTTCTTCTTCTAATAGCATGACCCGGTTTAATAAGTCTGGACTAAGATCAGCCGCGGTGTAGCGATCAAATTCTAACGGTTGTTTATCCTCCATGATTCATTCCCCCTTATAAAGATAATGTTTCTCGCAAGGGTCTTTCTATTCTAAACGTAAAGTGATTACAGTTGGTATGAAAGGAAAAAGCAAACAACAATCATACTCATCGGATGCCAGGGGAAGCTAATAGAAACTATTACGTAAATTAGGTGAAGTGGATGAGAATTTTATGTATAGATGGTGGCGGAATTCGAGGAATATTTGCTGTAGCTGTTTTACAAGGGATTGAAGCAGAGTATAAGAAGCCGATCAGTGAGTTATTTGATGTCATCGCTGGAACAAGTACTGGGGCGATTATCGCAACGTCTGTAGCTTTGAAAAAGCCGATGAAAGATGTGTTGAAAAGTTATAAGAAGTTTGGGAAAGAGATATTTAATCCCCAGGCGCAAATTGGAATCTTTAAAAGTGTTTATAGTGATCGCTATTTACGTAGATATTTTAAAAGGAACTTCGGTGAATTAACCTTGGCAGATGTGAAACAGCCATTATTAATTCCTGCGGTTGATGTTACTCACGGAAAACCATATGTTTACCGCTCAAACTACGGTCATCCGGGAAGTGCTGATCTAACGATTAAATTATGGGATGCGGTGCTTTCCTCTTGCTCGGCTCCCGTTTATTTTCCGCCTAACAATATTAACAATAAGTATTTATCAGTGGACGGAGGGTTGTGGGCGAATAACCCTTCGATGGTTTGTGTGACAGAAGCGATGCACTTTTTTCAAAAGAAAATAGATGAAATTAAGATTTTCTCAGTCGGTACGGGTTTGCAGGAAATCGAATATAAGATTGAAAAAGATAAGTACTGGGGAATTAAGAAATGGTTACCTTTTCAATTTCCTTTTATGAAAATCACACCAAAGCTGCTCGATCTCGCATTGGATTTGTCTTCAGAGTCGATTACATACCATTGCCAACATTTACTAGGGGAGCGCTATTACCGATTAAACAAAGACCTTGGTACAGAAATTCCTTTTGATGATGTGAAATGCATGGACGAATTAATTGACTTAGGGAAACAAACGTACAAAGAGCAGAAAAAAGACATACTAGCATTTTTGAGTGAGGGGTGAGAAAAATGGTGAATGAAGTTATTTTAAATGATGTTCCCATTAAAGTGATAAATTATCGGAAAGACATTCAAGGAGAAAGTGTGAAGATCCTATTTGATTTCCATGTGTCGAGTGAGGACTACCACCGTATCACGACTCTATTGTACCAGATGAATTTTGATGTTGAGATACCTGAGGAAAATTGGATGTTTCGAGGTTCGATCACAAATTATTACACTTCATTTACGAATTTATATTTAGAAGGTCAAGTAGGTGTTTTTCATCTTGAAATTAAAAAAGATGTCTAAAAAGGTTTGGGTTTAACCTTTTTAGAACATCTTCATTTTTAGGGCCATAGTAATTACCCAGCTCTGCCTTAGTAGAAGAATGGAAATAATAAGCTACCTAATAAGAAATATGGCAAATGCTGACGTCTAAATCTACGAAACCTTCTTGGGTAACCATAGCCGTAACCAGGGCCATAACCATAACCTGGTCCAAATCCTGCTCCATAACCATAGCGGAAATCAGTATGTGTACCTTCTGCCTGATCAGCATCGCCTGCTGGAATTAGCATGTTAACTCCTTCACGGTCAATGCTTTCAATAATTCCATCAACCATTTGTCCATCAGTTGTTTGAAATTGGACTAGATGATGTAGGTATTGCTGACATACCTCTTGCATATGTTGTTGGTGCATACTAGGATCTACCTGTTGATGTTGACCCTGATACGGTTGAGCATGAGGGGCTTGCTGAGTTTGTTGATATGGAAGTGGTTGTTGTCCTTGAAAACCTGCAGTTCCTTGGTGTTGATGCATAGGGTATTGATTCATTTAAATCTCCTCCTTTTCAAAAACAACATATTCAAAAATGGGCATTTGTGACACTAGGAATGAGATATTTT
Organism: Halalkalibacter akibai JCM 9157; assembly: GCF_000513135.1. GTDB lineage: Bacteria > Bacillota > Bacilli > Bacillales > Bacillaceae_D > Halalkalibacter > Halalkalibacter akibai. Next base: position 66,054 of record NZ_BAUV01000025.1, read on the forward strand.
TTTTGAAAGTTTATAAACTTTACCCCGGGGGCATAATGAAGACTTTTTTCTCAAGTGGAATAGCAAGAAAAGGTCTTCATCGAGCTAATGAAGCCCGTTTCTCGGGTGAATGAGGAAAGAAAAGGTCTTCATCAG
>NZ_BAUV01000024.1 GCF_000513135.1 Halalkalibacter akibai JCM 9157
GCCGTATACGGAACCGTATGTACGGTGGTGTGAGAGGTCGGGGGTTAGTCACCCCCTCCTACTCGATTTTTGATTAGGGGGAACAGAGATGGAGCTATGTCCAATTTGCAACAAAAAGAATAAGTGTGAAATGAAAAGTAAAGGGCAGTCTTGTTGGTGTTTTAATCAATCATTCCCTAAAAATATTTTTACATTAATTCCAGAAAACAAGCGGGGTCTAGCATGTGTTTGTGAGCAATGTGTATTATTTTTTACAAAAAAAGGGAACTTGTAAATCGTTGGTCTTTAACTTGAAAAAGACAATATATTTAGCTATGTATGGAATATGACTTGAATGAGAGGTTGGGATGAAATGAATCACCGACAGAACGTTCAACAAAGGAAAAATCAAACAGTAAAAGTGGTTGGTGAATCTACACTAATGGCTACACCTGATCAAGTACAGATTAGGATGGGTGTGATTACGCAAAATGTAGAGGTAACAGTTGCACAAGCTGAAAATGCTGAAACTATGACCACTGTTATTTCTGAAATTCAAGAGCTTGGTGTTCAAGAAGATCAAATCCAAACCGTCGTCTACCGTATAGACCCTGAGTACGATTATATAGAAGGTGAGCAAGTTTTTCGGGGATACCGAGTCGTTCATCTTATTCAAGTCACTCTTTCTCAAGTTGGATTAGTGGGCACGATTGTCGATGCAGCTGTTTTGAGAGGGGTTAACTCATTAACTTCAATTGACTTTATGGTGCAAGAACGCCAGGCGTTGTATTTAATCGCTTTACAAGAAGCTGTGAATCAAGCTAAAGAAAAAGCTTTAGCTTTAGTAGAAGCAATTCAAGGTACTCTTCATCCTATGCCAATCGAAGTAAAGGAACTAACGAATGAATCATTTCCAGATAGATATCCAGCGGTTCTTTCTGCTCAAACAACTCCGATCCAGCCTGGTCAATTAACTTTTCAAGTATCAGTTGAAGCAATTTTTAGTTATTATTAATAATGCTAAAAGGCGACTGAAAAAATGATTTGCACCCCAAAAGTTAGAGTTAGAATCTAACTTCTGGGGTGTATTTTTATGACCAAATATAGTGACGAGTTTAAATTAACGGTAGTATATGCGCAACATATAGGGCCATTGACTACCTTTGTGAATATGCTAATAAAGATTTTTTTAGCGGATCATATCGAAATGACTGCTTGAGAATTGACTAGAAATAACGAATTACTTCTAGTTTTGTCATGTACTTGAATCGAAGGTTTAATCATAGTAGTCTTTTCATAGACTGATATGATAGGGGTTGCTGATATGAATAAAATACTTATTAGTATACTGGGAGTTATTGTGGTAAGTATTTGTATGTATTACATAACTACGGATCGTTCAAAAGGAGAAACTGTAGTAGACGCTGAGGTTCTTCAAACAGAGATTAAAGAGGAAACGGAACAGTTGGAGGAAAATGAGGAAGCTGTTATTACCAAAGTTGATGCTTCAGAACAGTTGGCAGAGCCGGTAGCCTATCAACCAGGTCAAGAAACAGCTGTGAAAAATATAATTGCCAAGCAACATGATTTTTTAAACGAATTAGCAGGGTGGGGAAATGCGGAAAGTGTAAATTCTACTGAGCTACAACATGATCGAAATTGGATGAAGTTAGAAGAAGATGTTAAGTGGTTAATGGAAGAAGGTTTTGCCGAATCTTTAATTCTTGAAGATATGTTGCATGCAACCGAATTTCTCTCCATTTCCAGTCAAACTGGGGATGAGATGGCCATTCGCTATCTTCACCGTATTTTCCATGATTTAGATGCTCATATAAATGAGGAAAAAGTAGATCGCATTTGGAATGTGACAATTGCTTTTGGTTCGGAAGGACAGCAAAATCAACTATATGCGTATTTATCCGGTTCTAATAATGAATAATTGGTGTTAATACATAATAGCAACTTATAATACTTTTCTCTCCATTTAAATGTTATTCTATAAAAAGTTCAAATACTCTTGCTAGAAAGGGTTCAATGGGGGAAATAAAATGTCAATGGAATTTTATAAACAAACCGGCTTTTGGAAGAAGTCAACTCAATATAAACCAGGTGAACCATTAACAAATGAGAAGCTCATAAAGGTTGAGGAGCATCTAGGTCGCCAATTGCCTGCATCCTATGTAACTTTAATGAAAGCACAAAATGGTGGTGAGTTGAAGCATCGTTATGTTTTATTTGAAGATGGTGAAGCAGCCATAATTCCGTATTTTTATGAGGTAGACCTTGATCATGGGATTGGCTTGACTCCTGTTTTTATAGAGGAATGCGGTCTCCCAGAAGGGCTTGTTCTTTTAACAGGTGATCTTCATTCTTGGTTAGCACTTGACTATCGTAAGAGTAAAGATCCTTCTGTCGTTTATATTTCGGAAGATGAGTCAGAAAGTGGTTTATGGGAAGAGTATCCGTTAGCATTAACGTTTAGTGAATTTACAGCTCGATTGTTTAGAAAAGAAGGATAAATATGTAGTTTATTGGCTTTTTGATACTGTTAACCCCACTCATCATGAGTGGGGTTATTTAACAAACTCTTACGTTGTATATGACAATAAATCTCTAATGTCATCAGCACTTAATGACTGTAACGTTTCTTCCCCAGGTTGTATAATCGCGTCAACTAGTGCTTTCTTACGCTCATGAAGGTCTAGAATTTTCTCTTCGATCGTTCCATTTGCAATCAGTTTAACGACTTGAACATTTTTCGTTTGACCATAGCGATAGACGCGGTCAGCTGCTTGTTCTTCAATCGCGGGATTCCACCATGTATCATACAGGATGACTGTGTCTCCACCAATTAAATTTAAACCAGTGCCTCCAGCTTTTAGGGAGATTAAGAACAGAGATTTTTCTCCTTGATTAAACCTTTCAGCCATTTCTACACGGTTTTTGGCAGGGGTTTGGCCATCTAAATAGTGATACTCCCACTGGTTTTCATCAAAAGATTTTTTTATGATGTGAAGCATCGATGTAAACTGGGAGAATATGACCATCCGTTGTCCGGACTGTAACCCTTCTTCAACATATTCCTGAAGGCGCTCCATTTTACCAGACTGATAGGGCATGTCTTGATTAACTAGGTTCGGATGACAACAGATTTGCCGCAGACGTGTTAAGCCAGCTAATATTTCAATTCGTTTTTGTTGGAATTGGTTAGTTGTGATTGCTTCATTCACATCATGCGTTAGTTGTTTAACTTGGGCAACATACATTTTCTTCTGATCAGGACTCAGATCAGTATATTGAACCATTTCCATTTTGTCAGGCAATTCAGTTAGAACTTCTTTTTTTAGTCTTCGAAGAATAAATGGTCTGACTTTCTTTGCAATTTGTTCATTCTCAAGATCTTTGAACTGTTTCTTTGTCCCAAGCATACCTGGAAGCAGACTGTGAAAAATTGAATATAATTCATCTTGGTGATTCTCAACGGGTGTACCACTTAAAGCAAAACAACTATTTGCTTGAATAGATCGGACAGCTTTTGTTGTTTTCGTCGTTTCATTTTTAATTGCTTGTGCTTCATCTAAAATGAGACTATGAAACAGATGAGGCTCATATATATCGCTATCACGTTGAATCAAAGGGTAAGAAGTAATAAAAATATCGGCTTCGTTATAACGATCAAGTAGATCTTTCCGCATTTGTTTTGTTCCAGCAACGACTATTACGTTCAGGTTCGGAGCAAATTTACTGATTTCCTTTTCCCAATTATAAATTAAACTTGCAGGGGCGATGATCAGCGCTTTAAAGGAAGATCTATTTTCTCTTTCGGCTTGTAAGAAGGCAATGGTTTGCACGGTTTTACCAAGTCCCATATCATCTGCTAATATACCACCTAATCCTACTTGAGCAAGAGTCCGTAACCAACAATAACCATTTATTTGGTAATCCCTAAGTTGAGCTTTCAAGCCTTGAGGGAGATCCCAATCACTAAATTCAGGGGATTGGATATCAGCAAGAAGTTGGTGAAGCTTCTTAGATACACGTGTGTAGCCTTTTTCACGGTCGATTTCAAAAGCTTTGTGTAAGGGAACAGACATTTCTTTAGTTAAAGGCTGTTTAGAGGATGAAACCGATTTAAGTACTTGTTTCATCGGGTCAAAACGGTCATGATTTAATTGCAAGTAGGCACCTGAAGATAACTTGTAATACTTGATATTTGCTTGAAGAGCTGAGAGTACATTCATAATGTCTTCTTCAGGAATTCCTTCGATTGAAAAAGAAAGATCAAGCCAGTTCGTTTCTTGATTAACATCTAAATGAACGCTTGGTGTTGAAGTTGGGGTAGCAATTACTTTTTTTACAGCTGACGATGTATAAACATCAAGATATGATTGCAATAAAGGCAATTCCTCAAATAAAAACGGAATAATCTTCTCCCAAGAAGTAAGGGTGAGCTGTCCTTGTTTAGTGTCAAAATCGGTTCGACTGAGATAATCTAAAATAACTTCTTCTCTTCTAACATCTCTAGTAATAATTTTATCTAGAGATTGTTTTATATCTTCAGCAAAGGGATTTCTAGTATGCTCGCCATATTCAAAAGCAACTCGACCAGTTAGAATACCTTGGTCTATATCAAGGAAAAACTTAGCTCTAAGTGGCTTGGTCTCGATGGTTTCTTGCAACACATCAGTCATTTCCACTTGACCAATGGATTGTAAAGCAGGAAGGACATATGAGCAAAAGGCTTCTAGCTCTTCTTTGGGGATTTTATCAATGACATTACCGTTTTCTGGAAGTTCCCCGATGATTTGTAGTTGTTTTGCTTGTTCCTCATTTAGTCGATAGATGTTATTTTCGCATACTAGAACTTGAAACTCTTCTTCAGCAAAATAAAAATCTAGCTTGTTTGAGCACTGTAATTCAATATGATTCTCTAGCTCTATTGATTCTTTCATTGAAAAGGACAATAACCGTTGTTCGGCTAGTGGTTTAACTCTCACATCTGTTTGGATGTTTCCTTCAAGAGAATAATTGAAGGACGTATCTGTCAACTTGTCTAATAAAGGTTGAAGACTAATAGCTGGAATTTCTAAAAGGCGTTTTTGGTTCGAACGAAAGGAATAAGGTTGTCGCTCGGTTGCTTGTATTTCTAAATGCGTATAAATCTGCCTGAAAACGGCTAAATCCGACTCGGAGAAAAAGTGAATGGATGGATCATAACTGAAATTCGGAGTAAAAATATAAGATTCTTGAGAAATAGTCGCTTGAATGAATTCCTCTAGATCTCTTACAACATACATTCGTTTTGATCCAACCTTTAATTTTAATTCCACTTTAGAAATAACATCATTGCCATAGGAAGTTGTGAACAATAGTTCATATTCGACGAGTAACTGTTCTCTGGGCTTAGTAGAAGTAACTGGAAGCTTGGTCGAATAACCACGGAATCTTTCTAACATAATACTAGTAGAAGCTGATGTTGATTCGATATCAGCTATTATAGTTCCCTGCTCTTTTATTTCATAAAGCAAGGCTATAATATGCTTACAAGCACCAGTGTAAGATAGTGCTGCTTCACAATCACATGAATATGAAATATCTTCTATGTCATAGATTTTAACTTCACAATCATAAAGTGTCGAACCGTCAACAACAGCGCGGTAGGTATCTACTCTTGTACCACCTGTTCGATTTAAGTCTGAGATTTTTCCTAGACGGTGATAGTTAATTCCTCTATTAAAGGTTGCTTGATTAGTAGCAACAGACAAAATGAAAGCAGCCGTTAGCCACGGGTAGGGCATGTTGGATCCTCCTTAAACTTTTTATATATCATAACATGATCTGTCAGAATGAGGGAACGACACCGTTAGTTCTCAATGATGGCTGATTAGTATATTAATTAACGTTTCTTTTAAATTGTAATAATATTAGTTGTGAGACAAGAGCTAAAATAGGTAATTTCAACAGTGGACCGATTACTAAGGTTAATGCTATTATTGGTTGCTCAGGAAAAGCAATCATAGCAACGGCTAGGGCAAGAGGAGAATTTCTAGCTAGTGTAGTCAAGGTTAAGCTTGCTCTCTCTTTGTATGAGAAACGCATGGTTCTCCCCATTTTTTGGCTAACGATATAATTAATAATGAAAATAAAGAAATGGGAACAAGCAAAGATAATAGCAAATCCAAGTGTTGAAGTAAGATTAAGTCTTGAGATGCAAACATAGCAATAATAGTGTAGCTAAGAAAAATAATCGGCAACCAGCTTAAAGTAGAAGCTGTATGTTCTAACAGCTTCTGTTTAATAAGTAGCTTTGTTATCAAAGCTACTATTTTAGGTATAACCAAGATAAGAAAAAGACTTTTTATAAGAAATTAAAGGGTATAACTTTTCAATCACATTCATGTCAAACGCCACCTAGTGGAATAACCTTATTTTACTTATCATAATTAGGTTTTAAGTATGAATGTGTATGCTTTACTATTTAATGTTGCTCTGGAATATGCTTCTCGCTCATAGTGTAGCGAAAGCAACCTTCACATAAAAGTTTAAAAGAGGTGTATCATGTCTTTAGCATTAAAAATTACAACGTTTGAAGAGTTTGAACAGCACCTACCGAAAATTGAACAATTCCTTTTGCTTCACACAAACGATATGAATTTAATTTTGTTCTCTTTACTTGAAGCAATTAATAATGCTTTTGAACATGGAATGAATCAAAGTAACGGTATTGTTATTAAAGTAAATATATTCTTAGATAAAAAACATTTAGTTGTGACAATTAGCCACAATGGAGTCGGTTTTGACTACGAAGAAAAATTATTAGCTGTAACAGACCCAGATCAGTATTTCCTTAATCATTTAACGAGCCTTCGCGGTAGAGGAATAGCTATTATGAAAAGATGTGCGGATAAGCTTACATATAGTGATAAAGGACGAAAAGTCACATTGTTTTTTAATTTAGGCGAAATGTCTTAACTAATCTTGATTATTAAGTTAACAATTAATTTAAACGGGGCTTCCTAATATATAAAGTCTCTAGGTCCGGAGGGTACGATGCAAGAAGTTATCTTATATTTTAATGATAATCCAATCATCTATAAATCATTTTTAAGTTTAATTATTTTACTAATATACATTAAACTTATAAGAATTATAAATAGACTATTATTTAAAACAATCAAAGATAATAATTTATATTACATGACTCGGAAAAGATTATATTATTTACATTCTGTCATTATAATCGTGATTTTTGTCATACTGTGGTCGGAATCACGTTTAGATCTAACTATTTATGTTGGTTTTATTTCAGCTGGAATCGCTATCGCTCTTAGAGAGATTTTTACCAATCTAGCAGCATTAATAATCATAGTTATTCAAAAGACATTTGAAGTGGGAGACCGGATTATGGTAAATGATCGTGTTGGTGATGTGATTGATCAAAAGATATTTCATTTTGTCATTATGGAGATCAGCACGGGAAAGGTTGTTCATATTCCTAATAATTATATTTTTTTACATCCGATCTCTAATGCAAACAAAGGGTTTGGGTATATATGGGGTGAGATCGAGGTACGACTTACTGTAGAGAGTGAGTGGGAAGTAGCAAAAGAGCGATTTGAGATTATACTAAATAAGCATGTTTATCATATAGCAGCCGAAGCAACGGATAAAGTACGTGAAGCCTCAAAAAAATATAGAATCCATGATCAAAATCTAAATCCAAAAGTGTACATGGCAGTAAAAGATGGTGTTATTATACTTACAATGAGGTATTTAATGGATCCTAGACAGTCTAAGGTAATAGAAGATCGAATTTGGAGTGAAATACTTCTTTACGTTAAAGGAAACGATTCCGTTCACCTAAAGTAATTACTCTTGGTATAAAAGTCTTTGAAGTTTTATGAAATGATTGGTAGACAGGTCTGTTTGGATGTATAAATGTTTTAAGGGGAAATGAGGAGGAATTTAAAAATGATTGATTTAAGAAGTGACACCGTAACGAAACCGACCTCTAAGATGAGAGAGGCGATGTTAACAGCACCACTAGGGGACGATGTATATAAAGAAGATCCAACCGTTATTCAATTAGAGGAGTTAGCTGCAGAAACTTTAGGAAAAGAAGCGGCATTGTTTGTAACGTCCGGAACACAAGGTAATCAAATTGCAGTTTTAACTCATTGTGTAAGAGGAAATGAAGTAATACTTGAGAAAGACTCACACATTTTCTATTACGAAGGAGGAGCTATATCAGCTTTTGCGGGCGTTCAAACACGTACGCTTCCAAGTTTTAAGGGGGCAATGGATCCAAGAGAGGTTCAAGCCGCTTTACGAGGAGAAGATATTCACGAACCCGAGACTGGTTTAATCTGTTTGGAAAATACGCATAATCGTGCAGGTGGAGCAATTGTTCCGGTTGAGAATATGAGAGAGATTTATCAAATCGCTAATGAAACAAACATTCCATTACACCTTGATGGAGCACGATTATTTAATGCTGCAGTTGCGTTGAACGTTTCGGTGAAAGAATTCACTAAATATACGTCGACGGTGCAAATCTGTTTATCAAAAGGTTTAGGAGCACCTGTAGGTTCCATCATTGCTGGTAGTCATGAATTTATCATGAAAGCTAGAAAATGGAGAAAGAGATTAGGCGGTGGATTGAGACAAGCAGGAGTTTTAGCAGCCCCTGGTATTATTGCATTAACGGAAATGGTTGATCGTCTAGCTATTGATCATGAACACGCACAGTATCTTTCCAATGAAATGATGAATATACCTAAACTAAAAGTTGTCAATGCTGTAGATACCAATATTATATTAGTTGATATCTCCGACACTCGAATGTCTTCAACTACATATTTAGAGAAGCTAAAAGAAAAAGGTGTGTTGGCAGTAGCGTTTGGTCCATCTGTTGTTCGGTTAACCACACACTTTGATTTGACAAAAGAACAGTTGGAAAAGGCAATCGTTGCAATGGCGAAGATTTAAATGATTCAAGATAATTCGTTTGAATTATCCTAGCCATTTTATATTAAAACTTAACAAGGATTTAAATTTCTTGATTAAATAAAAATTAAATGATAAGATTCGATTAATTAAGGTACATTCTGCTAATTATTGTAGAGATGAAAGAACATTTCTTTAAAACTTAATATAGTTTCTTCGGGGCTGGGTGAAACTCCCGACCGGCGGTGATGAAGCTTTAGCTTCTTAGTCCGTGACCCGACTCTGTATTTTGGAGGCGGTGGACCTGGTGTAATTCCGGGACCGACAGTGAAAGTCTGGATGGGAGAAGGAACGAAACGGTGTACATAGGTCATTTGTTTAATTTTAAAAATGACTTTTAATATTAAGGGAGTAGTCTATCCTTTTTTAAGTACGTCGATGAACGGCAATTTTCTGTAATTGTGCGTCTATTTCGTAACCCTTTTATATTTCCAGTCCTGAGTTGATAATACTCAGGACTTTTTTGATGCTTTTTAACGGCAAAACTTGTGTGAGGGATCTTCTATGAATGATTTTGATTATATGAAACTGGCTTTGGAATTAGCAGAGAATACTCGAGGCCAGACATCGCCTAATCCGATGGTTGGTTCGGTAGTGGTCAAAGATGGTGCGATCGTTGGCGTTGGTGCACATTTAAAAGCAGGGGAAGGTCATGCTGAAGTTCAAGCTCTTAAAATGGCCGGTGACAAAGCGGAAGGTGGCACGATTTACGTGACACTAGAACCTTGCAGTCATTACGGTAAGACGCCACCTTGCGCTGATCTAATTATTGAGAAAAAGTTAAAAAGAGTAGTGGTTGCAACGACAGATCCTAACCCAGAAGTAGCCGGGCGCGGGATAGAAAAGCTTAAAAATGCTGGCATTGAAGTGATAGTGGGGATTCAAAAACAACAAGCAGATGAGTTAAATCAAGTTTTTTTTCATTATATTCAAACGAAAAAACCTTATGTGACCTTGAAGTCTGCTACAACTCTCGACGGTAAAACGGCAACTGTTGCTGGAAAGAGTAAATGGATTACTGGTCCGTTGGCGCGAGAGGATGTCCATCGTTTACGTCATATTCATGATGCCATTTTAGTTGGTGTCGGAACAGTTCTCGCTGATAATCCGTCTTTAACGACCAGACTACCGAATGGTGGGAAAAATCCTATTCGGGTTGTGTTAGATCGTAAATTGCGAACACCAATTGATTGTAAATTGATACAAGATCAGGAGGCTCCAACATGGATTATGGCGTCAGCAGAAGCTTCGCAAGAGCGACGAGTGGAATTAGAACAACATAATGTAGAAGTCATTCTTTTACCTGATGACGAGATTGAAACGATGTTGCATATTCTCGGGGCAAAGGGTGTAACATCATTATTTGTTGAAGGTGGAGCAGAAGTAAATGGAAGTTTTTTAAAAGCAAGAGCTGTTAATCAAGTGATTACTTATTTTGCTCCTAAATTATTTGGAGGAAAAACAGCTCCGACTGCGATTGGTGGAGACGGATTTTCAGAAGTCGATGAAGCAATTGAATTAGAAATTAAAGAAGTAACAACAATAGGTAATGACATTAAAGTTGTTTCCATTGTGAAAGGAAGTGAGTAAATGTTTACCGGAATTATTGAAGAAATTGGTCATATTGAGGAAATGCGTTCCAGTGGTGAATCCATGATTTTGAAAATTGTCGCACATCGTATTTTAGAAGATGTACATCTTGGCGATAGTATTGCTGTAAATGGAGTCTGTTTAACGGTAACTTCCTATTCATCTTCATCTTTCACAGTAGATGTAATGCCCGAAACAGTAAGAGCAACTAGTTTGCAAGGGTTAGGGAGAGGCTCTAGAGTGAATCTTGAACGGGCAATGAGTGCTAAAGGAAGATTTGGTGGACATTTTGTCTCAGGCCATGTAGATGGAACAGGCACCATTTTAATGAAAAAGCCAGAACATAATGCAATCTATTACCGTATAGGGGTATCGGCAGATTTAAGGCACTACATGATAGAAAAGGGCTCCGTTGCTGTAGATGGCACGAGTTTAACGATATTTGCAGTTGATGAGGAAAGTTTCACGATTTCGATTATTCCCCACACAATGGAAGAAACCATTATTGGATCAAAAGGTGTCGGTGACATTGTAAATATTGAATGTGATATGGTTGGTAAATATATTGAACAGTTCATCTCAAGACGTTTTGATTCTAATAAAAAAACAAAATCATCCTTAACAGAAAACTTTCTTGCAGAGCACGGCTTTAAGTAAAAAGGATTGGAAGTGAATGAAATGACCCAACAAAATGAAGCAGTTAAATTTGATCCAATTGAAGAAGCGATCTACGAATTAATGCAAGGTCGTTGTGTGATTGTTTGTGATGACGAGGACCGTGAAAATGAAGGAGATTTCGTTGCGATTGCGGAAAAAACAACTCCTGAGGTTATTAACTTTATGGTTACACACGGAAGAGGACTTGTTTGCGCTCCGATAACAGAAGATCGAGCGAAAGAACTAGATCTTTATCCGATGGTTGATCATAATACCGATCCGCATGGGACAGCTTTTACTGTGAGTGTTGATCATTACACGAATTCAACAGGAATTTCAGCTAAGGAACGTTCAGATACCGTTCGGGCTTTAATTGATGATGAATCGAAGAAACATCATTTTAAGCGTCCAGGTCACATTTTTCCACTTATAGCTAAAAACGGTGGGGTATTACGCCGGGCAGGACACACAGAAGCAGCGATTGATTTGGCGCGCTTATCTGGAGCTAAGCCTGCTGGAGTTATTTGTGAGATTATGAATGAAGATGGTACGATGGCAAGAGTACCAGAACTGAGAAAAATAGCAGATGATCTTGAGCTAAAGCTAATTACGATTAAAGATCTAATTAAATATCGTCATCGTAAAGATAAATTAGTCAAGCGTGAAGTTGAGATTCAACTACCAACTGACTTTGGTGATTTTCGTGCAGTTGGCTTCTCAGATATTATTGATGGTAAGGAAAGTGTAGCTTTAATTAAAGGTGACATTGTTGAAGGTGAACCGACTTTGGTTCGTGTGCACTCTGAATGTTTAACTGGAGACGTATTTGGATCGCATCGTTGTGATTGTGGGCCTCAACTTCATGCTGCTTTAGCCCAAATTGAACAAGAAGGTAAAGGGATCTTGCTTTATATGCGTCAGGAAGGTCGAGGCATTGGCCTTATGAATAAATTGCGTGCATATAAGCTACAAGAAGAAGGTTATGATACAGTAGAAGCAAATGAAAAGTTAGGGTTCCCAGCTGACTTACGTGATTATGGAATTGGTGCTCAAATTCTAAGAGAATTAGGCGTTAAAGAAATGAGATTATTAACAAATAATCCACGTAAAATAACGGGGTTAAAAGGCTATGAACTCGAAGTCATTGAACGAGTGCCACTCCAACTGCCCCACAATAAAGACAATGAGCGTTATTTGAAGACAAAGTCTGAAAAGTTAGGGCATATGCTTCATTTTAGATAAACAAAAGTAAAAGAAAAAACGAAGCTGCCGAACACAAATTCTGAATTAGCAGCTTCGTACATAAATAATATAATTTAAAACCAGGGAGGAAATGAAAAATGGGACATGTTTATGAAGGACATTTAGTAGCAACAGGATTAAAAGTAGGGATTGTAGTAGGGCGATTTAACGAATTTATTACAAGTAAATTACTTGGGGGAGCTGAAGATGCTCTTAAACGTCATGGTGTCAATGAAGCAGATATCGATGTAGCCTGGGTACCAGGTGCATTTGAAATTCCTTTTGCTGCAAAGAAAATGTTAGACACTGGAAAATATGATGCTGTCATTACATTAGGAACAGTAATTCGTGGTGCAACTCCTCATTTTGATTTTGTTTGTAGTGAAGTAGCAAAAGGGGTTGCGTCGTTAACTCTATCTTCAGGAAAACCTGTTATTTTTGGGGTTCTAACAACAGATACGATTGAACAAGCTGTTGAACGTGCAGGTACAAAAGCAGGTAATAAAGGATGGGATGCTGCTACTGCTGCGATTGAGATGGCTAATCTAGGTAGAAGCTTTGAAAAGTAAATTTAAAGCTAAAGGATAGATCTTAAAAGATCTATCCTTTTTTATTAATTTTTAATCTAAAGCATGGGACAGTTCAAATTATATTTTCATAAACCCTTCGCCTTTACGTATAAAAACCACCATAATCAATTAGAATAATTGGATATAAACATTTTTTCGATAAGTGCATAAAATATCATATAAAAAAAGAAATTGTAAAAAAAAAGGAACTAAATCTAGCGAATTATGGTAGAATAAAATTGGTGAAAGCGCATACGAAAACAACCCATTGTGGGGTTAGAAACGTGAGAGGGTTAATATGCTTGTACCTTATAAAACAACGAATCAAAAAATAGCAATGGGATTACTTTCTTTTATGCCAGAAGAGAAGGATGTAAAAAAGCTGTTAAAAACGATAGAACGTTACGACAGTGATCCTAATTGGAAACTTTATTTATGGAAGAAGGAAGACTTTGTAGGAGTAATAGGGATTTTTATTAAAGAGGATAGAGCCTACCTTGAACATGTCTGTGTTAATCCATCATTCCGACATGAAGGTATTGGTAGGGCTATGCTTAACGAATTAAGAAGGATACTTCCTTGTGAACTATCACCTACGTCTGCTACAAGAAACTTTATGATTGCATGTTCAGAGGAAGAAAAAAGTAGCTAGATACATCTAAGGCAGTTGAGTTAACCTCACTGCCTTTTTTGTTTTCGTAAATGAAGTTGCTTATCGCGCTCGGCAATGACTTCTTGTCGATTTCTTAATTTATGTTTATGAATGATGTTTTGACTTACAGTTGAGGAAGAAATGTAAGCCCAATTCAAACCTAGTTGCTTACATCTATTTTGGCATTCTTTAATTAAATTATGATCGTGTAACGGAAGGTTGATATCCTCAAATTTTGATCCTGGAGTTAATGTTAATTTAATTTGTTTGTTTAATTGTTGAGATAACTCTGAAACGTTAACTCCTAGATTCTCTATTGCTGTCGCATAGAGGGAAATACCCTTTAGGGCTTTATAATACATGCGTGTAGCTCCAGCTCTATTATTTCTTCTATGATGGTATAATCCTACTGCGATTTGAATGAATGTTACCCAATAATGATGGCGTTGATTTAATTCTTCTTTCTTCCAGTGTTCTTCTAATACTTCATGACATTCAAAATAGTCACGTTCTATATGAAAATGGATCAAATAGTCTATGTAAGCTGTAGGATACATGGCATAACTCCTTTTTGTGCTTTCTTTATTCTATCATAATTCAATCATGTTGCTTGTTTCAAATTATGTTATAATTTCATCTGTGGAAATTTAAAAAGCTAGTGGTGGTAACAATGAATCCCTATAGTGTAAAAATTGATTTATTTGAGGGACCGCTAGATCTTCTTTTACATTTGATTAACGAAGCTGAAGTAGATATTTATGATATTCCAGTAGCGGTAATTACCGATCAATATTTGGAATACATTCATGCTATGCAAGAGTTAGAACTTGATGTAGCAAGTGAATATTTAGTAATGGCTGCAACGCTTTTAGCAATTAAAAGTAAAATGCTTCTCCCAAAGCAAGAGGAGGAGCTTTTTGATGATGATTGGCACGTTGAGGAAGAAGATCCGCGCGATGAACTCATTTTTAAATTAGTCGAATACCGAAAATATAAAGAAGCGGCGACAGAGTTAAAAGAAAAGGAACAAGAGCGTAGTCTCGTTCATACTAGGCCTCCTTTTGATCTAGATCCGTACATATCTGATGAAGACAGACGAGATCTTGCTATTCAAGGCGTCTCATTATTTGATATGTTAAGTGCTTATCAAAGGTTACTCAAAAGAAAAGAATTAAAGGCGCCACGTATGACAACGGTAAAAAGTCAGGAGTACTCGATTGAAGATCGAATGCAGGAAATTGTATTAGAACTTGAAAATTTAAACGGGCACTGCAAGTTTACAGACCTTTTTCCAGATCAAAATCGTTGGCATATTGTCGTCAGCTTTTTAGCGATTCTCGAACTAATGAAAACGAAAACGATACGTTGTGAACAGACAACGAATTTCTCAGACATCATGATATACCGAACAGAGGAGGGGGCCCACAGTGACAATTCAAGAACTTCAAGCAACGATTGAGGGATTGTTATTTGTGGTTGGAGATGAAGGAATGACTATTGCTGAAATGGCTAATGTACTAGAAATGGAACCTGAAACCATCGCAGAAGTTGTTTACTCACTTCAATTATTATTTACGGAACAAAAACGCGGATTGCAAATTGTGGAAGTTGCAGGTGCCTTTAGATTTACTACAAGACCCGAGCATGCACCTTATTTCAAGAAGTTAGCTACTTCTCCATTGAACTCAAGCTTATCTCAAGCAGCCCTTGAAACGTTAGCAATCATTGCGTACCGTCAGCCTATCACACGAATGGAAATTGATGAAATAAGAGGCGTGAAATCAGATCGCTCTATTCAATCTTTAGCTGTTAAACTTTTAATAAAAGAAACAGGACGAGCTCCAGGACCGGGTAGGCCCATTTTGTATGGGACGACAAAGTTCTTCCTAGATCACTTTGGTTTGAAAAATCTGAAAGAACTGCCGCCATTACCTGATGGTATTGACGAAGATTCAATCGAAGATGAGGCGGATTTATTTTTTAAGAACTTCGAAGAACAGTTAGATTTAGATTAACAAAAAAGTTGCGAATGAGTGGAAGCTCAGTCGTAGCTTTTTTATTTCTATTTAGATTTCCTTGTAAATGTAGACATTCATCTTGCATAGGATAAAGCGTTACTGTCAAGTGAGATGAGGAGGAATTTAAATGAGTGAACAGCAAAATGCAATTTTACAATGGGCTAGAAATGTTAAAAAAGTATGGAATGAATATGGTTCTGAAATTGAGCGTAGAGCTGGTGTAGAGAAGACGCGATCTTTTATTGAATCATTAACAAAGCTAGAAAACGAATTAGGAGAAGATTCTTTAGAGGGATCTAAAAAGAATCGTGAAGATGAATTAGGTCTATTAGCGAATGAAGTATATGAGAAGTGGTGTCAATTAGAAGAAGTTCGTGCTGAAGGAAGGAAGGAGCCTATTGATCCAGTCCCAATTGGAGGGCATAAATTACCACCACTTCCTTACGCTTATAATGCATTAGAACCTTATATTGCTGAGGAAATCATGAGACTTCACCATAGTAAGCATCACCAGAGCTATGTAGATGGCCTAAATAAAGCTGAAAAAGAGATGCAAAAAGCTAGAAAAAATAGTGATTATGATCTTATTAAACACTGGGAAAGAGAAGCTGCTTTTAATGGAGCCGGTCACTTTTTACACACGATTTTCTGGCATATTATGAGTCCGCGTGGCGGGGGACAGCCAAAAGGAGAATTAGCCACTCAAATTAATAAAGATTTTGGAAGTTTTAATAAAATGAAAGAACATTTTTCAAAAGCAGCTGAAAATGTAGAAGCTGTTGGTTGGGCATTATTAGTGTGGTCTCCTCGTACTCACCGCCTTGAAATTCTTCAAGCAGAAAAGCACCAAAATTTAAGCCAGCAAGACATTATTCCTTTGCTCGTTCTTGATGTGTGGGAGCATGCTTACTACTTACAATATAAAAACGAAAGAAAACCTTATATTGAGAATTGGTGGAATGTGGTAAACTGGCCGGAAGTAGAGAAGCGTTATAAAGAAGCAAGAGAATTAAGGTGGAAAACATATAAATAATGAAGAACGCCTCAAGAGGTTAATTTCCTTTGAGGCGTCCTTTTGTAAACTCGCTGAAATGTAGCGGTTATTGTTCAAGTAAATCAATGAAATATTCTTTTAAAGATTCCATTCTACGATCGGTTAATGGTTGATCGGTTCCTGCGATAACGATAGAAGCCATTGTATCATTTTTATGCAAACCACCGTGTTCACCGCCGCCTGATGCACAGGTGCTCCTTCTGTTTTAAGGGTGTGACCAGGTTTAGCTGTTATAACCATTGTTGGGTCATGACTCCCTAAAGCACCAAACATCTGATGAAAAATATCAGGATAGTCACCGTACATAATTAATTCATCCTTTAATGTAATGTCTGCTACTTTTTCATCGCCGTTAATAGTCCATGTTTGATCGTACATGTCCCTGAACTGACCGTTTTTCTTTACACGTAAGGGCTCATCATGTAAACCATTCTTGAATAATATAAGTTCATCTCCTTCAAGCCATCCAATATGATCAATTCTTTCATCTTGCATAAGCTTTTCAGTGATATCTTCATAAGTAACCGCATTAGTAGTTGGATATAAATATGCAGACCTATGATTATTGGCAATAACAATATCACCACTAGTTGGCTCATCTAAAAGCGGAGTAACAACAAATGGATCAAGTAAAGGTTCAAGCTCAATCGCAACTTCTTCTTTTGATTCTTTTAGGAGATCTTGTCCGTGGTCACCTAGCACGACAAAAATATTTTCTTCTAATGCTTGTTCCCAACTATCGTATGAATTAAGAATGGTTTGCAAATGTAAGTCTGTTTTTGCAAAATGATTTGGACTAACAGGACCATGATGGTGGGCGTCTTTGTCGTAATTTGGGAAGAAAACCATTAGAAAATCAGGTTGTTGTTTTTCTTTAATCAACTTTTCTGTAACGGAAGCCGAATAAGAATCATTTAAACCAAAGCGATGATAAAGACTATCTTTTAGCGTGGCCCCTTGAACGATTTTTGGTTGTACTGCTGAACCGAAAGCTAATAAATCAGGACCTTTGGTCTTTAATTGATTAGGTAAATGTAAAAGAGTTTTAATGTAGCCTGGCAAATTTAAGTCGTGATTTGTATCTCCACGGTATACGATCATGTTTATAGCCCCTGTGGAATATCCTTTGTCATTTAATGTTTCGTAAATAGTCTCCACTTTAGGCGAGATATGACTTGAGTTTAAATGCACAAGCGAATTCATTAATGTATCATTCATACCGAGCTTCCAATACTTTGATAAGGTAGAGCCATAATCAACAAGGGTCTCTGCTTGTTGGTCGTACCAGACTAACCCTGGGATGCGGTGCTCCATAGGAGAGACTCCTGTTATCAAAGTTGTTTCAATCGGAACTGACATGGAAGGAAACGGCGCTATTAAATCGTGATGAACAAAGCCATTCTCCATTAGAAAAGACAGAGCGGGAAGGGCACCTCGTTTTAGACTTTCTTCCACAACTGGTTGCGTCATAGAATCAATAATAACGACTATTACGTTTTTGTCGTTTACAGGATCTGCTTCTGTCGACTGTACTAAAGATGCTCCTTCAGGACTCTTATTTCCACATCCAATCAGTAGACCGCTAATCAGAATACAAATAATGATGTTCCTCATTTTTATCACCATCCTATCATACTAGTACGTCTGAATTTCTAATCCTTCACCTTCTAACCATTCGGCATATAAAACCTCTTTCGGTCCAGAAATGCCTCTTTTAAATAATTCTTCTTTTAACCATGTGTTTTCTCGTTGTATTGTAAGAAGCCCTTCATCAACTACTTCACCATCAAGAATTAACAATACGGGAAGAGCCGTTTGTCTGAACGGAATATTCAGCTCATAATTTATTGGAATGTCGTACTTGTGCTTTCGCAAAACATTAACTGCCCCATTGGTTTCAAGCACACCGTATTCAACCTCTCTTATTGAAAAAACACCTCTATCTCGGAGAAGGTGTAATAGCTGATCAAGATCCAACTTGTTTTTTCTTAATTCGTCATAGTTAATCTTTCCATTCGCAATAATTAACGCAGGAGTTCCTTCCAACCAAGGTCTAGACTGACGAAACTTCTGTGTAATCATTTCAATTACATAAATTAAAGCCCCCCATACCACGACTGCATAAAGGACATAGTGTAGGCCAATATCTTTATCATAGATTGCATTCCCAACAAGTTCTCCTAAAACTAGAGCTGAAATAAAATCAAAAGGAGTTAGTTGAGTAATTTGGTTTTTTCCGAGTACTTTTGTCATGACAAGAAGGGCAAAAAAACCGACAAACAGCTCCAACGTTAATGACAGGAAATTTGTATTCACACTACTACCCCTCTTTTTGAGACTCTAATTTAGTTTGAACGAAACGTTCTGAGTTTATGAGTTTGAATTTAATTCAGCTAACCAAATATCTAATTGTTTGGAAATGTTTTTAGAGGCGTGGTGCATTTGTCCTAACTCAGTTTGAGGGTCATCTGCCCGACCTTTGAAAATCGTTTTAATTTTTCCTTCATGTGTTAACCAATAAGTCTCGATATATTGGTCGGCTAGAGCCCAATACTTTTTCATTAATAATGCCTGACTAGGAGAAAACACACTTGCTAATTCTAGATCAGACAAAGAATGTTTAAGAGGCATGTTTTCAATTGCATTGGCGTGGATCGAATACTGTTGCTTTGCTATCGCGTCTCGAATTTGAAAAGCAAGAATAAGGATATGGGCTTTTTTTTCTTCAAGTAATTTATGTTGATAATACTGGGTGGGTTCCATTAAAGATGTCTGAAGTTGTCTTAATGAATCTACATTCTTATTTAGAGTACGTTGGTTGCGAAGGACGAGGATAAGAACGATTAAAATGAAAAACAATAAGAGTAAATCTAAGATCAGCAAAAAAATACACCTCTGTTTCATAGTAATATCATTAGTTTAGCACAGAGCCTCTTTCAATTTACAAAATTTACAGCTAATAGTTTACTCGTTATGATTTCAACCTATAACGTAAGAATTTGTTTTACAACTTTATTCTCTTTTAAAATTTCAAGGAGGTAGCAGATGACAGTAGCTGCGAAAATGAAACAGACAATAGCGGGATTAAAAAGTGCTCAGGCTAGCTTAGAAACATTTGCTTTGGAAACGGAAAATCAACAAGCGAAACAACTGTTTCAACAGATGGCGCAACAAACACAAGGAGTTGTAGACGGATTAACTCCGCGCTTACAGCAAATTGAAGCGGAAGAGCCGCAGTACAGGCAATAAAAAATAAAATTGACATGAACCATTCAAAAGGTTCATGTCTACCCTACATATCTTAAAAAAGGAGAGAATTTGATGAAAGGTCTTATAAAAGGATTTATAGTTTTAGCCGTCTTAACCGGTTGTCAGATGCTTGAGCCTCAACAAGACATTAGACCACTTGAACTTTCAACAAATGCCGTAATCGACCAAGAATCAGCAGATGAAGCAAAAAAAATTGTTCTCTCTATGGAGGAAGTTACGGAGATAAAAGGAGTATCTTATGAAAATGAAATTTATTTAGCGCCGAGGGTGAAGCACTTTGACCGTTTTCGTTTAAAAGAAATTCGGAAAACTGGACATCAATCTGTTAAAAAACGCTATCCTGATGCAACTGTTCATGTCTCGACCGATCAGAAAATTTTTATGGAACTAGAGAAACTTGAAAAGGAGTTAAAAGAAAAAACAATCAGTGAACAGCGTTTGAAACAAAAACTAAAACACTTAGATGAAATGATGAGAGGTTAAGGAGGGTGAACAATGTCGTCTAGCAAAGAAAAGAATCTTACTCCTGCTCAAATTGAATACAAAAAATTAGCGGGGAAATATGAAAAGAAAAGACCAGTATTAAAAAATTGCATACGAGCTTTTCTAGTAGGGGGGTTCATTTGTTTAATCGGCCAAGGCTTAAATGTGTTTTATTATACATTTTTTGATTTTACCCAGCGTACAGCTGGTGACCCTACCGTTGCGACTTTGATCTTTATCTCTGTGCTACTTACAGGCTTTGGTGTTTATGATCACTTTGCTCAATTTGCGGGTGCAGGTACAGCTGTGCCTGTTACAGGTTTTGCTAATTCTGTCGCTTCTGCTGCGATTGAACATAGAACAGAAGGTTATGTTCTTGGAGTTGGTGGAAAGATGTTTAAACTCGCTGGATCGGTGATCGTTTTTGGAACAGTCGCAGCGTTTATCATTGCATTAATTAAAACGGTACTTATTCAATGGGGGGATTGTAGATGTTAAAAGGTCATCAAACATGGGAATTTGAAAATCAGCCTGTTATATTTTCAACAGGTACGGTTGGTGGACCTTTTGAAGCTGATGGTCGATTAGCAGATGATTTCGATTTATTGCATAATGATTTGTGGCTAGGTCAGGATTCATATGAAAAAGCTCAGAAAATACTACTAGAAGAGTCAATTTCGAAAGCTATTGAAAAAGCTGAACTTAGGAAAGAAGATATTCAATTTATGTTTACTGGAGATTTGATCAATCAACTCACACCTTCAAGTTTTGCAAGTCGAACTCTTGCCATTCCTTATCTCGGCTTATTCGGTGCTTGTTCAACCTCTATGGAAGGACTAGCTCTAGCTGCTTTTATTATCAATGCAAAAGGAGCACAGCGGATTGTTACTGCGGCCTCGAGTCATAATTCAGCAACGGAAAAACAGTTTCGCTATCCAACGGAATACGGGGGACAAAAGCCACCGACTGCACAGTGGACTGTTACTGCGTCTGGTGCAGCTGTCGTTTCTGCAACGGGCGAAGGTCCAGTCGTAACCTCAGCAACAATTGGAAAAGTAATTGATATGGGCTTGTCAGATCCCTTTAACATGGGTGCAGCAATGGCTCCAGCTGCAGCTGATACCCTTATCTCTCATTTTAGAGATCGTGAGCTTCCTCATGACCATTATGATTTAATCGTTTCTGGTGATTTAGGTGAAATTGGACTTCCAATTGCTAAAGAACTTATAAGGCAGAAAGGCCTAGAACTACCAGAAGAAACCTTTCAAGATTGTGGCTTAATGATTTACAAAGAAGATCAACCTGTTTTTGCAGGAGCAAGCGGACCTGGATGTTCAGCATCTGTTTTATATGGACATTTACTAAACCGGATGAAGCGTGGAGAACTAAAGCGAATTCTTGTTTGTGCAACAGGAGCTTTGTTATCGCCTTTATCTTTTCAGCAAAAAGAATCTATTCCATGTATAGCCCATGCTGTTTCAATTGAAATAGGGGGGATTTCTTCATGATATTTCTATCAGCCTTTGTTGTCGGCGGTCTCATTTGTGTTATTGGTCAAATATTGATGGATGTAGTTAAGCTCACACCAGCTCATACAATGAGTACACTTGTTGTAACAGGAGCTGTATTAGACGGACTTGGTTTGTATGAGCCGTTAATTGATTTCGCAGGTGCTGGAGCAACGGT
Source organism: Halalkalibacter akibai JCM 9157 (assembly GCF_000513135.1). Classification (GTDB taxonomy): domain Bacteria; phylum Bacillota; class Bacilli; order Bacillales; family Bacillaceae_D; genus Halalkalibacter; species Halalkalibacter akibai. Next base: position 22,207 of record NZ_BAUV01000024.1, read on the forward strand.
GCCAATTACAAGTTTTGGTAATGCTCTAGTACATGGGGCGATGGCAGAAGCTGAAGCAAACGGAATTATCGGTGTCCTGACTGGGATATTCGAGGTCACGAGTGCAGGTATTTCAGCTGCGATTATTTTTGGCTTTCTGGCTTCACTTGTTTTTAAACCAAAAGGATAAAGGGGAGTTTAAGAAATGACAGTAGGTAGTCAGGTACAAGGATTATTAAGTTCCTTACAATCAATTGATGCAACATTATCGTCGCTTGCGATTAAGACAAAAGAACATGAAGCAAGAGAAGCCTTTCATCAAGGAGCACTTAAAACAAGAACGATTATTAAAGAAATTCAAAAAAGAGCAGCTCAGATTGAATTTGAAGAACCAACCTATCAACAATAAGAAGGAGGGGATTGTATGCCAGGGTGGGTTGAGGTTGCACTTCGTAGCTTAGTTGGTTTTTTGTTATTGCTCATTATTGCTCGAATGTTTGTTAAAAAACCAATAGGTGAGACATCACATCTAGAATTTGGATTGATTGCCTCAGTCGCCGTCATTTTAGCAATAGGCTCGATTCAGCTGACAATCCCAGTATCAAATTTATTAATTGGTCTATTGGTATGGGCTGGAAGTGCTTTTTTCATTTTGATGTTAAGTATAAAGAATGCAACGATTCGGTCTGCTATTTATGGTAAAGGAATTCCAATTATGAAAGACGGAAAAATCCTTGAGGATAATATGAAGAAACAACATCTGACTTCAGATGAACTATTACGTAAATTAAGAGCTAAGCAAGTATTCCAAGTAGCAGATGTGGAATTTGCGGTTCTAGAAGGAAACGGAGAGTTGAATGTTCTCCTAAAAAAAGAGCAACAACCAATTACAGCGAAAATGCTACATCATCCTGTGCCAAAAATCAAAGAACCAGAAACGGTTATTATGGATGGGAAAATACTTCATGAACCGCTATCGTCCCGAGGTTTAATGAAGAATGGCTGAAGACAGAATTAAAAAAACGAAATGCGACGGTTGAAAATGTATTTTTAGCTCAAGTGGACGAGTATGGTCAACTGACATTTGATTTGTTTAATGATACTCAGCAAGTAGCGCAGCCAACAGAATTGCCGCTTCTTGAAGCCAGTATCAAAAAAGCCCAAGCTGACATGGAGTTATTTGCACTCGATACGGAAGATAAACAAGCAAAACAGATGTATAGTTGGTGCGCTAATCAAATGAAACAAGTACATGAATTAGTTTCTCCCTATACAAAATCAAATTAATGTTAAATCCTTTGATATTTCTCATTTTTTCTTGTATAGGTAAGGTGAAGTTGTCGTTCCGCATTCAATGTACAAAGAAAAATAGACTCGATCTTTAGAATCCCTTCTTGCTCAAGACGTGAGCGAAGGGATTCTTCAGTTAATTGTAATACCTTCAATACTTCAATTCTCACATCCTTCAATAATCCCTCTGACATAGCTGTTGTTGCTGATCTTTTCCTTTTTTAAGAAGATTAGTCTTGTTATGACAAATAGACCAGATGACGCTTTAACATAATCAACTTTATTAGATTGAAGTTCAAGTCATAACATTGGTTGTCCTGCATAGACATTGCATATAAGCGAAAAAGACAGGCATGGAAAGGTAACTACAACAAGAGACTAGTTAAAAACAGACAGGACGGGGATTATTATGAGAAGAAAATTTGCACTTATCTGTTTAGCTATTTTACTTACGTTAACATCTGTACCGTTTAATGCGAATGCAGAACAAAGGAACTTCTCTGTTTCTGCACAAGCGGCTGTTCTAATTGAACAAGAGTCGGGACGAATTCTGTATGGGAAAAATGAGAACACCCCTCTTCGTATCGCAAGCATTACAAAGATTATGACAGCTATTTTAGCTATAGAATCCGGAAAGATGGATGAAATGGTGAAGGTAACCTCACGTGCTGAAGGAACAGAAGGTTCTTCTATTTATCTACGTGCAGGAGAAAAAATTAAGCTCGAAGATTTAGTCTATGGTCTTATGTTGAGAAGTGGTAATGATTCGGCAGTAGCAATTGCTGAACACGTTGGAGGAAGCTTAGAGGGCTTTGTTTATTTAATGAATGAAAAAGCAAAGGAAATTGGTATGCATAATACCATGTTTCAAAATCCTCATGGGCTTGACGATCACGAAGATCATTATTCAACGGCTTATGATATGGCTATTCTTACACAATATGCAATGCAAAGTGAGCATTATCAAACAATTGCTTCAACAAAAAGTCATCGTGTCGATGGAGAACAAATTCGAGTTTGGCGAAATAAAAACCGCCTTTTAACCGAGTTATATAAATATTCAACGGGTGGAAAGACGGGTTACACAAAACGCGCTAAACGAACTTTAGTTTCAACTGCAGAAAAAGATGGAACCAATCTAATTGCCGTTACACTTAATGCACCAAGTGATTGGCATGATCACATGAATTTGTTCAATTGGGCTTTTGATTCTTATACAGTCGAGCTGCTGCTTGAAGAGGGTATTTTATCAGAAGTTGAAGATGATTTTTATAAGGGAAAAGTGTATGCACCTTATTCTTTTGAATACCCATTAACACAGGCTGAGCAACAAGCCTTAAATAAAGAGATAACATTGTATCGTCCTCCTAGTGATCAAAGAATGGAAGAATACATCCCTCCTCAACCAGTTGGAAAGGTAGAGTTAAAAATAAACAATGAATTAATCGGACAGATTCCGTTGTTATATGAAGCACCTGAGGTTGAAGAGAAAAAAGGATTTTGGGCTAAAGTGATTGACATTTTCTCTTTCACTATTGGGGTGAGATCAATTGATTAATAAAATTTGGGTTGCAATGCTCGTCATCGGCATTGGATTTGGAGCAGTTAATGGAAAAATGGAAGAAGTGAATGAAGCTATATTTGCTGGAGCTAAGGATGCTGTAACCATTTGTTTAGGATTAATCAGTATCCTCGTCTTTTGGCTCGGATTAATGCGGATTGCTCAGGAAGGTGGATTACTAAATGCATTGGCTAAGTTGATGCGTCCGATTGCAACGAGGATCTTCCCTGAAGTTCCTCCTAATCATCCAGCGATGGGTTATATTTTATCGAATATGACCGCGAATTTGTTTGGCCTTGGAAACGCAGCGACACCAATGGGTATCAAAGCGATGCAACAATTAAAAGATCTAAATGGGGGACGAGATTTTGCTAGTCGATCCATGATTACATTACTAGCAATCAACACGGCTAGTATCACATTAATACCTACAACAGTCATCTCCATTAGAATGAGTTATGGGTCAGTATCACCAACGGAAATTGTTGGTACGACGCTAGTTGCAACAACTTGTTCGACGATAGGTGCTATTTTAATAGACAGGTATTTTTATTATAGACGAGTAAGAAAGGGGCGAGTATAGATGGGTTGGATCACGGTTATTTCCATTTGGTTCATTCCTGTCTTAATTGCCTTTGTTCTTATGTACGGAACATACAAGCAAGTTCCGACATATGAAACTTTTGTAGAAGGGGCAAAAGAAGGATTCGGAATGGCAATTTCAATCATCCATACTTAGTGGGAATGCTTGTTGCGATTTCTGTGTTCCGGGCTTCTGGGGCAATGGATTTTATTATTGAACTGATGAAGCCAGTTCTACAAGCAATAGGTGTACCGTCTGAAATTGTACCTTTAGCTATGATTCGGCCCATTTCTGGGACGGGCGCTCTTGGAATGACATCTGATTTAATTGCAACATATGGGCCAGATTCCTTTATTGGAAGACTCGCTTCAACAATGCAAGGAAGTACTGATACAACGTTTTATGTATTGACTGTCTATTTTGGCGCTGTAGGAATAAAGAAAATGGGGGACGCACTTAAAGTAGGTCTTCTAGCCGATGTAGTCGGTATCATTGCTTCTATTCTAGTAGTAAGCTATGTATTCGGTATGTAAACTGTCAGAAAAACTATGTTGTCGCAGGAACTATAAAAAATAAAGAGAATACTCTTATTTAGGTTTGACCTTCGGGGTTATCCTAAAAGGTCAACATAAAAGATCTTTTGGGATAACCCTTTTCAAATGTAAGTAATAGTTTGTTTTATATAAATCTAGTGCTGAAAAATGCATAAGGAGGTAATAGTATGACAGTTTCTGAGTTTTTTATAGCAAAAAAGTTAATTACAGGAAAAGATGGCCTGAAACAATTGAAAAGTGAAGTTGAACGGTTAAAGATCAAGCGTCCTTTAATAGTAACAGATGAAATATTAACCAAGATAGGGACAGTCAATCTAGTCGAAAAGGAATTAAGTGAAGTGAATTATCAATGTTATACAGGGGTTAAGCCAGAGCCAGAAATAGCATTAGTCGAGGAATGTGCATTAGTTGTTAAACGAGGCATGCATGACGGATTAATTGCTGTCGGGGGAGGAAGCGCGATAGATATTGCAAAGGCCGTAGCGGTATTTATCACAAATGGAGGAAGAATTGAGGACTATTTCGGCACTAACCTAGTTGCCAAAGCCGGCTTGCCTCTCATTGCTATTCCTACAACCGCAGGTACAGGTTCTGAAGTAACAAATATAGCGATTCTGTCAGATAAACAAGAACAAGTAAAAAAAGGAATTGTTAGTCCATATTTACTTCCAGATGTTGCGTTGGTTTCACCAGAGATGACCGTCTCTATGCCGAAATCGGTTACCGCTGCCAGTGGAATAGATGCGTTAGTACATGCAATTGAAGCCTACTTGTCAGTTCGAGCGTCTCCGGTCACAGATGCGCTAGCCTTATATTCTATGAAAATGATTGCCATTAATCTCCCTAAAGCGTTTGCTAACCCCAATAATCTAGAAGCGAGAGAGGCGATGATAACAGCTAGTTTAATGGCCGGAACGTCATTTGGGAATGCAGGAGTTGGAGCCGTTCATGCTCTTGCTTATCCTCTTGGAGGAAGATATAACCTTTCTCATGGGGTAACTAATGCCTTATTACTTCCTTATGTAATGGAGTCAAATCAAATTAGCTGTTTTGAACGTTTTGTAGATATAGGACAAGCGTTAGGGATAACTACATCAGATTTGACAACGGAGGAGGCGGCTGAAGCTGCTATTATGAAGATGAAGCGTTTATGCGCCTACGTAGAAATTCCAACTAGTTTAAAGGATTTTGGAGTACCTGAGGAAGACATTCCTCAATTGGCGATTGATGCTAGTAAAATAACTAGGCTACTAGATAATAACCCTCGAAAGTTGTCTGTTAAAGATATAGAAGTCATTTATAGAAGAGCTTATAAAGGATGTTAAGAGAATATCCTTGTTATAATGAACAAAAGACACAATAATAATGTTTAATATCAATAAGGAGGAAAACAAAATGATTGATGGGAATCTTTTAATAGGTGGAAAATGGGTTACTAAAACAGAGAAAATAGATGTTCTAAACCCTTCTTCGGGGGAAATAGTTGGTCAAGTATCAAAGGCTGGGGCCGTCGAAGCGGTCGAAGCGGTCGATGTAGCTTATATTGCATTTCCCGAATGGTCTAAGCGAACAGCAAACGAACGAAGTGAACTCGTCATGAAGTGGCACGACTTAATCAAAGCTGAAGCTTCAGAAATTGCTCAAATTATGACAGCTGAACAAGGTAAGCCACTGAAGGAAGCTATTGGAGAGGTTCTTTATGCAAATAGTTTCCTAGCTTGGTATGCAGAAGAAGGTAAGCGGATTTACGGTGAGACCATTCCAGCTTCTTTTCCTAATAAACGTATATTAGTTCAGAAGCAACCAGTAGGAGTGATTGCTGCCATTACCCCTTGGAACTTTCCGGCAGCGATGATTACGCGAAAAATTGCACCAGCATTAGCGGCAGGTTGTACAGCGGTAATAAAACCAGCTGAGCAAACACCATTAACCGCTCTATATTTGGCCAAGCTTGCTTTGAAAGCTGGAATTCCCGCAGGTGTCATCAATGTTATAACAGGTGATCCAAAGGAAATTGGTCAAGCTTGGATGGATGATGAAAGAGTAAGAAAAGTGACGTTCACAGGCTCTACGGAAGTAGGGAAATTATTAATGAGACAAGCAGCGGATACAGTCAAGAAACTTTCATTAGAACTTGGTGGGCATGCTCCTTTTATCGTAATGAATGATGCTGATTTAGAAGCAGCAGCTGAAGGAGCTATAGCCTCTAAATTCAGAAATGCCGGTCAAACGTGTGTGTGTGCAAATCGAATTTATGTTCATGAAGATGTGGTTGATCCGTTTATTACAAAATTTATTGAAAAGGTGAGAGACCTTGCAGTTGGGGATGGTTTTAAGGAAACGAGTGATATTGGCCCGTTAATAAACGAAGCTGCAATCACAAAAGTGGTGGAGCAAGTTCAAGATGCTAGGGAAAAAGGCGCTTCGGTTTTAGTGGGTGGCAACAAAATCTCAGGTCTCTTTTTTCAACCAACTGTTATTGCGGGAGCAACAGATGAGATGCTTTGTATGAATGAAGAAACATTTGGACCTGTTGCACCCATTTCAACTTTTTCTACAACTGAAGAAGTTATTAGACGTGCTAATGCTTCACGGTTTGGCTTAGCTGCTTATGTTTTCACTGAAAAACTCTCGACTGCCATTCAAATTAGTGAAGCGTTAGAATATGGCATCGTTGGTGTAAATGATGCGCTTCCTTCTGTAGCTCAAGCTCCTTTTGGTGGTTTTAAAGAAAGCGGACTAGGTAGGGAAGGTGGTCATCACGGAATAGAAGAGTTTCTCGAAACTAAATATATCTCAATTGGTTTCTAGAATACTAAAACATTACTTAAAGCTGTCTTGAGAGATGTCTCTTGATGGCTTTTTTTATTGAAAATAATAGGAGAGTTTCATCAAGCTTGAGAATTCATGTTTACAAGAGTATGATGGTACATGAGGTGAAGAACGAAATGGAACGTTTACAGAAAATCATAGCACAAGCAGGAATTGCATCAAGAAGAAAAGCTGAACAATTAATTATTGAGGGTAAAGTAAAAGTTAATGGAAAAGTAGTAAGAGAATTAGGTGTTAAAGTAATGCCTAATAAGGATGAAATAGAAGTAGAAGGTGTTCCAATTGATCGAGAAGAACCAGTTTATTACCTTCTGTATAAGCCTAGCGGTGTCATTTCAAGTGTAAGTGATGATAAAGGAAGAACGGTTGTTACTGATTATCTTGAAATCGAACAACGAGTATTTCCAGTGGGGCGTTTAGATTATGATACTTCTGGTTTGATATTACTTACAAATGATGGTGAGTTTGCCAATATGCTTATGCACCCAAAATTCAAGGTTGAAAAAGTATATATTGCGAAAGTGAAAGGAATCCCGTCAAGAGAGAAATTAAGACAATTACAAAATGGAATTAGACTTGAAGATGGCATGACAGCTCCTGCAAAGGTAAAGATGATGTCAATGGACAAAAAGAAGCAAACGAGCATTATTCGCTTAACGATTCATGAAGGAAGAAATCGTCAAGTTAGAAGGATGTTTGATGCGATTGACCATCCTGTCATGAAACTAAAAAGAGAAGAGTATAGTTTTTTAAATCTTAGAGGTTTAAATCCTGGGGATGCTAGAGCACTAAAGCCAATCGAAGTAAAACATTTACGTGAACTAGCTGTCACGAAACCGTCATAAAGCCATTCATTTTCATGAGGTTTCTAACGTTATAATAGAGGAAATTAAAAAAGGGGGAGAGTCTGTTGAAACAAAAACGCCTAGTAATGCGTTCAAGCATTTTGGCTGTTATTGCAATTGCTCTTGCCTATACGTTTTACTCAAATTTTATAGCTGATCGAAGCGTGGCAAAAGCGGGCGATTTATCAGTTAATTTTGTTTTACATGATTTAGAAGGAGAACGTATTGAGCTTGAAGACTTAAAAGGAAAAGGTGTGTTCTTGAATTTCTGGGGAACTTATTGCCCACCTTGTGTGAAGGAAATGCCGATTATGGAAGAATTGTATGCTGAATACAAACATAAAGGTGTTGAAATTATTGCGGTTAATGCAGCAGAACCTGGTTTGACCGTACAACGTTTTGCTGAGCGCCATGGACTTACTTTTCCGATTGCGATTGATACAAAAAGAAATGTGATTGACGCTTACGGAATTTCACCTCTACCTACAACAATCTTAATAAATGAACATGGTACGATTGTTCGTGTTCACCAAGGTGGAATGACAGAACAAATGGTACGTAACTTCATGGAAGAAATTAAACCTGGATGATAGATTGAGGTGTAAGAATGAACAAACTGATATGTGAATGCGGACATGAGAATCCTGTAGGGACGATTGTCTGTGAGTCCTGTGGCAAACCAATTGATTCTAAGGACAATCAAGAACAGCTTCTTGATATGAAATATGAGGGAGTTGCTCGCCGTTCGCAAACGTATACGACAACGGTTATTGATAAAGTATGGATGTTCTTTTCTTCTGTCAAGGTAGGGATATGGATTATTGTGTTGACACTTGTTGCCTCGTCTATAGGGACAATCTATCCTCAAGAAATGTATATCCCCCCAACTGTGAATGCAGCACAGTATTATGCAGACGAATACGGAATAACTGGGCAATTATACTATCAATTAGGTTTTCATAATTTATATGGCTCATGGTGGTATATGTTGCTAATTGCGGCCCTTGGGATATCGATATTTATTGCTAGTTGGGATCGTGTTTTTCCACTATATCGAGCTTTGAAAACACAGCGTGTTACGCGTCACGGGAATTTCTTGAAAAGGCAACGAGTGTTTGGGACTTCAAAAGTAAATGATGTAGATCAGGCATTAGAATCAGCTAAAAGCAAACTGAAAGAAAAAAAATATCGCATTTCTGAAGAAAACGGGAATTTAGTCGCCGAGAAAGGTCGTTTTGCTCGCTGGGGACCTTATATTAATCATATCGGTCTTATTGTTTTCTTAATCGGTTGTATGCTCCGTTATTTTCCAGGAATGTATGTTGATGAAAACGTTTGGATTAGAGAAGGTGAAATTGCCGTTGTTCCTGGAACGAATGGTCAATACCATATTGGAAATGAAGAATTTCTTGTTGAACTCTACGACGAAGATGATGAAATTTTCGGTCAGGCCATGCAACGTGCTGGTGGTCCTGTAGTTAAAACCTATCAAACTGATGCAGTATTATATGAAACTGAGGATACTGGTGTCATTGGAGAGCGCGAACTAGTTGAAATTGACCGACATAAAATTAGAGTAAATGAACCTTTTAAATTTGACAATTTTGCTCTTTATCAAGTTGATTATAAACTTCATGAATTAAACACAATGAGTTTTACACTTGAAAATAAAGAGACAGGGGACAGACACGGCCGAATAGATGTTGATTTATTTGATCCTGATAAGGTTTATGATTTAGGTGACGGGTACAGAATTGAAATAAGAGAGTATTTTCCGGATTATTTCTTAAATAGTTCCAACGTACCTTCAACAAGATCTCAAATCCCGGACAACCCTGTATTCATTTTTGATATGTATACTCCAGAAACCCCTGAAGGAGAAGTTAGTTTTGTTGGAATACGAACGAACCTTGAACCAATGGGTGAAAATGATTTTAAAATGACTTTTGTTGATGTGGACACGAAACACGTAACAGGCTTAATCGTTAGAAAAGATTATACACTTCCTTTCTTAATTGTTGGAGGGATTATCTTTATGATTGGGTTGGTTCAAGGTTCATATTGGGCTCATCGCCGCGTGTGGTTACAACGGATAAACGGTGAAGTCTGGATAGCTGGTCATACGAATAAAAACTATCTTGCACTAAGAAAAGATATTGATTATGCACTTGCTGGTACTGATCTGAATACACCAATAGACCAGGTCGAGGCACAAGAATTAAAAGAAGAAGAATTAAAGAAATTGGAAGGTTAATGAGGGTACGGGGAATGAAAGAGATTCCCTCCCTTTTTATGAGGAGGCTTTGAACATGGGAGCAATTAGTGGAAATTTACTATTTGTTGCTTTTTTCCTTTATTTAGGAGCGACCATAGCTTTTACTGTTTCAATAACAGGAGGGAAGTGGCGCAATAAAGAAGGAGAAATGAAAGGAAACCGTTGGGGATTCTTTGGCTTTATTTTGTCAATTTTAGGTTCTCTCTTTTCCATAGGGTATTTTATTACAAGGTGGATCCATGCTGGACATGCACCTGTAAGTAATATGTTTGAGTACATGACGTTTCTAGGAATAGCAATTGGATTTGCTTTTGTTATTATCTATGCTATTTATCGTTCAAACTACCTTGGGTTGTTTTCAATGCCGATCGTTATGTTAATTATAGCGTATGCATCTATGTTCCCAGGTGAGGTTGCTCCGCTAATACCAGCTCTTCAAAGTTACTGGTTAAAAATACATGTAATTACTGTAGCTTTAGGACAAGGAATTCTTGCTATTGGGTTTGTTGCTGGACTTATTTATCTGATCAGAACCATTGACTTTACTAAATCCAATAAACAAACAAAAGCTCTAGAGTTTGTTATGTATTCGATTCTTAGTTTAGTTACGTTTATTTTAGTTGGTTCTATTTTTAACGCAATGGATTATGAAGCGACATTTTCTTATGTAAATGAGAATGGTCTTGAAGCAGAAATGGTTTATAATCTTCCGGCATTAGTAGGACCTAATGAAGGTCAACTGATAACAGAAGATCGTATGTCTCCAATTTTTAATGCCCCTGCCATTATTGTTGCTAATGATTTGAATACAGTTATTTGGTCTTTGTTTTCAGGTTTAGTGTTATATTGGTTGCTTCGCTTAATTCTTAGAAAACGAATAGGTGGTGCTATACAGCCAATATTAAAAGGGGTTAGCCCACAAGCGATTGATGAAGTTAGTTACAGAGCGATCGCGATCGGATTTCCTGTTTTTGCTTTAGGTGGATTAGTTTTTGCGATGATTTGGGCTCAGATTGCATGGACAAGATTTTGGGGGTGGGACCCTAAGGAAGTATGGGCTCTTATTACATTCTTGTTTTACGCAGCTTATTTACACTTGCGTTTATCTAAAGGGTGGCATGGCGAGAAGTCTGCTTGGTTATGTGTAATTGGCTTCGCTATTATTATGTTTAATCTAGTGTTTGTTAACTTGGTCATTGCAGGTCTTCATTCCTATGCTTTATAATGATCTATTTTTTTAGAGTGTTTAAGAGAAGCAGTGGCTTTGCTTTTAACGGAATTTCAGTGAGAAAAGAACACTCAAAAACTACTTATGGTCACTTGCAGTGATCTCTTAAATTATTGCTGACAGAGTGACTTAAAAGGCCAATAAGCAGCCTCTTTAAGTCACTCTTTTTTCTTAATTTATAAATGAGAATCATTCATGTTACACTACATACTACAAGGTTGTTTTATTAGGAGGAAGAAAGATGGAAAAAGAAGCACGTATCTTAGTGGTTGACGATGAAGACCGTATTCGTAAATTGTTAAAAATGTATTTAGAGCGCGAAAACTATGATGTCGAGGAAGCAGAAAACGGAGAACAAGCTCTAAAAATGGCATTAGCCGAGGAGTTTGATCTTATCTTACTAGATATTATGATGCCAGGTATGGACGGGATAGAAGTGTGCCAAGAGTTAAGAAAGACAAAAGCGACTCCTGTTATGATGTTAACGGCCAAAGGAGAAGAAGCTAACCGCGTTCAAGGTTTTGAAGTTGGTACGGATGATTACATTGTTAAGCCTTTTAGTCCTAGAGAGGTTGTATTAAGAGTCAAGGCACTTCTCAGACGTTCTTCAACAACGAAATTTTTGCATACGGAAACCCAGGCTAAGGACGTTCTTGTTTTCCAACATTTAATGATTGACAATGATGCTCATCGTGTAACAGTCTCTGATCAAGAAATTAGTTTAACGCCAAAAGAATACGAATTGCTTCATTATTTAGCTCTTTCACCCGATAAAGTTTTTTCAAGAGAGCAATTATTAAAAGATGTTTGGAATTATGATTTCTTTGGAGATTTAAGAACTGTAGATACACATATAAAAAGACTACGCGAGAAGTTAAATAAAATCTCACCAGAAGCAGCAGCGATGATCTCAACTGTTTGGGGAATAGGCTATAAATTTGAGGCAGTGAAGTAACAATGCTTTGGCGAAGCGTTGTAGGGAAACTATGGTTAACTATTTTACTGCTTGTTTCGGTTGTATTAACATCTTTGATGGTACTATTACTTCAGTCATTTGAACGATTTCATGTTAATGAAGCAGAGTCACGACTAGTCAGTCATGCGAAAATGATTGCTTCTATTTATGAAGGATATAATACAGAAAACGATGCTCTGAATACCATCTCTCAATACGCTACTGCGTTTGATATGCATGTCATATTTTTAGTAGAAGGACAGAAAGTTTGGAGTACCGATGAAGCAGAGTCACATCAAGTGGCTCTAGATACTTTTTTTACAGATGAAACGTTGTCACAAGTTTTCTCAGGCGAACAAGTCGTAATGACTGAGGGAGATTTTCCTTTTACAGGGAATGGAGAAGAGTTTCATTCAGAAATCATGATTGTAGGAATTCCTTTAAACCCTGATCAGCTTGAAAACAGTGCGGTATTCTTGTATCAATCACTCTCAGCAATAGAGGAAGCTTCTAGTGAAACAAGACAAATTATTTATTTCTCCGCTGGCATTGCCATTATCCTTACGACCATTTTTGCTTTCTTTCTTTCTTCAAGAATTACCGCTCCGTTAAGGAAAATGCGTCAAGTTGCGCTAGAGGTAGCTCAAGGGAAATTCAATACTAAAATTCCGATATTAACTCATGATGAAATTGGTCAACTAGCAATTGCTTTTAATCGCATGGGACGTGAGTTGAATAATAATATTCATGCATTAAATCAAGAAAAAGAACAATTAGCAAGAATACTAGTTAGTATGGCTGATGGTGTTGTAACTTTGAATAAAAAGGGGACGGTTGTCCTAACGAACCCACCTGCAGAGCGGTTCATTCAATCTTGGTATTATGAACAAGGAATGAATAATGAGGTGGACCAACAGCTTCCTGCTAGTTTGCAAAGATTGTTTGAAAAAGTTGTTTTATTAGAAAAAGAACAAGTAAGCGAAGTCGAAATACAAGGCCGTAGTTGGACGGTTTTAATGACACCTTTATATGATCAGCATGAAATTAGAGGGGCTGTTGCTGTCATTCGTGATATGACAGAGGAACGTCGTCATGACAAACTTCGTAAAGATTTTATTGCTAATGTTTCGCATGAATTAAGAACTCCAATTTCTATGTTGCAAGGCTATAGCGAGGCTATTATTGATGACATAGCAGGATCAGATGAAGAAAAGAAAGAAATTGCTAAAATCATTTATGAAGAATCATTGCGTATGGGGCGTTTAGTTAATGAATTACTAGATATAGCTAGGATGGAAGCTGGCCATGTTGAATTAATTAAAGAGCCTGTGAATGTTGAAGAGTTTACTGAGAGAATTGTTCGAAAATTTCAAGGGTTGGCCAGGGAGAAAGACATACTCTTAACTCTTGATATTGAGAAATTATCAGCAATGATGTTTGATCCAGATCGAGTTGAGCAAGTGTTAACGAACTTACTTCATAATGCGATCCGTCATACTAATAAGCTTGGAGAAGTTACACTAGCTGTGAGACAATATGAAGAGGGAATCAAATTTGATGTAAAGGATACGGGTTCAGGAATACCAGAGGCCGACTTACCATATGTTTTTGAGCGTTTTTATAAAGCGGATAAGGCACGGACAAGAGGTCGAGGTGGTACGGGACTTGGATTAGCAATTGCTAAAAATATTATCGATGCTCATGATGGACATATTTCCGTTCATAGTAAAGTAAATGAGGGAACCACGTTCTCTTTCTTCATTCCACATAAAGAAACAGATTGATAAGGGGGGTGTCTCAAAAGGGTGTTCACCTTTTGGAACAATCCTTTTTTCTTCGACAAGAAATCTTGGATTCTGAGAACAAAAAGTTAGATTTTGGCTCTGTCAAACAAAAAAAAGTGTCATATTTTGCTTTTTCATGTATACTATATTTACTTATCATAATCTCATAAGAAAAAATTCTATAGGTCATTTAGTCATTAAATGATAATAGGGAAGTTGGTGTAATTCCAACACGGTCCCGCCACTGTAAATGCGAAATTACTTCAATTACCACTGTCTATAATGAGATGGGAAGGTGAAGTGATTGTTAAGCATGAGTCAGGAGACCTGCCTATAGAGAATGTGAAACCTTCGAGGAAAAGGGGCAACAATTGATTTACGTTCTATGTTGTTTAACAGAATGTCAATTCTATTGTGATGTCAGCCCTCCCGAAAAAAAGGAGGGCTTTTTGTATGCGGAAGTATAACTTCCTTACATATGTTCTGGTTTCGAGAAAGAGAGAGATAAGAAAAATAAAAAAGGGGTTAGAGAAATGAAGCAATTCAAATTTTTATTAATGGCATTGTTCTTAGTTATGTTTGTTGCTGGATGTGGACAAGACCAAGCGACTGAAACAGAGCCAGGTGCTGACACAGATGTAGAAGTGACAGAACCAACAGATGAGCAAGTTGAAGAAGAATCAGGAGCGTATCCTTTAACAGTTACCGATGCCGTTGGTGAGGAAGTTACGATAGAAGCTCAGCCTGAGCGTATTGTTACGTTAGTTCCTAGTGTAACGGAAACGGTTTTTGCTGTTGGTGCAGGAGAGGCAGTTGTCGGCCGTTCTGAATGGGATAATTACCCTGAAGAAGTGCTTGAAATCGAAAGCATTGGTGGAATGGAATTTGATGTTGAAAAAATCATTTCACTTTCGCCAGACTTAGTTTTAGCACATGAATCAGGTGTTGCTATGGCAGAGGAAGGTTTAAACCAACTACGTAACGCAGGTTTAGTAGTGGTAGTAGTTCCCAATGCAACTTCTATTGCTGATGTTTACCAATCAATTCAGTTTATTGGCACAGTTACTGGCTATTCAGATACAGCAAATGAGATTGTTACAAACATGCAAGCTGACTTTGCTGTCATAGAAGAAAAAGCAAGTGAAATTACGGAAGAAGACCGTAAAAGAGTATGGGTAGAAATTGGACCAGCTCCAGAAATTTACACGACGGGAAGCGGAACATTCATGGATGAAATGTTGTCGCTAATTAATGCGGAAAATGTAGCTGGGAATGAAGAAGGTTGGCCAATGTTTACAGAGGAAGAGGCTGTAGCTTTTAATCCAGATGTTATCCTCTTAACATACGGTCACTACTTTGAAAATGCGACAGAAGCAGTTAAGGCTAGAACTGCATGGGCAGATGTGCCAGCAGTAGCAAATGACCAGGTATACGAACTAGTTTCTGATGAGGTTGAAAGACCTGGACCACGTTTAGCAAGGGGAGTCGAGCAGATTGCAAAAGCAGTTTATCCAGAGGTATTTGGCGAATAATATCATCATTGCATATGTGGTCGTGACTCTTTTTAGCTTTTTAGCTTTAGTCATCAGTATCAGTAGGGGAAGCGTAGAGCTTCCCTTTCTGACTGTTCTCCACATTTTAGGGACAGAACTATTACATTTACCGTTGTTGGTTGAACTAGACCCAATGCACATTAATATTGTTATGGAAATTAGATTTCCACGGGCTCTACTTGCAATGTTTGTTGGGGCTTGTTTAGCAATGGCTGGATCAGCTTTTCAAGGTTTTTTGAAAAATCCCTTAGCAGATCCTTATACATTAGGAGTATCATCAGGGGCGGCTGTAGGAGCAGTAGCCGTTTTATTTTTCGGAATTTCACTTCCCATTATCGGGCGATTCACCCTTCCTTTGATAAGTATAGTTGCAGGTTTTCTTACACTTTTTCTAGTCATATCATTTGCAAGAATGGTGCAACGTTCGATGTCCGCGGAAACGATTATTTTAGCTGGAATTATATTCAGTTCTTTTCTAGGTGCTTTTATCTCTTTAATGATTGCTTTAACAGGAGAAGAATTAAGGCAAATTTTGGGATGGTTAATGGGTAGCGTAGCGATGCGGGGATGGCCTTATATTTGGATGATATTACCTTGTTTTTTAATCGGGTTCTTCCTATTGTTTTTTAACCGTCATGAGTTAAATGCTTTAGCTTTTGGGGAAGAAACGGCAAGACAACTCGGGGTAAACATACCGGTTCGGAAATTGATGATTCTACTAGGAGCTACGATTTTAACTGGGGGAGCTGTTGCGGTTTCGGGTACAGTTGGCTTTGTTGGACTTGTTATCCCTCATTTAACTAGGCTTATATGGGGTTCAGATCATAGACACTTGTTACCGTTGTCTATGTTTGTCGGGGCTGGATTCTTAACGTTAACAGATTTAGTTGCTAGAACGATCATCGCTCCAACTGAGTTACCTATAGGGGTTATAACGTCTATAATCGGAGCACCTGTTTTCGCTCTTATTCTGTTAAGACAACGTCGAGTTAGCTCATAAACCTATTTGGAGAGGAGGTCACAATAATGATTTCATGTTTGAATGTTTCGGTACAATACGGTCAAACAAAAGTAGTTAAAGATCTTTCTTTTGATGTGAAACAAGGTGAATTATTTGGAATTATAGGCCCGAATGGAAGTGGAAAAACGACTCTGTTAAAAGCAATCGGTGGAAGCCTATCTTTAGAAAACGGTAAAATTGTCATTGATGGAAATGATCTTTCTTCATTTCAATCAAAGGAATTAGCGAGAAAGCTTGCGGTTTTGCCACAGCAATCGGAAACGGCTTTTTCTTATTCGGTCTGGGATGTTGTTGCTTTAGGAAGGTATCCGTATCAAAAAGGGTGGTTACAAGGATTAACAGCTGAGGACAAAGCTGTTATTACTCAAGCTCTCAAACAAACAGATACGTTTCAATTTAGAAAGAAACCGTTACAGCAATTAAGTGGTGGTGAACGACAACGTGTACTCCTCGCGAGGGCCCTGGCACAAGAGCCTGATTTACTTTTGTTAGATGAACCGACAAACCACTTAGATATTTCTCATCAAATGTCATTACTAAATTCATTAAAGCAATGGTCCAGAGAAAAAAAGTTAACTGTGATCGCTGTTTTACATGATTTAAACATGGCTAGTCTTTATTGTGATCGTGTGTTGTTGATGGATGAAGGAAGGATGGTTTCTCTTGGAACCCCTATCAATGTCATGGAAGAAAAACAGCTTGAGGATGTTTATGAAGCTGCGCTTCAAAGAAAAGAACACCCAGCTGTGCCCAGTCCTCTAATCACATTTATTCCTGAACAGGTTGTTGCGGCCGCTAACATTAAAGGGTTAACAATTGAACATTCAAGTGAGTGGATTAAAATTGAGTGTCAGAATAAATGGAAGACATTATCTTCAGCTGTAATTGGAGCAGGCTTTCGCTGGCATCATCAATTTGTTAATCGTCATGTAGACAAGAACTATGTTAGTGAGAATGTGGAAGTAGAATTTTCTCAATTTCTACAGAAGCGGGGAGTGAGTTCGTCTGATTCACTTGGAATGATGACAGCGGCTTATCTTGAAGATGCTTGCTTTTACAACTCGGAACCCGAATCACCTTCATTATTAGTCGTTATTACGGCTGGTGCGTCAAATGCAGTTGATGCTTCACAATCATTTAAACGAGCTGATTGGGTTCAAACAATTGGCACGATTAATATATGGGTTTTTATTGATGGGAAGCTACCTGAATCTGCTTATGTCGAAGCAATCATGACTGTTACAGAAGCAAAGACGAAAGCGTTAAACGATGAACAGATTATTGATCCTGAAACTGGAACAATTGCAACTGGTACATCAACCGATAGTGTGTTAATTGCAGCGAGTCAAACAGGAGCTTGTTACGATTACGCAGGAACTATTACGCCTCTTGGTAAAGAAATAGCTAAACTTGTTTATGATGGGACAAGAGAAGCACTTAGAAACAACAAAAAACGGAGGGGGATTACGTGATAACACATCTTGTTGCTGCATGTCTCGCTGTCATGATAGACCGGGTAATTGGTGATCCGCGAGCTATTCCTCACCCCGTAGTTGGCTTTGGTAAATTAATTTCTTTTTTGGACAAACATCTGAATAAAGGGAGCGAAAGAAAATGGAGGGGAATAATGATGCTCTTAATTGTCTGTTTCTTCGCATTTTCTGTTCCTTTTCTTATCATTTTCTTAGCTTATCAATTTCACTTATATGTAGGAATTATTATAGAAGCTTGGTTAATCTCTACAACGATCGCAGCGAAAGGATTAAAAAAAGCTGCTATTGAAGTGTCAACCCCATTAAAATCAGGGAACATAGAGGAAGCGAGATTGAAGCTCTCATATATCGTTGGACGGGACACAGAAACATTAAAAGAAGAAGAGATTGCTCGGGCAACAATTGAAACAGTTGCCGAAAATACGAGTGACGGAGTAACAGCTCCATTATTTTTTGCTATTATCGGTGGTGCACCGCTTGCAATGCTCTACCGGGCAGTCAACACTTGTGATTCGATGGTCGGATATAAAAACGAGCGTTTCAAAGAATTTGGATTTTCATCAGCCAAGTTTGATGATATTCTCAACTGGATCCCTAGCCGGGTAACTGCTTTCATAATGGTTTTTTTTGGTCAACCTAAAGGGAAAAAATCACAGCTAGAGTGCTGGAAAATTGTTTTACGCGATGCAAGAAAACACCCAAGTCCAAACAGCGGTTGGGGGGAAGCTGCTGTAGCTGCTTTACTTGGGATTCAATTAGGTGGGTTAAATACATATAACGGGGTCGTTTCAAACCGGGCACTCATGGGTGACCCTCTTCTAAAAATAACAAATGATCTTATAGAAGAGACGGTTGAAATTATGCTAAAAACCGTTAACCGTTTTACTTTAGTGTTTGTCGTCGTCGGAGGTGTTTATTATGTTGTTACCTAATCATGGTGCAAATCCAAGTATTCTCTTAAAGCATCTTGGAAAGGAACAGACGGACTCTGTTATAGATTTTAGTGAAAATACGAATCCATTTGGTCCACCTGCCTTTATAAAAGATTTGAATAGTGACCAGTTGGTAAGCAGTATAAAGGCTTATCCAGATCCTAATGTAACAGACCTCACTGAAAGATTAGCTTTTACAAATAAAGTGCCAAAAGAAACCATTCTTGTTGGAAACGGGGCAGCCGAACTCATTTATTTAATTGCTCAACTATTTGAGAATAAACATGTTGCGATTGTTGAGCCGGCTTTTTCGGAATACAGAGAAGCTTGTGAGGCGTTTGGATGTGATATTACTTCCATTGTTCTACCGCCACCATGGAAGCTAGATGTTGAAAAAGTTACCTCTACCTTTTCAAAAATTGAAGCTCTTTTCATTTGTAGCCCAAATAATCCAACTGGAGTACAATACACAGAAAAAGAGATCATTTTTTTATTGGAAGAAGCTGAAAAAGCAGGTGTTTACATTATTTTAGATGAAGCGTTTTATGATTTTTCTGAAGAAGGTGTTGGCTTAGCCCGTTTGCAAAGAAACTTCTCTCGGTTCATCATTTTGCGTTCTTTAACGAAGATGTTCGCTATTGCTGGAATTAGACTAGGTTATTTAATAGCCGATAAAAATATAATTAAGAAAGTAAGTCTTTATCAGCCTACTTGGAGCGTCAACGGAATAGCCCAACACATAGGATTAAAACTTTTAGATGAAAGATCATTTGTCACGAACACGGTAGAAAATATTCACATTGAGAGAAGGCGTATGACGCAACTACTTCAAGAGCTAGATTATATTGTTTCGGATTCATCTGTTAATTTTTACTTGCTTGGTGAGGAAACGAGAATTGATTTAATGCCTCTTTTCATGTTCCTCGTTGATAAAGGAATCATTGCACGTCATACCTATAACTTTAGTGGGTTAAATGGTGCCTATTTGAGGTTTGCAGTTAAAGATCGGTTAAGCAATAATCATTTATTAGCTGCTTTATCTGAATGGAGGAAAAGATGATTTTTTTTATATCCGGAGGAGTCCGAAGTGGTAAGAGTCAGTACGCCGAACAAAGAGCGAAAGAATTCCATTCAAGTAATGGGAGAAATCTTTATTATATTGCAACTAGTAATGTCTATGACTTAGAAATGAAGGCAAGGGTAGCTTTACATCAACAACAAAGAGAACAAGACATGGAAAGATGGAAGCTATATGAAAGAAAAACGGATTTACACCAACTTTTACCGGTATTTCAAGCTGGTGATACTATTCTTTTAGATTGTGTCACAACTCTTTTAAGCAATGAATTGTTCCAGGACGGGGAAATTACAGGGAAGAACTGGGAAGATGAAACATACGTAAGAACCTTAGAAAATAAGTTGACCAGCCTTTTTACGGAAATGGCAAAAGCTCCTTATATAGTTGTAATCGTTTCGAATGAACTGAGCTTTGAACCGATGAACTATGAATTAAGTACGCAAATATATTTGCGCTTACTGGGCCGTCTTCATCAAAAAATCGTTTCTCTTGCTACGGAAGCGATACTCGTTGAAAATGGAATCCCTTTAATAAAGAAAAAGGAGAACTATATATGAATACTCTAGCCCATTCTCTTGAGAAAAAACATCCCTATTATGGTGCAAAGGTAGCTTTACATGAATTATAGAATATGGATTGACGGCATTGTACTTGCATTTCAGTTTCTAACTACAATACCAATCAGAAAGGAAATAAAGTGGGATGACGAACGAGCGAAAGCATCTGTTGCCGCTTATCCTATTATAGGCCTAGTAATTGCTTCTTTATTGGCTTGTCAATGGTTTGTTTTAAATAGCTATCAGATTTTTTCACCGTTGATAGCGGTTTGCTGGTTGTTGACATTTTCACTTCTTTTTTCAGGTGGTCTCCATCTTGATGGTTGGGCTGATTTTCATGATGCTGTGTTTTCACGAAGAAGCAGGGAACAAAAATTAGAAATCATGAAAGATCCGCGAATTGGTACGTTTGGTGTTCTTGCGGTTCTATTTCTACTCGGTTGGCGCTTTGTATTTTTGTTAGAAATCATTCAAATGAAGCATTCGCTCATTATCTATGCTGTTTTTATTATACCTTTTTTTGTTCGTATGCTCTTAGGGTGGCAACTTCTTTTAGGAGAATTTGCTAGAAAGCAAGGAATGGCTGTTGCGTTAAAAGTTGCAAAAGGTAAAGAAGTAAGAAGAATTTATTATATTTGGTCTATAATTTGTTTTATCCTTATACTCTTTTTTACTCCAAGTTTAATATGGTTATTCTTAGCAGCTTTTCTATTTTTATTTCTTTGGCTAAAATGGGTTCACTATCAAATTGGTGGAATTACAGGTGATACGATTGGAGCTGGTGCGGAAGGAGGAGAAACGTTTTTATGGGGAATCCTTTGGTTCTTACTCTTATTAGACATGGTTTAACTCAATATAACGATGAGAAAAGATATTTAGGTTGGCTTGACCTTCCTTTGTCTGAAAAGGGAAAAAAGCAACTTGAAAAATCCCGGTTTGCTAGTTCAAAAACGAAACCGGCTTTATTAATTACGAGTGATTTAAAAAGAACAATAGAAACAGCCAATATCTTATTTCCAACACAGCCATGTATTTCTTTATCTAAGTTAAGAGAATTTCATTTTGGGGAATGGGAAGGGAAAACATATGAGTTGTTAAAAGAAGAACCCCTATACCAAAAGTGGTTAATGGATTATCAAACAATTTCTCCGCCAAAAGGGGAGACCTTTCAGGATTTTAGTGAAAGGACAAATGAAGCTTTTATTGAAGTATTAAATTTAGCTGAAAAAAACAATGTGACAGACATTACGGTTGTCTGTCACGGTGGTGTAATTAGACAATGGCTTACAGAATTTGCACCAAGAAAGCAGTCTTTTAATGAGTGGCTTGTACCGATTCATTCAAGATTTCAGTTGGAAGGTAACATTGATGACCTAAGGAGAGGATTAACATTCACTTCATTACTGGAGGAGCCTATCATGGCAAAAATAGATGGGCATTAACCTTTTATCAAGACGAACAAACTAATACTTGTTTTAATGCTTATAAAGAATTAAGGATAAACCCTTTGAATACAATAAATGGAAACGTATTCATATATGGTTTAGAAGCAGTAATAGAAACATTCTTAACTGATCACAATCCACGTGGCAGTTTTCAAGGTTGGTTAACTAACTGGCTTAAATGGGAAAAGGATAGTGATTCAAATCTAGTTTTAATTGGAGCTGACGTTGGTAAGGGGATTGTCCCTCTTGAAAAACACAAACGGTTGTATCGTGATGTAGTTGGATGGTGCTATCAAGATGTTGTAAAGAAGTCCGATCGGGTAGATCTAATTTGGTATGGCATAAATCAACAATTAAAGTAATGGAGGATAAGCAAAATGAAACTGTATACAAGAACAGGTGACGATGGAAAAACGAGTGTAATCGGGGGAAGACTTGAGAAGGACGATATAAGGGTTGAAGCATATGGGACAACTGATGAACTAAACTCATTTATTGGTGTAGCTATTTCTCAAATAGATAGTGAGTTGTTCCCAGATATTAAAGCGGAATTAATAAAAATTCAACACGAATTATTTGATTGTGGTGGGGATTTAGCGGTTGCCAAGAAATCAGAGCATCCTTATAAGGCAACTCAAGAGATTGTAGATTTTTTAGAAGCGAGAATTGATGAATATATTAAAGAGGCGCCTGAATTAGAAAAATTTATATTACCTGGTGGATGCACACTTGCCTCTACATTACACGTTTGTAGAACGGTCACGAGGCGTGCGGAAAGGCATATTACAAGACTGCACCGCGAGTCTGAAATATTTAACCCTATTGTTCTTAAGTATATCAATCGTCTCTCCGATTATTTATTTGCGATTGCCCGTGTAGCTAATTACCGTTCTGGCATTAATGATGTCGAGTACGAGCGGAGTGCGCTTGTTTTTAGGGATTCTAAAAAGAAAAAATAGTACCAAAGAAAGATGTCACAACAAGTTAATTTGTGACATCTTTTTTACATTTTATTCTATAAAGTTTTGTAATTATATGGTATTTTTAAGCGTAGATCTCATATATTGAAGGGTGTTCATGTTAGGAGGGGAAGATTTTTGAAAAAAGCCTTAATACTTTTACCTTTGTTGTTCCTTGGTGGTGGGTGTAGTGCAATTGCCTCAGCTAACGACACCAAACCTGCAGTTATGCACTCTTCGTATTTTAAAAGTGAAACAAAACAAAAACCAATTGTTTATTGGCCAGTTACCCTAAAAGACAGTTGGAATGAAATGGATCATAATATAACAATGAATGATTTCGGTTTTATTCTAACTCCAGAATTAGATGAAGATTCATTAAGACAATTAGCAAGTGAATTAGCTAGTCAGATAGATAAGGCAATGGTTAATCCAAAGTTGAAAGAAAATGGAGAAGTGATTGCTGGTCAGCCACGTGTTATTTTAGCTGAGGAGGAATTGATAGAGACTTTACGAAATTTGGAAGTTGGGACTTCAGAGTTAGAATTGCCAATTTATGTAACAGAACCGTTGTCAGCCGAAGAGATTCGTGGAATTGATCAAAAAATAGTTGCTTCATATAAATCCTATTTTAATCCATCGGTAGCGGGACGTTCCCAAAACGTCTTTTTATCATCTGAAGCAATAACAGGGGTTGTAATTGGTCCTGGAGATTCATTTTCTTTTAATCATACAGTTGGACAAAGAACAAGAGAGAGAGGATATCAAGAAGCAAAGGAAATTGTTGATAAGGAATTTGTTATGGGCATTGGTGGTGGTATTTGTCAAACATCGTCAACGTTATTTAACGCAGTTGATCAGGCTGGATTAGAAATGATTGAACGCTATACTCACTCACGTGAAGTTGGATATGTACCAGCAGGTCGAGATGCAACAGTTTCTTGGGGCGGACCAGATTTTAGATTTAGGAATCCTTTTTCATACCCTGTATTAATTCGCTCCTCTGTTGATAAGCAGCGCGGTGAGATTCAAGTAACCGTTCATAAACACTAATTCATAAATAACGGGATAGCTATGTCATTAGCTATTCTTTTTTGCGTTCCTATTAAAACATCCTCCTTCTGCATAAATCCTATTATTCATTTCATACTAAAGACAAAGTTTTGTTCGAGGAAGGGTGAGATAAATGCTTGGAAAATGGTTGTTGAAGCAATTTAGAGATAGTCGACATGAGACTATAGACGAGGTCTTAGCTATGTTTCAACAGTCAAGTGATTTTAGTGTTTATCCGTTAAAAAAAGAATCAAAGACTTTGTACATAGGTTATTATCAGACTATGATTGATAGTACCCGCTTAAACCGTGATCTTATTCCTTATGTGACCGCTGGTGAGGAACATAGTCTTGAAACAATATTACCTAAAATCCCCATTCAAAATAAAGAAATCATCACCTCAACACGTCTGCTTCGAGAAAAAGTGATGCATGGTTCGGTAGTCATTTTTGAAGGAAAACATCCTAAAAAATGTGCTGTGATTGATACTGCTCTTGACTCTAACCGTGCTGTTTCACAACCCGAAATGGAATTTACTGTGACGGGACCACAAGAAGCCTTTATTGAATCGTTAGAAACAAACATTAATTTAATTAGGAAGCGTTTGCCACTCCCCAACTTACAAGTAAAAGAGATGAAAATAGGGAAAATTACACAAACTAGAGTTTCCATTCTCTATATTGATGGTATTGTCGATCAGGATAATCTGCGGACAATGGAACAAAGATTAGCAGCTATTGAATTCGACCAAGTCATCGACTCGAGTAGTCTAGCACAAATGATCAGTGACAACTCGATGTCTATTTTTCCGCAATTAATTAATACTGAAAGACCAGAGCGTGTAGCGGCAGTGCTGGCTGAAGGAAAGGTTGCCTTTTTAGCGGATGGATCACCTGATGCCATAATTGGACCGACTACTTTAGTGGAGTTCTTTTCTTCATTAGAGGATTATTATCTTCCGTGGCAAATTGCCACTTCAGTACGCTTACTCAGGTTTTTCGCTGTTTTATTTTCAGTATTATCAACCCCAATCTATGTGGCTGTACTTACGTTTCATTATGAATTAATACCGAGAGATTTATTATCAACGATTATTGCTTCGAGAAGTAATATTCCGTTTCCGCCTATACTAGAAGCCATTTTTCTTGAGTTAACGATTGAGTTATTAAGAGAAGCCGGAGCAAGACTGCCTACTAAAGTTGGACAAACGATTGGAATTGTTGGTGGAATCGTAATAGGACAGGCTTCTGTTGAGGCTGGCTTAACGAGTAATATTCTATTAATCATTGTTGCTTTAGCAGCACTTGCATCATTCACGACACCTGTCTATCAGATGGGGAATACGATTCGTTTAATTCGTTTTCCATTTATTATAACGGCTGCTTTTTTAGGTGGGGTAGGGGTTGCCTTTTGTTGCTTGTTAACAGTTGTTCATCTATTGAATTTAACCTCTTTAGGTAGACCTTATTTAGAGCCTTTGTATCCACCAAGGTTTACTGACTGGAAAGATGCATTTGTTAGATTACCCTTTAGTTGGATGTCCTCGCGCCCAGTTTATTTAAGACCGAAAGACAAAGGCCGAGTCAATTTTACTAGAGCCAAGATGAAACATGATATTGACGAATAAAAGGAGGTGGAAGTGTGGATAAGCCCATAAAAGAACAGTTTTTAGTGTCAGGCTTTTTAACCTTCTTCCTTATTAACGGTATGCAAGTTGGGGTTGGGATTCTTAGTTTTCAGAGAAATATTGTAAAAACTGCTGGATATGATGGTTGGATTTCTGTTTTAGTAGCAGGAGTAGCCGTTCATATCATCGTTGCTTGTATTTATCTATTGTTAAAACGCACTGATGGGGATTTAGTTACCATTCATCAGAAACTTTTCGGAAAATGGGTAGGGAATGTATTAAGCCTTTTTGTTTGTTTCTATTTCATTGCATTAGCGACGACTGTGTTAAGAGCTTATATTGAAATTGTTCAAGTTTGGATGTTTCCAGATTTACCTACTTGGTCGATTGCAATTGTTGCCGCCTTATTTTTTTATTACGTTGTTTCAGGAGGGTTTCGTACAGTTGTTGGTTTAACATTTATTGGGGTGATCATTCCCGTTTTATTAACACCGATGTTATTATTACCATTAGAATATGCTCAATTTATTAACATACTACCAATTGCTAAACATTCTCTTACTGAAATCGCTCTTGGTGCTAAAGAGACAACTCTGAGCTTTATTGGATTTGAGTTGTTACTTCTTTATTATCCTTTTTTAAAAAATAGAAAGTTAACTCAGAAATGGGCTCAACTAGGTGTGTTCTCTACGAATTTTTCTTACACGATTTTAATGGTCATTAGCTTGGCATTTTATAGTGAAGAACAGCTTAATAAAACAATTTGGGCAACCTTAACTTTATTTAAAGTTGTCCAATTACCTTTTATGGAAAGGTTTGAATATATTGGTATATCAATGTGGATGTTTTTAATTGCACCCAATATTGCTTTAGCGTTATGGGGGGCTAGTAGGTGCGCCAAAAGAGCTTTCACGATGAACCAACGACTTGCACTCGTTGTCGCATTAGCCATTATGACAATTACAGTTATCTTCTTACCTACCAGACAAGAAGTAAATCTATTTTCAAATTGGGTTGGTGAGGTTGGATTTTATTTTGTCTTTGTTTATATCCCTTTCCTTGTCCTATTACAAATCATTGTCTTGAAAATAAGGAGTGGTAAACGTGAGCAAACAACTAATATGTAGATTAATGCTTAGTTTACTGATTGTTAGTTTATTATCTGGGTGTCTTGAAACACGAATAGTGGATGAGGTCGCGATGATTCGAGCGGCTGCTTTTGACATAGAAGACGATACTCGCATAAAACTTACAGCGAATTTTCCAACCTTTCCTGAAGAGGGGGAGGGAAACGTATTAAAAGATGGCACCATAACAGCATCTGGTGAAACGACAAAAGGCACTAAAGTTATTTTGAATAGCCGTACTCAAAAACCTATTGTATTTGGTCAATTGCGTGTCCTTTTATTTAGTGAAGAGCTTGCTAAACAAGGAATAGAGTTATATGTAGACGCGATGTACCGTGATCCTTCTGTTGGTAACCGAATTTATTTGGCGATAACGGAAGGGGATGATGCAGCTAAATTCCTTGAGGCTGAAAAGCAGGGTGGAGAGTTATCAGGAGTTTATTTGCCTGAATTAATTGAACAAAATATGGAAACAAGCTTCTTAGTACCAGTTAATATGCACCAGTTTTTGTTTAGTTTGTATAACGACGGAAGAGATCCTTATTTACCTGTTTTAAGAATGAACGATAACAATGATTATGCATGGGGAACCGCTTTATTTTCAGGTGAAGTTCTTCATTCAATGCTTGATCATGATGACTCGTTCATGTTAAAAATGATGATGCAAACGACGAGGCAAGCAACAAAGCAATTTGAACTCGTGAATGGTGAACAAACAAATTATGTTGTGATTGAAAACATTAGCAGCGATGTAACAAGAACAATAGATAAAACAGGGGAAACACCAACTTTTATTGTTACGATTGAGATTAATGGAGCGATTGAAGATTACGATGGTGAAGAAAACTTAGATGATCAAAACACGATAAAAGAAATTGAAAAATCAATAGAAAAGCAGATCCAAACGCAAACACAGGAATTATTATTGAAATTTCAGCAAGATGGTATAGATCCAGTTGGGGTTGGAGAGAAATACCGAAGTACGACTAGAGATTGGAATGCTCAAACATGGCAAAATGAGATCTACCCCAAAGTTGAAATGGTCGTTCACACTAATTTAAAACTCATACAATCGGGTGCGGTCGAATAAAAAAATGGAATAATTTATCTCTAACCTCCATAGGATAAAACGTGTGACATTTGAGAAGGTTCTTAATTCAAGGAGGACATCATGGTAGATTTTATAAAACGAATTTGTATAGCTCTTGCTTTGGCTACATTTATCGGGTTATTGTTTATGACTACAACGACCACTTTTGCCGAAACAAAAACAGAAGTGCCAGAGGAGCTTTTCGAAGCGCTTATCTGGCCTACTGTTGGTGAAGTGACCGATACGTATGGGACAAGAGGTGGCAAGCATTACGGCATTGATGTAGCAGCACCAGAAGGAACAAACGTTGTCTCAATTGCTGATGGAGTTGTTACTCGTTCGTATTATTCGGATACATATGGTAATGTAATTTTTATTGAGCATTTAAATGGTCTTGAGACCGTATATGCGCACCTGCACGTAAGAGGAGCAGAAGAAGGACAAGCAGTCACAGAAGGAGAATCGATTGGTACGGTTGGTAATACAGGGCGTTCGTCAGGTAATCACCTCCACTTTGAAGTACATAAAGGCAATTGGAATATTGATAAATCAGAATCAATAGATCCGTTTTTGGTGTTATCGAATGAACCAGAATTTATGTTTGCATCTCTGGGAGTGGATTCTCCTTATGGACAAGACTGGAAACAAAGAAAAAGTACATTTGTTATGAGTCCGAAAATTCTCGAAGATCGCACCGAGATTAAAGTGGTAGATTCTGAAGAAATGAGAAAAGTCAAATCTCTTGAAACAATAGAAGTAGTTGTTAAGTCAGGAGATACTCTTTGGAGTATAGCTAGTTCATACAATATGACAGTAGAACAATTAAAAAATTTAAATGACATTACAGATGAGCGAATTAATGTGGATGACAAACTGGTGGTTGAACAAACCAATATTCATATCATTCAACAAGGGGATACACTTACGTCTATAGCAGCTCAATACGGCCAAACGGCTGCTGAAATTATGAAACAGAATCAACTAGATTCAGATGTTATTTTTCCGGGTGAAAAAATCGTCATTTTCTAATCTATTCAAAAAACTTGTCGAATATGGTAAAATAAGGTCAGTTAAGAGTATGAGGATGACAGTTGAATGATGATTGAGCAGATTAATGTGAACACAGAATTATTCCAATGGTTAAATAAGAAAACGGACCTTAACAGTTCTCAGGTTGATTTAGTAGATGGATTTATTTTCATGCTAAAAAAAATAAACCATCATAAGTCCATTCGATTAGTTGATGATAAAAAGCTCCACCTCGGTTTTGGCGCTCGCACGATCGGACATTCGGTTATGAACTAATGAAACAAAAAGGGAAAAATAGAGTAGCTCATTTATATCAATTTTATATTGACGTTGCTTTTGCCGAGAGGTTAGTAGAAGTCAGATTAAATAGTGTAGTTGTTACGATGAAAGGAAGAGAATACCTGTTAAAAAACCGTGATGAGCAGTTAGAGGTTTTATTCAGGTATATTTGGTAGGCTAACTAGCAAGGGTGAATTTTAAAAAGAGATAAGGTGCTTGAAACTTAAGGAAAAAGTTTTAATCACCTTATCTCTTTTTTACAATCTGTTACCGTGCATTGAGTGAATTTTGGAATATGGTCTTACTGGTAACGAAGTGGACTGGAGCGAAAAAGGAATGAACATGTAAATTTACCCTCTAACACTATGTGTGTGAAAACAGCCATTTACCAAAAACAATGGTGTAAGTAAAAATAAAAGCGTATGCTTTGCCATCTTAAATCATATATATGAGTAGGAGGAGGGGGTAAAATGAAATATACGGTCCAAAAGGGAGATACTCTAGCAAAGGTTGCTTATTTATTCAAAGTTAGACCATTTGATTTACTACTATTTAATCCACATATTTATTCGGAGCAAAGTTATCTTTATCCAGGATTAGACCTTCATGTACCGTCTATTAACAGAGATCTTCCACTCATAGGCGATGATGTTCATACAAACTTAGAGTTCGGTCAAACCGACATTGAAAATAAAATACCAGAGCTACGAAATAAAGGCATTCATGTGGAAATCATTGGCTATTCAGTTATGAATCAACCACTCTATGCCTTTAAAATTGGTGAAGGAAAAAAGGAAATATTCTACTCGGGTGGATGGCATGCGAATGAATGGCATACAAGTAAATTCTTAGTTCAGTACATAGAACAACTAGCGGAGCATAAGCAAAATAAAACGTTATGGAATGGTTATGATATCGATAAAATTCTAAATGACATTACTTTGTATATCGTACCTCTTGTTAATCCAGATGGGGTTGACCTCGTTCTTCAAGGTATTTATCCTAGTCACCCTTACTATGAGGATGTTCTAGCGATAAATAAAGGAATGAAAAGGTTTGAGCATTGGTCAAGTAACATAAGAGGTGTCGACCTAAATCATCAATGGCCTGCAGGATGGGAAATAGAGGCAGTCGAAAGTCCTCAAGAACCATGGTCTCGTCATTACAGCGGGAAAGCACCACTCACGGAACCAGAAGCAATGGCGGTCTATACTTTTACGAATAAACATTCTTTTTCTCACGTGTTGGCTTTTCATTCACAAGGTCAGGTTATTTATTGGGGCTATCGTGGCATGGAACCTTTAGAAAGCAAGGAGATGGTCGAACGACTATCCTTGCTTCTTCATATACGCCCGTTCATACAGCTGAAAGTGATGGAGGGTATAAGGATTGGTTTATCCAAGAAACGGGTAGGCCTGGATTCACTGTGGAGGTTGGGGTTGGAACAAATCCATTATCCGTTAAAGCATTTGCCGAGATTTGGTCCAACAACAGTATGCTTGCACTTGAAGGATTAATTTTATAAATAAAGAAAGGAGTAGCATAAGCTACTCCTTTTCTCCACTATTCAAACTTAAGAGCATCGCCGTCAAACGATTCGTCTGACACTTTAATGGAATCAGTAGGACATCCTTCTTGCGCATCAATCATGTCTTCCTCTAGTTCATCTGGGATAACGGCTGTACCTTGGTTGTCATCTAAGATAACAAAAGCAATCCCCTCATCATCGTAATCATAAATATCTGGAGCAGCGGCGCCACAAGCTCCGCATGCAATACATGTGTCTTTATCGACAATTGTATATTTTGCCATTTGTAAAAACCTCCATTATTTTTCTCCTCGTTTTGAAGCTGAAACATGATAGCTATATAAAAGCTGGTAAGAATGTTTCTCTAATAAATCATTGTAAAACGGATTACCAAACTTTTCAACCTATTCATCTTATTTTTTAATCCCGTCATGTTATTTATCTCCTCAATCTGATATTTCAAGCACTTTCTTCTCTGGAATTTGTTACAATAACGGTAGAAATATTAGCGCTTGGAGGTGATCAGGTGGAATTAAGGCAAGCGCTCATCTGTACTATTTTACATGAATTCAACGGGGAAAGGTCAATTTACGGGGCCCTTCATTTATTGAAAGGAAAAAAATCAGCACAGACCATACAAGACGGAGCCTTTTTCAATTTACTTCCTTATTTTGGATTGTTTCCAACACTAACTAGACAAGAGTTAGAGAAAGAAGTTGACATACTTATTCAAACTGGACAAGCGGTGGTTGGTGAAACAGACAAAGTTAGTCTGACAAAGCATGGAATCTTGGAGTTACAACAATTTCATGAGAAACATAGGTTTTTAAAAGATCTCCAGGCTTGGAAGTACAATGCTTCAACCGAAATAGTCTGGTTGCGTATCCGCTTGTTTATTCAAACGATAACTAACGTCGCAGCTGGGATAAAAGGGTTTTATCCGATCACTCATCATACAGACATTCAAACATGGGTAAAGCAACAGTTAGTGCTTGAGACAGATCGCACGAATAAACTAGCTCAAATTTCAAAGCAATTAACTGAATTTCTTTCCGAATGCACAGAAGTACAAGCGTTAATTTTTGTACATCAATTGAGTGGAGTTAAACAAATTGGATTAACAAGACAACAACTTTCTGAACACCTTAAGTTAAGTTTAGAAGAGGTTAGAATTTATCATATTGCTACACTTCATCGCTTATTTGCAAAATTAGAAGAAGAGCCTATTTCCTTTAGCGATCTGATTTTCTTTATGGAAGGTCAAAGGCAGGAATTGATTTTGACTGAATCGGCTAGGCAAACATTTACACTTCTTAAGGAAGGACATACCATTGGTTCAATTTGTGAAAAAAGAAAGCTAAAAAAAAGCACGGTAGAAGACCATATTGTTGAATTAGCCATACAACATCCACAGTTTTCAATTAGACCGTTTGTGACGACAGAAATGGAAGAGGAAATTATGTATTGGGCCAATACTTTACATACTAGCCGACTAAGAGAAATTAAAGAAAAAGTAACAAACGAGATAAGTTACTTTATGATTCGACTAGTCTTAGCAAGAAAGAAGGTAAAGAATGAAACTTGAACAAGCCTTAAGTCGTTATTTTGGCTACTCGACCTTCCGAGAAGGTCAAAAGGAAATCATTTCAACATTGCTGGAGGGGGAAAACGTATTAGCGATGCTTCCAACAGGAACTGGTAAATCTATTTGTTATCAACTTCCTGCCTTGCTTGCTAATGGTGTGACGATTGTCGTGTCGCCCCTCCTCTCCTTAATGGAAGATCAGGTTCAACAGCTTCGGAGTGAAGGGATAAAAGCGGTTGTAGCAATAAATAGCTTTATGAATCCAGAAGATCGAGATACGATCCTTCATTCTTTACATTTATACAAAATGATTTACATTTCTCCTGAAATGTTACAGAGTTCTTTTATACAAAACCGATTAAAGCGACTTCACATATCCTACTTTGTCGTTGATGAAGCACATTGTATTTCGCAGTGGGGACATGATTTTAGACCAGATTATCTTCGTTTAGGATCTGTAAAAAAAGCACTAGGCGACCCCACTTGCCTTGCAATAACCGCTACTGCAACTAAAACAGTTCAAAAAGATATTTGTGATAGATTAATGCTAATTAATCCACACAGATTTATTTATTCAGTGGACCGTCCTCAAATTTCGTATTATATGGAGAAATGCCTAACAACAAATGAAAAAGTAAATCGGGTAAAAGACCTGGCTAAGTCATTAGAGGGACCTGGTATGATTTATTTCTCAAGTAGAATGTGGGCGGAAAACATTTGTCATCTCTTAAAAAGAGAAGGGATAGCCCGAGTCGCTTATTATCATGGTGGTTTAACTAATGAAGATCGTTTATTGATACAGCAGCAGTTTATGACTGGTCAAATAGATCTTATCTGTTGCACTAGTGCTTTTGGAATGGGGATCAATAAAAAAGACATTCGTTATGTGATCCATTTTCATTATCCAGTTGACCTAGAATCATATGTCCAAGAAGTAGGAAGAGCAGCAGGGATGGTCTTCCTAGTAGTGCAATTTTGCTTTATTGTGATGAAGATCAAGGATTGGCGAGAATGTTGCTTGAAAGAGACAAACTAACAGATGAACAGTTACAAGAACTTTTGCATGTGATGCAGAAAGTAAATTCCTTTGATTACAATGCGGAAAAAGAATTAGTGCATATGAGAGGGGTACCAGACGTGGCTTGGCGTACTCTCAAATATCAGTTAGAATCAAGGGGGATCATAAGAAAAGAACAGATATTACCTTTCTCAGTAGAATCACTTATACTAAGTATTAGAGAAGAAGAACAAGAAAGAAATCAAATAAAGCAAAAAAATCTTGAAGCATTTTTAAGATGGATAAAAACTCAAGGCTGTAGAAGAGAAAAGTTACTTTCCTATTTTAACGAGAATTTAATTCAAGAAATTCAACCCTGTTGTGATAACTGTGGGGCAAGACTGCCCCAAATTAACAACAAGGGGCATGTATCATCTTCGCTACTACCCTGGAGGAAAACACTTATGGAACTTTTTAATGTTGGTGAATCAAAACATGAAGAAACAACGTGACATTGTAGCCAGTTTAACTGATAAAGAGTTGGTTCTTAATGTTTATTTAACACAAATGATTATGCTCCTTATAGCTGGAGTCATGGGTTTCTTTGTGTTCGACTCTTTGCAACAATTTCTGATGTTGTTTGAGGTAAATACAACAATAGTCATCATTGGTGCTAGTATTGCTTTTGCGATAGTAGTCGTAGATCTTGCTCTCGAGAAGGTATTACCGAAACAGTGGTTGGATGATGGGGGAATCAACGAAAGAGTTTTCAGAAACCTCTCTATTCCCAAATTAAGTTTATTATGTGGAGTTGTTGCTATTGTTGAAGAATTATTGTTTCGAGCTGTCGTGCAAACAGCTTTTGGTTTAATCATTGCTAGTATAATTTTTGCTCTAATACACATTCGATATTTGGACAAACCAGTTTTATTTATTAACGTGTGTCTTGCTAGTTTTATTCTTGGCGCATTATTCTACTGGACAGGGTCAATCGTATTGACGATCTTCACTCATTTTCTCATTGATTTTGTTCTAGGTTTGATTATTAGAAACCGGTATTTAAAACAAATTAATACTTAGGATGGTGAGTAACAAATGTCTGAGCATGATCAAGCTAAACAATTGCGTCAGCAGATGAAATCACAGAAAAGGGATAAGGCAAAGGCTGAGGCTAGCGACCAAACTCTTCCCCCTCGTAGCCGAGTTCATCAAAGTAGAGCAAAACATAAAAAGAAAAAATATACACTTTCGTTTCCGTTAATACGGTTATTATTAATTCTTTTTTTAGCTTTAATTATTGCTGCGGTTACTTTTCCTTACTGGATGCCATAAAGACAAAAGAATATTACTGTACTTGTCTCATATAGTGGTTATGGGAGGGTGCTAAGATGAAGCAATTTAAAGAATGGAACGTGAAACCATACTATGGTCCAGAAATCGTTGGGATTATGTTAGAAGAATTGGTTGCTAGGAAAAACAAAGTCGAAAAAATGGAAAAAGCTAAGATGAGATGGTCGCTATTTGCCATGGGTTGTGCTGCAATCTTTTTTTTATTTGGATATAAAGCATTTGGAAATGTTGGTATGAGCAATAATATATTAAATGTTCTTTTAGGAAGTCCTTTGATCCTTGTCTTATTACTTCTTCTGTCAATAGGATTCATTCAGTTAAATTTTTTTGTGAAAAAGACAACTAAAGCAGAAAAGGAATTTGATGAATTAAGAGAAGAATTAATTTCGAGAAGTACTGAACTATGGGAAACAGATGATACTTGGGAGTCTAGGGAAGCTGTTTATTCTTTTATGAAAAGAGAACATGATATTAATTTATACCATAAATAATAAAACGACCTTGAAATATCGAGGTCGTTTTGTTATTTATTCTTAACAAGAGTGTGGTAAAGATGGTTGACCGAAAAAAAGAAATGATGAGCGACAATATTCATCGCCTCGGATGTGTATATATTGATCATCAAATTCATGAATAGCTCCAAAAGCGATTGTTTTTCCTTTTTTTGAACAAAAAACTTCAACTGGAAGACCTAAACGGTGATTGAAATCCAGGTCATCATTTGTTATGAGCGATTTGTCGGTTAGTTTAGTTAAGATCATGCATATCACTCCCGTTTATATTTTATGAAAGCGCTATCTTCTCTTTATTTACCTTAGTATATCGCGAATTCCCTAAATTTTCAATTTATTTGTTGGTAAATCTCACAGTTAAATTACGATTGATTGCCGGAACCTGTTATTGAGATATAAGAAAAAATTCTCAATTCTGTCACATAGTTTTTGAGCGCTTTAATTATTCCTATGCTACTATTTTTATAGTGTAAATGTGACAAAATAAATGTGATCGCTTTAAAAAGGAGTGGATGGAGAATGACAGCAGTACAATTAGTTGCGATTCTTAGCATCGGATTACTAGCAATGGCCTCAGCTGTAGCAATGGCTATTTATATGTTAAAAGTAGCTGAACACTCAGAATAATAAAGAACCATATAATATGGAAAATTGGTTTAACCTGTTGATCTCCTAATGAGGTCAACAGGTTATTTTAATTTATCTTATTCATTAACTGAATCTTGTGTCTAAATGGTTTTCTTTTTGAGGTGTGAGGCGTACAATAAAAATGAGGAGGAATGTCCAAGTGGTTGAATTAATGTTAGAAAGACTAGAAGAACTGTTTCCAGAAATGGTTGAATTAAGACGCTTGCTACATGCCGAGCCAGAATTGTCTTTTCAAGAAGTGAAAACCCCTAACTTTATTGGTAATTACCTTGAACGTTTAGGGGTTGAAGTAAAACGAGGAGTAGGTGGTCGAGGTATTGTCGGATACATAAGAGGAGATTTACCAGGCAAAACGGTAGCTCTTAGAGCCGATTTTGATGCATTACCAATAGAAGAGGAAACCGGCTTACCGTTTGCTTCAAAGCAACCAGGAGTTATGCATGCCTGTGGCCATGATGGTCATACTGCAACCCTTCTTGTACTCGCAAAAGTTTTAATGGAATATAAAAGTCAATTGAGAGGAACAGTTGTACTGATCCATCAGTTTGCTGAAGAACTTGCTCCAGGTGGAGCGATTGAGATGATTAAAGCTGGTTGCCTGAACGAAGTAGACGCTATTTTCGGAACACATCTTTGGTCTACGATGCCACTTGGTCAAATTGGCTATAGACAAGGACCAATCATGGCAGCGGCTGACCGTTTTGAAATTACGATACATGGCCGAGGAGGGCACGGAGCAAGTCCTCATGAAACCGTTGACTCAATTGCTGTAGCCGCAAGCGTGGTTACTCAAATTCAGCATATCGTAAGTCGTAATATAGATCCTTTGAAATCGGCTGTAGTAACTATTGGATCCTTTCATGCTGGTGGTGCGTTTAATGTTATTGCAGATTCTGCCAAGTTAGTAGGAACTGTGAGAACATTTGATCAAAATGTACAAGAGCTCATCATCGCAAGACTAGAAGAGGTAACAAATGGTATTTGCCTAGCTATGGGGGCGACCTATTCAATAACTTATGAAAAGGGCTATCCGGCTGTAGTTAACGATTCACAAGAAACTAATCGTTTTATTGAAACAGCCAGTCACATTCTAGGAAAAGAAAATGTTTTTGAGATGGAGCCCGTCATGGGTGGAGAGGATTTTGCTTATTATTTGCAGCATGTTCCTGGTACCTTTTTCTTTACTGGAGCGGGAAATGAAGAAGAAGGAATTGTTTACCCACATCATCACCCTAAATTTAATTTTGATGAAAAGGCGATGCTTATCGCTGCTAAGTGTCTAGGTAAAATTGCGATAGCTTTTTTAAATAACGTAGAAGAAAAGTAATATACGTTGAAAAAGAAAGACTCAGATTGAACGATTTGAGTCTTTTTATGGTGAATTAGGACTTGTTTAAATGATTTTGCATATATTGGAGAGAAAGGAGTGGGTTGAACTGGAATGGTGGATTTATAAGAGAACACTACTATTACTGACTGCTTATGGTGGAATATTTGTTTCACTAAATATGTTTCCGGACTCTCCAATTTGGTCGATTTCACATTTTATAGGAGAAGTTCTTTTTTCTCCATTTAAATTATTGCTGGCTATTTTACTATTTATAGTTGGTTTTTTGTCGTACTCATTATTTGTAAGGGATGGTGTGAAAATTTGGAATCCTCGTTTATCACATCCGATTTTAAGAACCCCAAGAATGATTTTTATCTTTGTAGCTACACTAACGTGGCTTCATCTTTTTTTCAAAAACGGAAAATTGGCTGTTCTAGCATTAGGCTTAGCACTTTGGTATGGTATTATGGATGTTAGTTTAGAAAAAAATAACAAATGGTTTAAATAAGAGGGTGAGGATAATGTTTTTAATCGTTATTGGGGTGATGTTTGGTATATTACTATCATATATGTTTTTGGAAGGAAACAGAAATCGAATAAGAAAAACCACTTTATCTTATGAGACATTGCCAAAATCCTTTGATGGCTTTCGTCTTTTTTTTATTAGTGATGTACATAGAAGGAGAATTTCAGATAAAATTATTCAGAACCTTCATGGTGTGGATTGTATCGTTATTGGTGGTGATTTGTGTGAACGGGGGGTTTCACTTAATCGAATTGAAGAAAATATAAAGCAATTAACAAGCAAAGCACCATGTTACTTCGTCTGGGGAAATAATGATCCAGAAGTAGGTAAGCATCATTTAAAGTCGATTTTTAATAAATTTGGAGTTGTAGAACTTGAAAATGATCAAGAACTGCTAAAAAGAAATAAAGAATTCATCTCTATTGTTGGGATAAATGAGATAGACACAGCAATGAGATCCATTTCAAAATTTAATTTACCTCCTGACCAATTTTCAATATTGGTTTGTCATTACCCGGAGATTGCTGAACTGCCTATACCCGAATTTCCTTTGTTATTAACAGGCCACACTCATGGTGGACAAATTAGAATATTTGGCTATGGCATTGCTCGTAAAGGAGGACTGTATAAGCAAAATGGTTCAGACCTTCTTATTAGCAATGGGTACGGAACTACAGCGCTTCCGCTAAGATTAGGAGCGCCAGCTGAAACCCACATTTTGACGCTTATGTGCGAAGATTAAATAATATAAAAGTTATACAAAGTTTACACAAAGTTGAGAATTCGATATACTAAGGTTACTTAAATGGCAGATGCTTTATGCTTTTGATTTGTATGGGAGGAAGGAATATGGCTTCAAAAGAAGGGAAATATAATATAAAGGCAATTTCACAAATGCTTGGTATACAAGCTGGTACGTTACGCGCTTGGGAGAGGCGTTATCACATAATTGAACCGGTTCGTAATAAAGCAGGGCATAGATTATATTCTGAAGAGCATGTGGCCATTTTAAGGTGGTTAATGGAGAAGGTAAATAAAGGTTTTACCATTGGACAAGCTGTAGATTTATTTGAAAAAGGTTCGATTGCTGTAGAACAAGCAGATCCTGTCCAAGGGGATTACTCCATTCAATTGTCTGAAGAGATATTAGAGGCATTACTCTCATTTCAAGAAAATAAAGCTAATCAACTATTAAATCAAGCTTTTTGTCTGTTTAGCATTGATAAAGTAACAATAGATATTCTAGGAACTCTTTTAGTAAAAGTTGGTTATATGTGGGAAAGAAATGAGATATCAGTTGCTCACGAACATTTCGTTACCTCATTTCTACGAACCAAAATTGGAACCATTTTTCATGGGTTGCCAGTAGATGGCCTTATGCCTAAAGTAGTGGCAGTTTGTGGCCCTCATGAATCTCATGAACTAGGTTTATTAATCTTTACTCTTTTTTTAAGAAGGAAGGGGTATGAAGTTATTTATCTAGGTACTGGAATCCCTACTTCAGATCTTGAGCTTGTGATCAAAGAGGTGGATGCAGATATATTTGTAACATCCTGTACAATGGATCATAACTTAAAAGCCGCTTTAACTGTGATTGACCAATTACGAAATCAGTTCCCTTCATTAATTATAGGGCTGGGGATTCGCCTTTGATCGTTTAAATGAAAGTCAGTTATCTACATATGATGAGTTCCTTGTCGGTAAAACGAAGGAAGACTGGGAGCATTGGTTAAAAAACAGCCTGAAATTATAAATTTCTAGTCTCATGTATCGAACCTTCTTTTCCGTCCTTTCATACTGTATAGTAGACGGTTTATGACTGACCTGAAAATGGCTAATGGACGTTCGTAATAAAGGAGGGTTTCAAATGCGTCTTGAACGTTTAAATACAGATAAATTTAAAGCTTTCTTAACCTATGATGATATGCATGAAAGAGGCTTAACAAAGGAAGATTTATGGCAAGACCTTCCGAAAGTGCACGATTTGTTTCGCGATATGATTTTGGAAGCTGATGACGAGCTAGGTTTTAAAGTAGATGGTCCTATTGCGGTTGAAGTCTATGCAATGCCTGCCCAAGGGATGGTAATCATCGTCTCAAAAAGTAAGGCAGAAGATGATTTTGATGAAGAAGGTTTTGAAGATGGTTATATAGAGATGCAAGTAACACTTGATGAAACCGAAGATATTTTTTATGAGTTTAAAGACATAGAAGACGTCATCTCTCTTTCATCAAGATTATCTCCTTTTGGAATAAATGGTGGCACATTATATTCTTATCAAGAACAATACTTTATTAAGTTTGAAGAATATGATGTAGAAGTTGTTGACGAAGAAGCTTTTGTTGCTCTATTATCGGAGTTTGGAAATCCGTCAACAGTATCATCGTACTTGGTTGAAGAATACGGCAAGAAATTAATGGCACATGACTCTATCACGCACCTTTACAACTATTTTATTAAAAATGAAAAGGACTGATGATACTATCAGTTCTTTTTTCTTTCACAGTTCTTACATTTTCTTTTGCATAAAACTTAACATTTAGGCTGGAAAAATGAGACCTGTTTCATTATAGTAAGAAGTGATGAAAAGCTTTATTAACCACTATAGAGGTGAAATTGGAAATGGCAGAAAATGAACAACAAGCCGAACAACTAGATGTGCTTGCATCGACACAAAGTGTCATTAAGAAAGCGTTGGACAAGCTTGGTTACCCTGAAGAAATGTATGAACTTATGAAAGAGCCGATGAGGATGCTTACGGTCAGAATTCCAGTTAAAATGGATGATGGTTCTACAAAGATTTATACTGGTTTCCGAGCGCAGCACAACGATTCGGTTGGCCCTACAAAAGGGGGCGTCCGCTTTCACCCAGCTGTAACTGAAAAAGAAGTGAAAGCACTCTCGATTTGGATGAGCTTAAAAGCTGGTATTGTCGATTTACCTTATGGAGGAGGAAAAGGTGGAATTATCTGTGATCCACGTGAAATGTCTTTTAGAGAACTTGAAAGAATTAGTCGTGGATATGTACGTGCAATTAGTCAAATAGTTGGGCCTACGAAAGATATACCAGCTCCAGATGTTTTTACTAATTCGCAAATCATGGCTTGGATGTTAGATGAGTATAGTCGCATTCGGGAATTTGATTCTCCGGGATTCATAACAGGAAAACCGCTTGTTTTAGGAGGATCTCATGGTAGAGAGTCAGCTACAGCAAAAGGTGTTACGATTTGTATCAGAGAAGCAGCAAAGAAAAAGGGTATTGAAATAGATGGAGCACGTGTAGTCATCCAAGGGTTCGGAAATGCAGGAAGCTTTCTAGCTAAATTTATGCATGATGCTGGTGCTAAAGTGATTGGGATCTCAGATGCATATGGTGCGTTGCATGATCCAGATGGATTGGATATTGACTATTTACTTGATAGACGGGATAGTTTTGGGACAGTCACAAAACTATTTAAAGAAACGATTACAAATGAGGAATTATTAGAACTTGATTGTGATATTCTAGTTCCGGCTGCTATTGAA
The DNA here is from genome assembly GCF_000513135.1 of Halalkalibacter akibai JCM 9157. GTDB lineage: Bacteria > Bacillota > Bacilli > Bacillales > Bacillaceae_D > Halalkalibacter > Halalkalibacter akibai. Next base: position 63,337 of record NZ_BAUV01000024.1, read on the forward strand.
AACCAAATAACTGAAAAGAACGCTGCAGAAATTAAGGCCTCTATTGTTGTCGAGGCGGCCAATGGTCCAACGACAATGGAAGCAACTCGTATTTTATCTGAACGTAATGTTCTGTTAGTCCCTGATGTTTTGGCGAGTGCAGGTGGAGTTACCGTTTCTTATTTTGAGTGGGTTCAAAATAATCAAGGTTATTATTGGACTGAAGATGAGGTTGAAGGAAAACTAGAAGCGGTTATGGTCGGAGCTTTTGAGAATATATATAAATTAGCCCAAATAAGAAAAGTAGACATGCGTCTTGCAGCTTACATGGTCGGAGTACGCAAAATGGCCGAAGCGTCAAGATTTCGTGGGTGGGTATAACTGTTATAAAAACCCTTGTGTAGGTTATAGACAAGGGTTTTATCTTTGTTGGGGGTGAGGCAATGAGAAGAGAAGAAGTGATCATTGTAGGTGGTGGACCCTGTGGATTAGCAGCAGCTATTGCTTGTAAGCAAAAAGGTTTACAAGCTTTAGTCATTGAAAAAGATAATGTAGTAAGTGCTATCCACCGTTATCCTACTCATCAGACATTCTTTTCTACAAGTGAAAAATTAGAGATCGGATCGGTTCCTTTTGTGATTGAGGAAAGAAAGCCGAAAAGAAATCAAGCACTTGTTTATTATAGGGAAGTAGTAAAACGAAAAAAAATACGTGTTCAAGCATATGAAAAAGTTCAACTTGTAAAGAAACAAAATAATGGAGAGTTTTATATATCAACGACTAAAGGAGAGTACTTAGCTGAACATGTCATTATTGCTACAGGTTATTACGACTCACCGAATCTAATGGATGTACCAGGAGAAGAACATAAACATGTGCTCCATTATTTTAAAGAAGCTCATCCTTATTTTGATATGGATGTTGTAGTAATCGGCGGAAAAAACTCAGCCATAGATGCTGCGCTTGAACTTGAAAAGGCCGGAGCGAGAGTTTGTAATTTGTATCGTGGGAGCGAGTATTCTACTAGTATAAAACCTTGGATTTTGCCAGAGTTTGAATCGTTAGTTAAAAACGAGCAGATTAAGATGGAGTTTAACGCAGATGTGCTAGAAATTACTGAAGATGAAGTGATTTATCAACAAGGTAAGAAGCAAAAGCGGATAGCGGCTCAGTTTGTTTTTGCGATGACGGGCTACCACCCAGATCATTCATTTATCAGGAAAATGGGAGTAGAAGTGGACCCTCTCACGGGCAGACCTTCATTTGACCCAACGACAATGGAAACCAATATTCCTGGATTATTTGTTGCAGGTGTTATAGCGGCAGGGAATAATGCGAATGAGATTTTTATAGAGAACGGTCGATTCCATGGATGCCAAATCGCAGAAGCGATAAGCAAACAAAAGGGGAAGTAACAGGTCATGTGGACCGGTACTCCCCTTTTGGTTTGTAATCATTTATAAAACAATTCCTGTAGTTTCTGTTGATCAGACGTTTGCTCCAATACGACCATTAGCTTCAATCTAGCTTTCTGTCCGTTTAACCCATTTGTAAAGATCACACCTCTGTCTTTTAACATCCTGCCGCCACCTTCGTAAGCATAGACGTCTTGCACAATTCCATTAAAACAACGTGAAACGAGTACGATTGGGATTGACTTTTTGATAAGACTAGTTAAACCTTCCATCACCTTTGGAGGAACATTTCCTTGTCCAAAAGCTTCAATAACTAAGCCGTCAATGTCTGTGTTAGCGACAGCCTGAATGATTGTTTCATCCATTCCAGTATAAGTTTTTAATAAAACAACGTTCTTAGTGAGTTTTTTAACAGGATAGCTTTCGCGGGCCGTTAAAGTGTGATGGAAAAAAACACCGCGTTTAGTAACAATGCCAATGGGACCATATTGAGGACTTTGGAAAGTGGCAATATTACTAGAATGGGTCTTTGTTACATTTTTTGCAGTGTGAATTTCGTCATTTAGAACTACTAATACACCTTTGTTACAAGCCGAATCATGAGCTGCAACTCGGACAGCTGAGATTAAATTATGTGGACCATCAGCTCCTAATTCATTACTTGAACGCATCGCACCTGTTAAAATAACGGGAATGTTCCAATCAAGTAACAGGTCAAGTAAATAAGCCGTTTCTTCAAGTGTATCAGTCCCATGGGTAACCACAATGCCATCTAACTGATCTTCCTTGACACGAGCTTTTAATCGTTCGGCCAAGTTAACCATTAATGACGGTGTCATATGCGGAGAAGGAATATTTAGAAAGTCATCTACGATTACAGATGCTATGCTTGATAGCGACTCGATAGTGGAATATAATGGATTTATTACGTTAGGTTGGACAGCACCTTGCTCATTTTCTTGCATGGCGATGGTACCACCTGTATGTAGGACAAGAATTTTTTTCAAATTGGACACCTCTGCTTTAAACAGTCTGAAAATACTAATTCATATTAACATAAAATAGAAATACTGAATAGAAAGTTGTTTTAAATAAGCGTGAAAAGAAAAAGAGATTGTTAAAAGAGAGGAAGGGCGAATTGTTTGCACTTGTGACAGCGGCAATGGCGCCAGGGATGGCATTATTATCTTACTTTTATTTGAGGAGTCATTATAGTACAGCAACCAAAGTACAAGTATTTCGAACATTTATTATCGGAGTACTTTTAGTTTTTCCAATTATGGTCATTCAATATGCTTTTACTGTAGAAGGTTATTTTGAGCAACCATTTGGAAGAGCATTTGTTTTATATGGGTTTGTAGAAGAATTTTTTAAATGGTTTTTGCTATGGGTATTTGCTTATCAACATGCTTTTTTTTCAAGGCGTTATGATGGAATTGTTTTTGGGGTTTCGTTATCACTTGGGTTTGCAACAGCTGAGAATGTTTTATACTTAGTAGCTAATGGCTTAGAAACTGCTTTTGGTCGGGCGCTATTACCTGTATCAAGCCATGCATTATACGGAGTAATCATGGGTTATTATTTAGGTAGTGCGAAAGTAGAATACGCGCATAAGAAAAAATACATGCTTTTGGCTCTGGTATTACCAGTTGGGTTACATGGTACATATGATTTTATTTTATTAATATTTGATATTTATTTTTTAATTGGACTAATTCCGTTTATGTTGGTACTTTGGTGGGTAGCATTAAATAAAGTGAAACGTGCTAACCAATTAGATCATTAAAGAATGTATGGTAAAGGGTGAAAAAAATGGCTGAAGGACGTTATCGAATTATCATTAGATGCCCTGTATGTGGGCAAAAATACATATTAAGAGGTAGAAGAAACGAAAAAGGAGAATATGAAACAGGGTTTAAACGCTGCATTTGTGGAAATGAAGAAACGTTGCACATAGATGCTTCGGTTGAGTAGTTTTTAACTTAATTCGAGAAATAGTTCTTGCAATATTGTTAGAATTGTTGTAATTTTGATTAAATGAATTTAATTAAATAGGATTTCTTATCAAGAGAGACGGAGGGACTGGCCCTATGATGTCTCAGCAACCAGCCAAACTTCTGGTCAGGTGCTAATTCCATCAAGCTTACGAGCTTGAAAGATAAGAGAAAGTGAATTTGTATTGATAACCACCTTCTCTTATATTGAAGGTGGTT
>NZ_BAUV01000023.1 GCF_000513135.1 Halalkalibacter akibai JCM 9157
TCTGACCCCCATTGCTTTAAAGCTTTAACGTGGTGGGGGTCAGACCCCTCAAAAAGGGGTGCGAAATTTGTCGATTTGTGTTTCTTTTCTTGTGATAAAATGATACGATGCTACTAACTTATGTTGTTTTTTGCTAGAGTAAGCGTTGTGTAAATGGACATTCCAAATATTACGTTTTACTTGATTCTATAAATAGAAATATAATAACGTTGATGATTAGAGCTTTTTTCATATTTTAGGATAGGTTAGAGGTTAGATAGTAATAGGATACAAGCTACTATGAAATTTGAATAAGAGGGTATTGTGATGCAAAAAGAAACGATTATTTTTTTACATGGAATAGTAGGAAATAAGAATGCTTTTCAAAGAGAAATGATCCAATTGAATCATGAATATCACTGTATCGCTTACAATTTCTATAACTCTGCTGAGTTAGGTGAAGCAAACCAGCTTACTTTAGATAGGCTAGTGGAACAGCTTTATTCTATATTTGAAAAAGGTAGAGTGAAAAAAGCTCACTTATGTGCTCTCAGTTTTGGAAGTATAGTATCCATGGCCTTTGCTAGTAAATATCCTAATATGGTTATAAGTATGACGTTTGTCGGGGGCTATTGTTGTGGTGTCCGTTCGCAATTTCAGGCAAACATCGTAAGATTACTAGAAATGAGACAGAAGCTTGAATATAACATGTGGTTAAACCAATGTGCGCGACTGATGAATCCAAATAGAGAACTTCTGAATGAAAACTCAGAAGCTATTTTTGCTAAATATGCCGGAGAACTCGATCCAGACATGTTTGAACAGGTCTTGAGGTTAAACGTTGAGATTGATTCGCCGGCAATTCTTTCGCAAATACAAACTCCTATTTTATGGTTAATGGGAGAGTATGATGATTTGTATAAAGGTACTCTTACTGCTATAGATCAATATAATCTAAATGTTGTATATAAAGAGTTAACCCATGCTGGACATGCAGCGCATTTTCACAATCCTTATCAGTTCATGTCTTATTTTCAATCTTTTTTAACAAAAGTCCAGTCTAAGAATCTAAGCGGTTTAGTCGTTTAAGGGACAAGCTTAATAGATTTTAACGAAGCTGGCCCTCTGCAATGGACAAGTAAGAAAGCGCCATACCTTGCCTGTTGTAGAGGTTTTTTAGATTTATTTTTTAAAAAGTTTAGGGTAAGGAGGTCATATTGTGTCAATTAAAAAGAAACTACCTTTGATATTCACGACATTGGTATTATGTATTTTAATAGCAAATAGCACACTGCACTACATGCGGTCAAAAGAAAAGCTAATAGAGTTTAATGAAAAAGAGATAGAATTGATTATTCAGGAAGTATCTTATCAGGTGGAGAATTCAAGAAATGGGGCGCTCTATGTAGAAGATATTATAGCGAGAGAGTTGAGAACGGCTTCAATCGCCATTAGAAATGCCCTTCCATCTAACTATGAAGATGTTTCGAACGAGCAACTAAGCCAGCTTGCTGAAGAACTGATGATTTCTCATATCACGTTACTAGCGGAGACAGAGGACGACATTATCGGAGTAAAGTCTTCTGATCCGCATGAAATTGACATGTCTACAAAAGAGTGGCTATTTTGGTACGATGCTTTTAAGCAGCTTTTTGCTTTGTCTCCAGTAACAGTCGAGGAGGGATTAGCACTACCAAACTATTGGTCAGGTCCGATGGAGGTTGCTGCTAGTAATCCTGACCATACGGATAAATGGGGTTATTTTCATGATGGATCGACGGATTATATTATAAATCCCTATTTCAGAGACAACCAGGTGCTAGAGTATGAGACGCTGTTTGGACCAACAAATATCATGAACCGATTTACGAATAAACTTGAAGGTGTTCTAGAGCTTTCCGTGTTTAATCCGAAAAACTTTGGTCAAGAAACGGAAATGATCCATCAAAATGGTTATAGCTTTATCCGACTTGCCGATCAACCGGTTTGGTATGGTTCGTATGATTACGTTAACCAAGCACTGGATGCAGAATTGGTTCAAAAAGCTGTAACAACGGGAGAAACACAAAAATATCTGGAAGAAATCAATGGAAAACTTGTTTCGAAAACGCTTGTCCCCATTGATACGGATACAAGTGATCCTTATGTCATTGGTGTAGCATATGATTATAGCTTAATTCAGGATGAGCTTAACAAAGAATTTTGGCAGCACTTCTTTTTAACGATTCCATTTGTTTTACTTGTTTTGTTGACTAGCTTTGTTTTCTCACGTTCAATTACGAAGCCAATCAGTTACATTGATGAAGAGCTAAATAAGATTGCTGAAGGTAAATTTGGAGGAAATGTCATTTTAGACAGAAAAGATGAGTTAGGTCATCTTGCGCAAAATGTAAATGCCTTATCCAAATCTTTACAGAATTATGTTGCTGATCTCGAAGAAAGTCAGGAAGTCATTCAGTTTCAAGCGAATCACGATCCATTGACAGGTTTATATAATAGAAGATTTTTCCAAGAAGAGTTAAGTAAGAAGGTTGATCAAGCAAAGAAAACAGGTGAAACCGTTGCAGTATTGTTTGTGGACATTGATCGTTTTAAAGATGTCAATGACACGCTTGGGCATGCTAAAGGAGATCAACTTATTCAATTAATATCTGAGCGTCTTAAAAATTGTTTAACTGGAAAGAACAGTGTACTGACTAGGCAGGGTGGCGACGAGTTTGTTGTGTTGTTTAGCGACCTGGAAGTTGAGGAAGTAATAGAGATCGCCAATAAGATTACTATGAAGATTAATCAACCGTTTATGCTTGATGAGAATGAAGTAATTGTTGGCGCAAGTTGTGGCATTAGTTTGTGTCCTACCCACACAGAAAATATGGAAAATCTCATGATTTATGCTGATGGAGCTATGTATGCGGCCAAAAAACAAGGCGGCAACCAAGTGGTTATATATAATGAAGAAATAAGCAAAGCAAAAAATAAGAAGCTTCAAATTGAAGCACGTTTACGAAAAGCAATTAAGAATGAAGAAATTGAAGTATATTACCAGCCTAAAATAGATGCCCGTACCGAGGTTCTAACAGGGGTGGAGGCGTTGCTCAGATGGACAGATGAGGAACTAGGTTTTGTACCACCAGATGTGTTTATTGCAATAGCAGAAGAAGCTGGACTTATCCATCCTCTATGGGAAATTGCAATGAAGAAAGCAAGCTCGCAAATAACGAGTTGGAATAAAGATCGGGCTCGACCATTAAGTCTTGCTGTCAATTTCTCAGCAAAACAATTCCAAGACCCTTGTTCTCTTGTGAAGCAGGTAAAGGAAATTTTATCAGAATATCAACTAGCGCCAAATCTGTTTGAAATAGAAATCACAGAAAGCACTCTCCTGTTTAATACGAAAGAAACTACACGAGCTTTAGAAACTTTACAAGAATTCGGTATTTCAATCTCTATTGATGATTTTGGAACCGGCTATTCTTCATTTAGTTACTTGAAAACATTACCGATTAATACGCTGAAAATTGATCGCTCTTTCATCCAAGATATAAAAGAAGATCATAGTAATTCGGAAATTGCAGAAGCGATTATTAACCTTGCACGTAGCCTTAAGCTCCATGTCATAGCAGAAGGGGTAGAAGAAGACTACCAAAAAGAGTTCTTACTAAAGCATGATTGTTATCACATGCAAGGGTATTTGTATAGTAAGCCACTGAGTAAGGAAGAGTTTGAGAGAGTTTGGGTGTAGAGAGGCGGTGGGGTCTGACCCCCACCGCTTTAAAGCTTTAACGTGCTGGGGGTCAGACCCCTCAACAAAGCTGTATTTCAAATATATATTTCCCTGTTAGCAAACCTTACGAGGTTACTTACAGAATATTTTGTTATTGATATGATGAACCTAACAAAACAACGGGAGGTCATATATATGACAAATACAAAGCTTAAAAACCCAGGGATCTTTATGTTATTAGCTCTAACTTTTTCGGTGTTTTTCTCTTAATGCGATGCGATCAATAGTAATGAAAGGAGAGCTGGCTAATGCCAGCTCTCCTTTTTTTGTGGGGGTCAGACCCCCATTGCTTTAAAGCTTTAACGTACTGGGGGTCAGACCCCCACAAAGGTTTTGCGCTTTTTGAATTTGATAAATTTGTTCCTTTAAAAGAGGAAGCTTCAACATAACCTGTCTTTTAATTTGGTCATCTACTGGCAAGTCCTCTATGTCTTCAACAGAGTAATGAAGTGGCTTTTGGACTCTATCTAATAAAATAGCTTGTTCTTCTTTTGAGTATGAGAGAATGAACTCCTGTTGTTCAGAGGTTAAGGAGTGCAAAAGTTCCGTTCTTCTCTTGCTAACTGCCATTCCTTAACCTTTTGCTTTTGCTTCTCTAGCAGTGGTAAATTAAGCAGAATTTGTTTGTTGATGAATTCATCACATTCCGAAAGATCTTCAGGCTGAAAAAAACTCTCTATCACCCCATCCTCGACTAATAAAAGCAACTCTCTTCGGTCTTCCTTCGTCATCTTCATCACAAACTGTTGCTGTTCTATCGACAATCGTTCGAAAAGTGCCGATAATTTCTTTTCCTCCTCATACGTTTGGTTAATCCGCTCAACCAAAGCAATCTGGTTATCCGATAATGGTAGACCCACTTCATACTGATCAATCAAATCCTGTGGAAGAGATAAATGCATATAAGCATGCAACGGAAAAAACAGATTCTTTTTGAACTTTACTAGAATTTCATCTCTTTCAAGATCAATCGCATACATTCCCTTTTTCACATCTTTAATCACGGAAGAAGGAAGGGAGAGATAGTTTTCAAAACAGTTTTCTCCTAAATAACGAATGGCACCTTCTGCTTTTTTCCTGATGACATATTGAAAACGAAGGGTTTGTCCGCAATCACATTTATAAGGCCGCTTTTGATATCCTCCGTCCTTCACATCAACCAAGATCCAGTCCTCAAGTCTCTCTTCTATGTCTTGATCACTCATCTTTTCATCTATGTCAATTCCTTTGAAGTTCGCTAACAGTTGGAGCCAACGACTTTTCTTTTTGATTTTCATCCGATTCGTTAAAAAGGAAACTTGCTCGTCGTTCAGTTGATTAATAACCAATTCTATGTCTTTCTTTGCTAGGAGTACCATTGGTTTGACACCTCCATGGAAGAATTCTATTAAATATATTCATAGATATGTTAGGGCTAAGAGATTTATACCATAATAAGGATCCTTTGTATTTCTTTATAAAAAGCATTCTTGCTATGAGTAGAGAGGATGCTTTTTTCGTTGGATGATAAGTGAACGTTTTGTGTATATTTATAAGTTCATTTTAATTGTTTTTCTACGTTAAAAAGGCTTAGTACCAGTCACCAGTGCTCTTTTTTAACACTCAAAAGTGCAAATTACCTCTTTTCTTATAGTGATATAATGAAGCGGAGCTAGATCCATGAAATGAGGGATAGAGAATGAATGTATTTTTAACAGGTGCTTCAGGATTTTTAGGTAAGAAATTAATTTCGAGGCTTATCAAACAAGGGCACTTCTTATATGTTTTAGTGCGAAATGAAAAGAAGGTTCATGAGTAGAAAAATTGTTAACGCATACAGAAACGAAACAAGTATCTTTTGTTTATGGCGATATCACCAACCCTTCCTTAGTAAGGGAGACGGGCACAATGGTGGATTTAACCAATAAGGTTGATGTCGTTTATCATATGGCAGCATTATTATCATTTGATGAAGACAGGAAGGAAGAGACGTTCCATGTAAATGTGGAAGGGACTCGGCATGTACTTGAATTTTCAAAACAAATTCAAGTGAAAAAATTGATTTATGTGAGTACGGCTTATACTGTGGGCATGGATGTAGTTGGGCATGAGCAACTATATTCAACGAACCGAGATTATGTAAATTATTACGAGCAAAGTAAAGCAGCGGCTGAACAATTAGTATTTTCATATAAAAACGATTTTGAAGTGATGATTATGAGACCTGCTATTATCATCGGTGATTCTAAAACGGGTGAGGCTGACACCAATTTTGCCCTGTACGGACTTCTGAAGGGAGTCAGAATTGTGAAGCGTATGGTTGGTAGCGATAAACCGTTTAGGCTTCTACTAGACGGTGAAACCAATTCCAATCTGGTTCCTGTTGACTACGTCGCTGACGTTCTATCGTGTGCCATTGAACATGGAGCGCATGAGACGATCTATAACATCACAAATAACCATCCTCTTCAAAATAAGGTGATGTTAGAGATTATCAAAAAAGCACTCGATTTTCCCAATTTAGAAATTGCGTCAAAAGACCTTCTGCATACGTTAACGAAGGAAGAGTTGATTCTACATGAACGCTTAAGAGTATTTGAGAATTATCTTTCACGTTCTATTCAGTTTGAAAGTCGAAATACTAGTGATTTATTAAAAGCAGCCAATATAGCGGAATTAGACTTGGACAAAGATCTTCTTGAACATATGATTACTAGCTATTTAAAGCCGAATTTAGTTTTACAATAAAAGGACGATATTCAAATGAGCAGGAAGTGAATATAGATTGCTAGATTATAAAAAAAGTATCATTAGCCCGAATCACGATTGGATCGTGTTTCTACATGGATTTGGTGGGAACCACACTATTTTTTACAAACAGATAGAGCAGTACGAGAAAAACTACAATCTGCTGTTTATTGACTTACCTGGACATGGTACCTCAACGGCTTTGGCCACATTGGACCATACAGTAGAGAAAATTACAAAAGAAATCATTAAGGTAATAGATGAATTAGCGATAGTTGAATTTCATATTGTTGGATTTTCGCTTGGTACGATCTTCGCACAGGAAATGATCGCCGAAGCTCAAGATAGAATTAAATCTGTCGTCTTGGCTGGTGCGGTTATCAAATGGAACTGGTGGTCCAAGCTATTGGTGAAAACCTCGTATCAAGTCCGCTTTCTTGCTCCTTATATGATTTTTTATAAAATCTTTGCGCTGTTAATGATGCCAAGAGAAAATCATAGCAGATCAAGAAATATCTTTATAAAGGAAGCAACGAAATTAGGAAGAGCTGAATTTATGAAATGGGCAAAGCTCGCAATAAAGCCGGAATTAGCTTATCAGAATGCAACTAAGATTTCGAATTCAATTCCCAAGCTCTATGTCTTAGGCAGAGACGATCACATGTTTATTCAATCTGCCGCGCATGCAGCTAGCATAGATTCATATGCTGAGTTGGAAATTATCGAAGAAGCAGGGCATGTTTGCATCATTGAAAAGGCAATAGAATTTAATAGAGTATCTTTAAAATTTCTTAAGCAACACCAGAGTGAATCAAACGATTGGGGCATTAAAAGGGAAATAGGATAGTAAACACTAGTGAAAACCACTCCTTCTGTGAATAGTATTATTCAGTTAGAGAATCAAAACCTTCTAAAAAAGGAAAAATCCTCTCCGTAATTGTTTTCTAAACATATGGAGGGTTTTTTTGATTAAATCTTTTATTTCAATCCTTGCTCGCGTTATTTTTCTTTAAAACCTAAATATTTCCTGGGTGATAATACCTATAAATGTTTGAATATTACGAAAACCGAAAAAACTTTGTAGAAAATAACGCTCAGCTCTAAAAATCCTTTCGATTTCCGTCAGGTTATTCAAACTTTAGTCTCGGAGGGAATTTCCCCTTTACCTTGTATTTGTTATATATAAACATTTTTTACTAGAATTTATCATATTCCCCTTATTACTTTTGGAGGTGAAAAGTTCAGTATAGGGAATCTAGTAGCTTAAAAATAGAATATGAGAGGGTGTATTGTTAGATGCATAGGAAAAAGTCAAAATTACTGATAAGCTTTTTAGCAATCGTTTTATTATTATCTACCTTTAGTATGGGGGCTTTTGCGAACACAAATGGAAGTGCGACCGAGCTTCGTACAGCTGAACTGTTTGGAGAAATCAATCTAGCATCTTCTAGACCGACAACGGTTATCGTAGAACTTGAAGCAGAATCTGTTGTTGAAGCGAAGCAAAAAGGTAAAAAACAGACAAAAGCTAAATTAGCTTCTGAAAGAGGAAAAGTTGTTGCAGATCTTCAAAAGAAAGTAAACAACGCAAGCGTAAACAGAGAGTATGACCATGTTTTTTCTGGATTTTCTGTTGAACTTCCTGCAAACAAAGTAACAGAAATTTTAACAATCCCTGGAGTAAAAGCAGTTTATCCAAATGTGGAGTATACAGTTGATGCTCTAGAAGTAGATGCGGAAACATTTAATCCTAACATGATGGAAAGTGCACCTTTTATCGGGTCTGATTTAGCATGGGATGCTGGATACACAGGTGAAGGTGTGACTGTAGCAATTATTGATACAGGTACAGACTATACACACCCTGATTTAGCGCATGCTTTTGGTGATTATAAAGGGTATGACTTTGTTGATAACAATGAAGACCCACAAGAAACTCCTCCTGGTGACCCACGTGGTGGATCGACTAACCACGGAACTCACGTAGCTGGAACAGTTGCAGCTAATGGACTAATCAAAGGGGTAGCTCCAGATGCTACTTTATTAGCGTACCGTGTACTTGGACCAGGTGGTAGCGGATCAACTGAAAATGTTGTCGCTGGTATTGAGCGTGCGGTTCAAGATGGTGCTGATGTTATGAACTTGTCTTTAGGTAACACACTTAACAACCCTGACTGGGCAACGAGTATTGCATTAGACTGGGCTATGGCTGAAGGCGTTGTGGCTGTTACTTCAAACGGGAACAGTGGTCCAAACAACTGGACAGTTGGTTCACCTGGTACTTCTCGTGAAGCAATTTCTGTAGGGGCAACACGTTTACCTTATAATGTGTTCAGTTCTAAAATTGCTACAACAGAAGGTGTTGCATATCCTTCTGCGAAAGTAATGGGCTTCCCAAGTGAAGAAGAATTACTTGAGTTAAACAATGGTGAGTATGAATTTGTTTATGTTGGTTTAGGTGCAGCTAGTGATTTTGAAGGAAAAGACCTTGAAGGAAAAATTGCGTTAATCAGCCGTGGTGAATTTGCTTTTGTTGATAAAGCAACGAATGCTAAAAATGCTGGTGCTGTTGGTGCGATTATTTTCAATAACGTTGCTGGGGAGCATGCTGACGTTCCTGGTATGGCGGTTCCAACAATTAAAACAACTCTTGAAGATGGACAAAAGCTTCTTGCTGAAATAGAAGCTGGTAACAATACGGTTTCATTTGATATTGAGTTTGCTTATGAAGTAGGCGAAACAGTAGCTGACTTCTCTTCTCGTGGTCCGGTTCTTGAAACATGGATGATTAAACCTGATGTTTCAGCTCCTGGTGTGAATATTACTAGTACGATTCCAACACACGATCCTAATAATCCATATGGATACGGGGCGTTCCAAGGAACAAGTATGGCTGCACCGCACGTAGCAGGTGCTGCAGCGCTAGTTCTACAAGCAAACCCTTACTGGGGAGTAGACAATGTCAAAGCAGCCTTGATGAATACAGCGGAAGAAATGATTAATCCTACAACCGGTAAAGCATATGCACATAATACACAAGGTGCGGGCAGTATCCGTTTACCTGACGCTCTTGATGCTAAAACACTTGTAACACCAGGAAGTCACTCTTTCGGTAAATTTGTAAAGGATACTGGTAGACAAGTAGAAAAGCAACACTTCACAATCAAAAATCTATCAAGTGAAAGAAAACGTTATAGCTTTGATGTTGAATTTGCAGGCAACCCAGCAGGGATCAAAGTGATGACTAGTAACAATCTAAATGTACAAGCTGGTAAATCGCAGCAAGTAAACTTCAATGTTCAGGTGGATACAGCGAAGTTAGAGCCTGGTTACTATGAAGGTACGATTACGGTGAGCGAGGGTGAAACTAAGATTGAAGTTCCAACGATTTTGTTTGTTGGGGAGCCGGATTACCCGCGTGTAACTAGTGCGTTCTTAGAGAAAGATGGAGATTCGTATGTGGTAGGTTCTTATTTACCAGGTGGGGCTGAAGTGCTTGAGTATGATCTTTATCAATTTGTGAATGGAGGATTTGGACCAGAGATCGGAACAATCGGTTCATTCGCTAACGTACCTGCTCCAATTCATGAATTCAACTGGGGTGGTTCGGTTAATGGCAATGAACTACCAAATGGTCAATATGTGTTGGCTGTTTATGTTGAGCAAGGCGGTGTCTCTGAGTATCGTGCTTATCTTGTAGAGAAGGAATAAGGGATTGTAAAAATACTCCAAGCGGTAAGATTGCTTGGAGTATTTTTTTTGAAATTAAAAGAGTCGGAACAGTTTTGAGTGTTTGATAGTTTTTTAGAGTGTTTTGAAATGAAATGAATTACAATATATGGTAAGGTAAAAGCGCGTATTATCGTTAAATCGAACAATGTTTCGGAGGTGTTTTAAATGAAAAATAATCACTTAATAAAAGCTATTTTACTCACATTCCTTATCTTAATAATTACTATGTTTAAAGTGGACGTCCCGATCCTACATAAACTTCTTTCCTTAATCATAGCCGGGATTGCTTCATTTAAAAGTATCTATTTCCTATCTGTTCTTACATCAAATGCTTATAAAAAGTTTGAAAATGAGATGACTAAGTAACTCACTTGACCGAGCCACGAGGGCTTCGGTTTCTTTGCATTCATGAAGGATTATAGCTTTTAAAATAGCATTGTTTTAACAGCATACCCCTGATTTTATGACTCAACATATTTTGGCGGACACCAGGTTCCTTATTGGCGAAAAATACCCGCTTTACAAAGGCTTGGAGGACACAGAGGACCTTATTACCCGGATAGGACTGTCATTTTGCTTGTAATTAGCCAAATAGAGGCCATTCAGTCCACTTACCTCGTAAAATGAATTTAATTAACTTAAATAAGGAACCTGGTGTCCTCACTACTACGAGCTAAGGTGGCGAGTTACTAAACGAAAAATTCGAAACCCCCAAATACCTAAATTCGTAGATAAAACAAAAGGAGGGGAACGACATCGACATGTTAACTATTATCTTTACGCTTCCACTCTTTGGTGTGCTTATTTGGAGTTACTTTTACCCTGAAGAAAGTATGTTATGGGGACAGAGATGGATGTATAAACAAGAACCGGAGTTTTCGGACATAGCGATTGCCTTTACTCAATTTGGATCGGGGTTAATGTTTTGCTTGTTAACACTTATTTTTGGCGCTTCTTTGTTTGATCATTTTCTTATTAGACTTTTGTTATGCATTGGGTTGATTGTGTATATTATTTACGGGATTCGGAAATTAGATAAAATTATGATGAAGTAGACAACGGCGAAAAGGAAAGAGATAGTTCCGAAATGTAAACCGATAAACTATAAGGAACATTTCAAAAAATATGTGTGACATGATTAATGTAGAATTATTACGAAGGATTAAATTAGATAGACAGCAGCACCAACCCAATGAAACGAAGTAGAAAACGGGTTATTTTGTAAATGGATGATTGATTTAAGTAATTTTTCACTGATAGAGTCATTTTCATCAATTAGACGAATGAGTGCATAGATTTTACAAAATAATAAGGCCATTTCTGTCACATCCCTTACCAATTTTTTTTAGTATTTGACCATTTTGCAATTTTATCCGGTTTTATCAAAAAAAATTTGAAATATTTGTTAAAGGCTTGGTTATTGAAGGAGGAGTAAAGGATTTAAAAATACACGACTTTTATACAAACAAAAAAACCTTTCATAAATATGAAAGGTTTTAACTGTTTAACTCTCCTTACTTTCTCTTAACTCCGCCACAAGAATATACCGTTCTGGTGCAGAGCCTATAAAGTCAAAAGGATAACACGTTGAAACGGTTAAGGTAGCACGAGGCTTCGGAACGATTACAGTTCGATCGTCTTCATCGACGATTCTAACTTTTCTTACCTTATAAGTGAATTCACCTGCACCAGTCGTTACGATGAGAAGATCGTTTTCTCCGACTTCTCCTAGCTTACGAAAAACGGTGTCACGGTGACCGGATAAAACGGAGTTATCATTTTCACCAGGAAGAACACTGCCGGCAAAGTGGCCAACACCTTTTTCAAGTTCATCCTCATCTGTACCGTGGTAAATCGGGAGTCGGGCTTCAAGTTTTGGTATATAAAGTTCACCCATTAATTCACCTTTTACTGGCTCAAGAGGATAGATTGTTAAAGGCTTTTCTTCTATTTCAACTTGGGGATTCTCTTGCTCTTCCTCAATCATGGTTTCTACAACTGCTGGTTCAGCCGTTTTATATAAATAATAACCTTTGAAAAATTTAAACGTATTTGTTGTTGAAAACCAGAGTCCGAAGATGATCATGGCGCTAAAGGGAAGAAGAATGAGAAACCTCATTCTTCTTTTAAACCGTCTCTGTTTATCCATGGTTCACTTTGAAACGGCGATAGAAAAAGAAACCAACAGCAGCTATCGCAACACCTGTTGCCGCATTTGTTAAGTAGTTAGAAGCTGTTTTAGGAAGTTTTGCTCCTTTAACGGTTTTCTTAACTGGCTTAGTTTTATCTTTTACTTTATCTTTGTCTTTGCTTTTGTCGACGATTGTATTTTCAATCGTTTTTAAATCTTTTCCTGTCTCGTTAATTATCTCTGAGTCAAATAAATCTGCTGTGAAAAGCAAGTCAGCTAGAAACTCACCTTTTTTGTTGTAAAGTTCAATTAAGAGACCATAGCCGTCTGTGCTATCCATCATCATAAGATTTTGTAGTGATATTGGCTTTTTCTCTTGATCTTTAACTAAAAAGAACTTGACATCTAATTCAAATAAGTCGAGTAATTGTGTAAAGATATCAAGAAGTTCAGCAATTTGTTCAGGGGTAACATCAGCAGGATCTTCGAAGTCCTCGAAAACGATCATTCGCTCTGATAGCTCTTCTAGTTTCTCTAAGAAAGCTGGATTCGTGTAATCAAGGGAATCAAAATGATTAAAAAGTCTCTCAAGTTCTACATCTGTTAAGCCAATTAAGCTAAATAATTCGCTAATATCAGCGAATTCAAGATCTGACCCATATAAATAAAGGTCAATTGCCCATTCAAGGTCTTCAATATATTCGTAGTTTTCAAGAGAATCATCATGCTCTTCTAATAACGCGATCAGCTCTTCAAGCGTAAGTTCATATTGGTCTAAAAGAGTTTTTAAACTTTCGTCAGTAATCGGTGTAAGGTTATAAAAATAAACATCAAATTTTAAATCATAATAAAATTTATAGGCATCAAAGATAGATTGTCCAACTTCTAACTCGCCATTTTCAATCAATAAAGCAGTGAGTTCTTCTAACGTTATCTCTTGCCACTCTAATAACTCTTGCAGTAATTCTTCTGTTAAAACGGGACCAAGAAGCTCTTCAATCTCCTCAACACTAGAAAAATCAGAAATAGCTAGCTCAAGAAAATCTAAATGCTCTGCTAATTGTTCTTCTGTCCATCCCAGCTCTGCTAGATATCTTTCTAAGTCTGGTGGTGCCGCTAAACTGAAAGACGGAGTAACGATTAATCCAATAACCAAAACAAACGACAAGAAAAAGCCTTTCACACAACATTCCTCCTGAAAATAAAATAATGAAATCTAGAATATTATAATCTCAAATTTATGGAAAAGATAGACAAATTTATTGAATTTAATGGAAGTTAAATATAAAGCTTAAAAAGATTTTTAATTTAAAAATACGGAAGCTTCCAAAGAGGGTGTTTGGAGGGACGCAGAGGCCCCTATTGCTTCAAATAGGCACTATAGCCAAAAGTATATGCTGAGTGTAGCTGAAAAAACGCTGAGTAGGTAATTCTCTGCCCTTTCCTAATTTTAGTCAATATAACGATGTGATAGCCATGCTTCCCAATAGCCCCTTACTCATACCCTCGCCATCGGTAAAACAAAGAAAAACCGCTCAAAAAAGAGCGGTTCATCAACTAACAACTATTCATTCGTCAAAAACTCAAACATCGCATCAGCCCATAAGGCATGTCCGTCTTTGTTTGGTCTTCCATTTGCAATGTAGTTGCGTAATGCTTCATTGTCGGTTGAAGGCCAACTTGTCCAATGATTTGCATATAAGTAGTCACGTTCAGCAGCGAAATTTTCTAATGCTTCTATTTGAGTTAAATAAAAGCCAGCATTAGGTAATGGATTCGCTGGAACAAGAACGATAGTTGTATTAGGTAGAGCATCAGTTAGTTGTTGCATCATGATCTCTAGTGCATCAAGAGAATCTTCAATTCGAATAACACCATTGTCATTTAAAATAAATGGTTCAAATAAAAGCAATGTAGGATTGCTCTCGATCACTTCGTTTACATACTCGCTATTGATGATGTCAATTGAAGTTAAGCGATCAACATTAACTGTCACCATACTAAGAGAAGGATTTTCAACTAACTCAGAGAGCTGATCTTCTAGTAATAAAGGCCAAGAACTACTAGCTTCCTCGTCATAAGCGATTGAAGCTGACCCGAATACCGTAATAGCTAGTGAGTCTTCATCTTCAAGTGATACTGTTAATTCCTTTACTAGTCCAGTTAAGCTAGCTTCTACTTCTCCTGCAGCCGTTTCTGTTTCCACGGTTTCAGTCGTTGTAGGAGGAGTAATCGTCAAGGCTAGAGCTTGTGATTCCTCTGCAATGGTTTCGAGCTTTTGCTGGTAATAGAAATGGCCAACGATAATGATGGTAATTGATAGAATAATACTTCCAATATATAAAAGGGATTTCAAAATTAAAGATCCACCTTTCTGTAGGTTTTAATCATCTTCATATTCTGGTTCATCTGGAACAGGAGCGGGTGCCGGATCTGGTTCAGGCTCAGGTTTTGGTTCTGGTTGCTTTGGTGTTTCTATAGGTATTGTTTTTTCTGGTTCTTTTGGCTTGGGAGTTGGAGCCGGTTCAGTTTTCTTTGGCTCTTCCTTTACCGGTTGTGTCGGTGTTTTTGTTTTCTTCGGTTCTTCTTTAGCCGGTTGTGGCTTCGGCTGTATAACTGTTTCTGTTTCGCGAACTGGTGTACGTGTTTGTTGTGGACTAAAAATAGCTTGTAGTGTCATGTCTTCTTCCATCACAAATGTAATCGATGGATTTGAACTAGTAATGGATCCAGACCAGCCCTCGAATACATAGCCTTGACTCGGCCTGGCGGTTACAGTAACTGTTTCACCAAGGTTAATCGTGTTCGCTAAAGTACTTTGAAGAACGGTGCCTTCTCCACTTTTCGTAATGGACAGTTGATAAGTATTTGTTTCAAGTTCAAATACTGCGCCAATTTTCATTGGTTTTTCAAGTGTTATAGTTTGTGTTATTGCTGTACCTGAAAGATCGCCAGTCCAACGAACAAATTTCCACCCTGCTGCCGGTACTGCTGTAAGTTCCACAACTTCACCAATTTCATAGATTGTTTTTTCAGGCAATGTTGTTATTGTACCTTCTCCAGTAATAGATGTCATTAGCGTATTTTTACCACTATCTATCTCAATATCTAATGAGAGGTTAATTCCATCATATTCAGCTATAAGTTGTTCAGCTCCGTCTTCTAAAGCAGTAAACGTCACTTTTTGATTTTCAGCAGCTGTTAATGTTCCTAACTCATTTTTTAATGTCCAGTTCGGCGTGATTTGCATTTCCTCGCCATCTGCGTCAAAGGCGACAACACCAACTTCAATTGCTTGATCAGCTGCAACGATAATGGCTTCATCACTCATTGTCCATGTTAGTTCTTCTGCGACTTGATCTTTAACAGTGATTTCTAATTCGCGGACCAAATCACCTGAAGTGGCAGTTACAACTACAGAGCCATTATTAACAGCTTTTAAACTTGTTTCATCCGCAGTGACTTGAAGACTAGCAATGTCTGAGGAGAGTACCCATTCAGCAGTAAGAGGAAGGGTTCTCCCTTTCTCATCTGACCACACGAGTTGGATTTCTCGTTCGTGACCTTTCTGAATAAAAGGTCGTTCAAAATCAACCGTGATTTGCTCTAAAAACAATTCATATTCTAATCGAAAGCCTTCATTATTTGTTTCGTCTGCGCCTTGTTTTAAAATGGAAAGGGCTGAGACGATATCAGATTGATTAATAAACAGTTCTGATAAGTATGTATAAAATAAAGGTTCGGCTGGAAGTAACTCAATTCCATCGAAAAGGGTCATTTCTGCTAAATCTAATCTAGCAATTCCTTGATAACTTTTCGTGAGTCCAATTCTTGCGTTTACATGTAACGGATCGAGATTTAAGATTTCTTTGTAAAAGGCAATACTCTCGTCGAAATCAGCTTGGTCAAACGCCGTTTTTGCTTCTTGTTCAAGTTTGTTAATCTGACCACTTGATTCAAAAGGAAATAAAACAAAGGCACCCAATAAGATAACGAGGATAAAACTGATAGAAGGGATCACGATTTTCTTTGACATAGCAAAACCTCTTTTCTAAAGCAAGTTACTTATTTAGTAGATAAATAGATAATTTGGATCATTTTTCATTATAAAGGACTTTGGCAAATAACGGAATACAAGGAAGAAAAAAAGTGAAAAGTGTCGAAAAAGTATATAGTAAGTAAATTTTATTATTGGGGAGAACATTTAATGTTTATGAGTATGGTGAGAGAAAAATATAAAAGCTGGAGGAAGACTTGACTCTACCCCCAGCATCAAAAGTATATAAAATATCTAATAAATATTTCGTAGAGGACACAACGTCCCTTCTTTATAAAATTAATCGTTTTACAAAGGAATGGATTATCACAATTATTAAAAACCACCCTTTCTTATTAATCAATTTGTTCTTGTTAACTTCATCATTGGCAACACCTAAGTATATTTACACGTATATGGTTCATACTAAATACTATTTTCCATTATTAAACAGGTTATTTCACATGTTTAGGGAAGGTTTCCACTAGGATCATTTGGAAATATACTGACGAGAAAAATATTTAATTTGAGGTACTCCAACAGGTCTTAGAGGGATATCTTCTTGCTTTTTAAAAGAGTTCATGAACGTCAGTGGCGATCGCTTTGAATATGAGGTGAAATATGCTGCTTGAATGGTTAGGCGAATCAGATAAAGATAGAAGGAGTGAGCATTGTAACAATTTTCATAGAAGAAAACAAATCTTAACATTTTAACTCTTTAATTGACTCTATTAGAATTTACTCTCTCTTTCTTATATATCCATTTTCTTCGTTGTTTTCATTTGGATTAGACATTTTATTGTTCACTTTTTTGTGATTTTGTTAAAGGAACACTTACCGCTTTATTTTTTATAGTTGAAGATATGGGCTAGGATATTGTCTTCTATTATGAATTACACATTGAATAAGAATAAAATTCAAAAAACACATTAATAAAATATTATATTTTAGGTATCTCTCAAATGTTTACTTCGTCGTTTGCGGTTTATTTGTTATATATGCTACTAGGTGATGGCGAGGTAGCACTTAAAATAGCAGTAGATGGGGTTTTGTTTATAGTGAGTTTTTTAATACAAAGAATATGGGTGTTTAAAATGCATGATGAAGAAATTGGTGAGATGGGGTTAAGTGATTCATGCCTACCTGACTTTTTTATTACTTTTTCTCTCATTTCTTGGCTAGGGATGCTCGTTCACACTACACCTTTTATGAGAAACCAGATGTAGATTCCTCTCTAATGTGAGTGAAACAACTCTTTGATGAGATTGTAAAAGAAGGTTCAGATCCAGCCAGCCGAATGTAGTCTATTACAGCCCAGAAAGTAAAGAGGATAGAGGCTATTTGCACTATGTTGTAAGATATGAGCAGCTTTCGGAGAGATTCGATATCGTAATTGATGTAGAAACAGTGAAACAGAAACGCAATTCGTGGAAAGATGAAGAAGTCTTATTACATCTTTGGAGTAGGGAAAGATGAACAAATTAGCAATTTTTTTTCTTCATTTGTTCATACTAATCTTATCGAAGATATTTATCATATTCGTACTAATAGGGAGAAGCTTGACATAGTTCTAATCGAATAAATTTAGGAGCGTAGCATGAAAAATAACTTTAATTCTTGGATGATTGTGATTGTAGCGAATGTCATTATAGCTGTGCTCATTACAGGTATATTGTTAGGACTTTTATATCAATTAAATGTTGATGCAATTGTTGATTATGTTCAATTGAATACGAAAATATTTCTACTCATTACTTTTCTAATAAGTGGTTATGTAATGATCTTCAGCCAATTTCAGATCAATCTTGCGTTAAGGTTATTAGAAAACCCGAAGTACGGATTTTGGATCAAAAAAATCTACAGCTTCACCGTTTTATTCCTACTTGCCTTGACTCTTAATTTCACGTTGGAATATTTTCAAGGGTTAAAAGAAATAGCAGGAACGATTGATTGGATTCAAATTAACACAAGGGTATTTCTGTTAGGTTCCTTTTACTTGTTCTTTATTGGATTGTCTTTATTTGCACTAATAGGGAGGCTCTATGTAACTTCCCTGATTCTAGCCTTATCTGTGTTGACGCTTGGTGTTTTGCATGGTAATAAACTCCAATTTTTAGGCGAGCCTTTGTACCCTTCTGATTTTACACAAATAGCCCACTTTACTGATGTACTTAAAATGGTTTCTGGGTACATCTCTCCTCAGTTAATGATTTACAGTTTATTAGCTGTTTTAATAACCATTTTTGCTTATAAACAGCTCCAGGAGGTGAAGATTACACTTCTTAGTAGGGTTGTGGTTAGTTCCCTAGCATTTTATATGGTTTTTGCCTTTACGTTTCACCCATCGAGCTTTATGAAGAAGGTAGTTGAAGACAATAATGTAAATATTATTCAGTGGAACCAATTAAAGAATTATCAAAAAAATGGCTTTGTATTTGGTTATCTTTCGAACTTAAATCATGAGACCTTTGAAAAACCTGCCAATTACAATCGAAAAAAAATTCAGGAAATTGCTCTCTCAATTTTGGCAGATGGAGGAAGTACTCCTGCTAGTTTCAGTGATAAAGGATATAAGCGCCCTAATATCATTTTTTTGATGAATGAGACTTTTTGGGATCCAACCAAACTAGATGTGTCGTTTAGCGAAGACCCAATGCCACATGTACGAAACTATATGAATGAACATACATCAGGATCGGTTTTAACTCCTAGTTTTGGTGGACAAACGGCAAATGTGGAATATGAGGCTTTAACTGGTTTCTCCATGAGTACACTTCAATCTGGAGCGGTACCTTATCAACAGCTTATAGACAAAAAATCTTCTGTCCCATCGCTTGCTAGCATGTTAAAGACAAAGGGTTACAAGACTATTGCGCTTCACCCCTACAACAAAGCCTTTTATAAACGGGCAAGGGTGTACAAAGCATTTGGGTTCGATGACTTTATCAGCATTGAAGAAATGAAACATAAAGAAATATCGGGTAGTTATATTTCAGATGAGTCAGTAACGGATGAGATAGTTATGCTACTAGAAGAAAGTAAACAACCGCTTTTTGTTCATGCGGTAACGATGCAAAATCATTTCCCGTATAGAACGGAACGCTATGATGAAAATACGATTGAAGTTAGTGGGTTAGAAAACGACTTGAAATCAGAGGTGGAAATTTACGCAGAAGGCATCAAGCAAGCAGATGCTGCAACGAATAAATTAATAGAATTTGTCTCAACACTTGAAGAGCCAACCGTCATAGTTTTCTGGGGAGACCACCTCCCGATATTAGGACAGAATAAAGCAGTGTTTAAAGAATTGAACTATGGAGATATTCTGAAGGAGGAAGAAGACTATCGGAGTTTTCATGAAACACCTTTATTTATGTATTCAAATGTAGACACAGAACGAAAAGACTTAAACTCGATTAGTCCAGCGTTCATTGGGCCTACATTATTTGAGATCATGAACATGGATCTACCACCATATTATCAGTTTTTAGCAAAACTAAAGGGTGAAATCGCTGGACTAGCTGCAACAACTAAAATTGATCCTGAAGGGAAAGAAATCCTAAAATTAACCGAGAAGCAAGAAGAATTATTAAAGCAATATGAGATGCTTCAATATGATTTGTTGGTTGGAAAACAATATAGCTTGGAACTATTATTTGAAGAAACTATCGAATAGAGACTACAACTCAAAGATGAGAAGGTATCTTTGGGTTGTAGTCTTTATTACTTACTGAATCAATGAATTTATGAAAAAATCATTCTCGTACTTTTACTTAAATCCATTGCTTTTATAAGATATAATAGTAGGAATAGTGTTAGATATCATTACAATTTAGGTAAAGGAGATTAGCACAAATGAGTATAATTAAATCTACATATAGATGGCTTTTCATATTTATATTGATCTGTATGATTTATATACAAACGACCTCGTTCGCATCCTCTGAAGAGTCAAATCATGAAGAAGTCATTGTTGTTTATAATACAGAGGCTGGAAAAAAACTAGTTGATGAACTCGCTCTAGAAATTGAACATCAATTTGAATGGATTCCAGCAGTCGTAGGGGTTTTCCGAAAAGAAGACCTCGCTTTATTAAGAAATAACCGTCATATAGATAAAATTGAAGAGAATAGTGTTTATACATTAGAAGAAACGTTAGTTGATGTAGTACCAACTTTGCAAGATCATGGGGTATTTCAGACAACGCAGTCGCAGTGGAATATTCACGCGGTTAAAGCGAAGAAAGCATGGGATGAAGGAGTGACCGGAAAAGGGGTTAGAATTGCTGTTGTAGACACAGGGATTTCTCCCCACCCACAGCTAAATATTTTTGGTGGAGTATCGACCCTTGATTATACGACTTCCTGGTCTGATGATAATGGACATGGTACTCATGTTGCTGGAACAATTGGAGCTAGGAATCTAAATAATCGTGTAATAGGGGTAGCTCCTGAAGCACAACTGTTTGCAGTCAAAGCGTTAAATAAAGATGGGATAGGTAGCCTTCGCTCCATTATGCAGGCGATAGAATGGTCGATCGCGAATCAAATGGATATTATTAACTTTAGTTTGGGTACGAATCAAGCATCGGAAATACTAGAAGAGTTGTTGAATCAAGCTCAAGAGAAAGGCATTCTTATTGTCGGGGCTAGTGGTAATACAGGAAATGCACAAGGAACGGATAACAGTGTAAGTAGTCTAGCTAAATATGAACCAGTTATTGCTGTTGGAGCAGTTAGCCAGGAATTAAAACGTGCTTCGTTCTCCTCAACAGGAAAAGAGGTTGAATTTTCAGCTCCGGGTGTGGAGATATTTAGTACATATTTAAATGGACAGTATGCAGTTGCTAATGGAACCTCACAAGCCACTCCGCATATTTCTGGTATCTTAGCTCTATTAAAGCAAAAATACCCTACACTCACAAACAAGGAGCTACGAAGCAAGCTACAGGAATACGCACTTGATTTAGGGCTGTCAGGTAGAGATAGCTGGTATGGGTATGGATTCGTTGTGTACTCGAATCATCAAACGCCTAAGGTGTCTAGGATAGAAGGGGTAAATTTATATGAAACATCAGCCTTAGTCAGTAAAGAGGGATGGACACAATCTGATTATGTGATTATGTCTCGGGGCGATCGATTTCAAGACGCCCTTGCAGGAGTTCCTTTAGCAGCAAAATATGACGCTCCATTACTTTTATCCCGTAATAACCGATTAGATCAAGTTACAAAGAATGAACTCGCAAGATTGGGTGCGAAAAAAGTGATCATTCTAGGAGGGCATCTGGCAATAGATCCGATTGTTGATCAACAAATTAAACAATTAGGAATTAAAGTTGAGAGAATAGCGGGAGCCAATGCACATGAAACAGCAGAACTAATATCAAAAAAAGTTGCGCCAAATGGGTCTTACCATGCCATCATTGTAAGTGATACAAGATTTCAGGATGCTCTGTCGGTCGCATCCTATGCAGGTGTAAGAGGGATTCCTATCTTATTAGCAAATACCAAAACCGTACCTAAAGCGACCGAAAGAGCTATCCAGCATTTGGGTGTTCAAGAAACACTTGTAATCGGAGGAGAGCTAGCGATTACAGATGATGTAGCAAATCGACTTCCAAAACATGAAAGATTATCTGGGAGAACGAGGTTTGATACAAATATTAAAGCCTTTCAATACTTTGCTCCACCTACAGATAAGGTCTATATAGCCACTTCGGAGAGATTTCAAGATGGCTTATCAGGAGCTGCTTTGGCAGCCAAAGAAAATGTAGGGGTTCTATTAGTTGGTAATTCTTTGCATAACATAACTAAAGACAACCTAGTTTATACAGACTATAATCAAATAAAGGTATTAGGAGGGGAATTAGCTATAAACGCAAATGTATACAAAGAGATAAAACGATTAGTCGAGTAAATAAACATTTAATAATAAAAGCAAAGTGTTAGCATAAGCACACTTTGCTTTTTAGTTCTGGAGATTTTAGTAGGGATAAAGCAAAATGTTGATTGAAAAATGCTAAATAATAAAGTTGTTATAAAGGTTTGAACATACAGCACATATTACGTTCATTAGCTAGGGAGAAGCGATGCAATCAAACGAATCCAACCGTATATAACGATCCAAAGAGGGATACTAAGTAAAACAGCCCAAGTGATTCCGATGACGATGTCGCAATCCTCACTCATATAAGCCTCCTTTAATGTGACTATCTTTATCTTATGCGTTCATTGTTAAGGAAGAGTGAATTACATGTAATGAATTGTAAAGAAGGATGGAAGAGGCTCACTAGCAGTTCATTATTAACATTCGTTTAACATAAAAAAATGCGTTATACTAGCTTTATAGGATTGCTTAAAAGGGAGGCAGTAATGAAGAATTTATTAATGATGATTAGCATTAGCTGGTTATTAGTATTATCAGCTTGTATGAGTGAAAAAGTGCTGGAACAAGAACAAATTGAATATCCAGTTGAAGAGCAGACTGATGAACAGGTAGAAGAAATAGAAGATGAATCTTATCAAGACACTGAAGAACAAATAGAGGAAGTTGAAGAAGAACAAACAGAAGAAGTCTCTGTTCTCACCGAGGAAGAAGCCGTACAATTTGTCATTGGCGTGGAAAAGAAGGCTGTAGAAATTTTATCGAACAGCTTTGAAATGGGAGAAGAGGAACTAGTCTTTCAAGATACATTCGAGGAGTTAACTTCACAGCTTGCAGAAGTATATTCAACAAATATGATTGAAGGTAAGTTTAAACAAATCTATGAAAAGCCACGTCGTTTTTTTGAGCCTATTCATGAGTTTCCTTTGGCGCAACCAATCGTCCCAGAAAATCAAGTTGTCATCTATTCTGAGGAAGAAATGGTTGTATATACGCAACCTGTGGTCAATGGAGAAGAGAATTATATCTATCAATATGTATTAGCTGTGGAAGATCATAAGTGGAAGATTAAAGACGAGAAAAAGTACTTATCACCAATTGGAGCTGAGACCGCGGTCCGACATGTATCAAAGCTACATGATTCCGAAATTAATGTGGTCTTTGATGGACCACAACATTTAGAGGATCATATCAACATGTTAGAAGCTGAAGATTCCTTTCTTGTTCACGTATACGTACTAAATGAGCAGAATGTTTCTATCACGTTAGGTTGGTATACTGTTGACCCGGTAACGAGAATCGTTTATGAGTTAAACTTACTAGAAAATGAATATGAGGAAATTGGCACATACTAAATGAAAACGCTGGCGTTAAGCCCAGCGTTTTCTTAACCAACACAGTTTTAATCATGAATCACTGCAGATGTCTCCCTACTAGAAAAAGAATTGTATCAGTAAATAGATTTGAGGACAATAGAAAATATCTTACTCAATAAACATAAGTGTGAAACAAAACAATAAACTTAAGCTAATTTCTTGTTAGGTACTACTACATTCTATTTAATATTCTAGAAAACTATAATAAATAGAGAAAAGCTTAGTGCAAGTGTGTTCGAAAAGCTTAGATGGGTATGGTTTTTCCTGGAGGAATAGGGAGTAAATGAAATGCAAAAGGATTTAAATGCAGCTATTGATGGACCAGCGGGTGTGCGGGTAAAGTACAGTAGCAAAAATTAGTGGACGACCAATTATCTTACTTTTACATAGATACTGGAGCGATGTATCGTGCGGTTGTCCATGCAGCGTTGATAGAAGGTGTAAATGTGAAAGATGAGGACTCTTAAAAAAAACTCACTTGAAGGTGGAACAATCGATTAACTTAATTAAGTAGATAATGAGGTAACCGTTTTACTAAACGGTCAAGATATTGCTGGAAATATCAGAACGGTTGAAGTCAGCAAGCAGGTTCCATTTGTGGTGATTTATAAATTGGTTCGCGTTATAATAATGGTAGAGCGCCAGAGACAGTTAGCGGAGAAGGGTCATACAGTCCTAGATGGACGTGATATTGGTACGCATGTACTACCAGATGCTAAAGTTAAAGTGTTTTTAACAGCTTCTGTTGATATACGAGCAAAGAGGCGTCATGAGGAACTTCTACGAAAGGGTTATCCTTCGAATCTAGAGGAGTTAAAAAGGGAGATCGCTAATCGGGATGAGTTAGACTCGACTCGTGCCTTTGCTCCACTTTGTAAGGCAAAAGGTGCGAAAGAAATTGATACAAGCTCTTTATCAATTGATGAAGTGGTAACGGCGATTATTGATCTAGTAGAAGAGTCAATTCTCATATAATTCATAGTGCTATTGAGATGATATAGAAATTTTAGAATTTATGTCAAACTTATGGCTGGTAAATTCAATCGGTATCTTCATAAAATCAAAATTGGAAATGATTATGAAGGAATGATTTTTTTGTCGAGATATGGTACTCTGTAATTAAAAGATGCTCATGACAAGCTTATAACTATTTAATTTAGGGGGAAACACTATGAAAGTAATGTTAGTGACTGCACTTGCTTCTGTTGTTCTTATTTTTGGATTTAGCCAATTTTCATTCGGTAATGATGTCGACACGTCTGAAGAAGTTGAAATTGAAGAAGAAGTGATTTCAGAAGAGGAACTTGAGGCTAAAGAAAAAGCCGAGAAAAATGTTGAAGTAGTTGAAGAAGAAACGGAAGAATTGGTTGAAGAAGAATTAGTTGAAGTTGAAGCGACTGAAGCGGTTGTTGAGATTGAGGAAACTGAAGAATCAAAAGACGAGAACCTAACAGATGTAGAAAAAGCAATAAAGAGATTAAAAGAATATCTAGAGATCGAAAATGATGAGGAAATTCATATTGAAGTAGACCATGAGGAAAATGGTAAATACTATATTCAAGTTTTTGACATTGAGATTGTTAATGGTGTAGGCCATACGGTTACAAGAGGTTGGTACATCGTTGATAAAGAAACTGGAAAAGTTGAATCGGTACTTTAATTAATTAAGGGTGGCTCGTACGTTTTTAATCTAAGTTTTTACAGTAAGGTCGGACAAACTATACCGATTTGTTGTACTTAGGTTAGAATGACGAGTTACCCTTTTTGTATGTGTGAAGAAACAATGACAATTGATTTAGGAGGAAAACATGAATAATCATATGAAAATGGCTGTACTAGGTTCTGGTAGTTGGGGGACCGCCCTTTCTCTTGTTTTAGCTGATAATCATATAGAGGTGAACCTTTGGGGACACAACCCAGCAATTATTGATGAAATAAATGAACAACATTCCAATACAACTTATTTGCCGAATGTTGAACTCCCATCATTAATTAAAGGCTACTCTGATTTAGAAGAAGCTCTTAAAGAAGTAAATACAATCTTGCTCACCGTCCCAACAAAGGCTATTCGCGATATTGTAAAAAAAGTTAGTAAGTTGTTGATCAATCCAGTAACCATTATTCATGCTAGTAAAGGAATTGAGCCAGGTACGTATAAGAGGATTTCAGAGATGATCAAGGAAGAAATGCCTAGTCACTTACTAACTGAGGTAGTTGTCTTATCAGGACCTAGTCATGCTGAAGAAGTTAGCTTAAGACAACCAACAACGGTAACGGCTGCAGCAAGTCAACTTAAAGTTGCTGAATATGTACAAAAGCTGTTTATGAATGCTAATTTCAGAGTATATACGAATACAGATGTCATAGGTGTTGAGTTAGGTGGTGCGTTAAAGAATATTATCGCACTTGGAGCGGGGCTTAGTGATGGTCTTGGATATGGGGACAATGCTAAAGCTGCCCTAATGACACGCGGGTTAGCTGAAATCACAAGGCTTGGAAGTGAACTAGGAGCAAACCCAATAACCTTCTCTGGCTTAACAGGTATAGGTGATTTAATTGTAACATGTACAAGTACACATAGTAGAAATTGGCGTGCTGGTAACCTCCTTGGCCAAGGAAAAAGCCTAGAGGATGTTCTAGATAACATTGGAATGATTGTGGAAGGGGTAAGAACTACTGAAGCAGTCTTTCACTTAGCCAAAAAATTAGAGGTCGAGATGCCAATTACGGCAGCGATCTATGATGTATTATTTAATGGAAAAGAAGCGAAAGTAGCAGTGGATGAACTAATGGCTCGAACGGGTAAAAGAGAAACGATTAATTGAATGTTTAGAAACAAAGAAAGAGCCCTTATGCTATCGATGGCTCTTTCTTTGTTAGTCATAAGTTAGGTATTCGACTTTCGAATCCTGATTGAATAAAAGTATGATCAACTATAATACTTATATGATCAATGATGTTTTGATGCGTTTCTACCGAAGAAGGGTCATCCATTCGATCACTTCCTTTAGTGAGAGGTTCAGTGGGTGACAGTGTATTCGCTATTTCAAAAGTCTGTTCTACTAGTTCTATGGACCTGATCCAACAATATTGAACATGATGTCTCTTATCCATTAATTAAAATAATAGTCAATTCTACTATTTCCTTATAATTCGATCTATTAAAAAGGGGAAGGTAAAAAGCAAGATTCTTCTTATTAAATAGGTTGATTGTTTTACTCATATCAATAAATATTGTATCATGGGGAAATATAAACTGGGTTAAGAAAACAATGCTGAAAGTAAATGCCCCGTATAAATAAGTCTTGAATTTTGATTAAGGAGGTTATTATGCAGGAAACACTTTTGGAATGGAAGGAACGATTAGAGAAAGAACGAGATGATATCATAAATAAACAAATCATAATTGAAGAACGGTTATCCAAGAAAAAGATGATGTGGGAGATTACTCAAGAGATTGATGTAGTCAAACAAGGCCCGATCACAAAGAGTACGAAAGCAGCGCTGGAGCGAAATCAACAAGAGCTTGAAGTGTACAAAAAAGAGAACGCAACTAAGCTTGATGAGATAGCCGCAATATTAGAAGTAGTTGAGGAAAAGATTAACAGAGAAAATTAAGATATTACAAATCTCTCTTATCAACTGAAAGAACGACAAAGCTTATAAAAAAATTACAGACGCGAGACGCGATAGGGCATTCATTCGGTGTAGAACTAAATTTAAGTTCTGCACTTTTCTTTTATCCTTAGATACCTTAATCTTAATTAGGATAAGATTGTTCTATTTACATCTAAAATATAATGGAGTACTATAACTAGTGTTATTAACAGTGCTTGAATTAGTGTAAAAGTGTGGTGAGCAATTAGTGCATGATGAATTTAAATCGAAACAGTCAATCTTTTTTTCTGTTCTACTTGTAGTAAGAAATGAAGAAAAGTACATTTCACGACTAATTGAAACGTTATTAAAACAGGAATTCCCTATAGAAAATTATGAACTAATTATTATTGATGGGTGTTCAAGTGACAATACTCTAGGTATAGTGGAGGACTACAGGAAAAAATACCCGGATTTTATCCGTGTATATAATAATAACAAAAAGACGCTACCAGCAGGTTGGAATATAGGGATAAAACAATCAAAGGGCCAATATGTTCTAAGATTAGATGGACATACCGAGGTGCCTAATGATTTTTTACTAAATAATTGGGAAACAATAAAAAAACAACCAGAAGCTACATGCGTAGGTGGAATTATTATCTCAAAAGGACACGGATTCCAAGGAAGTATCAATGAATATGTGTATTCCCACCCATTTGGGGTAGGAAGCTCGAAGTTTAGAACTTTAAATGAAGATTGGGAAGGGTTTGTTGAGACTGTCCCATATGGTGCCTATAAGAAAGAAATATTTGATGAAATTGGCTGCTTTAATGAGGATTTAAAAAGAAATGAAGATATTGAATTTCATAGGCGTGTCTACAATTATGGAGGACAATTCTTTCTATCGACAAAGATCAGATCAACTTATTATGTACGTGACTCACTCAAAGGTTTAATAAATAAATCTTTAGGAGATGGAACATGGTCTATGATTGCGAATCAGGTAACACCAGGTTCGTTGAGCGTTTATAAAAAAGCTCCACTTTATACCTTTTTAAGCGGAGTTGCTCTATTTATAGGAGCATTTCTACACTCTGTCTTTTTCTGGTTATTTATGTTAGCTTTACTTTCGTATACACTGCTTAATAGTATTGTTAGTATTAAATTTGCTAGGAAAAAGGGGATACAATTCTTTTTACCTTGTTTCATTGCCTTCTTCTGTATGCATTTCTTTAGAGGCCTGGGGTCATTTCTTGCATATTTTAAAATGGAATATTGGATTTATAAAAAACAGCTATTGTTTAAAAAAACGAATTAAGGTTGAGATCTAATGTTTGAACTATATAAATACAGACAGCTGCTTTCCTTCCTAGTAAGAAAAGAGCTTAAAATAAAATACCGAAATACCATGCTTGGCTATTTTTGGTCTCTACTTGAACCACTTGGGTTAATGATCATTTATACTATTGTTTTCTCAATCATTTTAAGGTTCGGAATAGAGAACTATTCATTATTTTTACTTTCTGGGCTTATTCCATGGATGTTTGTCAATCATTCTGTTCTTAGGGGAACCAAATCATTAACGTCCAATTCTTCTTTACTTAAAAAAGTGTATTTCCCTAGACAAATTTTCCCCTTAACCACCATTTTGACGAATTTAGTAAGCTTAGGTATCTCATTATTACTAGTCGCAGCTTATTCTTATTATCTCGGGGTTGGGATATCGTTAGTAGGATTTTTCATCTTACCACTGGCTATTGTACTACAATTCATCCTTATTTTAAGTATTGTATTATTGCTCTCAAGTATTAATGTTTACTATCGAGATATTGAATTTATTAGCACACTTGGAATTAGAGGATGGATGTATTTATCCCCTATTTTATATCCAATCTCAGAAATACCTGAGCAATATTTAAGTTTGTACATGCTGAATCCGATGGCTCCAATTATCTCCCTTTATCACTTTGTTTTTTACGGTGGGGAATTAATTCCTGTGGCTTCAATTATATATAGTACGGTGTTTTCAATAGTACTTTTACTTTTTTGCTGGCAAATTTTTAATAAGTTGAGCAAAAATATAGGGGAAGTGATTTAATTTGTATGCTATTGATGTAAATAATGTTTTTAAGGTTTTTAAAAAACCATATGATAAGACTCTTAAAGGTAAACTAATGTCCTTCATGAGACGCGAAAAATTACATGAGGAGTATCTAGCCTTAAATAATGTTTCTTTCTCTGTTAAACCTGGAGAAGGTTATGCGATTATCGGGAAAAATGGTGCCGGAAAAAGCACTTTATTTAAAGTGATTTCTGGTGTTATATCACCTGATAAAGGGCAAATTCAATTAAATGGTTCCATCATGCCTCTTATTGAGTTGAGTGCGGGACTAAGCAGAGATTTATCAGGGCGTGAAAATATAAAGTTAAATTGTGCGATTTACGGTTTAAATAAACAGAAGATTAACGAAGTCCTCCCAAAAATCATTGAGTTTGCTGAGTTAGAGGAAAGTATTGATATGCCTATCAAGTTTTACTCATCTGGTATGAAAGCGAGATTGGGATTTTCAATTGCTGTTCATATTGAAACGGATATTATTCTAGTTGATGAAGTGTTAGCGGTTGGAGATAAAGACTTTAAAGAAAAATGCTATCAAAAAATTATTGAATTAAAAAAACAAGGAAAAACCATTGTCATTGTCTCGCATAGTTTAAAACCTTTAAAGCGTATTTGTGATAGGGCTCTTATCTTAAAAAGAGGCGAAGTACAAGCTGTTGGAGAAATAAATGAGATGATTGACCTATATGAATCAATGTAACCTTTGTTAAGTAAAACAGATTCCATAGAGGTGTAAATATGAGTAAAGTAAGTGTTATTATTCCTGTCTACAATAAAGAGGAATATGTAGAGAGGTGTTTAAACTCTCTCTTAAACCAAACGTATACGAATTTTGAAGCTATCATTATTAATGATAGCTCTTCTGATAATAGTGGGAAGATCATTGAAAGAATTGCAAGT
Organism: Halalkalibacter akibai JCM 9157; assembly: GCF_000513135.1. Classification (GTDB taxonomy): domain Bacteria; phylum Bacillota; class Bacilli; order Bacillales; family Bacillaceae_D; genus Halalkalibacter; species Halalkalibacter akibai. Next base: position 30,268 of record NZ_BAUV01000023.1, read on the forward strand.
GAAAATCCAACATGGAATGTGTATAGCTTTGAAGAGAATTGCGGTGCAGCAGTAGCTCGTAATTTCGGTGTGAGGCAAGCGACAGGTGATTTTCTCTATTTCCTGGATGCAGATGATTATCTGGCTCCTTATACACTAGAAGTCTTTGTGAATCACATTGGTGAGAATCCTTTTCTTGTTGGTCCAATTTCCAAACCTACTACTATTGTACAGGATCACTATATAGCTGATGATGAAGATAGCGAAGATGAGCAGGAACAAGAAGAATCTAACGATAATCAAGTTAATGTCTACGAATATCGTGGTGCTAAAAAGAAAAAAGCTCTCAGGAGAAAAGCAGTTATTAACATTTTATGGAGTCATGATTTTGTGAAGACGCATCAATTGGAGTTCGATGAAGAGTTAATTTATTACTCAGATCAGTCATTTACATTAGGTGCGATTGGCGTGGTGGAATCTATAGCAGCGATTAGGGTCCCTACCTACATTAGGGGAGAATGCTATGATCCCATCGACCATCCAAGCCTGAGACAAAATCCAATTTCAGCAAAGATTCCCGATTTCTTAAAGGCTTATCAGCGCTTTAAAGTGCAATTTGGAAAATATGATAACCATATTGATAAATACTTGGATAAGGACTTTTTGAGATTTTATCATAGAAGCATTACAAATACGATTATGAAAGATAATGAGTACCTAACAATCTGGTTTGAACCATTGCGTAAATCTGCTGAATTAATTGACACTAAGACACGACTTAATAGTGGTTATTTCACAAGTCGTGAAATGAAGGCGTTATTGGAGAAAGATGAAAGTAAACTGCTCCAAAGAATAAAGATTCGACAAAGTTATAAACGCTTTAAAACAGCTTTATCTGGAAGACAGGCAATGTATAAAGAGATCTACCGTTCGCTATTCTTAAATCGACCTGTTAAAGAAAACCGAATTATATTTGAGAGCTTTGCTGGTAAAAGTTATTCAGATAACCCACGTGCAATTTATGAGGAAATGCTCCAGGATGACAACTCTTATGAGTATATTTGGATTATGAATGATCCTTCTAAACCAATTCCAGGAAACGCAAAAAAGGTTAAACGTTTAAGTCTTCGTTACTATTATTACTTAGCAACGTCTAAGTACTGGGTTATTAACGCAAGAATGCCTGGATACATGATTAAAAGACCAGAAACCGTCTATTTACAAACATGGCATGGGACGCCTTTAAAAAAACTGGCGCATGATATGAAAGAAGTTAGAATGCCTGGGACGACCACGGAAAAGTATAAAAAGAATTTCTATTTAGAGGCACAAAAGTGGGATTATTTAGTTTCCCCGAATGATTATTCAACTGAGATTTTCAAACGTGCTTTTAAGTTTCATAAGACGATGTTAGATGTCGGGTATCCACGTAACGATGTTCTTTATAAAAAGAATAACGTAGAAAACATAGATGAAATTAAGAAGAAAATTGGTTTGCCAACAGACAAAAAGGTTATCTTATATGCACCAACTTGGAGAGACGATGAGTTCTATAAAAAAGGTCAATATAAGTTTGATTTGAAGCTGGACTTAGAGGATATGAAGAAACGACTTGGTGAAGAATATGTGTTAGTTCTACGAATGCATTATCTCATCGCAGATTCGATTAACACAGAGGGAGCAGAAGGATTTGTTTATAATCTCTCAAGCTATGATGATATTGCAGAATTGTATCTTGCATCAGATCTTTTAATTACTGATTATTCATCTGTTTTCTTTGATTATGCGAACTTGCGTAGACCAATTTTATTCTTCACGTACGATATCGATAAATATCGTGATACGTTAAGAGGTTTTTATTTTAACTTTGAAGAGGTGGCACCTGGACCAATCTTAATGGAATCTTCAGAGGTGATCGATACAATCGAGAACATCAATCAGCTCAAAGGAGTATACGAGGAAAAGTTTGAAGCTTTTTATGAACGATTTTGTAGTCTTGATAATGGAACAGCTTCTAGACAAATTATTAAAAGAGTGTTTAAGGGTGAAAAATAGAACATAAAGGTGTATTTCTATGAATGGTCTTAAAGAAAAACTAAAAAAAAGTCCACTGATGAGGCAGTTGTTTACATTTGTCTTTATCTGTTTGTCATTGTTGCCTGTTAAAAAGAAGTTAATTATTTTTGAAAGCTTCTCTGGTAAGCAGTATAGCTGTAATCCCCGTGCTATTTATGAGTACCTTTCTAATCAAGCTCACGATTACGAGATGGTTTGGAGTGCAAATAAGAATGTAGTGGACCGCTTTAAAGAGGCTGGTGTTCCATATGTGGAGCGACTTTCTCCAAGGTGGTTTCTGCTAGCTGCCCGTGCAAAGTATTGGGTAACGAATAGTCGTATGCCGTCATGGGTTCCGAAACCGAGGCATACGATTTACGTTCAAACCTGGCACGGAACTCCATTGAAAAGACTTGTTGCAGATATGGAAGAGGTACATATGCCTGGAACTAGTCGTGAACAATATATTAGAAACTTTCACAATGAATCAAAAAATTGGGATTATCTCATTTCGCCAAATGAGTATTCAACAGATATATTCAAGAGGGCTTTTAATTTTAATAAGGATATGATTGTGTCGGGGTATCCTCGAAATGATGTCCTAATTACACGAAACTCGAATGACATTATTACTGAACTCAAGAAGAATTTGCAGCTACCTCATGATAAGAAGATTATTTTATACGCGCCAACGTGGAGAGATAATGAGTATCATGGCCCTGGTAGATACAAAATTAATTTGCAACTCGACTTTAAAAAAATGCAAGAGCAGCTTGGTTCCGACTATATATTATTGTTACGATTGCATTCATTTGTATCTGATAAGATTGATTTAAGTGGGTTTGAAGACTTTGTATATGACTTTTCAAAGTACCTTGATATTAATGATCTTTACCTTGTCTCTGATGTCTTAATTACTGATTATTCATCTGTCTTTTTTGATTATGCGAACCTAAAAAGACCGATAATCTTTTATACGTATGATATTGAAGCATATCGAAATAAACTTAGAGGATTTTACTTTGATTTTGAAACTAATGCACCTGGTCCTATCGTTCTATCTACGGAAGAAGTCATTGATGAAATCAGAAAAACCGAAACACAGGATTTAGCTGAGTCATACGATGAGTTTCACCAAAAGTTCTGTTATTTAGAAGACGGCCATGCTGCAAGAAGAGTTGTGGAAAAGATTTTTATCAATAAAGAAAATGTTTAATTATATCTTAGAACAGGAATGAAAATGAAGGAGATTTCTCATGCAATCACAGAATGGAAAATTGCCAACGACCTTTTTTGATACGAAGAAAATAATTGAATACCGTAAGCAATCACAAACATACAGTGCGAAAGAGGATTTGTGGTCGTGGTTTGTACTGAGGAGAATCTCCATTTATTTCACTATGGTCCTTATCAAACTCCGCTTTACTCCGAATGTTGTTAGTTGGATGAGTTTGATTGGAATGCTAACCTCTGGTTTATTAATGATGATCTCAACTCCGCTTGCATTTATTTTAGCTTTCTTTGCTTATAACCTAGGGTATTTATTAGATTGTGTAGATGGTGAAATAGCACGGATAACGAAGAATACTTCGAAAAAGGGGTACTTTATCGACCTGTTAATACAGGCTGCACAATTACCAATCTTCATATCGTTTTTATTATCTTTTTTAGTTATGACAGAGAGATTAATTTTGACTACAGGTGAATTGCTTATGGTCTATCTTTTAATTGTGGCCATTATCCTGTCACTTTTAGTCCCTTTATCTTTTCAGTTAACAAAAATAAAAGAAAACGAGCAGGACCCAGTTAACCAAATTCGTTCAAAGTCAATTTTTTTTACGTTTTTAGGTTTTTTTCTCGGGCTACCCGGTTTTTTTGCTACTATGTTTGTATTAGTTATTCTAGAGTCATTAGTTAGTTGGACAATTATACCACCCTATATTATATTGTTTTTATTTATATTAACTGCTAAAATGATGGCTAGGCTTGTTTTGACGTTAAAAACCTATTAACTTGTTTATTTATAACAAACTTTGGGAAATAATGAAATATAGCAAATCCTGTTGTATTCTAGTTCAAAATCATGCTATATTAATCTTTGTTAAATTAACACAGCATACTTGGTTAATATTATTTAATTTTTATGAAATATAGGGGGCAACAAAAGTGAAGAAGGTTATAACATATGGTACGTTTGATCTATTACACTGGGGCCACATTAATTTGTTAAAAAGAGCTAAAGACTTAGGGGATTACTTAATTGTTGCTATATCTTCAGATGAGTTTAATGCGATTAAAAATAAAAAGTCGTATCACAGCTTTGAAAATAGAAAAATGATTTTAGAAGCTATTCGTTATGTGGACGAAGTGATTCCAGAACATAAATGGGAACAAAAGATCTCAGATGTTGTAGATAATAATGTAGATGTTTTTGTGATGGGTGATGATTGGGAAGGGAAGTTTGACTTTCTAAAAGATTATTGCGAAGTGGTTTATCTGCCAAGAACAGCAGGTATTTCAACATCAAAGATTAAAGATGAATTAAAGATTGTGAATGGTTAATCTAATAAATTATGTAAATTTATTGAAAGTTATTGAGAATCTATAGATTTCATAAATTTTGTGTTAAGATACCCTTAGTTTATCTGTTGTAGACTAAGGGTATTTTTATAGATATAAAGTTTGATTATAGGAGAAATGAATATGACAAATATGTTTCCAAAACGTACATCGCGTTTTTTAATCATATTAGTGGATATTTTACTTATCTTGGCTGCATATTGGGGTGCCTTCACCTTGGCAAGTCAATATATTGTAATACAGCCTCGTAATATTGATGCGTTAGTGGAAATTATTCCATGGGTTTTACTAACTGCGGTGTGCTTTATTTATATGTTTGAACTTGATTTACTTGTAAAACGGGATCAAACAGAGTTGATTAGAAAGTTATTAGTTGCCTCTGCTTGTATTATGGTTGTGACCATTGCTATTTCGTTCTTATTCCGTGAGTTGCTTTACCGCGATCTGTTATTTTCATGGCGCATTTTTTCATGTTTGTTTTATGGCTAACTTGGAAAGGTGTATTTACTAGAATTAATTGTAAAATGCTTAATGAAAGAGCTGTTTTCATTGGTAACGAGAGTGAATTAGAGTTAATTAAAGAAAATCTAAAAGACTCTAAATTAATTAATAGTAAAAGTGATGTTGCTTGGCTAAATCAAGATATTACATTAAGTGAAATTAAAAATGAGATCTTACCATATGGCTTAGTGTTTATTGGATCTAGCATGAAGGAAAAGAAGAAAAGTGATATCCTTTATTATGCGATGAAACAAAAGAAATCAGCTTATATGATTCCGAATACAAATGATTTATTTATTATGAATACGTCTTTCACAACGGTTGGCGATACGATGATGCTAGAGGTTAAACCATTCGAACTGACAACGGGTCAAATGTTAGCGAAGAGAATTTTAGATGTAGCGATTTCTGCTTTGTTACTAGTGATCACTTTGCCTATTATGATTAGTGCAGCTCTAGCGATAAAATTAGAAGATGGTGGACCGTTTTTCTTTAAACAAGAGCGTGTCGGGCAAGGACACAAGCCTTTTCATATATTGAAGTTTCGATCCATGATTATAGATGCTGAAGCTAAAACAGGGCCGGTTCTCGCTAAGTCTGCTGATAGCCGTATCACCAAGGTGGGCAAGTTTATTCGTCGAACAAGAATTGATGAACTTCCACAGTTATTTAATGTTCTTAAAGGGGATATGTCGTTAGTTGGTCCAAGACCGGAACGTGAGTATTTTGCTAAGAAGTTTGAAAAAGAAAACAAGTGGTTTTACTATCGCAACTCTGTTAAGCCAGGTATTACTGGTTATGCACAGGTGTTAGGATTTTATACAACTAGTGCAGACGCTAAATTAAAGTTTGATCTATACTATATTAGACACTACTCAATCTGGTTAGATATTGTTTTATTATTTAGAACTGTGTTGGTTGTCTTAAATAAAACACAAGCTGAAGGACAACAAGAAAAAGTTGCGAAGCAAACTATTTTTAAGCGTGCGAAAGCGTAATAGCAACTAAGGAGTGAGGAGATCCTCACTCTTTTTTGTGATTTTAGGATTATCGCTCGAGCTGATTTAAAAAAGTCATCTATGGTAACCTATTTTTTTTAGATAATGAGGTTGTTAGGTTGGAAAAAGGGAGACAATATAAGGAAGAGTACCTGTACGGAAAGAGGTTTTTTTATGTTAGCTAAACATGCTTTTTATTATTTTATCTCGCACGGGTTACCGGCTCTTATCAGCTTTGCCAGCATTGCTATTTTTACTAGACTTCTTACACCAGAGGAGTACGGAGTTTATGCTCTTATTTTTGCTATTGCAGGTTTAATAAATGCAGTTGTGTTTGAGTGGTTAAAATTTAGTTTAATTCGCTATTATCCTAAACATAAAGAAGATCCGAGCTTTTTAGAGACCGTCAAACTGTCTTTTGTGGGACTTGTTTTAACGTCCACAGTAGTAGGGCTTATTTTTTATTTAACCTTTGAACGATTAACATTTACTTATGTCGTTCTTTGTTTGGTTTTATCATGGAGCCAATCTTGGTATGGTATTCATTTGTCTTTGTTAAGGGCCCAGTTAAATCCAAAAGCATATGGCTACTTGTCTTTTAGTAGGGTTGCTCTTGGACTAGCGTTTAGTACATCCCTTATTCTAATCGGCCTAAACGAGATCGGATTATTGATTGGAATGATTGCTGCATTCTGGTTGACCTTACTTGTTCCAACGTTGAGGGTATGGAAAGCAAAGCCGAACGTTACACAACTTGACAGGAATATGTTAAAGGGTTTTGTAAAATACGGTTTTCCCTTATCAATTACGTTTTTATTAACGGTTGTTATTCATAATTCTGACCGATTAATTATCGAATACCTCTTGACGACAAGTGATACGGGTTTGTATTCGGTTACCTATGACCTAACACAGCAAACGATTTATACTTTTATGATGGTTATTAATTTAGCTGCTTTTCCCATTGCAATTAAAGCTCTTGAGGAGCAAGGCGAAGTAGCAGCCTATACACAAGTAAAGAAGAATACAAGTCTCATTTTTCTCATTGCAATTCCAGCTGCGCTCGGAGTTATCATTTTATCAAGTAATTTTGTCTATTTATTTCTTGGGGCAGAATTTAGAGAACAGGCCATGATGCTTATTCCTTATATTGCTATTGCAGCGGTTTTACGAGGGTTTAAAATTTATTGTGTGGATATTGTCTTTCATTTGAAACAAGAATCGTCTTTACAGGTAATTCCTGTAGTAGGTGCTGCCATTGTTAATATTGCTCTTAATTTTTTATTAATCCCATTTTATGGATAGAGGGAGCTGCAATTGCGACACTTATTGCTTATGCGTTAGCTATATTAATGAGTTGGATCATTGTTCATGTAAAAATTAGCCCATTGCCTTTTCCGATGGGCGATTTTTTCAAGATCGTTTTGGCTACACTAATAATGGGAATCGTAATCTGGCCTTTACGTAATCAGATTGGTCTAGGTATGTTCATTTTCCAGGTAGTCTTAGGCGTATTTGTATATGGTATTTGCATTATAGGTGTAAATGCTCTCGGGATCAGAAAGTTTATTAAACAGTTTTATGTTAGTAAAGTAAAGAGCAGGTTTCATGCATGAGCTAGAGAGGAGGAGATGGATGACGATCAGTGTCGTATTACCTACACTTGGAAAAAGAAAAGCTGAACTTTCAAGACTTTTTAACAGTTTAGCCAATCAAACGATCAGTAATTTCGAGGTCGTTATCGTATCTCAAGCTAATCATGAGATCGTCAGTGAACTATTAGACCAAGTTTCTTTTTCCTATCAGCATATTCGAATTGATACATTAGGTCTTTCTCATGCTAGAAATATTGGAATGTCATATATTAAAAACAACATTGTCACATTTTCTGATGATGATTGTTGGTATCATTCAGAAGCTTTTAATGAAGTACTTAGTTATTATGAGACAAACGACTCTGCTATTGTTTGTTATCAAATATACGATCCAAAAACGCAAGAATATTATAAGACGTATTTAGATTACTATCAGCAACAAATAAGAAGAAGAGATTTGTTCCGGAAATCTTCTATCGAATTTTTTATTGATGTCAGCAGAGTAGATAGGGACTTGGTGGTTTTTGACGAAGATTTTGGGCTAGGGGCAAAATACCCAAGTGGTGAAGAGAACCTCTTTTTGTTTAAGATGTACCAACAGGGCCACAAGATAAGCTATGTTCCAAAGGTCATTGTTTATCACGCTAAACCACCTATTGAATCAAGATTGACATATCAGTCCTTTGTAAGTAAGGGACCTTTATTTAAAAGGATGTATAATACACCTATTGCTTTAACGCTGTTAACTGGTTTGTTTTTTAAGAAAATGAGGCATTTGGAAAATCCCTTTCTGTATTATAAGGATGCAGTAAGAGAGTTGTTTTATTCTCAGAGATAGTGCGAACGGTACGGGAATTGGTAAACGCAAAACAAGTGAATGAACTAAAAGAAACGCTAGATCATCTCTAGCGTTTTTTTGTCGCATGATTACTACTTTATTTTAGATAGGATCCAATAAGCCTTTGTACCATTGCACTAACTTATCCTTTTCCGTCTCCCAGTTTAAGCCCTCAAGAATGGCACGTTGACCGTTTTTTCCCATTGCCTTAGCTTGTTCTGGATTGGAGATTAAAAAATCAATGGCTTCTTTTATTTGCTCTGGTTGATTCGGATTCACAGCTATTCCGCATCTGTGTTTTAAGACGAATTCCTTCCAAGATGGAAAATCTGAGCATAAAATAGGAATTCCTGCTTTCATATATTCGAAGAACTTTGTAAGTTCTTTTTCTGCATAATGCTCTGTATATGGAAATAAAGCTAAACCAGCAAGTTTGGGCCGATCAGTATATCTTGCATCGATTGTCTCTCTAGGTACATACGTATTAATCCCTTCTATTTCTAAGCGAGTACTGTTATTTGCCGTTTCTGCTAATTTATTGGCTAATTCCACCGAACAACTACCAACAATTTGAACGCTCACTTCTGGATGAATGTTGATTATATTGGCATGATGAAAGGCCCCCCGGTCCTCTGTTACATTACCTGTATAGATCAGCTCAAAATTTCGATTAGAACCTGTATTCTCACTCTTAACGAAACCTTGCTTTTTATCAATAAGAGGGTAATTCAATAAAAATAATCCGTTTGGGAAATTCCTGCTATAGTATTTTTCTGCTAAGCAGGTTTCCATCTCTTTGGAGAGGTTTCTTTCTATGAGCCTGAAAAGCTTTGCAAGAACGAGCCTAATGGATCGCGGTAGATAAGGTTTCTGTTTGATACTTGTTTCATAATCTTCATGGACATCGTAAATAATAATCGTGTCCTTCTTTTTAAGTAGTTTTCCAATCATTAATAACTCGGGATCGTGTATATGATAAATAGCTGCATTTAATGTACGAGCTACTTTATAGGCATGATAACTACCTAGAACAAATCTTAAGAATCGGTTGTTGTATTTTTTAATGGGGTGTAGCTTTACTTTGTTTATGACAGATTCCTTGATCTCTTTATTGTCCGTGACGATCAAGGAAACATCAAACCCTGCTTGAGCTAGAGAGGTACATTCTTTATGGAAAATTCTAGTGTCAAATGGTTGGTGGACTGTTGTAATATGAACGACCTTCAAATTTCTCCCCCTCTCAATAGCCTTTTTAACCTACTATCTTATTAAATATATGCTTATAATGTAAGACATTTTTCTTCCATGAAAAAGTAGTGGATGCAAGTTGTTTTGCATTATTACCGACTTCCGTTCTTAATTGTGCATTACTCAGTAAAAGAGTAAAGGTTTCAACAAGAGTTTCTACATTATTTGGAGGAATGAGGAAACCTGTTTTAAAATGCTCAATTGTATCACTAATTCCTTCCCCTTCACAGGCTATAACTGGTTTACCTAAAGACATGGCTTCTATGTAGACAATTCCAAATGCTTCCATCCAACTAGGTAATGAAAAAATGGTGCAGCTTTTCATGTAGGCGAGTACCTCATTGTGTGGGACCTTTCCAAGGAAAATAACCTTATCTTCTATGTTTAACTCTTTCGCTAGTCTTTTTAAATGATCTTTTTCTGGTCCCTCTCCAATAATCAGGTAACTACACTCTGGAAAATCACGAGTAATTTCTTTAAAAGCGAGTAAATTGATTTCAGTACCTTTTGATTGATATAAATTGCCTACACTTAAAATATAAGTTTGCTGTTTGATAAGTAAAGGCTTGCTTTGATTAAGTATTATATTTACACCATTAGGTATGACTTCGCACTTAGACAGGACGTTAGGAAACAGCTCAGTTATTCTTCTCTTTAATTTTTCACTAACTAGTATAATGGATTCTGTTTTTTCCAAGATCGACCTAATGGTTTTCTGACACTTATGGTTAATGTGAACAGTAGTTTGAAGGTCTTTTCCATGAATGGTTAACATACACGGTACCTTATATATTTTTGCCAACTTAGTACCTACATAACCACTAGGTAAAGCAACATGTGTGTGAATAAGATCAAATGGATATTCTTGATAAAGTGTTCTTGCTAATTTTCTTATGGCAAGATAGGCTGAATGCCCACTTAAATGAAAAAGTAATGACTTTGGGAGCAAGGTATATCTTGGATGGTAGACTTCGACACCATCATAAATTGTTTTTTTAGGTATTTTTGAATAGATTCTCCACTTTTTATTAAGGACATGTAATGGGAATGGAACAATTGGTATTGGACAAATGACTTTGACCTTTAGCCCTTGTCGTTGCATTTCTTTTACTTGATCATGAATGAAGTTTCCATATACCGGATCACTGTTGGTTGGGTACATATGAGTAATTACCAAAATGTTCATATAAACACATCATTTCATTTCAATCTTATCTTGCTATCTTTATCAGTTATGGACAAAAGTACTGATAAACAATCTTAAACCCCACAGAAAAGCTCAAACTCCTTTTAGTATTTACGATTTTTTGCATCTATAAAACCCCACTCTTCTGTTTTAATGTACTGAGAGGACAGTACGGACAAAAAAACGACCTTTTTCAGAATCCTTACATACATAACCCTTTTTATATTAGGTGACGCTAAGTAGATGGAGGGATGAAAATGGAAGTTGTAGATCATGAGTTAATACCATATAAAGAAGGTTTTACTTTAAAGTTATATTTAGATCCTTCACTATTGGAATTTTCAAAGGAATTAACAGAACTAGAAAAAAATTCGACGAGTTCACTTAACCAGTCGATAAATGAATATATTGCAAGAAGATTCTCATCTATTAAAATCTATTCATGTAAGGTGATTATAGGTACGATGATTATTACAACGCTCTCCTTACATACAGATGATAAATCTATCGTTTTAGCGGTCGATAATACCTATACAGTAGTGGCTGGTGACACTTTATCTCAGATCGCGAGACAGTTTAATATCACAGTAACAGAATTACGAAACTATAATCAGTTACAATCAGACCAAATTGTTGTTGGTCAGACACTTAAAATTCCAGGATTAGGTCAAAGTGAGGTCATTGAATTATTCGGGCAGGATCGATATGACACGAGTGTAGCTATCTCTAAACATGGGTGGTCAAATCAAGCGAATGCTATTGTCTTAGGACGCGGAGATATAGCTATTGATGCCCTAACTGCTAGTGTTCTAGCAAAGAAGCATGAATCGCCTCTTTTATTAACTCGTTCAAACCAAATACCCAAAAGTGTTATCGATGAAATCTCAAGACTTAAGCCTAAGACCATTTATATTGCTGGAGGTACAGTAGCAGTATCAGAATCTATTGTTGCCGATTTGAAGAATAGAGGTTATCAAGTTATTCGAGTCAGTGGTCAAGACCGATATGATACGTCTGTTCAAATGGCAAAACAAATCAATAATAAAACCGAGGTAATTTTGACTACAGGTGACGCGAATTCACCTGATGCTTTAGCTGTTGCACCGTATGCTGGGGTTAGCCAAATACCAATTGTGTTTACAAGAAGAGATCAGGTTCCAGGTTCTGTAGCCCAATATATTAGAGAAAATCAAATAAAAAAAGTTACTATAATAGGTGGTGAAAATGCCGTTTCAAAAGGCGTCATTAATCAATTACAGAATCTTGGAGTCAGTCAAGTTGAACGAATTGCTGGTGCGAATCGTTATGCTACTAGTGTACAAATTGCAGAAAAGTTTAAAGGAAGTCTTACGTCAAGTAGTGTTTATATTGCTAGTGGACAAAGTTATATTGATGCCTTACCGGCTTCAGCTCTTGCAGCCAGGAATAAGGCACCAATTATTCTAACCGCAAGAGATAGCCTGCCTGCAGATGTAAACAATTGGTTTACGACGAATAAAGCAAATCTGAGGCAGATAGCCGTACTTGGAGGGACCAGTGTCATTGCTAATCAGGTCAGAGATCAGTTGAGGGGTAAGCCAGCTACAGTAGATCCTCCTACAGCTATACCTACTCAGGAAGTTGCGCCTACCGTTCAATTTTACACAGTGCGTTCAGGTGATACGTTATCGGCTATTGCTAATCGGTTTGGTACGACTGTAAATAGCATCAGGCAATTGAATAACTTAACAAGTGATATGATTCAAATTGGACAGGTATTGAGAGTATCAGTAGAAGGTAGTTCTGATTCACTCCAAAAAACGATTACGTACACATCACATACAGTCCGAAGTGGAGATAATCTCTGGAATTTAGCTATTCAATACGGAGTTCCCATGAATGAGCTGATGCAAGTTAATGGGCTAAATCATAATAGCCATTTATTTATTGGTCAGGTGTTACAAGTACCAGTTCATCATATTCCCGTAAAGCCAGTAGTAAGTGCACGGCACGGTGAACTGCTGGATTGGTGGTCAGAAGCTAGGTATGTATTTTCTACAGGTAAAACTGCAACTATTACCGACTTTCAAACAGGAAGGCAATTTCAAGTTAGACATACAATGGGTGGTAACCATGCCGATAGCGAGCCCGTAACCGCTCAAGATGCTCAAATTATGAGAGAAATATGGGGTGGTTCATTCAGTTGGACTCCTAGAGCCATTATTGTAGAAGTTGATGGAAGAAGATTAGCAGCAGCTATGCACTCTTTTCCACATGGGGATCAGGTGATACGAGATAACAATTATAATGGTCATTTTTGTATTCATTTCTTGAATAGTCAGCGACATAGTGATGGGCTTATCCAGGATACGATGCAAACGCAGGTTCATATTGCTGCTGGGACGAGATGAGAAAGAAGGAAGGTGGAAAGAGATGAATAGATACGTTCCGTTGGTTCTTATTTTTTTTCTACTGACCAGTTGTACGACCTTGGATGAACAGCAAAAAGTAAGAATTCAAACGCTAGAAACTGATACAACTAGAGTAATCGTCTCTTTCAAAGACCAGATTGTTGAACAAGTTGTTGAAGAATCAGCTGGGGAAATTATTGAAGTAATGGATACTGTACCTGTTTTAACAGCCAACATACCAACTGATGAACTTAATGATTTAGAAGAAAATCCACAGGTCGAACATGTAGAAGAAGATCAAGTCATCATGATTCAAAATGAACAAGTTAGTTGGGGAATGAATCGAATCAGTGTAGGATCTGCTTGGAACAGCGCACTTACTGGGAAGGGTGTAAGTGTAGCGGTTATTGATACGGGCATTGATCGTAATCACCAGGATCTTAAAGTAGTGGGCGGTGTCTCAACAGTAGATTATACAGATTCATACCATGATGATAATGGTCATGGTACTCATGTAGCAGGTATCATAGCTGCCCTTCACAACGGGATCGGCATAAGAGGAGTGGCTCCTGACATAGAGTTATTTTCGGTCAAAGCACTTGATGAAACAGGTGCTGGCTATGTATCGGATATTGTCTCAGCTATAGATTGGTCAATAAGGAATAATATTGACATAATAAACTTAAGTATTGGGATGCCTAGACATTCACATTCTTTAGAAACCATTGTAAATCGTGCTTATGAAAGAGGAGCCTACTAGTGGGAGCTGCAGGAAATTATGGGACAACTGATATAACGTTGGACAACGTTTTCTACCCAGCTAAATATAATTCTGTTATTGCTGTAGGAGCTACAGATTCTCAAAATGCTCGAGGTCGATTTTCTTCTCAGGTGAATGCCTATTCGGCAACGGGCCCGACCCTTGAAATTGCAGCACCAGGTGTAGCTATTTATAGTACTTATCCTAATAACAGATATCAAAATATGAATGGTACATCAATGGCTGCTCCATTTGTGACGGGCGCATTAGCCGTTTTGAAAGAGGCATATCCCACTCAGACCAATCAGCAGTTACGTCAAAGGTTAAGGGAAACTGTTCTTGATTTGGGAGTTGTCAATCGTGATCCTGTATTTGGTTATGGTTTGCTTCAAGTCCCCAAAAACTTCCGTTCAATTGTGGAGCTACATGGAAAAGACCGTTATTTAACAGGAGTAGAGATTGCGAGAAGAGGATGGTCACAAAGGGCAGAGGTTGTTGTACTTGGTAGAGGAGATCAGCCAATTGATGCGTTAACAGCAAGTGTGTTAGCCTCAAAGTTTCATTCCCCTTTACTATTATCCCGTCCTGATTACTTAAGGATGAAGTCAGAGCTGAACTAAAACGTCTAATGCCTAAAGAAATTTATATTGCAGGAGGAACGGCTGCAATATCAGCAGCAATTGAAAGAGAGATTAGAGCAATGGGGTTCAGTGTAAAACGAATAGGTGGACAAAATCGATTTGATACCGCAGTTCAAATTGCTACTGAGGTAGGTGTGGCGAACCAAATATTCTTAACAACAGCTAATGAACAATCGCCAGATGCGCTCTCCATCGCTCCTTATGCTGGATTAAAACAAATACCTATCTTACTAACGAGAAGAGATCAATTATCTAAAACAGTAGTTGATTTTATTGTTAGAAATAACATTAATCACGTCACCCTAATAGGCGGAACACAAGCCATATCCGATCAGATTAGAGAGCAATTATCTGCTCTTAATGTTCGAACGATTGAAAGAATTTCAGGCGATACAAGATTTGGCACGAGTGTTAAGATTGCTGAGAGATACGCATCGGACTTTGATTTTTCTAACATTTCCATCGCGAGTGGGCGAAGTTTTATTGATGCACTGCCAGGATCCCCTTATGCTTCAATGCAAAAAGCTCCTATTCTCTTAACCGATCGAACTCGGTTACCTATGGAGGTACGTAGTTGGATGGAACAACAAAGACTTTCAAGAACCACTTTCACCTTTTTAGGTGGATATGGAGTTATTACGGATGAAGTACGCAAAGAGTTTTTATACTAGGAAAAGAGCGTTTGGATAAATCCAGACGCTCTTTTTTAAGTTACTTTATCGTATTGGCAATTTCATTCCGCACGGATTGATTAATGGCGTTAGTTCCTCCAAGGAAATAAAGATCAGACTTGCTATTTTGCTGTAACCAGTCTTTTACTGGCTTTGGAAGAGATGTTGGTCCGGTGAGGACAATCGGTGCTTCGCTCATCGCAGCCAGTGGGGAACCAGGCAAGGCATCAACAAAACTGACTCCACTAGCGAAGAAAATGTTATTGCTTGTAAATGAACTACTAAACCGATTAGCAATCGCTATACTCGTTTGATAGCGATCTTGCCCATGAACGCGTTCAACAGTTGTTACACCAAGCCCCTTCAATTCTGTAAGTGCCGTTTCATTTATGGCATTTACGCCACCAATTACGGTAACCTTCTTTATATTATTCGTACGAATATAATTAACAACAGATTGAGGCAAACGTTCTGGTCCAGATAATAGTATCGGTATTTGTTTCATACCAGCATAGGGAGCAATGGATAAAGGATCGGATGAAAGGTCGTTGCCGGTTGTTAAAATGATTTCAGTAGGATGCTTAATTTGGTTGGCCATTTGTACTGAAGTATCAAAACGATTACTGCCACTAATTCTTGTCACTTGGTAGCCTTGTTTTTCTAGTTGACTTTTAACCGTATTTGAAATGGCCACTTCTCCTCCTGCTAGAAAGATACGTTTAGGTTTTAACCGTTGGATCTCTTCTGCTACCTCAGGTGGGAGCTGGTTTGAACGTGTTAATAATAAAGGAGAATTATGTTTCTTTGCTAAAACACTACCTGTTAAAGCATCAATTGGAACATCACCTCGTCCTAGGACGACGGAATCAGACTGTTTCCAACCGTGTTTTGAAATAACAACACTAGTGTGATAACGATTATCCCCCTGTAGTTCTGTATAAGCTTTTTCTGTATTACCTTCCTCAATAACATCTGAAGGAGGTAGAAGATTTGGATCAATCAGCCAGTCCATATAACTGCCCCAAATCACAGGATTCTCCTGTCCTAAAGCCCAGCTACCTGTTCCTTTTAATTTATATTTGTGGACAAGTTCGACCTTTGCCTTAAGAGAGTCGGCGTTTTCAAACCATGCTGTATATGTTCCAGGACGATAGGTGGTTGATCCAATCGTAAAGGAAGAGGGAATGGTGAAACGCGCATAAGGAGATTTGCTTTTTTCATCAAATGTTACAGTACCATTAAACCGAGAAACAAGTGTTTCAACGTGGGCTTTAGGAATACCGCGTCCCCCTAGTGAAGCAGCCTCCCCATCAATCCAATATCGACCAAAGAAAGGAAGTCCTAATACTATTTTTTCTTTAGGTGCATGTTTTAGTAGTTCAGTTATGGAGCGTTCCACCCAACCGTAACTAGCAACAGGACCTGCAGGACTACCGTTAAAACTTTCGTCATATGCCATTAACATCAAATAATCCGAGTGTTCAGCTAGTTTTTTATAATCATAACTTCCATGCCAACCAGTCTGCCAATTATTTGGATTAGCAGCAACCGCAACGGATACTTCTTTATCTGTTGGCAGTTTTTCTCTTATTAAACGAACTAAATCAGTAAAGTTATCGCGATCAAGATGGGTAACATTTTCAATATCTACATTTACCCCGTCTAAGTTATACAACATAATCGTATCAGCTATTTGCTGAGCTAGTTGGTTACGATTGGAAAGAGCAGCCCGTCCTAACTCGCGATCCCAATGATTGCTTAAAAAAGGCACGACCCGAATTCCACGTTTATTCATTTCTCTAATAAATGCAGGATCGAATTGCCATGATAATTTCAATGAGCCATCTGGATTTAGATCGAAGTAACTTGGGGCAACAACTTGTAGGTTGCCTTTAGTGCGATCGACAAAGCCTATTTGGGCTTGTGTGGATCCAAAAAAGAGATATGACATTGTAAAATCAGCAGCCTCTACTCTTCTATCATTCATCGGAACAGAAGCTAAAAGCAGGGAACCGACCATTATAGAGACTGTTGTAATTTTAAAATTAGGGAAAACTCTTCTTGCATAGTCTAATGCAAGTCTATCAATTCTCTTTCTTTGTTTAGTATCTTGACCATCTAATTCTACTGAAAACTCTGTTGAATCAGGACTAATATATAAGATGAGATGATATTCATCTCCACGTTTTTCTAGTCTTGTTTTAGTGAAAAAATCCACGAATTCACCTTCTTTTCTTGCTATCTGATCTTCTTAATATACACAATCTCTAAGTACATATACGTGATCTAACTTTCCACCTTATTGGGTTATGAAATGGTTAATTATGGAGAGACTATACGATGGTATCTATTTTTAAAATGATTGATTTTCTAAAGAGATTAGAGACAAAGGAGAAACTAAATGATTAAATCAATTCCAAATATGACTTATGCGTTCATCTTTTTTTTATGTTTAATAATTTTCAAACCAGCACCAGGAGTTATTTTAGGTCTTTGGACAGTTAATATTATTGCATTAGTTGTACTTGCCCTTTTAGGGCTATATTTATGTTACGTCTATATTAGACATAGAGGTCCTCTCATAAATTATGGGATACATGTAGCTAGTTGGAGGGAAAATCCAGTCTTCTTATATTTACTGTTAAGTAGCTTTTCCCTTATTTTATCAACTCTATATGGGATGAGAGTATCACCAGCACTTACATCACTACAAGATCTGATTGAGTTACATAGATATGTCTTTTATTTGCTGTTTTTTATACTAGCCTTAAATGTTCGGATAGAGGATTTAAGAAAGTTGCTCATCCCGATTGGATTGATCATTCTAGTTGTAGAATTATTTGGCGTCTTACAGTTCTTTAACCTTTTCAATGTGAATAATCATATTGGATTGTTTTATACAATTTCGGAGCGACACTATAATATGATCATTCGGCAACAACGTATTCCGAGTTTTTTTCTCAACCCAAATATGTATGGTTCCTTTCTTGTTATTGTTGTAGGGTTACTGCTTTCCTATTTGACGTTTACTAAGCTCTTTAAGAAAAGGTATATTCTGCCTTTACTTATACTCACTTTTATTAGTGTTTTTCTTACGACTTCACGAACAGCTGTGATTACAGTAGCAGGACTGATCGTTTATTGGACTTTGTTTTGCCTTGTTTTTAATCGGGGTTATTGGAAGAGAACTATTCAACTAGGAATAACAACTCTCCTTTTATATGGAGCCTTAGCCTTTATCCTCATACCTCAGATTACGTATTTAGATTACGCAGCTGACCAAATATTTGAAAACATGGGGAAACCACTTGGGAAAGGAGAAGAAGATGTGGGGGAGCCTAAAATAAGGTTTAAGGAATCCATTGGTAACATCAGAACATCAGTCGACTCTGTTAATAGTTTTAAAAACCGATATGAGTATTGGGCGATGAACATGGAAAAATTTAAGCAACAACCTATCATAGGTCATGGCCCAATGAAGTCAGGTGAGTTTGTTGCATTTGCTGATAATTCTTATCTCTTTATCCTTGCCCGATATGGACTTTTAGGACTGTTGATCTTTCTTGTTTTTTATTTTTATTTATATATGAAAACGGCTTTTACGGTAAAGAGCAATGGAACTAGTGACTCGAAAAAGATTTTGGGTTTAGCAATTAACCTTATTATTGTGGGATATGTAGTCATGGGAATTGTGGCCGAAGTTTGGTTTAATCTTCAGTCTATGACCATTTTATTCATGATCATGGGGTTATTTTATAACAAACATCTTAAGTAACATGCTAGAAATTCCTCTAACTATACAGTTTATTAAATAATTATATTTTCGATCTTTCTAATTTTTACAGAGTTTGTACAAAGGAATGGTCATGAACAAGCAAATCGAGAATAAGTTTAAATAAACGATTCATTAGTTAGGGGTGGAATGCTTGAAGGTAAAAAAAGCTATTATACCTGCTGCAGGGTTAGGAACAAGATTTTTGCCAGCAACGAAGGCACAACCAAAAGAAATGCTACCAATTGTAGATCGACCAACGATTCAATATATTATTGAAGAAGCAGTCGCATCGGGAATTGAAGATATACTTATTGTCACTGGACGTGGAAAAAGAGCGATTGAAGACCACTTTGATCGTTCTTTTGAACTTGAAGAAAGTCTAGCAAAAAAGGGGAAATTAGAAAGTTTAAGAGAAATGAGACATATTTCAGAGATGGCCGATATCCATTATATTCGGCAAAAAGAACCAAAGGGCTTAGGGCATGCTATCTGGTGCGCTCGGAAATTTATTGATAACGAACCATTTGCAGTACTGCTTGGGGATGACATTGTCGTCAACGAGGGGGATCCATGTTTAAAACAATTGTTAAATCAGTTTGAAGCGACTAATTCTTCCATTATCGGTGTTCAAGACGTGGAAAAAAGAGAACTCTCGAAGTATGGAGTAATCAAGCATAGTCCGAATAAATGGAATAACCATCTATATAGGATTGAATCTTTAATTGAGAAGCCAAGGATAGAAGAAGCACCTTCTAATTTAGCTATTATGGGAAGATATGTATTAACACCAGAAATTCTAGATGTGCTAGGACAATTAGAGCCTGGGAGAGGAAATGAAATTCAACTAACTGATGCTCTACAGCTCTTAACAACTGAACAAGATTTATATGGTTATCATTTCTCAGGGAAGAGATATGACATTGGTGACAGACTTGGTTTTATTCAAGCAACTTTGGAGTTTGCTCTAATGAGAGAGGATTTAGCAAGTTCAGTATCTACTATGCTAAAAGAGATTGTACGAAAGCTTGATAAAGGTGGTGCCATGTGATGAACATATGTGTCATTGGTACGGGCTACGTCGGTCTAGTTTCTGGAGTTTGCTTCAGTGATAAAGGTCATTATGTTACTTGTGTTGATATTGATAAAGAGAAAATTAATAATCTTAAAAATGAGATTATACCCATTTATGAACCTGGTTTAAAGGAGTTACTGAAGAAAAATAAAGATGAAGGTCGTTTGCAGTTTACTTCCAATTTAAGCGATGGGATCGCCGGGGCCGAGGTTGTTTTAATAGCGGTGGGAACTCCTGCAAGAGAAGACGGGGAAGCGGATCTACAGTATATAAAAGCAGTGGCTCGTTCAATTGGAGAGAATTTAACAGACTATAAAGTGATTGTTACCAAGAGTACAGTGCCAGTTGGAACAGGGCAAATGATAAAAGAAATTATATCTAATACAGCGGGACACTCTCATTTTGACATTGCTTCTAACCCTGAATTTCTTCGAGAAGGTTCGGCAATTAAAGATACTTTTCAAATGGAACGAGCGATTTTTGGGGTCGAGTCGGAAAGAGCAGAAAGGATATTAAAAAAGCTACATGAACCTTTTCAAACAAAAATCGTGGTAACTAATGTTGAAACGGCAGAGATGACGAAATACGCGGCCAATGCCTTTTTAGCAACGAAGATCAGTTTTATTAATGAAGTGGCTAATCTTTGTGAAGCTTCAGGAGCTGATGTGGAGAAAGTAGCAGAGGGAATGGGTTATGATCATCGAATCGGAAAAGCCTTTTTACAAGCAGGAATAGGTTATGGAGGCTCTTGCTTTCCAAAGGATACCCAAGCATTACTGAAGATAGGTGAAAAGGCTGGCTATAGTTTAAAGATTGTTCCTGCTGTGGAGAGTGTAAATAAAGAACAGCGGTTACGATTGATAAATAAGTTACGTTGTGCTTTTGGAAAAGAGGGGTTAAAAGGGAAAAGAGTGGCTGTGTTAGGACTGGCATTTAAACCGAATACAGATGATATGAGAGCAGCGCCTTCTGTGGATCTCATTCCTTTACTTGAGCGCGAAGGTGTTGAGGTGATCTGCTATGATCCGGTGGCAACAAGTAAGGCGAAAGAAGTCATCGAGTCTTTACAATCTACATCTACCCTTTATGGAGCAGTGAAAGATGCTGAAGCTATTTTAATTCTTACGGACTGGCAGGAGTTTAAAGATATGAATTTAGAACAGGTGAAGCTAGAACTGAAGAGACCTATTATCATTGATGGTCGAAACTTATTTGATCCCTTAAAAATGAGGGATATTGGCTTTTATTATGATTCAATCGGGAGAAGTGTTGTCAAAATCGAAGAATGATTATTCTACATTATTTCATCTTTCTTAATTTTAGAGGATAGCCGTATGAGACTTCATAACGGCTATCCTCTTTTTTCAATTAATAAAAGGACGGTTAATTACAGCTTAAGCTGTAAATACTTTCAATATAAAGTAAATCCTAAGATAAAAAGTTCCTAGCTGAATAGGGACAAGCCTGATTTCTATTTAAAAAGGAGCCACACAACATGTCAGCAACCACTCTGAAACCTTTAGTTTCAATTGTGACACCAGTATTTAATGCAGAACGGTTTGTTACAGAAACAATCGAGTCTGTTCTATCACAAACCTACTCAAACTGGGAACTGATATTAGTCGATGATTGTTCCAGCGACCGGAGTAAAGAGATTATTCAATCCTTCCAAGAAAAGGATCAGAGAATTAAGTATGTTTGTCTAGAAACCAATATGGGGGCTGCTGTAGCCCGGAATACAGGGATAAATAAAGCTATTGGAAAGTATTTAGCTTTCTTAGACAGTGATGATATGTGGCATCCTGACAAGCTTGAGAAGCAGGTAGCTTTATGGAAGATGGTCAGAAAATATTTAGTTTTACAGGCTACCATTTGTTAAAAGAGGATGGTTCGCAACGTGGAAAGGTAATCACTGTACCAAGTGTTGTTACTTATGAGTCTTTGTTGAAAAACACCATAATAGGATGTTTAACGGTTATGTTGAACATCGAGGTATTAGGTAAAGTCCAAATGCCAACAATACGTACAAGACAGGATTTTGTTCTTTGGTTATCTATATTGAAAGCTGGAAATGTTGCTTATGGTCTTCAAGAAGATCTAGCGTCTTATCGAAAAGTCAAAAATTCGATTTCAAGTAATAAATTGAATGCAGCGAAGCGTAATTGGAAAATTTACCGAGAATTTGAGAATCTCCCATTTCTAAAAGCTTGTTACGTGTTTATTAATTATGCCTGGAATGGCTTAAGAAAAGCTTAATTTTATGAGGGGAATATCTTTGCTTACGTGATTTGGGGAAGGAGGAAGGACAAAATTGCTAAATTATGTAGTAGGGCTTATTGTGGCATTTTTAGTCTCTGTTGTAACGTTACCACTCATTATTAAATTTTCTAAAAGGTTTGGCTTTGTTGATCAACCTAACAATCGAAAAGTACATAAAGATATTAAACCGAGGCTTGGTGGAATCTCCATTATTCTAGGAACCCTAGCTGGGTGTTTCGTATTAATGCCCAAAAGTGAGTATATGGTTGCTATTATTGTCGGTGCCGTAATCCTAATTATCACAGGGATCTTGGATGACCGCTATGCCTTGAGTGCTAAAGTGAAGATTATAGCGCAGATTACTTCAGCTGTTGTTGTTGTTTCATCTGGCCTTCGAATTGAGTATATATCGCTCCCATTTATTGAACATCTTGAGTTTGGGATACTTAGTTATGTGGTAACCGTATTTTGGATTGTTGCCATAGTAAATTCTATCAATTTAATTGACGGTTTAGATGGCTTAGCTGGTGGTGTGTCAACGATAGCCATTATTACTATTTTGGTTATGGCTTCATTCAATCCAATAGCTCAAAATACGGTAATTGCATTTTCAGTTGTTCTAATTGGAAGTACTGTTGGATTCCTGTTATATAATTTTCACCCAGCCAAACTATTTATGGGCGATACAGGTTCATTATTCCTTGGTTATAGTATTGCAATTATTTCCATTTTAGGATTTTATAAAAGTGTGACTGCACTAAGCTTACTTGTCCCTCTAATTATATTGGGGGTTCCAATTATTGATACGTTCTTTGCCATCATTAGGAGAGCGTTAAATAAGCAAAAGATATCATCACCAGATAAAGGTCATCTTCACCATCGCTTGTTAGAAATGGGATACGGTCACCGTGAAACGGTTATGATTATTTATGGAATAAGTATTTTATTTAGTGTGGCAGCACTCGCTCTTTCTAATTCAGCTTTCTGGGGGTCACTCATAATCATTACAATCTTAATGGTTAATATTCAATTATTTGCGGAATTTATTGGATTGATTGGAAAGGAAAGGGCACCAATATTAAAGGCTGTAAAAAAGCTTTCGTTATTTACACAATCTTTAAAAAGAGATTAGGTTTGAAAATTAATATTAGAAGGAATAAGAAAACAATATATTGTTTTCTTATTTATTTTGTAATTAACTTGAAAACAAAAAGTGCTGATTATAGAATAGATTAGATTAGAAATTGCTATTGTCCCCAGTGGAAATAGAAGTAGGTGAGTGGGTGAGAGGGTGGTGACATCAATTATGGTGACATCGGAATTTTTTCGTGATAAGAGAAAAAAATCGTAACCAAAGCCAGAAGGTAAAAAAGCGATTTATTATGATACAGGACGAATCGATTATTCATATTCACGGTTTATTTGCGATGACTAATTATCAAGTGTCAGAGCTTTTCATCAAACCTCGTGGGAAGAAGGAGTACATGAAGGTAGGAGATTGTGAAGAATCCCATCAGTTTACCTTTATTATTGACTTACGGGAACTAATGACTCGTTTTGAAGTGAATGAAAGAAAAATGTATGATTTTTATATTAAGGTTTCGGTTGATAAAAATGTTCTGACCGATGAAGAGCTTGAAGGTTTACCTAAGAGTGCGCTTATCAAAAATATAAATAAAATTGAAAAAGTTGAATATTTAATGCGCTTAGGTGAATTCCATCAGATGATACTAAAGGGTCTTAAGAATTATGTCTTTAAAAACAAACGGGGCTTAATGTATGTTACTCAAAAAGGAAATATATCGTTTGCCTATAATAAAGAACCCAATACGATAAAACGAACGCTTGTTTATAAGATAGATTCAAAAAGAAATGTTTTACGCTTTAAAGGTAAGCTTTTCACAAGAAATTCGAAGCTGTTAAGAGGTACTGTCTTATTAAGGGGTAGAGCACAGGAAAGAGAAATTGAGATTCCAGCTACTTTCCATTATTTAAAAGAGGAAACTGAACAAAATTATGGATTAAATCGGTATCAGTATGAAGTATCCTTGAGGCTAGACAAGGTTAATAATTCGACTATACTTGAAGAAGACACATATGATGTCTATTTAAAACTCACATTACATGATCACGAAAAGGAAAAGATAGTTCGAGTAGGGAAGCCTACTTATCAAGCAAAATATAAAGGTATTGAAGGTTATGGCTTTAATCAGGATCAGGTTTCAGTTGTAAATCCGTATTTCACATTTAAAAAATCAAATTTGTCTTTGGAAGTCGTGAATTTCTCTCGAACTACATTTCGTTTCTTAACTATTGTGACACAATGGGCTTGGTTGCTTAGAAAATGTTTTAGAACAAAAGATGTTTGGTTAATTGGTGAACGTACATATAAAGCACAAGATACAGGATATCATTTTTTTCGTTATATTCGAACAAACTATCCAAAAAAGAATGCATATTACGTAATAAAGCAAGATTCTCCAGAAAGGAATAATGTCGAGAAATACGGTAATGTACTTTACTTTAAATCTAAGAAGCATATTTGGAATACGATTATTTCAAATAAAATCTTTGCTTCTCATCATCCTAATTATTTGTACCCAATTCGTACACGAAAGTTTAGTAATAAGATTCAAGCATTAAAAGTGTTTTTGCAGCATGGTGTGATGGGAACCAAAAACATGGTAGCTAACTATGGCAAGCAAGCAGTAGGTTTTGAAGTTGATTTGTTTTTAGTTAGCTCTGACTTTGAGAAACAGATGATTATAAATGATTTTGGTTATGATGAAGATCAAGTAGCTGTAACCGGTCTATCTCGCTTTGATAGCCTATTGGCAGGAGATAGGTCCTTAAAGAAGCAAATTTTAATTATTCCAACATGGCGTGATTGGATTGGTGATCATGTCAATCGTTTTTTAAAAAGTGAGTACTATCATCGGTATAATGAATTGATCCATCATGAAAGATTAAATAGACTCGCCTCTGAGTATTCCCTTGAGATTGTCTTTTGTTTACACCCAAATATGCAAAAATTCACGTCATTTTTTAAAAATGATCACGTCAAAGTGATTAATCAAGGGGAAGTCGATGTTCAAACATTACTCAAAGAGAGTATGTTAATGGTTACAGATTATTCGAGTGTCGGTTTTGATTTTAGCTTTCTAGAAAAACCAGTGGTTTATTATCAGTTTGATCAGGAAAAGTTTATTGGTAACAGGCCTTCACATTTAGATTTAGAGGAAGACTTACCGGGAGAGATTGTTAATCAGGTAGATGATTTGCTAGATCTGATAGAAGACTATGCTACAACAAGTTTTACAATGAAAGAAAAATATATGCTACGCTCGGAGAAATTCTTGAAATATAAAGATCAGCAATCCAATGAGCGAATTTATGAACTAGTAAAGCATAAAGAAACAGCACGTCAATCCTAATGGAGAGACGTGCTGTTTCTTTTGCTATTAGTCAACTAAATTTCTAATTTGACCATAAATATTATTTGTAATAACTATATGACCACCAAGAACGTTAACATCACTATAATTCGTACGAGTTAAGTTAGTTCTAGTTGTATTATGAATGGAACGTGTTCCATCAACAAGAATAACTCCAACATTTTCTTTTGCAGCTAATGCAGCTCCTGATAGTGCATCTTCATGACGCTCGGATGTAGCCAAATAAACTTTATTGGTATTTGGTTTGAAATGGTTAAAAGCTGCTATATTCGTATCAAAGCGAGTAGCACCTTCAATTCGTCTAGGGCTAGGGAGATTCTTAGCCACATTTTCTGAAATTGCCATTGGTCCACCAATAACTAGTGTATTTTTAACATTAAGTCTCTTTAATGCGTCTTGAGTGGCTTTTGGTACTTGTTTAGTGTTCGCTAATAAGATAGGAATTCCATTAGCTCCAGCATATGAAGCAACAGAAAGTGCATCTTGGAAACGATTATCACTAACAATAATGGCTTGATTTGCCCCATTTGGAGCAACTTCATTAGAAATCAAAGCAGCCGTATCATGCATATTATTACCAGCAATTCTACGAACGTTCGTAACGCCATTTATTTTCCTTATATCGTTTACGACGTTATCTTGAATAGCTAAGGGCCCACCCAGTACGATGACTTGTTTGGCGCCTAAGCGGATAATTTCATTCCTTGTAACATCATCTAAACGATTTTGTCTGGATAAAAGTAATGGTGCATTGTGCTTTGCTGCTAATGGGACACCAGCTAAAGCATCTGAGAACCGATCGCCACGTGTAATAATTACTACATCTGACTTGTTCCAGCCTTCTTGACTGATAAGCGCAGAAGTCGCATATGCATTTGCACCTTGAATCCGTGATACTTTTGTTTCT
The DNA here is from genome assembly GCF_000513135.1 of Halalkalibacter akibai JCM 9157. Classification (GTDB taxonomy): domain Bacteria; phylum Bacillota; class Bacilli; order Bacillales; family Bacillaceae_D; genus Halalkalibacter; species Halalkalibacter akibai. The sequence goes on from NZ_BAUV01000023.1 coordinate 57,178, forward strand.
TCAATATATCTTGCAGCTATCCACCCAGTACGGTTATTAACTCTTACCTGGTACCAGTCATTACTATTTTTTTGCAAGATTTCAACATCTTGATTTGCTGCAATAGTAGTAATTAGAGTGTTTGCTGCAACTCTTGGCTCAGAACGTAAGTTAACATTTGAGGTCGTAAACCCTTTTTTACGATTAGATTGTGTTTCAGCTGGTTTACTTGTTAGTACAGAATAATCTGGTGGGTTACCAGGTTGATTCTGATATCTAGGAATATCGTAAGCTAATGTGTAATTTGTAACCATACCATAAAGGTTAGCCATACGCGTAGTTTGTTTTACAGCCCAACCAATATCGGTTGCATATTGGTGAGTCGCTGGATTTGCTGGATTCCACTTCATTTTGTAAAGTGTATCTTGACCGCGATTCAAATAGTTACGAGCAACAAATTCAGCTCCACCAATGATAGCTGCTTCTGGGGTAAACCACCCTTGATCGTAGGCATACTGAGCACCACATGTGTGAGGACAACTATCAAAAGCTCCAATCCCGTACATATTATAAACCGTTTTGCCCTGTACTTGAACACCTCTAGCAAGACTAGATAATCCATTACCAGTCTCTAACAAAGCATGTGAAATTAAATAGATTTCATTTACTTTGTGAGTTTTTCCTGCGTTGATAAAAGCCTGTCCTGTTCCTCTTAATGCTCCTTTATCAAACAAAATTTTATCATTCAACTCACGAGCATCTAGTCCAGCACTTTCTGATAGTTTTAAGAATTGAAAGAATTGATTTGAGCTTGGTTGAAAATTATTTGGGTTAAGATATTGTTCAATGTCTGTGGGACTAGCATTAACCCATGTTTTGTTGTAAGCAATTTGGTACCAAATATAACCATCTTGTCCTCTAGTAGAACCTAGGACTGTTAAAATGTCACCACTTTTAACTAAGCCAATTTCCCAAAAGTGGGTACCGGCTCCACCTCTAACTCTAACATTCGTTACATTCCCTGTACTCGAACGATTAACAGTTCCTGACTTTGGATTACTAGGATTATCAACTGTTAGAAAATCTGATCGTATAAATGTGTCATATTTCTTATCAGTCTGTCCTTTGGCATTAACTTGCAATTGTAGCGCATCTGCGAAGCTAATATTGTAATTCGTAATCTGATATGTACTAGCTTGTACAGATTGAATAGGAATACTAGTAATCAAAAGTAAAGCAATTAGAAAAGGCGAGCATAGTTTAATTAATTTACTTAGACGAATTTTCATTACCTCCTAACTATTAATATATGTTTGAACCTTATATTAGTAGTGAAAATAAGACTCTTTTTCTATTATCGTGGATTTTTATTAAAAAGTTAAGTGGTTTTTTGAGAAAAAAACAGTTTTAATGGGTGATTTTGTAATAAAAAGTAGAAAAGTGCGGATAGCATCGTGCTTTTAGGAAATGTGTAAATTTCATTTTGTATAATAAAAACTGTCATCCTAAGATAGAATGACAGTTGAATTGAGAATATTAGTAACTCTCCTCTATTAGATTAGAAGAATTGGTTTCTATATTTTGGAAGCCGTCAATCTCGAGGTGTTGCTTTAATCGAACTTGAATGTCGAATAAAGACTGTTCATCAACTTCTAAATAGAAGATCCCATTTAATCTCATGTTATTTCCTTTTAATTGCATCGTCTCAATTTCATTTAATGAGGTAGCGTAAGAATGAAGAGCAAGAATGTTAGGAAATGTTAAGCTTGTTAAAAAGCTATCACCAACTGCATTCATGACAGAATCAAAATTTGAGATAGAAGAGAATGTCGCACCCTTTTTTATAATTCCTTCTATTACTTGCTGTTGGCGTTGTCCTCTACCAATATCTCCATTTGCTTGAGGATGTTTTCTCATTCTAGCAAATGCTAAGGCTTCTGCTCCACTTAAATGCTGTTTTCCTTCTCTAAATTCAAAGTCACTATTTGTGCTTTTTTCAACAAATTCAAAGTCAAACGGAACATCAACTTCAATCCCACCTAAAGCATCAACTACATCAATTAACCCTTCAAATTTCACAAGAGCGTAGTAATCTATTGGGATATCTAATAAATTTTCAACGGTAGCTATAGCCATATCAAGCCCACCATAGGCATGAGCATGATTAATTTTATCCATTGTTCCTCTTCCGACCAACTCGACGCGACTATCACGTGGAATACTAGTTAAAATAATTGACCTTGCTTCTTTGTTAAAAGTGGCTACAATCATTGCATCTGTCCGAGCTCTAGACTCACCTGGTCTAGAGTCATCGCCGAGAAGTAATACTGAAATGTTATCCTTACTCGGATTAACAGCTTCTAATCGCCGTTCCGATTTTTCTCCCCGATCCAACTCTTGTTGTGAACCAGCTGTTACATTCGCAACTTTATAAACGAAATAACTAGCTGCACTGCCAGTCGCTATAAGTAATAAGACGGTCAAAAGACCGATAATGCGTATTAACCTTTTTTTCCTGCTTTTGCGGTTTTTAAGTCTAGAATCCTTCATAGAACTCCTCACTTCTAAATTAATTTAATATTATATGAGAGAAATAGATTATTATAACTAAATTCAACGTGAAGTCACACTTATTGTTATGTTATCTAATTTTTATGATTACGTAAAGATAAAAAATGTGATTAATCGACACAATTTTTAACAATGTCGTATAAAGTTGGAATAACTTGTTGGATGGAAATATTGGTTGCTTTTTAATTTTAATATAGGAAATGTATTTCTGTGGAATTATACCAACATAATTTATGCTTGTTCACTCCATTTATACATTTGTACACCTGGAGGGTAAATTCGTAATAAAAATCATTTATTAATACTGATTTCGAAAAATCAGTACTTATTTCTGTGGTTTTTGCATATAGAATCGTAACTTGTTATATCGTATGTGAGAAATCCTCACAATAAAAAAACTATTTTAAAAAGATTGAATATTGCATTAGACAAATAATTCACTTATAATGGCGTTAGTCCAATTTACGAAATTTGCAGAAAAATATGAAAAACTATATAAATTTCGTATTGAAATTCATATTTTCTGTAAAATGCGATAGTAAAGTGAGTGGTCATATGGGGAAATTAGATGATATTGATTTAGCGATACTTGGTTTCTTGCAGGAAAATGGGAAACGCTCTTATACAGAAATAGCTAAGCTGCTTCATGTCAGTGAAGGAACGATCAGGACGAGAATCAACCGAATGTTAAAAGATGGCGTATTTGAATTTATCATTCATATGGACCCGAATAAAATTGGACTAAATGTACAGGCAATTATAGGGATTACGACAAAGCTAGGTCAGCAGGAGCAAATTGCCCGAACATTAAATAGTTTTCAAGAAGTTCGGTTTGTTGGAGCTTTTTCTGGTCAGCATGATTTGATTTTACAAGCTTATTTCAAAAACAATGATGAACTTGTTCATTTTGTAAATAAAGAACTTGCGAAAATGGAAGGAATCCTTTCTGTGGACGTGAGCATTGAACTAAAACAATACAAAGATTCATTTTCTTACATCGTAAAGTGACTTAAATTTTCGAAATTTTACGAAAGAAATGAATTGGTAAGAAGGGCAATGGTAAAGGCATTTCTATTCTATGAAGCTAATAATCTAGTAGACTTCAAGTAGTTGGTAAAAGTTTACCATTGTGAAACGCTTTCATTACACGGTACGATAATTGTAGGTAAAGTCTTCTATGAAGAGGTGAAGATGGTGACGAAACAGCCATTGTTAGATGTTCGTAATTTAAAAACGTATTTTTATAAAAAGGGTAAAGAACTTCCAGTTGTAGACGATGTTTCTTTTCAGGTTCATGAAGGAGAGACCGTTGCAATTGTAGGTGAGTCTGGTTCAGGTAAAAGTATGACGACTTTATCTATTATGCAGTTAGTTCCAGCACCAGGTGGGAAAACGGTTGGTGGAGAAATACTCTTTAACGGGGATGACCTTCTCAAGCACGGTCAAGACCGCATGTTTAAAGTGCGTGGAAATGATATCGGGATGATTTTCCAGGAACCGATGACGTCGTTAAATCCTGTTTTAACGATCGGTGATCAGTTAATGGAAACACTCATCTATCATCAAAAGTTATCGAAAAAACAAGCTTATGCTAGAGCGAAAGAAATGCTTGAGCTTGTCGGGTTCTCGCGCATTGATGAGATTCTGAGTGACTACCCACACCGATTATCAGGTGGGATGCGTCAGCGTGTCATGATTGCAATGGCGATGAGCTGTGATCCAAAGCTTTTAATCGCAGATGAGCCAACGACGGCGCTTGACGTGACCGTACAAGCCCAAATTCTTGATTTGATGCGTGGCTTAAGTGAGAAGTTTAATTCTTCTATTATCTTAATCACCCATGATCTTGGAGTGGTTGCTGAGCTTGCTGACCGCGTTGTCGTCATGTATGCAGGCCAAGTGGTGGAAGAAGCAGATATCGTTCCACTTTTTGATAAGCCATTACACCCATACACAGTTGGGTTAATGGAATCAGTTCCAAAGCTGGATGTAGAGCAAGATCGTTTAACGTCTATTGCAGGGAATGTACCAACTCCTGACAATTTTCCGAAAGGCTGTCGTTTCGTAACACGCTGTCCACTTGCGTTTGATCGCTGTCAGAAGGAACAACCTGAGTTAGTTGAAGTGGAAGCAGGAAGAAAGGTTCGATGTTTCTTGCATGAGGAAGGGAGAAACGAGTAATGAGTCTACAAACAAACAATGAAGTTTTGCTAGAGATAAAAGGCTTAAAAAAATACTTCCCGATTAAAAAAGGTTTTTTCCAACGCACAGTTGGGAACGTTAAGGCCGTTGATGGGATTACGTTTTCAATTAAAAAAGGTGAGACGTTTGGTCTGGTAGGAGAGTCTGGTTGTGGAAAATCGTCTGCTGGACGTACGATTATGCGATTGTATGAGCCAACGGATGGCCAGATCATTTTTGACGGTAAGGATATCTCTACTTTAAAAGAAAGAGAACTGTTGCCATATCGTCGCGATATTCAAATGGTTTTCCAAGATCCGTTCTCGTCTTTAAATCCTCGTAAAACCGTTGCGGCGATTTTAAAAGAGCATTAAGTGTTCACGGCCTATATAAAGGAAAAGAACGTCAAGAATTCATTGAGCAATTAATGGAGAAGGTTGGATTAAATCCTTCTTACGCAAACCGTTATCCACATGAGTTCTCCGGTGGACAGCGTCAGCGAATTGGAATTGCGCGTGCACTTGCTTTAAATCCGAAGTTAATCATTGGCGATGAGCGGTATCGGCACTTGATGTGTCTGTTCAATCTCAAGTATTGAACTTAATGAAGGATTTGCAAGAGGAATTCGGCTTAACGTATTTATTTATCGCCCATGACCTTGGGGTTGTGAAGCACATCTCTGATCGTATTGGGGTTATGTATCTAGGTAATATGATGGAGGTTGCGAGCAAGAAGGACCTTTATGCTGAGCCGCTTCATCCGTACTCACAGGCACTTATGTCTGCAGTACCGAAGTCTCATCCATCTGAGAAAAAAGCTGATCGCATTATTTTAAAAGGGGACATTCCGAATCCTTCCAATCCACCTTCAGGTTGCGTGTTCCATACGCGCTGTCCAAAGGCAATGGATCACTGTAAGGTTGATATTCCTGCATTTAGAGAAGTTCGTAAAGATCGTTATGTTGCTTGTCATCTTTATAATGATGAGCGAGGCCAATAAAAAAGCCTTTTAGTAGAATTCGAGGAAGTAGCAATTGCTCCACTCGTTGCGCGCCTGCTATGAGAAACCCACTCATAGCAAGCTTAAGAGCATGCAACGGTTCCGCTCATTGCTTAAGACCACTGAAAAAGGTGGAAAACACACCTTTTTCAGTGGCCCTGAAGTGAGATAAAAGAGACGCATTTTGCGTCCTTTATCTATACAACATTTTCAGAAGATTCTATTATTCTTACAAGCTATTTAAGGGAGGTGTTGCCGAGCGAAGGGGCTTAACAGGATGGCATGTGTCACATCATTTTATCAACTTTTTATGAAAAAGCTTAAGGGGGAAATACGAATGGTAAACAAGAAATGGTTATCGCTTCTAGGCTTAGCAATCGCACTTATGTTAGTGCTTGCTGCTTGTGGTGGCGGAAACGAAGCTCCTGCTGAAGATCCAGCTGAAGAGCCAACAGAAGAAACAGAAGAAGGTACGGAAGAAGCTACAGGTCCTCAAGCAGGCGGTAGTGTAGTACTCGGAACATCTGGAGAGCCTGTAACATTTAACCCGTTATACTCTCAAGACTCTGCTTCTGCAGATGTAATTGATTTAATCCATGCAAGTCTTCTTGCATCAGACGAAAATTTAGACATGGTTCCATCTGTAGCAACAGATTTACCAGAGATCTCTGAAGACGGTCTTACTTACACACTTACTTTAAACGAAGGCGTTCTTTTCCATGATGGCGAAGAGTTAACGGCTGAAGACGTTAAGTTTACTTACGATATCTTCAAAAACGCTGACTACACAGGTCCTCGTGCTGGTGATTTCACTGAGCTTGAAAGTGTAGAAGTGGTTGATCCTTATACAGTTCAATTCAACTTATCTGTAGTTGACGCATCTTTCACTACACGTTTAGGATATGGAATCCTTCCTAAGCACATTCTTGAAGAAGTTCCTGTTGCTGATTTAGAAGAGCACATGGATTACAACCGTAACAACCCTATCGGTGCTGGTCCGTTCGTATTCGGACAATATGTTGATGGTCAATACATCGAAGTTTCTGCTTTTGATGACTATTTCGAAGGTCGTCCAAACTTAGACAAAGTAACATTCCGTGTATTTGCTGATACAAACGCTGAGCTTTTAGCTTTTGAAACAGGAGAAATTGACTGGATGATCTTACCGGCAACTGAGCTTGCTACAGCTGAAACGTATGATCATGCACGTATTTCTTCAACTCTAGCTTTACGTTATGACTACATTGGTTGGAACAACGACCGTGCTCCATTTGATGATGTACGTGTTCGTCAAGCTTTAACAATGGCTATTGATCGTCAATTAATCGTTGATTCTATTATGGATGGACGTGCGCAAGTTGCACATGCTCCTGCATCACCACTTAGCTGGGCTTACCCAGATTCTGTAACTGAGTTCGAATATGATCCAGAAGGCGCTCTTGCTCTTCTAGCTGAAGCTGGTTGGGAGCCTGGTGCTGACGGAATCTTAGAAAAAGACGGAGAAAAATTCTCTTTCGAAATTCTTTCTAATGATGGTAACGTAATTCGTAAAGATATTGGTGTTATCGTTCAACAAATGTTAGGTGAAATTGGTATCGAAGTAACTCCTCGTCAAATGGAGTGGGGTGCGTTCTTAGAGCAAATCAACCCTCCTAACTATGATTTTGACGCTGTAGTACTTGCTTGGGGTCTAGCACTTGATCCAGATCCAACTGCTATCTGGCATTCAAAAGAAATCGAAGCTGGATTAAACAACATTTCTTACCGCAACGAAACAGTCGATGAGCTTGCTGGTGGTAACAAGCAAATTGTTGACCAAGATGAGCGTGCAGCTGCAATCGGTGAGATCTATGAGATCCTTGCTGAAGAGCAACCTTACACGTACCTTTACTACCCAGAGCAACACATCTTATTAAGCAACCGTGTACAAGGCTTTACTCATCACCCACGTGTTAACATGTACAAACTTAACGAGTGGTATGTAACTGAATAAGCCTTCAAGTAGTGGGGGGAAGGGGTGAATCCCTCCCCTTCCTACTCTACTAAATTATCTTGAGGGATTGTGAGGAATGTAATCATGATTAATTACATCATTAAGCGGGTCATTATGATGATCCCAATATTATTTGGAATATCGATATTATCTTTTGCGATTATGTATGCAGCACCTGGTAAACCAGCTATTTTAAACTTAGATCCAGAGATTCCACCAGAAGTGCGTGAAGCACAGGCGGAACGTCTAGGGTTAAATGATCCGATTCCGGTTCAATATGTGCGCTGGGTAAAAAATGTTTCTAAAGGTGACTTTGGTACATCTTACGCAAGAAAAATGCCGGTTACTGACATGATTTTAGATCGTTTGCCGAACACCATATTATTAATGGCTTCATCACTCTTTTTAGCCGCAATTATAGCGATTCCGTTCGGGGTCATATCAGCAACAAGGCAGTATTCCTTGACCGATTACGGGGTTACGGTCGGATCCTTCCTCGGACTCGCCACGCCTAACTTCTGGCTCGGTATTATGTTAATAATGGTTTTCTCTGTTCAATTAGGCTGGACACCAGTTGGTGGTATTTCAACAATCGGTGCAGACTTCAGTTTGTTAGATCGTTTACGTCACTTAATTTTACCTGCACTTGTATTAGCAACAGCTGACATGGCTGGTTTAACACGTTATACTCGTTCAAGTATGCTTGAAGTGATTAATCAAGATTATATCCGTACAGCACGTGCAAAAGGTTTCCGTGAGCGTCGTGTTGTATACAAACATGGTTTACGTAACGGCTTAATTCCCGTTATCACGATGTTTGGTTTAATGCTTCCAACGATGATTGGTGGATCTGCCATCGTTGAGTCGGTATTTAACTGGCCTGGGATCGGAAAATTATTTATCGACGCTACATTCCAACGTGACTATCCGGTTATCATGGCAATCACAATGTTCGGTGCTTTGTTAACAGTAGTCGGAAATCTAATCGCGGATATCTTATATGCAGTATTAGATCCGCGTATTGAGTACTAAGGAGGGACAAAGAGCATGAGTCAAACACCACAACTAGAGAATCGTGGGTATGAGGTTGAAGACAGTCAAGTTCTCGGCGAACGTCGGTCCCTCTTATCCATTATTGTTTCAAAGTTTTTTCAAAACAAACTAGCCGTAGTTGGGCTCGTAACACTTGCCATCATTACGATTGCTTGTTTACTAGCACCTTATATCGCACCACATGACCCTGCGTATCAAGATTTGCGCAATCGTTTAGGAGAGCCTAGTTCTGAGCACTGGCTCGGAACGGATCATCTAGGTCGTGACTTATTTAGCCGTATGCTATACGGTGGACAGGTTTCCTTATATGTAGGTTTCGCTTCAATGCTAGGAGCTGTAACAATCGGTGCTGTAATCGGTGCCGTAGCAGGATATTTCGGCGGATTAGTCGACGCATTCTTAATGCGTATGGTTGACGTAATCCTTGCTTTCCCGAACATCTTCTTATTAATTACATTAGTTGCGATTTTACAACCGTCTATTAATATCCTGATTTTGGTCTTTGCCTTACTCAGTTGGACCGGAACTGCCCGTGTCGTCCGAGGCGAATTCTTATCCTTGAAAAAACGAGAATTTGTACTCGCATCCCGCACGATCGGGATGTCGAACACACGTATTATCTTCTCGCAAATTTTACCGAACGCACTAGGTCCGGTTATCGTTGCAGCAACGCTAGCGGTCGGTTCATTCATTCTAGCTGAATCCGCTTTAAGCTTCTTCGGCCTAGGTGTCCAACCGCCACACGCATCTTGGGGGAACATGTTAACAGACTCGCAAAGCATTACGATCTTCCGTACGGCTTGGTGGTACCCAACATTCCCAGGTTTGCTGATTTTGATCACGGTATTATGCTTTAACTTTATTGGAGACGGATTGCGTGACGCGCTAGATCCGCGTGTTGTGGAGAAATAGAATTTTGTTTTTTGGTAAGAGAAGGGGCAGCGGCTGGGGTCGCTGTCTTTTCTGTGTTTTTTGGTGGGAGTGTTGGTTGTTGCTCGAATGGTGTGGGTGCGGTTAATCGTGTAGCGGTAGATATCCTAGCGAATAAGCAACTAAAAACGAAACAGGATCATCTAATAGCGAACTGAATTTTAATAGCGAAACGGAAGACGGTTATTGCAACAAGTGTAAAGGTAATTGCGATTATTCCAAGCGTTATCGCGAAAATTTTTCTTATTAGCGATTTGACTGAGTCAATTGCAAGTTTAGCTATTTATAAGCGATTTCTAACAACATAATCGCGAATCAACTCTAACCGACCAACCCCACACAATCTATCATAAAAGGAGGCACCACCCGTATGCGTATTTTACTAACTGGTTTTGAACCGTTCCTCGGTCATGCGCTTAATCCAACAGAAAGAATTGTCACAGAGCTTGGAGGCAAAAATATTAATGATGTAGAAATTATCGGAGAAGTTCTTCCTGTCGCTTTCTCGACTTCTGCCTCACGTCTAATTGAGCTGTATGAAAAGCATCAACCTGATGCGGTCATCATGTTGGGACTTGCAGCAGGGCGTAATCGCATTACACCTGAGCGCGTAGCCATTAACTGCAATGACGGAGAAGTGGATAATGAAGGGCAGCAGCAACAGGATGCACCGATCAAAGCTGAAGGACCAACTGCTTATTTTTCAACACTCCCAATCCGGAAAATGGTCACCGCTCTCACGGAGGCAAACATTCCTGCAACAATATCCAATACGGCAGGAACTTATTTATGTAATAACATCATGTATCAAATGCTCGACTACTTGAATGAGCGCAACCTCAACTGTCCAGCGGGATTTGTTCACATTCCGGCTAGCCATGAACTTGCGTTAACGAATTCGCAGTTGCCGAGTATGTCACATGAGGAGCTAGTGCGTGCTGTAGAGGTAGTCGTTACAACGATTGGACAAAATATTAACAAATAACAACATGTTTAGTGAACAAAATGACAGCAGAAAAACCTTACAATGTCACCGCATTGTAAGGTTTTTCTATTAACGAATGCCTGCTGCCCTCTCGAGTTGTGCTTGATGGGATGCGTCAGCTCGTCCGTCGACATGTCTCGTACTATTTGAGAAATACACATCAAAATGTCCAGTAATCCCATTGTTTTGGATGTATTGAACATCATGGGGCATAAAGCTCATGCTCGCAGCTAGCCTTCTTCCGTCAACTTCCACGATCACTGCTCTAGGGGTCCAAGAAAACCCACCCCAAATCGACCGAGCAATATTCGTATCAGCGACCGAAACCGTTTCACAATCAGCATGATTCGCTCCAATCGTTCGTTTGATATAAAAACTTTGACCGGTTACAAAGTCAGTTACTTTCGCAGTTTTACCAATAGAAAATACATATTGAGCCTCGGTCCACCAATCCAATAGTTCCCCGTGCCGTTGACTGACAACCGGTTTAACCGCAATATGATGCACAGGAATCCTCAATTGCTGACCAATTGATAACGTACTTCTCATCGTCAAATTGTTCGCACTAAGTAACTCAGTTTGAGGAATGCCATATCTCACACTTAAATCCCAAATCGTATCCCCTGATCGCACCGTATGTGTTGTATACGTAATGGAATTATTGCTGGTTTGTGCCGGGGCATTTAATGCATCAGGAATAACAAGCCGTTGTCCAACTTGTAAAAGGTCAGACCCCAATTGATTAGCACTTCGGATCGATTCAACAGTCACGCTAAAACGATTAGCTATAACAGATAAACTATCGCCAGAAGCAACTGTATACGTAAAGGTTGATCGCTGTGCTGGACTAGCGAATGGTGTTTGCATCCCACCAGGAATAGTAAGCACCTGCCCAATTTGCAAAACATC
>NZ_BAUV01000022.1 GCF_000513135.1 Halalkalibacter akibai JCM 9157
AGCCAATTCCACGTATATTCCTGATTTGTTCCGAACAAAAAAACTTTATCTTGAGGCAATAAAGCAAAACGGCAAAGCCCTTGAATATGTGCCCGATAAGTATAAGTCGGAAAGATTTTGTAGATTAGCTATTATGCAAAATGGTTTAGCACTCGAATTTGTTCCGAAAAATATTCTGTCAAAAGAATTATTCTTGCTAGCAGTTGAGCAAGACGGATTGGCCTTGGAATATGTCCCATATAAAAACAGAAGCAAAGAAATATGTAATGCTGCTCTTAATAATGATGTATTGGCATTAGAGTATGTACCTAACAGATATAAAAAGACGGAGTTGTGCAAAGTGGCAATCAACTCGAGTTGGGAAGCTTTTCTTTTTGTGCCTGAGAGTATGTATACTTTAAATAATTGCCTCGAGTTATTTGAAAGGGTATTAAGGGAATGTGACGATCCTTCTGTGATGTCGTATAGTGACCGCTCTTGTGTTAGAGAGATAGCAAAACGCTTGCCAGATAGTATAAACAATGATATTCAAATTATCAATTTGGCAAGACAATTACGGGTAAGGGAATTTAAGAGAAAATACTTCGATAGTGAAACACATAGATTTATAACAATAGAAAGAATCAGTTATAGAGAAGAGGATGAAGTAAGAGAATTTGATTTATTTGTTGACTTTTATAAATATATAGATGGGGATTTGAGAAATGCAAATCTGCATGATTATGATTTTAAAGAGGTGAGTCTGGCCAATTTTAATATTGAAGGTGCCTATATTAGTAGCGCTGTATTAATCGAACAGCACTTATATGACGATTCTTTTTACGATGAAAACATCAAAGATTTCGAACGCAACACGGAACTTATGATTTCTAAAGAAAATGAGGTAGTAGAATCTATCTCTGTTCTTCATGATATCGGTTTGGTTTCAAATGAATCACTAAATGACAATTCTCACAAGATATATTATATCAGCGATATCCATCTAAATCATAAGCTTCTAAAAGCATTCCCAATAAGTGCAACTGAATTGGAAGTTAAGATGTATATCAGACAGTTAGTAAAAAAAATGGTCGATACTGCTACAGATCATTCTTATGAGGACTACTTATTAATAGCTGGCGATATATCTTTTAACTTTGAAATATCAACATTGTTTTATACAGAATTAGTCAAGTATCTGAAGTCAAAGCGTTGGAATCCTCTTCAAATAGTAGTAGTGCTTGGGAATCACGAATTATGGGATTTCAATAGACACGGGAGCACACATGCCAATTTGCTTACATTGGATGAAATTATTCAGCAATTCCGGGATTTGTTTTCAAGTCTAGGCATATGCTTTTTGCAAAATGATTTGTTGCTTTCAAACGGAGAGATTATTTCAAAACAACAATTGGAATCAATTGATCAGTACGAGTTAAAGCAAATGTGTTTGAAAAGTGCTTTTGTAATACTGGGTGGATTAGGGTTTACCGGATTAAGTTCACAATTTAACGCTACGCATGGAATTTATCGGCAAACCATTATGTCTTTAGATGAGGACATTAAACAGTCAAACCAATTTAACTTTATTTACAATAAAGTTAATGGTGTTTTAGGCAAAGATAAAGTTATTATTTTAACTCATACTCCAAAAGAAGACTGGTCGAATGAAGATTACAATCGTAACTGGATATATGTGAATGGACATACTCATCGAAATGATTACTGTTGTGATGAGGAAAAGACTTTTTATTCGGACAATCAAATTGGTTATTATTCTAAAAGTATAGGTTTAAAGCATTTTAAACTATCAAGAGTGTATGATATTTTTAAGTATTATCCTAACGGAGTTTATTCTATTTCGAGAGAGCAATATTTGGACTTTAACAGGGGTCTTGAGATTAAAGTAATTTTTAATAGAACAGGAACTATACATATGCTTAAAAACAATAATGTATATTGTTTTATACTTGAAGACCAGAATAAAGGCAAAATACATTTGTTAAATGGTGGGAGAATTAATAACTTAGAACATAACGACATCAATTATTACTTTGAGAGAATGGCGTATTATTCAGATGCCATCAGAGTGTTATTTAGCGATTACAATCAAGCATTAAAATCTATAGCTGATAGTATTAAAAAAATTGGCGGTGTTGGGACAATCCACGGCTGTATTGTTGATATAGATTTCTTTAATCACATTTATGTGAATCCGGATGACGGAACCGTAACCCCGTATTATGCCTTGTCGATGGTAGATAAGTATATCTATCCAAATGTCAAATCGCTTTTGTTAGCTCAAAGAAAAGATTTATATGATAATTATATGAAACTTTTAGACGGAGAGAGCGAGGGCGACAAGCTGTTGAGAGGTGAAATAAAAGCAGGAAGCATTGAAATATCAAGATTTGTTCCAGATACTTATATGTATAGACCATCAAGAATAATGAAGTCATTACAGTACCTCACAGAAGTTAATGTTATAAGGATATGGAATGATCGTATTTTCGAATCTCAAGTTCAAAGAAAAAGTAAAGCAAAAGATTTGTGTGATAATAACGACGATACTTTGTTGCTGTCCGCTAAACAACAGGAGTAACAATTAACGCCGCTTTTTGATACAAGAACAACCATATTTTCAATCTTTGCGGAATCATTATATACAGTTGCTTTTTATATTATTCACCGTATTCAAGATATGGAGAATGACTTGGGTATCCTGGAAAGAAACACCCTTAACGTTAAGTGGGGAAGTGTACTTCTTCAAGATTAAGCTGTCAAGGAAAGTAAGCGTAACGCGGAAGTGATGATAGATCCTTGGTTGGACAAGGATCTATCATTTTTGTTTGGATCTATTGCTGAGGAGTACACCGATACATATTGAAAAATTACAGAGACGATTACGTTTATAAGTGAGCGTCTCTGCTGCGCAGTAAACTCATACTGTGCAGTACACTTAATATTGGTTGTTAATTAATTCCCTTATAAAATAATTTTCTCTGTAAAAAATTTAAGCTGAGATCATCTGGTTTATTTTCATTAACAAGTGTTTACTTAATTAGTATCGAAAAAGTGAAAATGAAATGAAACTAACTATCTTGAAGTGAAAAGTGTGATAGAATGCCATTAAAAGATATTTCACTAGTTTGGATATTGCAAATTCAATATACGGAGGAAATTGATGAACTTTTTTCTGGATTCAACGGTGTTCCAAAAAGGAAAAGATGTATTTTTTAATAATTGGCTTAGTCAGGAATTTCTAAATATTTGTAAGCAACAAAATTTTTCAATATATATATCCTCTGTGGTTATTGAGGAGATTCGGAGGCAATTTAGTATATTTATTAATAATCAAATAGGAAATATTAATTCAGGAATCGGTGCTATTAATACAATTCCTCAACTTCACAACATTCATTTACATCTTCCACAGCATGAAGAAGTTATGCGCTCCTTTGATACTTATTTTGAAAGATTACAAGATGAGGGGATATTAAAAGTTGTTCAATATTCAAATGATTTTCTTCCTGAGTTAATACATAAATCAATTCATCGAATTAAACCTTTTACAGAATCAAAACAAGAGTTTCGTGATGCTGTTATTTGGTTTTCATATGCAAAATTAGCTGAAGAACAGCAATTACAAAATTGCTTTTTGATAAGCGGTAATACTACGGACTACCTTAATAAGCATGGGCAACTTCACGAAGAATTAGCCAAAAAATCAAATCGATTCACTTTTTTTAGAGATGTGTATTCATTACTAAACTCCTCCTTAATGGAGCCATTTAAAGAAACCAATGCTTTACTTGAATCACTCAAGGAGAAAGAATGGGACAATGTAACAATCTTAAATTTCTTAAAAGAAGATACGTCCAAAAGCTATATAAAAAAGCGTTTAACTGATGATATAGATGGTCCCTTAAGAGTAGAATTATGGAGTAGTGTGTACTATTCGCAAAGGAAAATATTAAATCTAGACCTTGTGAATTTATCTAGAGTTTCAGTCCGCGGTCTTAACTTTATTAACGATAATTTTATTGTAAGTGGTAATTTCGAAGTGAAGATTCGATTTGTGTCCGAATTAGAATCTGAAACTCCTGATTTAAGGGACACTCAAGTTGGCCATGAAGAATTGATGATATTTTTTGATGCAGTTTATTATCCAGATTCCAACACGTTTTCAAATCTTGAAATTAGTAGTTATGAAGATGCCCATGAGTATTGGATGGGCGTGCATCGTGTTCAGCAGGATAGCTTTTAACATAATTGAGGGTTTCTTTAATGTGTAATTAATGGTGAACGAGTGTGACCGAGCTAGGTCATAGCATATAGCTGGTGGTATTCCCTCCGAGTAAGAACTAGACATTACGCTCGTACCGAGTCTTGGTGGCTAAAGGTAACTTTAGTCGCTAAGCGTAGACAGTGATGGTAGTGAGTCGAAAGCCAAATTATTAAAGGGATTGAACTTCTAAGGGTAGTCATTCAAGAGGGATGAGGCTTTTCGTTCAGCAGGCAAGCTACATTTTCCGTCATTAGGGCGAGAAAGATAAAATCTGGATTCAGAGACCTTTGCATTGTTTACACATTGATATGATACGACAACTTGTGGAGATACTAATGATTTCGTCTAGACACATTTACTACGCCCAGAGGTAAATATAATGAAATTAAAAATTTAAGGAAAGCAGACATGTGAATGGTACAAGGAGAAGCCTTTGTACGTGAATAGCGCAAGGACGGTTCTGTGAAGGGGAACACAATCTAATGAAAGGAAGAAAGGTTCTCTTCTACTTAGCTACTTGCATAAGGTATCCTACGATTTTCTTATTAAACTAAACGGTTTAAATTTTTTCGAGAAGAAACTGCTATTACTAGAGTAAAAGGAGAAAAAGAAATGAATGCTTTAAATTTAAACTACATCGACATCTTACCAACACTAAATATTGCTGCTTTAAAGAGCTATTACATTTGGGATGCTGAAAAATTCCCGCCTAATTCGGGAGTATATATAATGTATGGAAAAAATGATGAACCTTTATATGTAGGTGAAGCTCAGTCTATACAAGAAAGAATAGCTGAACATGTAGAAGAAGGAGAAAAGGGAAGATATAAGAATGTAAAAGAATCAAGGAAACGTAATATCGAAAGGCAAAAAAAAGGTGAAGAAATAATACCTGATGAAAATCAAGCATGGTATAAACGCTATTTTTATAAAGTTAAGTTTATTGAATGTGAACCAGTAGAAAAAAATGCTTGAGATTTATTTAATCAATAGCTTAGATTCACCATTTAATAAGAAAGACAATATGTTCTATAGAAAAGGATACTCGGTTGAGTATGAAACAGAACATTTAGAAAATCTAATGTACTCAGTAGAAGAAGAGGATGTACTTAATCCAGCGGAAGAATTAGCAAAATTTATTAAATCACCTACAGAGGAAGTTATACTTTTCTATTTCTATAATAACTTAGCAAATTCAACTAAAGCGATTATCGGAGAACCAATGATTTATGGGGAATTCAAGGGAAGTAAACTTGAACGCACATTAGAAACAATTCTAAAAAAATGGGCGGGAACAAACTATGAAATACATAAAAGCTATTTTGCTAAGTATCTTCATGATGGTCCAGATTCTTATGACGATTTAGATAATGTCTTTATAATTTCGACGCAGCATGATGAAAAATTTGATGAGTTAATAGAAGTTATTAATAGTTTACATATTTAGATTTGATTAGCTTAAAATGCATACTTTTCTTGAATAGGAAATGGATTTATAACTGGATCTTTGGCTGCGCAGTACAAGGAAACTGTTCAATTGATATTAATATAAAGACGAGACTAAATCTATAATAAAGAACTCTTTAATCAAATCATTCAGGACTTAAATGCTAGAGGCTTAATATCATTAGACTGTTTGCAATTAGTTATATCTGAAAAAGATGAGAAGAAAACTTTTTTAACAAATTTCGGTAGAGAGTTTGTTGATTTTATAAGTGAATAAAATGTCAGATATATATAGATGAGGCGAAATAAATGTATATAACTATATTAGTTGTTTTAATTCGGATAACTGTATTCTATATATCACCTAAATTATCAGTAATAGAGCTTAGCTTCAGAGAAAATTGTATTGGTGGGAGAAAGTGTTGTTTTATCCGTTTGTAGTAATTTTATGGATTGGAATATGGATATTAGGAGCAATGGCAGCAAATAGCTTAAGACCTATTACAGGTGACAACATATTATGTTTACCTTAATAATATTTATTGTTGTATTTATATTTTTATTTATCAAAATAACTTCATTAATGAGCGATCAAGCTATAGAAAAAGCAAAGAAGGAATGGGTATAGATAATTAAAATAATCACTTTAAAGGAGGACAAATCATGGATAAAGAAAAAGCAACACAAATAACACATGCAGCTATAAGAGGTACATTAGGCGCAGTATCAGGTGGAATTCTTGCTGAAGTTTTCAACTTAGTTATCGCAGATCCAGCCTCAAAAAGAAGAGATAATGCATTATCTGAAATAACTGAAAGAATTTTAAATTTAGAGAAAAAAGATATGAATCTAGATGAATTAGCTGAAAATGATGAATTTATATCAGTTGTAATGAAGGCATACAATATTTATCTTAGGACTCATCAGAAAGAAAAGCGACTAGCACTATTAAATGCAGTTGAAAATACACCTATTTTAGACATAGATGAAAGTATTAAGCAAATGTATCTAAATTATATTGACGAGTTTAATGAATGGCATTTGGAGATTCTACACCTTTTAGATAATCCAACAAAGTACCTAAGAGAAGATCAATTTCCTTATATGGGTGGGTTAGAACAAATTCTAGTTATTGCTTTCCCAGAATTAAAAGATAAAGCAGAGTTTTATAAACAAGTGACAAGAGATTTATATGATAGAGGCTTAATGAATACGGATGGACTTGGAGGAACAATGACAGGGCAAGGTTTAAAAGCAAGTAGAACTACAAATTTCGGTAAAGAATTTATAAGCTATATAACATTAAGATAAAGCATCGCTTTATCTTAATAACCTTCTAGGGAGATCTAATCAATCTCTATGTCTATAGTTCATTTCAAATGGAGATCACAGTAGGGTACACTGTGATCTGCCTAGAGGGTTATTAGATAAAAGAAATGATTTAAAGAGGATGTGTGTATTTTGGCGAATAGCGTTCATGTTAGACACAATGGTAAAGGTGTAATACTTAGAAACAGATATAATGGAGAAATGTTTTTTGATGACAAAGTATTAGCAATATGCACAAAGACGGATAAAGGCACATTTATATGTAGACACTTGGAGTTTGGCTTTGTGGTGGAAGACAAGAGGAAAGGTGACTGCCTAAAAAGACTATTTAATTATGTTGAAGACAATCTCAGATAAATAAGGTTTTTAGATAGAAGCAAAGGAGGGGGACAATATTAAGAAAACTAATATATTGACTTCTTATTGAACTTGTAAAAAGAGCTTTAAATGTGTAAATACCTCGAAGGAAGGGTGTATGTAACGAATAGGCATGTATTTGCATTAAGTAGTGATCATATAAAGAGGCATCAAGAACATGTTAACTATCATATCAATAGCGATATACATAAAAGAATTGTCTTTAGGGGCATTGCTTTTAGTTTTTTCGGATATTGGGGCACGAATGATTAATCCACCATTTGAAACTCCAGTTGGTGCCATTACAGCGCTGGTTGGTGTACCGTTTTTCCTCTACCTCGCACGTAGTGAAAGGAGAGGATTGTAATGGTATTAGTGAAAAAGACAAACAAAGATTACAATGGGAATCCTATTTGTACTTATTCTTTTAGCTTTTTTATAAGCTTTAATATGGCGTTTATCCGTATTGTTTCACTTGATGTTATTAAAAAGATTGTTGGAGCTGGAACGGAAAAAGATCAACTTGTTCTTTTTGATTTCCTTTGCCAAGAATGGTGATTGCTTTATTGATAGGAGCGGGTCTAGCTGTTGTATTATTTATTTTCTTCTTTCAAGGGTCGACACCCTCTCACTTAGTACCCTCTCACTTAGTACCCTTTCAATTTTTGTTATGGCATTAGCTACTTTTCTTATTTATACGTTAGCTTAGAAAAAAGGGGTTACTCCTGAGTTGGGATAGGGATTAATGCTGCATTTGGGGCGGCTTTGATCAGCATTCTGATATATCCTCATCTGAAGTAATGTCCTTTCACTTCATTGAATAACATCGCTTTCTTAAGATAATTTGTTACAAAATATCAACTATTTTTTGTCTTATTGATGACTGATGAGGTAAGTCCTTTTTTATTTTATTAGATTGGTTCCACTGAATTTGGTACAGTTTTCTGAGAATTCACTTCTTTAATCATCATAATTAAATTATCACGATTTACTAGCTTTACATTATTAGCAGTAGCGGATATTTTAGCATTTTTAGTAAAGTAACGGTTAGTTACAACAATTTTTTTATTAGCACCATGAACACCTGCACCACCTAGTACTTCATTTATAGCATCAACACCTACATTATTACCTTCACCATTACACTTTGCTTGTACGGCAATTTTATCTTTACCTCTTTTTAATATTAAATCTGCCCCAAAATCACCAGTTGGTTTAGTAACCTCAGCGTAATAACCTAATTTGTTATATACTTTCCCTAAATAATGCTCAAATTCAATACCATCCATATTATCAACTTCTGCAATACCCTCAATTATAGGAGAATGTTTAATAAAGAAAAATTTAATAATTTTAATTCCACCATAAATTGTTATACCTAGAAGAATGATAACGAAGAAATTACTTACAACAAGCGTAATTACACCATTTTCAGTAAACCCACTTAGGAACAGTATACCGAAATATACGACTGCAGCCACCTTGAGTTTATCTTTTAGCCTCCAGTATCTAAATTTATTCCAATCTGTTCTAAGGAGACCCAACAAGCCAAGAGTGTAAATAAAAACAAAAATTAATAGCCAAGGGTATTCGATTGCAGCCAGTATTAAGAACATATATAACCCTATTTTCAATTCACTAGCAGTTAATTGTTTTTTCCTTCTCATGTAACAGTCCCCCTTTACAACTGATAAATTAATTATTCCATTATAAAGGGAAATTATTACAAGTTATTGAGTATTGCGGACAGTTTGAGCCAGCAGTGCGTAGTTTTGAGCCAGTAACTGCGGAAAGGAGAGCCCCGACCGTTGTTCTGCCATAATTAGCGCATACAATTATCCGCCACCATTGACTTAACTTTTGTCCGTGTTGAGAACAATTGCAGGTCTGTCATAAATAATGTCAAATAGGCACAACTGCTTGTTAACACGGACAATCCGATTCCCAGCATTTGCTGGTGGGGCCCGACTCCTTCCACCAAATGCTGGGAACTAGTGATTCATAATAATAGAAATTGATGATTTTAAATGGGAAACCATTACTTAATTGAGAATTTTAAAAAACGACTTAGTTTTTTTATGCTTTGTCGTTTTCTTTATCTGCAAGTATAATTGCAGCACACATTAAACTAGGGGAGATGGTTGTAGTGGTAAAAGTATCTTCATTAAATGATTTAGTAATATGATATTGGAGCAAGTGAAGTTATGGGACTACTATTGAAGGAACATGGATTGCTGAAGTGAAATTTTGAAGTCGATAAGTATAATGAAGAGAATCACATTTATGATTACAAGTATGTTCCTTATATGAGGAAACAGGAAATGTTGAGTTTCTTGAGAAGTATATAGCATAGAAAAAAGAAAGAAGTAAAACACTTCTTTCTATGACTTCTTAAACAATCCATTAAGCGGAGAAAAACTATTATGCTGGCTTCTAACATCCATGTTAGTCATTTGAATATATTTACGAACCATATTCATGTGACCGTGCCCCGAGATTTTTTGAAGGCTGAAAGAGTCTCCACCATTCATTATATCTGTAAAACTGCATTAATCTTATCTTCTATTTTCTTATAAACAATGTGATGCTCTTTAATAACAATATTCTTATTTCTTGTATAATTTGGGGCTACGTAGCTCCTTGTAGAAGAAAGGTATTCGTGTCCTAATAATTGTTGTACTATAAAAATATGGCTACCCGCGTCCAGCATATGGGTTGCAAACGAGTGGCGTATACTATGAATTCTAACATACGGTAAATTTGCTTTTTTAAGGTATTTCTTTAGTTTACTCCTTAGCTTATCTTTAGAAAATTTATGTCCAAAAAGATAGTCAGACTCAGAAAGGTCGTTAGTGGTACAATAGTATTTTAATACTTCGCCAAACCCATTTCGAAGAGAAACGATCCTTTCTCTTCTATTTTTTGTTTTTTCTAGCAATAGCATCTCTCTTTCAAAATCTATTTCATTAATTTTTATATCTAAAAGTTCAGATATTCTCATACCAGTAGAGAAAAGTAAACTGAATAGAAGCACTTCACTTATTAGATCTTCACTATGTGTTACTATGCTATTAAATAATTTCAAAATTTCATGTTTACTTAAGATACGAATAGGTTTCCTCTTTTCTTTATATTTTTTTATATCAAACTTCATAGTACTAGTTACGTCAGGGAAATTTTCGTTTCTATATAAATATCTAAAAAAACTCTTCAATGCACAGGATAAAGTTTTTAATCGATAATAGCTTTTATCTGCACTTTCATAAAGGAATTCATCTAATAATGTAGATCTTATAGGTGTATAAATATCACCACTCTTGATTCTCACAACATATATTCTCTTTAAGTCAACCTCTTCAACACTACACTTTAATTTAAGTGAGAGGAAATCACAGAATAACTGTAACGCTTTTACATACTCTTTTTTAGTAGACACAGCTAATTTACAAGTTTTGTTATATTCCTCAATTTTTAATTTAAAATTACACATACTTAACCCTCAAATCCGAGCATATGTTTTAACAACTTTTCAAATGGAAAAGGATACTTTCCAACAACTTCATCTTTTAAGTCTTGTGGATGTAACTTAGTGTAAATTGCTGTTGTTTCCATATGGTCATGTCCTAATACTTGTTGAAGAATTTCAATTCTCATTCCTTGTTTTATTGACTGAACTGCAAAAGAGTGTCTAAATGAATGGGGAGAGTATTGGTTATCAATCCCTAACGCTTCTAGCAAGTTTTGTAACATTTTCTGGATAGACCTTATTAGGACAGGTTTCCTATTATCATATATTCTCTTTGAGAAAAGGTGGCGCTCATCGGTATAAGCTATTTCTTTGACTCCAGTTCTAGATAGGAAATCTAAAACCACTTTTTTTACTTCAGGGTACATAGGAATATATCTTTCCTTATTGCCCTTACCTTTACGAATGAATATTATATTTTCATCTACCTTAAAATCCCCAATTCTAACGTTTACTAATTCACTTATTCTACAACCGGTTCCAATTAGGAAGTAGAGGACAGTGTAATTAAAGAATGGGGAGGAAGTTTTTAATGATTCATTTAACAATTTCTTAATTACTTCTGTAGGGATATAGCGAGGTAACTTTTCGCACTTATATACTTCGAATCTACTTCGTATATCTTCTGATATATACTTTTGTGTGTAAGCAAAATTAATCAATGCATTAATAATTGCTTGATAAGTATTCTTTGTACCAGGAGAAATTTTACCTTTTCTTATAATAGATAGATTATAAAAATCATCCATTATTTCTTCATTTAAATCAAGTAGACAAAAATTAGGATTTATTTTATTTAGGAAAACTTTAAATCTCTCCAGGAAATAATTGTAATAGTATATAGTGTCAGCCGTTTTTCTTTCTAGCTTTAAATCTTTAGCAATCTTATCTTTATACTCATTGATAATCTCAACAGCAGTCTTAGATGATTCCAATCTTCTACTGCCTTGCAGTAGATTAAAAAAATCTTTTAAATCAATTCCATATTGCTCACAAATAATCTCTGGTTCAATTTCAGGGCGCTGTTCAATGTGCATTGTTTTCTCCTTCTAACAATTGATGTAATGGATTGAATGGTAAAGAATTCTTGAGTAACCTCTTAACACTCTTATGAACATAGTACTCTGTGGATCTCCAGTGTAAATGTCCCATAGATTTTGATACTTCTTCAAAGTCATTCAAATTATCAAGAGCATTGGTTGCATAAGTATGTCTTAAGGCTTTAGCGTTTACTTTTGCTTTGCCAAAGGCTTTCTTATTAATATTGAAAATCATACTTGCAACTCCATTTCGAGATAAAGGCTCTCCGAATACATTAATAAATACATATGTGTGATTTGGATTGTGCTCTTTTCTTATCTCTATATATTTCTTGAGAATTTTTGTTAAATCCTTGCTTATTTTCAATGTTCGTTGACCTGACTTTTTACAAAAGACAGTGATAAGAGATTCACTAAGTCTTAGATCATTGATGCAAAGTCCAGTGAGCTCAATTGGTCTAATACCTAATTCCATAATTAGAAGTAAAATGCACATATCTCTTACTTTAAAATTACTATGTTCTTCTGCCGTTTCAATTAACTTTATTATGTCTTGAGTTGCTGAAAAGGCATTTGTTCGCTTTCCTTGTTTTTTTAAGGATGAGGGTACTTTATAATAAAGAAAAATTATTTTATTCTTCCTTAGAAAATCAACAAATAATTGAACTACATATAAATATTTATATATAGTACTTTCCTGAATTTCTCCGTCATTTTGTCTTTTAATTAGGAAATTTTCATATTCTAGAATATCTTCCATGGTAAGGTCAGAAAAATCACCTCTTGAACCACTTTCTGAAACTCTCCTAGAAGCTATATACTCTCTAAAACATTTTAGATTTCGAATAGAAGATTTCCTACTACTTAAGGCATAACCTTCATTCTCTAAATACTTTAGAAATAGACTAATGGTTGAATCCAGAGAGTCCTTCCACGTCTTTGGAGATTCATGTCTTTCCTTTAAAAGGCTAGAAGATTTATTTCTCCTAAAGTTCTGGCTTCTTGTTTCTTCTAGAATAAAAGTAAATAGTTGGTCTAGATTGGTTTCAGATTTATGATTAATTTGTTTGTTTATCAACTTTAATTTCATTTGGTTCTCATAGTTTTTAAACAGTAGATATAAATTATCTAATGTGATTTTAATCTTCTTATTTACCTCATTAGTAAAAGTATGGTTAGCTAAATTACTCATAGTACTCTCCTTATTTTGACAAAATTTTCAAAAATTTTATTGTATAATTACCAAAATGGATAATTACTTTTTTATATTATCTACTGTATAAGACTGCTTCTTCTTTTAGTCAGCTTATTCAAATACATTAAAGGTTTAGGAAAAAATACTGTCCTAAAAGAAGAGCTAATATATATCCTTTCCAATTTTTACAAATAAATTCGTATTATGTTTTTAATACGAACTTTGCTTTATCGCGTTAAAGGGTTGTTGATTGGAATATTTAAAGGGAGGTGTTGGATATATCAACTTACGGTTTTCTAGAAATACTTAAATTTATTATGTTTGTTCAATTGCATTACATTATTTTTCCTAGTACACTTACGAATTTTTTAAGACATTCTTTCCAACACAAGAACAATCATAAAACAATCCTTTTACTCGATAATAGTTTAAACTTTTAAAAGTGGTAGAGTGATTAATGAATTTTGTTAAGGTATGTTGGTTCTGGTGATATAAATGAAACCAATCCCAGAATTTATACTTCTTAACAAGTATTCTGATATTAGTTTTGGTCTTAAAGATTTTTTAAAGGGGGAAATAAGCGAAGAAGAATATATAAATACACGTAAAGATGCAAGTGGGCGATTAAGATATCCTTGGCCAGAATTGATTTTTCTGAAAAGTGACATGACACTGTACGGAGAATATTTATTGAAATTTTCATTAGTGGGCCGTCGGACAGTACTACTAGTAGAAGAATCAATTGGTTTTAAAAAAACAGAGTTATACGATTTCTATAGCATTCCTAGTGATACAATTGGTAGATACCTTCGTAGAGCCTACGACACAAAAAAAAGTAAGCATCCTCCAAGAATTCGAAATATGACGACTTTACCTCCAACAGTTTCCAGAGAGGTTATTGCATTTTTTGCACTATTAGCGCGAGTTCCAATTTCATGGTTGATCCATGAAAAACCAGACTTGGAATGGAGCGTAGATTACTTTGATTATTTGCCACATACGAAAAAATTAAGTTTATCAGAGTTCAAAAGTTATTTGAAAAATTTCCCTGTTAATATCCAACATGATGTAAGTGGTATTATTATAAATGTAGGTGTTAAGTTTCCTCTCTATATTCGTTTGGAATCAATTTATGGCGGCTTCATTATTGAAGTATTTAACCCTAATTTTGGATTAAATGATATATTCATTCTAAGAGAGTTGTTAAAAGATTTTTATTATATAGAAGAAGGCTATATGGGGACTGTTATAGAATCACATAAAAATTATACATTTATTGTGAATAAAAAGAATATGAAACCTCTTTGTATACCAATGGAATTCAAGAGATTTTCAAACCCTACAACTTTGTAAAGTAGTACCCTATGAGCAAATGAATAAATGTAGAACCTCCTTACTAAAAGGAGTTTTTTTTATGGTTAATAAAAAAACAGAAATTAAACTAATGAGAGAAAAAGCTCTCAAAATTTTAGAAAAATGGACTGAAGAATTAAATAAGGAAATAGAGGATGAGCAAAATGAAATCGCATGCGAGAAAAAACACTTAAAAGAATGTCCAACAGTTCAGAAATATTATGATATTGAGAATCACACAGGTAATCCCAGATGTACCAAAGATTAAAAGTTATTAATCATATCAAAAAAAGAGATCGAAAAATGGCTAATACACATGACGTAACTAATAGAAAACGAAACGTAGTCTCAACAGCCTACAAAATTGAAAGAGCTATAAATGGAGGAAAAAGTATGCGGATTGAGGACTTAGAAGATGTACTAACTGTGAAAGATATTGCGAAATTTTTAGGGATCAGTAGGGCAAAAGCTTATGAGCTTGCTAATTCGGATGAATTTCGAACAATAAGGGTTGGGTCAAGAATTCTCATCCCAAAATCATCTCTTTTGAAATGGTTGAAAGGGGAAACTGATCACTAAAAATTCAATAACAGGCATCTAAAACTTACTATTCTAGTTTAATGCAACTCACAATGAACCATACTGATGATGGTGTTTAAGTTTAGGTGCCCAGTCAATTAAAGGAGGAAGCTGAATGACTGGTCGCGTAACCAAGGATAAAAAGACAAACAAGTATTACTATACAATTGATATTAGAACAAAAGAAAATCGCAAAAGGAAGGTGAAGAAGAATTTCAAAACAAAAAAGGAAGCTAAAAGGGCTTTAGAACTTGCAATGGAGGAACTTCAAAAAGAGGAGAGGGTGAAGGATTCTCAAAAGGAGGGGACCTGGACCTTAGGGAGCTATTTCGATTATTGGCTTAAGACCTATGCCAAGTCAAATACCGCTCCTAACACGTTTAGAGGGTATGAAGGAATTATTCGTGTCCACTTAAAACCTGATCTTGGCCATATAAAGCTTCATGATCTTACAATTAATCAAATTCAAGATTATTATACGGATAAATTGGAACAAGTATCTGCCCAAACTGTCAAACATCATCATCGATTATTATGTAAAATGTTAAATGATGCTATCGACTGGGAATTTCTTACCAAAAATGTGGCACTGAAAGCCAAGCCTCCCAAACCAGAGAGATTTAAACCGACCTTCTATTCAAAGGAAGAATTAAATCATCTTTTTGAAGCTGCAAAAGCAAGTACCGTGTACCATCCGATTATTTTTACGGGAGGACATACAGGAGCGCGTTTGGGAGAATTGAGAGCTTTACAATGGGATGATATAGACTTCCATGCACGTAAAGTGTCAATTACTAAGTCTGCTTATATGGAAAAAAACGGAAAGACCTTAATTAGGGATCTGACTAAAGGGAAAAAAGACCGTACCATTATATTTGGTAAGAATCTAATGGTGTTTCTAAAGAGTCACTTCGAACGCTATCAAGAAATGAAAACGCTATTAGGGGAAACGTTCAATCCAAACAACCTTGTTTTTTTCAATGCTATTGGCGACTACATTAAGCCGCGTGAGTTGCATCGTGCTTATAAAAATGCCATTAAACGATCAGGTCTTAGTGATGCACGTTTCCATGACTTACGCCATTCTCATGCTACAATCTTGCTCAAAAAAAATGTACATCCTAAAATCGTTAGTGAGCGTTTAGGTCACTCTAAACCAAGTATTACATTAGAGATCTATAGCCACGCAACATCTTCTCTTCAAGAAGAGGCGGCTCATGTGTTTGATGAGGATGAATAACTCATTTGGCACCCAAAAGGCACCCAAAAAGAAAGGGTATCTAGATGAGGCTTTTAGATACTATTAATTAAAAGCCTTCCAACCCTAGATATGTAAGGTTTGGCGGGACTGTGTAGGAATCGAACCTACCGAAGACGGCACGCGCCTCCCAAGCGGTTTTGAAGACCGTGGCGAACACCAGTGTCACAGCCAGCCCCATGTATGAAAATAAAAAATCTAGCATACGAAAATATATTATAAAGGTTATGTTAAGAAAATACAAGGAGTAAAACAGTAGGCCTTTTAGTAAAAGCAATTTAGTAATAGGTCAATGACAAGCTTGCTAGTCTAGGTATTCATGCGTTTATATAATTCCTGGAAATTATTGTTGACACTCCCTAATAATGCGCTTACACTTAAAGTAGTTATTAGACATTAGAGTTTTATAGATAAGTTGAAAGAGTTGTTGTTGAATGGGATTAAATAAAGACCGTCGTATTGGTCGACAAGCCATTTTGCTGTTACTTTCTGATGATGCAACAAGTCAATTACAGTTGTTAGAGCAATCAAATTGGAAAGGTTGCATAGGTAAAGTTGGTTCAATGGAGGCACATAAAGTTGTAGCGGCTATTGAGACAGCAGCGAAGAAAAATGGCATTATTGATTTGGTTTATCGTGAATCTCACGCCTTGTATCATGCGATTATTGAAGCACTCCATGGTGTAACCCGAGGTCAGGTTCAATTAGGATCTGTTCATAGAACCGTCGGCTTGTCATTTGCTGTATTACGGGGAAATCCGTATGATGATGAGCGAGAAGGGGAATGGATTGCCGTTGCGTTATACGGGACCATTGGAGCACCAGTTAAAGGCTCAGAGCACGAAGCCATCGGACTAGGAATTAATCACATATAACATGCCCATAGGTATTTTAGCTAATAGGGGGCTATATCTTGAAATCAAAAAATGATTTCAATGATATAGTCCCCTTTTTTATTGCTTCTTTACCTTGGTAAAGAGATGAAGGGAGAGAAGAAGATGGTTACATTAAATGGTCAAACCCTTACCTTTTCTGAGGTGAGACGTGTTTTATTTGATCAAGAAAGAGTTAGTTCTTCTGATGAAAGCATAAGGAAAGTGGTTGCGAGCAGAAAAGCCGTTGAAAAAATTGTGGAAGAAGAAAAGGTTGTATACGGCATTACAACTGGTTTTGGCAAATTTAGTGATGTGTACATTGGGAAGGAAGATGTTGAAGCGCTTCAATTAAATTTAATTCGTTCACATGCGTGCGGAATGGGAGAACCTTTTCCAGAGATTGTTTCAAGAGCGATGTTATTGCTTCGCGCAAACGCGCTACTAAAGGGCTTTTCCGGGGTAAGACCAGTTGTAATTGAGAGACTTCTAGATTTAGTTAATGCAAAAATTCACCCAGTAATCCCGCAACAAGGTCCCTTGGTGCGAGTGGGGATCTAGCGCCGCTTTCCCATTTGGCACTTGTTTTGATCGGGGAAGGCGAGGTGTTTTACAAAGGAGAGAGAACGGCGTCCATTGATGCCTTAACGAAAGAAGGTATTTTTCCAATTACCTTAACAGCCAAAGAAGGGTTAGCTCTCATAAATGGAACGCAAGCGATGACAGCAATGGGAATTGTTGCTTATTTAGAAGCTGAAAAACTAGCTTATCAATCTGAAATGATTGCCGCCTTAACGATTGAAGGATTAAGGGGAATCATTGATGCATTTGATGAGGATA
Source organism: Halalkalibacter akibai JCM 9157 (assembly GCF_000513135.1). Lineage (GTDB taxonomy): Bacteria > Bacillota > Bacilli > Bacillales > Bacillaceae_D > Halalkalibacter > Halalkalibacter akibai. The sequence continues at coordinate 18,063 of NZ_BAUV01000022.1, forward strand.
TTCACATTGCACGCGGATATAAGGAGCAGATTGATGTTGCAAAAAGAATGCGTGAGCTTTTAGTAGATAGTCAGTTAACGACGAAACAAGGTGAAATTCGTGTTCAAGATGCGTACTCGATTCGGTGCATTCCGCAAGTTCACGGGGCAACGTGGCAGACACTTATGTATGTGAAAGAAAAACTTGAGATTGAGATGAATGCGGCTACGGATAACCCTTTGATTTTCAATGATGGAGAGAAAGTGTTGTCAGGTGGTAACTTCCACGGTCAACCTATCGCGTTTGCGATGGACTTTTTAGCGATTGCCATCGCCGAATTAGCGAATATATCAGAGCGGCGAATTGAGCGTTTAGTGAATCCGCAGCTAAATGATTTGCCACCGTTTTTAAGCCCACAACCAGGTTTACAATCTGGTGCGATGATTATGCAGTACGCAGCCGCATCACTTGTTTCAGAAAACAAAACGCTAGCGCACCCTGCAAGTGTTGATTCAATCCCGTCTTCTGCTAACCAAGAAGACCATGTCAGTATGGGCACGATTGGTTCAAGACACGCCTATGAAATTATCACAAATACGAGAAGAGTCTTGTCGATTGAGGCCATTTGCGCGATGCAAGCAGTTGAAATTAGAGGAAGAGAAAAAATGGCTCAGACTACACGTGAATTTTTACAACAGGGAAGAGAGTTTGTGCCTTCCATCACACAAGATCGTGTTTTTTCAAAGGATATCCAAGCAATGAATGATTGGTTAAAAAAAGAAACATTTCATTTTGAAAAAAAACAAACAAGAAAAATTCACTCATAAAGGAGAGAGCATAATGACGACTAAAAAAAGAATCATTCAAGCGAAAAAAGGGGTAGAAAGAGAATGTAAAGGCTGGGAACAAGAAGCCGTCCTTCGTATGCTGTATAACAATTTAGATCCAGAAGTAGCGGAAAAACCAGAGGATTTAATCGTTTACGGTGGCATTGGTAAGGCTGCGAGAAACTGGGAATCGTTTGATGCGATTGTTCGCTCTTTAAAAACACTTGAAGCAGATGAAACATTACTCATTCAATCAGGAAAGCCGGTCGGGATGTTTAAAACGCATGCTCATGCGCCTCGTGTGTTACTCTCCAATTCGGTCTTAGTACCAAAATGGGCGAATTGGGATCACTTTCATAAACTTGAAAAAGAAGGCTTGATGATGTATGGGCAAATGACGGCTGGGAGCTGGATCTATATCGGAACGCAAGGAATTTTACAAGGGACGTATGAGACATTTGCTGAACTGGCAAGGCAGCATTTCGGAAGTGGTCTAAAAGGGACTTTAACGTTGACAGCAGGACTTGGGGGAATGGGGGTGCTCAGCCTTTAGCGGTGACGATGAATGATGGAGTAGTCATTGCAGTAGATGTCGATGCTGAGCGAATTCAGAAGCGGATTGATACGAAATACTGCGACCGAATGACAAAGTCGTTAGATGAAGCACTAAGTTGGGCTGAAGAAGCAAAGGAAAAAGGCGAATCTCTCTCCATTGGTTTAGTCGGAAATGCCGCTGCGGTTCATCACGAAATCATCGCTCGCAATATTCACATTGATATAGTAACGGATCAAACGTCAGCACATGATCCATTGAATGGATACGTTCCAGAAGGATTTACTGTAGAAGAGGCAATATACCTTCGTAACGAAGACCCATCTAGGTATGTGATGTTAGCTAAGCAAAGCATGAGAAAACATGTGGAAGCAATGGTAGAACTACAAAATCGCGGCTCCATTGTATTTGATTATGGAAATAACATTCGTCAAGTAGCGAAGGATGAAGGGTTTGAAGAGGCATTTAACTTCCCAGGCTTCGTTCCAGCTTATATTAGACCGTTGTTCTGTGAGGGAAAAGGACCGTTCCGTTGGGTTGCATTATCAGGCGATCCAGAAGACATTTACCGGACGGATGCTTTAATTAAAGAATTGTTTCCTGAAAATAAAGCGCTTTGTCGCTGGATTGACATGGCTCAAGAAAAAGTTGCGTTTCAAGGTTTGCCAGCGCGGATTTGCTGGTTAGGATATGGGGAGCGCCAAAAAATGGGGCTTGCGATCAATGAACTTGTAAGAAACGGAGAATTAAAAGCGCCAGTTGTCATTGGGCGCGATCACTTAGATTGTGGATCAGTCGCTTCACCGAACCGTGAAACAGAAGCAATGTTGGACGGAAGTGATGCGGTTGGGGATTGGGCGATTTTAAATGCTTTAATTAATACTTCAGCTGGTGCGAGCTGGGTTTCGGTTCATCATGGCGGCGGGGTTGGAATGGGATATTCTTTGCACTCAGGGATGGTTGTTGTAGCCGATGGTTCAGAACTTGCCGAACAACGATTGGAACGTGTTCTAACGACAGATCCTGGTATGGGCGTGATTCGTCATGCAGATGCGGGTTACGAGCTTGCTAGAAAAGTAGCTAAAGAGAAAGATGTAGTAATTCCAATGGAGAGAGAGGAGAGATAATCGATGCAACATGTTGACTTATTATTAACCAATATCGGTCAATTGTTAACGATGGAATCAACTGGTCCAAAAGCAGGAAAAGAAATGCAACAGCTAGAGATGATTGAGGATGCGGTACTAGCGATAGCAAATGGGAAGGTTGCCTTTATTGGAGAGAAGGGATCGGAACAACATTTTAAAGCTAAGAAAACAATTGATTGTCAAAGTAAACTCGTTACTCCTGGTCTAGTAGATCCACATACTCATGTTGTATTCGGGGGGTCTCGTGAACACGAGATGGCCTTGAAGCAACAAGGAGTACCTTATCTTGACATATTAAAACAGGGTGGAGGTATATTATCAACAGTTGAGAAAACACGAGAGGCGAGTGAAGACCAGCTTGTTGAGAAAGCTAGATTTCATTTGGACCGGATGTTGTCTTATGGAGTTACAACTGCTGAAGTGAAAAGTGGTTATGGATTGAATGGTGAGACAGAACTGAAGCAATTGAGAGTAGCTAAGAAGCTTCGAGAAAGTCATCCGATTGATTTAGTTTCTACTTTTTTAGGAGCACATGCAATTCCAAAAGAACACAAAGAAACTCCTCAAGTATTTCTAGAGGAAATGCTCACACTATTAGATCAAATTAAAGAGGAGCAATTGGCTGAATTTGTGGATATTTTTACTGAAACCGGCGTGTTTACGGTTGAGCAATCTAGGTCGTATTTATCAGCAGCTCAGGCAAAAGGTTTCGGGTTGAAAATTCATGCAGACGAAATTGATCCGTTAGGCGGAACGGAATTAGCTGCTGATTTAAAAGCGATTTCCGCTGATCATCTTGTTGGTGCTTCGGATGAGGGAATTAAAAAGCTTGCTCAATCTGGTACGATTGCCGTACTTTTGCCTGGAACCACTTTTTATCTTGGAAAAGATACATTTGCTAGAGCTCGTAAAATGATGGAAGAAGGCGTAACCGTTGCGTTAGCGACAGATTTCAATCCGGGCAGTTGTCCAACAGAAAACATTCAGTTAATTATGACCTTTGCGGCTCTTAAGTTAAAGATGACACCAGAGGAAATTTGGAATGCGATGACTGTCAATGCTGCTTTTGCGATTGGAAGAGGTGAAAAAGCGGGACAGTTAGTAGTAGGGCGAGGAGCCGATGTTGTCATTTGGGACGCACCAAACTACATGTATCTTCCTTATCATTACGGAGTGAATCATGTGAATACGGTCATTAAAAATGGCTGTGTCGTCTCAAAAAGGAGGGACATCATTGAAGCAGTTGCCGTATCTCCAGAAAGCTAATACACCTTTTCGTGATCGGGATGTTACAAAAGTAGCCGACATCATTCATGATTGGAACGGTGATAAAATCAACGGTGTCGGTTTGATTGGAGCGCCTCTTTCTAAATCGTCGATTAGTCATTCAGGAGCGTGTTTTGCTCCTGGAACAATTCGAAAAGCATTAGCGGGTTATTCTACTTATTCGATCGAAGAGAAAGTTGATCTTGCGGAAATCGTTGTGCAAGAACTTGGAGATATTATGATGCATGTGACGAATATCTCTGAATCACAGAACCGTGTTTATGAAACTTTGAGTCAGTTGCTAGTGAAAAATCCTGACTGGTTGCCAATTGTTCTTGGAGGGGATAATTCCATAACATATCCGAGTATTAAGGGATTTGCTCAAGCAAAAGGGAAAGTCGGAGTCATTCAGTTTGACGCGCATCATGATGTTCGCAATTTGGAAGATGGAGGTCCGAGTAATGGAACCCCTTTTAGAAGTTTACTCGAGTCTAAGACAATTGAGGGTGAACATTTAGTTCAAATTGGAATCAGAGATTTTTCTAATAGTAAACCATATTATGATTATGTAAACAAAAATAGTGTGACCGTTTATACGATGAAAGATGTTCGCCGCATGAGCATGATGCAAATTATTCAAGAGTCGCTTAAGAAGTTAAAAGATCAAGTCGATTCAGTCTATGTCTCTGTCGATATGGACGTTGTTGATCAAGCGCAAGCGCCAGGCTGTCCTGCAATCGGACCTGGTGGGATGGATGCTCAAGATTTACTTGATGCAGTTGCTTTTCTTGGTGAACATTCAGTTGTAGAGGGACTTGAAATTGTTGAGATTGACCCAACGGTAGATTTCCGGGATATGACCAGCCGACTCGCTGCACATGTCATTTTGCAATTTTTGAAAGGGAAGTTTAAAAAGAGACTGATTTAAGTGATTTGATTTGTTTGGGATTGGAAAGCTAAAGGTGAGGAGGGATGACCAATGACAAATATTATTGATGGAATGGACGCTGCCAGATTTAAATCAGCGAATCACCAGGACGGCAAACAACGAGAAAAGAAAATGAAAGAAGAAGAGAAGAAAATGCCAATGGTGTTGAGAAATTTAAAGAATGGTTCTTGAAGAGTTTTGCTTGGAGGCGAATCGCATTGGAGATGATCCAGTGCGATTTTTTTGGAGTCCTTGCTGGTAAGTGGACATCAGATTCCTTATTGACCTGAAATGGCTATAAATTTCGAATTTGGAGGACAGCAGGTGCCTTATCCTAGCATTATCAGCTTAAAACACAGACTATTTTGTAAAATAAGGTCTCCTGAGGCCGATAAGTTTAAAAAAAAGCTATATTTTTGTATGATAAGGTCTTCTGAGTCCGCCTAGCACAAACGATCTCACACACTTCCTATTTAGTGGTAATCACATCGTTCTTCGACAAAACATTTCCCTATTAATTCACCAAATGGAATATAATAGAAATAACACTAAATTAGGGGGAAGAGATGATGAATGAACGGTATCCTATAGGAGAGTTTGATATTAAAGTTGATCCAACTCAAGACAATATACAAAGTTGGTTAAAAGATATTAAAATGCTTCCAACGTTATTAAAAGAAGTTGTTCAAAACTTAGATGAGGAACAAGTTAATACTCCGTATCGTGAAGGGGGATGGACCGTTCGGCAAGTGGTTCACCATATTGCAGATAGTCATATGAATGCCTTTGTTCGCTTTAAATTAGCTTTAACAGAAGAGCTACCTGTGATTAAGCCATATGATGAACAAAGGTGGGCAGAACTGCCGGATTATGAATTGCCAGTTGAGGTTTCGCTTTCGCTTATTGAAGCGCTCCACAAACGATGGGTGATTGTTTTGAGTTCATTAGTTGAATCTGATTTTCAAAAGTGCTTTATGCATCCGGAATTGGGAGAAATCGCCATTGGTAAAAATATTGGATTATATGCTTGGCATGGAAATCATCATTTAGCCCATATTACGTCTTTGTGTCAACGAAAAGGCTGGTAATGTTTGTCGGTCCCTAAACTAAAACTGGCCCACTTAGTCATTCTACGAGGTCACTGAAAAAGGGAAATACCCCCTTTTTCAGTGGCCTTATTTCACTAAGGGGGAATGGTTAATCTCCTAGTGTGCCTTTTGGTTCAGTTATATCCAAATCAATATACTCTAGTCCGGCATTATCATCTTTTTTTGGTTCAAGAGTTTTGACAATGAATGTATAAGTTTCTTTTTCATTTTGAAATGTTTTTTCAGAAAAAACTTCTTTTGTATCTGGATCAAATACAACGGCTTGGAAGCTGTCGTCATCATTTAGTAAAAGCTTTACTGCATCGCCGTGTTCTTCAGGTGGTCGGTGATGAATGAAAATTTCATATTCTCCCTTGTTATGTTGAAGGTGCTTAATTTTCTGCATGATTTCTTGTTTTTCCATGAGCATCTCCTTTGTAGCGATATATCTTTCTATTTTGCTATGGTTGGAGCATTTTTATCACAATTCAATGCTGTTACTAAGTTCAAGATGTACTTTTCTTTTGTTTCAGTAATCTCTATATAGTAGAATAAGAAAACGTGAGTAATTCGCAAGAGGAGAAGGGATTTATATGAATCATTATACAGTTGGAATGGCAGGTCATATTGACCATGGCAAAACAACCTTAACAAAAGCATTGACGAATGTTGATACTGATCGTTTAAAAGAAGAAAAAGAACGTAGCATCTCGATTGAATTAGGATATGCCCCTCTTACGTTAAATGATGACATGGAAGTTTCACTCATTGATGTTCCTGGTCATGAACGTTTTATCCGTCAAATGATTGCTGGTGTGGCTGGGATAGATTTAGTGATGCTAGTAGTGGCTGGAGATGAAGGGGTCATGCCACAAACGAAGGAGCATATTGATATTCTTCGCTTACTTGGTATTAAAAATGGCATAATCGTTGTAACGAAAGTGGATAAAATTGATGAAGAAATGCGGCAGTTAGTTGAATTAGATATAAGAGAAAGTGTGGAGGAAACGTTTTTTAATGACAGTCCTTTATTTTTTGTTGATGGGGTCAGTGGGGCTGGGGTCGAACAGTTGAAAGCTGGGATTGAACTTGCATTACAAGGTCAAGAAAGTCGAGATGCAAGTGGTTCTTTTCGTTTACCGATTGATCAAGTTTTTACAGTCCATGGTCAAGGAACAGTTGTGCGTGGAACGGTTTACGAGGGGATTGTACAAGAAGGTGACGTCCTTGAAATCTTGCCTCAAAAAATACCTGTTAGAGCTAGACAGCTTCAAGTTCATCATCAACGTCGTGAGTCAGGACGAGCTGGCCAACGGGTCGCCGTTAATGTTGGTGGAGTCTCAAAGGAGGAGCTTACGAGAGGCGATGTGCTTGTGGCAAGTGGGCATTACGAAACAACCGACACGATAGATGTTTCGTTATCCACGGTTGCTGAACTTAAGTATGCTCTAAAACAAAGAGGAGCGATTAAACTACATATTGGTACAGCTGAAGTATATGGAAAGATTGTCTTCTTTGATCGTAACGAATTATCAGAGTCAAATGAAGAAGTGGTATGTCAGTTACGTCTCGATGAGCCGGTTGTGACAAGAAGAGGAGATCGCTTTATTTTAAGACGCCCGACGCCGACCGAAACGATTGGTGGCGGGGTTGTGATAGATGCTCATGGGTTAAAGTACCGCTTTGGCGAGCAAACCATTCACCAACTTAAAAGCAAGTTAGAAGCCACTCCAAAAGAACGCATGTTGCAACTTTTAATGGATAAGAAGCTAATTACTGTAGAAGCTGTTAGTAAAGAATTGAACTTAACGGAAACTACTATTGAAGAAATTGTAAATGATTCAGATGAATTAATTGAGCTTGTGCAGGGAGAAATCTCAAGTAGGTCCGTTATAACGTCTATGACTGACTTATTACGAAGCGAGCTTGAGAGATACCACACAGATCACCCAATGAGAGAAGGAATTAAAAAAGCGGAAATCATCCAAAGTTATGAAAAAACGTTTCCGAAAAAGTTCATTAACGCGATTCTTGAAGATCAAACCAAAATCGGCATGATTAAAGTGATGGGTCCCTTTGTTGCCCTTTTTGAGCATGAGCCACACCCGCCAAAGCAATGGGAAAAACGGGTTCAACAAATAGTTGAGCAAATTAGAAAAGAAGGTTTATTGGTCACACCTGTTCAGGAACATTTAAAAGCCCAGCAACTACCTGAGAAGCTTCATGAAGAAGTTATTTTCTATTTGCATCAACAACAGATTTTGTTCCAACTTGACGAGAAACTTTCCATTCATGCTGAAGCCTTTATTGATGCAGTAAGCAGGTTATATTCAGGGACTTCTGAAACGTTCACTTTGCAACAAGCTAAAGAGATAACAGATTTGTCGCGAAAGTATCTAGTTCCATTTATGGAAAAACTCGACAAGCTAGGTTTGACACTGCGCCAAGAACAAGAGCGGAAATGGAGAGTGACCGAAGTTGAAAATTGGCTCCAAAGAAACAACCATTAATATTTTGTTTTTTACTCCTTATTATAAAGAAAACAGAGGAAATTCCACGACGGCAAAAAGAATTGTAAAAGGTTTGAGAGAACGCGGGGCAACAGTAAAAGTGTTTGCGTATGAGGAAGAAGATTGGACGGTTGAGTGTGAGTCTTTCTTTCACAATGCGGACATTTATCACGTTATCCATTTGAAACGTTTTGCCATGTGGTTAAACAAACAATCACTTGAGCTAAAGAAACCGTACATTCTCACTTCGGGTGGCACAGATATCAATGAAGATATAAAAAATCCGGAGGCGCTAAAACTAATGAATGCAGTAGCTTACCACTCCTGTGCGGTTACCGTTTTTAGTGAAGAGGCCAAGGAAACCATCATACAAGCCAATTCTTTACTGGCTGATCGTGTTTTTGTAATACCGCAAAGTGTGGAATTACCTGAAGCGGTTGGTTGTGAGGTTAACTTAATAGGAGAACCGATTTTCCTATTGCCGGCTGGTTTAAGACCAGTGAAAGATGTTTTCTATTTATGGGATGAGTTAGTAAAACTAAGAAGCAAACTGCCTCATTTAACTTTTTATATTATTGGTCCTGTTTTAGATGAAGATGTTCACCAAGAAGTTATCAATCGAGAAAAAGCAAATAACTGGTTTCACTATTTAAATGTGGTTCCGCTTGATCAAATGAGGGCGTTTTACACAAAAAGCGATTTTGTTTTAAATACATCTATTTCCGAAGGGCAGTCGGCTGCTGTTCTAGAAGCAATGTTATCTGGGAAAGTAGTTTTAGCTAGAAATAATACGGGAAATGCTAGTGTTATAACAGATCAAGTAAATGGTGTGTTATACGAAAATCCAGTCGACTTTCATGATAAACTCATTAAACTTGTCGAGTCGCAAAAGTTAACAGCAGAAATCAGTAGAAATGCCGAAGCTTATATAAAGCAATATCACTCATTACAAAAAGAAATGGACCAATATGAAGAAGTTTATACCCATTGTTTGGAAGATGTTGTTGCGACCTGAGTTGTAAGTGTAATTGCTTTACATCATTCCTAATTAGGTGGTAAATTTTACAATGCAATGTAACAAACAAAAGGTGGAGAGAACATGAAGAAATGGTTAGTGACGATAGGGTTAGCTTTAACCTTAACAGCATGCGGGGCGGCAGATGACCCAGATGAGGTAGTCCAATCACCCACAGTAGATGAAGAAATTACAGAAGAAGCTCCTGCTACAGAACAAGAAGAAGGAGTCTTTAAAATCGCTGTTATCCCGTCTCAGTCAATGGGAGAAATGCAGACAGGTTTAGATAATCTCGAAACGCACTTGTCCGAAAGTCTTGGTCGTGAAGTGGTCGTTGAGCAATATCCGAATTACAATGCGGTGGTTGAAGCAATTAACTATCACCATATTGACCTTGCTTTTCTTGGACCACTTACTTATCTAATTGCGCATGAACAAAGTGGAGCCCAAGCGATAATTACACAAGAAGTAGATGGAAGTCCTTTTTACTATTCGTATATCATTACCCACGCAGATCGGGAGTGGGAAGATTTGGACGAAATGCTTGAAGATAGAGCGGAAGTCGATTTTGCATTTGCGAGCATTTCTTCAACATCTGGTCATTTAATTCCTGGGTTGCATCTTCGTAACTTAGGACATTACGATAGTGAAGATGATCATGAGTTCAATCAAATTCAATTTGCTGGTTCTCATGATATTGTTACAACTTTAGTTCGTGATCAAACAGTTGACGCTGGTGCTGTGGATAGTGCTATTTTAGAAGCACTTATGAAAGAGGATGAAGCAAATGGTGGTAGTCTTCGCGAAGATATAAAAGTAATTTGGCAATCTGAGCAACTTTATCAATATCCGTGGGTGGTTCCTGCTGACACGAGTGATGCCTTAATCACACAACTTCAAGAGGCTTATGCTGAGATTGAAGACCCTGAAATTCTACGTATTTTCGGTGGAGCAACTCGCTTTGTTGAAGCTGATGATAGTCAATATGCTGATGTACTTGAGGCTGCTCGAGAATTCGACATGCTTTCATTAAATTAGGAGCCAACAGTTATGGTTTGGTTTCGTAGGCGCTATATCGTTTATATTCTGTTCATCATGATTGCGCTTTGGTGGAGTATGGATATGACTGATTTCGAATGGAGAAAGCTTACGCAAATCGGAAATATTGTTGATATGGTGACCACTCGTTTCTTTCCAATTGAGTGGTCTCTTTTTCCGAGAATGGCGTATCACAGCTTGGTCACACTTGCTATTGCCTTTTTAGGGACTTTTCTAGCTGTAATTGTTGCTTTACCACTAAGTTTTCTAGCGGCCAAGAACACGAGTGGTTCTCAAGCGATGTATGGATCAGTCCGTGCAAGTTTAAGTGGTCTCCGCTCGATTCCAGAAATTGTTTTCGGGTTGATTTTTGTTTCAGCATTTGGTTTAGGTCCGTTTGCCGCGGTGCTCGCAATCATTCTTCATAACATCGGTGTTTTAGGGAAGTTGATATCAGAGCTGATAGAAGCTGCTGATACAGGTCCTCAAGAAGCAATGAGATCAGTCGGGGCAACGAAATGGGTAGGACACTTATTTTCTATTTTGCCTCAAATATGGCCAAACGTGCTTTCTCAGTACTTTTATCGATTTGAAGTGGCAATTCGTACTTCGTTAATTTTAGGTTTTATTGGTGGTGGAGGAATTGGACAACAGTTATTTAACCATTTCCAGAGTTTCTACTATACCGCGGTTGCGCTTGATATCGTTTTAATTATGATCCTCGTGATTCTCGTTGATTTCATCGGTGGTGTCATTCGCGCCAGAGTCATATAGGAGGGGTGCAAGTGTTAACAATTAATCATCTAAAGGTAAAATATCCGAAGGCTGAAGAGTATGCACTTCATGATATAAATCTTCGTTTTACTAAAGGAGAATTTATTTGTGTGTTAGGGAAAAGTGGGGCAGGTAAATCTACCTTCATTCGTGCGATTAATCGTCTTCAAGCACCAACATCAGGTGAAATTATTTGGGAAGGAAAAGATGTGACCCAATTGTCTGAGGCTAAAATGAGAGCTGTTCGTTCAGATATGGTTATGATTTTCCAACATTATAATTTAATCCCACGCATGACCGTTTTCCAAAACACATTAACAGGTTCATTTGGAAAACGCCCTCCTATTAAAAATTTACTAGGACTTTTTTCTGCACAAGAAAAACAACGAGCTTATGAAGCTCTGCATGAGGTCGGCTTAGAAAAACACATTTCTAAACGGGTAGAGGCATTGAGTGGAGGCCAAAAACAACGAGTTGGAATTGCTAGGGCCTTGTTACAAGATCCTAAATTAGTGCTTGGAGATGAGCCTGTCGCAAGTTTAGATCCTTCAACATCACGGAGAATCTTTGAACTTTTACAACGAATTCACCAGGAACGTCAATTACTGTCGATTATAAACGTGCACGATGTAAATTTGGCGAAAGAGTTTGCGACTAGAATCATTGCTTTTCGAGATGGGGAATTACTGTTTGACGGATCGCCTGAACAAGTTGATGACAGTATGTTTGCCGAAATTTATCAATAAAGAAGCTAATTCTTTTTAGAACTAGCTTCTTTTTGTTTGATATCGGGATAAAAAATAGATCCTTCGTCATAGAGAGAGTGTGGTAAAATATCGTTTGATCATGATTTCATGATCAAGAAAGGTAGAGGATAACCATGCAAAGGCAAAATCAACTCAAGTTTAAACTAAAATCAGCTTTTACTGGTAAGTTAGGTAATGTAGCTAGCGTCTTCGGAGCAATTATCATCTTGTATTTCTCGGTACAAAATGAAATTATTTTTCGACTATTTGTCATCTTATTTTTACTAGGTTCTAGCTATTATTTAAATAAAAAAATAAATGCAATTAAATTGAAAACTGATTCACCTATCATACCTAAAATACCGGTGGAAGAACTAGATAATCAACAGACGCAGATCTTTCAAAAAACGGTCTCGGAAAAAGAACAACAGTTAGAAAAAATTGATTTAGACAGGACACAATTGCTTGAGGAATTGTTTACGAAGGCAGAATTAGATGAGCTTGAAAAGAAAGCGTATCGAGAAAAAATCAAGCAAAAAGAATCAGAACGATCTTACATTCTTGAAGATCTTTTGATGGTTAAAGGCAAGTTCCAGCATGCTGTGCTGGAAACGAAGAAATATTTCGTGAAGCAAGATCCAATGAAAGAAGTTGCTGCTGCAATAGAAATGGACTACGTAGAAAATGCATCTATTGCTAAATTGAATGAAGAAGTGAAACAGATTATTTCCACATCATTGTCTAGCGCAACCGTTCAAGCGCTGTTGAAGGGGCACTATGTTGACGAAGAATACAACCTTACTCGTAGTGGCTATAAAGCTCTAGTGAAAGTGGTACAAGAAAAGGCGAAGTAGTATTCAGTCTTGAATAGACGCTTTGAAAACAAATGTAAAAAGGCTTAGAGAATTGTTCTCTAAGCCTTTTTTTTATATGTTTGAGCAACTTATCTCACAATAATCGGCTTACTTTGTTTTTCTGTTACTTGTCCAATTATCGTTGCGAATGCTCCGGCTTGCTGCATACTAGCCACATATTGCTCTGCTTCAGTTGCAGGTAAACTAATTAGTAACCCACCTGAAGTAATGGCGTCGCATAAAATGCTTTTTTCAACTGAGGTAATGGAATCACCATATTCCACACAGCCTTCAAGCCAGCGCTCATTCGCTTTTGAACCACCTGGAACGATCCCTCTTTCTGCTAAATCACGCGTTCCGTCAAGCATTGGAACTTGATTCATCACTAGTTCAAATGTGATATCACTACCGTTCGCCATTTCGTAGCTATGACCAAGTAAACCGAAACCAGTAACATCAGTTACCGCATTTGGATGTAAACCTTCGAGCAATTCTGCTGCTTGTTTGTTTAACAAAGCCATTGTGTCTGTTACAGCCTGCTCTTGTTCAGCAGTTACAGCCTCGCGCTTAATTCCAGTTGTTAATATCCCGACTCCAATTGGTTTAGTTAACACAAGAGAATCGCAAGGTTTGGCCCCAACGTTTTTAAAGATTCGGTCTGGGTGAGCAAGACCTGTTACAGAAAGACCAAATTTAGGCTCTTGGTCATCAATGGAATGGCCGCCGACAATAATGGCTCCTGCTTCTTTTGTCTTATCAGCTGCCCCACGCAGAATGTCTGCTAGAATCTCTGGTGGCAGTTTCTTGATTGGGAATCCAACAATGTTCATGACTGTAGTCGGTTTTCCGCCCATTGCATAAACATCGCTAAGGGCATTGGCTGCTGCAATCTGACCAAACATATAGGCGTCATCAACTACAGGAGTAAAATAGTCTACCGTTTGGATCATCGCTAAATCATCAGTTAGGCGATAAGCCCCTGCATCATCACATGTATCTAAACCAACTAATAAATTTGGATCGTGATTTTGTTTAGGTAAATGACGCAAAACTTGCGCCAGGTCTTCAGGACCAATTTTGCATCCTCAACCAGCTTTAGTTGAGAAAGAAGTTAAACGAATTTCTTCCTTTTTGTCCATGTTAGGACACCTCCTAATGTAAACAGTTCGAACACATATAGTTTGTCTATAATGACATAATTTTTGCATCCTTCTTTGTCTTATCCTACAATAGAATTGAAAACAAAGTAAAGGAGATTGATTTGGATGGAATTTAAAGTAACAATAGAATTTTGTATGATGTGAAACTATGCACCAAAAGCCGTGAGTGTCACGGATGAGTTGCTTGACCACTTTCGTGGAAAGGTTAAAGAAGTAAACCTGATTACAAGTAGTGGAGGCGTGTTTGAAGTTACTGTTAATGGGCAAAAAATATATTCAAAAAAAGAAACAGGTAAATTTCCTGCTGCAAAGAAAATTATTGATTTAATGGAACAAATGAACGATTAAGTAAGGGTGTTCATATATCTGGCCTTTGTTAAAAGTTAAGTAAGCTTAGGTCAGATTTTTTTAATGATGCCCTCAAATTGATAAAGGGGGCTTATTATGGTGAATCATGTTTTAAGACAAATTCCTGCAATTCATGAATTGCAACAAGACAAACGATTTAATGAATTGGCAAAGAATTATAGTGTTTCAAAATCTAAGTTGACAGAGTGGTTACAAGAGGCGGTTGCTGATATCAGACGGGGAGTTCTCGCTGAATTGGTCGATTTAGAGAATTTAGAAGTAGTTGGTATAGATGATGTTATTTTCTCAAGTTTATCAGAACGTCTTAGTCACCATTCCTCTTTTAAGCTAAGAAGAGTGATTAATGGTACAGGTACGGTGTTACATACGAACCTTGGTCGCGCGAAGCTAAGCGAAGGAGCCATCCGGCGAGTAGTAGAAACAGCTTTTTCCTATTCTAATTTAGAGTATAACCTTACAGAAGGAAAAAGAGGTTCGCGCCATGAGTTAATTGAAGAACTTGTGCAAGAGGCAACGGGTGCAGAGGCTGCGATGGTTGTCAATAACAATGCTGCAGCTGTTTACCTTGTCTTAAAAGCACTAGCTAAACATAAAGAAGTGATTGTTTCTAGAGGTGAGTTAGTAGAGATCGGGGGCTCTTTCCGTGTTTCTTCGATTATGGAAGAAAGTGGAGCAGAGTTAGTTGAGGTTGGTACGACAAACAAAACACATCTTTATGATTATGAGCAAGCAATCACAGAACAAACAGCAATGATTATGAAGGTACATACAAGCAATTTTAAAATTATTGGATTTACAAAAGAAGTGTCGATTCAAGATTTACAACCCCTTGCAAGTCAATCTGATCTTATTTTGTATGAAGATCTAGGTAGTGGAGCTCTTTATGATTTAAGAAAACATGGAGTTGGTAATGAACCGACGGTATCTGAGGCATTAGCTAGAGGTGTGGACATCGTGACGTTCAGTGGGGACAAGCTTCTAGGTGGGCCTCAAGCAGGAATTATTGCAGGAAAGAAAAAGTGGATTGATCAGTTGAAGAAGCATCAGTTAGCTCGCGTATTACGAGTCGATAAAATGACATTAGCTGCTTTAGAAGCCACTTTAAAAGAATATCGAAATGAGGAAACGGTCGTTGAATCTTTGCCCACTCTTCAAAGCATTTTGCTTTCAAAGGAGAAAGTTGAAGAAAAAACCATTCATTTTCAAGCTAAATTAAGCCCGTTTTGGCAAACAGAGATGAGGGATGGAGTTTCTCAAGTTGGTGGAGGAACGATGCCTGAGGTAGAGTTACCGACCAAATTAATATTATTGTCTTCACAAGCAATTAAAGCACAACTTATTCACGATAAGCTAAGGCAAGGGTCACCCGCGATTATCTCTCGTATCATAAATGAGAAAATTGCTCTTGATTTTAGGACGATTACTTTCAATGAAATAGATGAAGTCATAAATCGGTTAACGGAGATAGAAAAGGAGTTGAGTTAATTTGCAACAGGGGAAAAAAACGTCGGATTCAAAAACGGTATTGACCGATATTGTCCTACCGCCAGATACAAATTTTCACGGAACGATTTTTGGAGGGAATGTCATGGCTTATATTGATAAGGTGGCATCCATTGCTGCGATGAGGCATTCTCGCTCGATGGTCGTTACAGCTTCAAGTGATAGCTTAGATTTTATTTCACCAGTCAAAACAGGCGAGGCAATTTGCCTGGAAGGGTATGTGTCGTTTACGAGAAAAACATCAATGGAAGTGTTTGTAAAAGTGGAAGCCGAAGATCTATTAACAGGTGAGCGTAGGCTAACGGCCACTTCTTACTTAACTTTTGTGGCACTTGATGATCAAGGAAAACCGACTCCAGTACCTCCTGTCATTCCGGAGACTGAACAAGAAAAATGGCACTATGATGGAGCAGAAGAGCGTTTTCAACAAAGAAAGAAAAGAAGACAACAACGGTTGGAACGGAAAAATATATAAGTATTTAAATTAGTTACTTCAAGACAGATTTTGAAGAGGCTGGGACATAGCTACGAACGATGCAGAACCTTAGCGGAGGAAATATACGAAGACTCCTGCGGGATCAAAAGGCAAGGGTGAGACCCCGCAGTGCGTAAGCACGAGGAGGCTCACCAGCCGCCCGCGGAAAGCGAAGTGTATTTCCGGAGCGATTGCTACCTGAAACCGTTTATCGTTCGATTCTCGTTATTAAAAACTCTTTTGTCCCATCCTCTTTAAAATTGTGAACTTGTGATTAACCTTCACCGTTTGATTGGCTAACCTGGTTATGTTTTTTAACTTTTTTTGATCCGCTTAATGGCTCTGGTTGACCAGAAGCTGCATTTTTGGGTTGATTTCTACGTTGATCTTTTGACGTGTTTTTTTCAGTCATGACCATCCCTCCTCTATTTCTGTAGTATGTCGGGAAAAGGCTTTGCTATACGCATATTCTTAGCTTAGAAACGCATGCTAGTATGGAGCTCTTGCCAAGGGGGACATTGTCATGCCACTTTCAGAAAAAGAAAAGGTCATGCAAGCTGGAAGGAGAGCAGTAGCGAAAGCTCGGGAACAACTTGGAAATATTAATACACATGAAGCGGACCTTCAAGCTAAGGAGAAGCCTCATAAATAATTAGAGGGTATTCAATCAACAATTGAATACCCTCTTTGCTTTTTTTACTGACGTTTTTTCGTTTTCTTATTGTTTTGACGCTCCATTTCAGTTAATGGTTCATTGATATTGTTATCTGGCATTTTATCGCCTTCAATAATTCTTTTATCGTTTTCATGTGATCGTTGCTTAGCCATGTGAACACCTCCCATTTTTCATTACTTTTTGTTATGTGGGTTCGTTTTATACGAACTGGTCAAATTAAAATGACTAGTGAAATGTTTTAGCAGAAAATGATTAATTTGAAAAAAATATATTTATTCTTTAGATAACATTTGATATTCTATAGAGGGACTGTTTTTGTCGATTCTTTTAAGCGCTTTCTAAAATCGCTAAGATCGACGGGCTAGTCGGTCTGTTTTAGACAATATGTACATTTTAAGGTATTATAGTCTTGTGAAGGAGGGTTTACATATGTCAAAGAAAAATGATGTTTTTAAAGCAAGATCATCCTTTTCTCTGGATGGAAAAACAATTAACTATTACTCTTTAAAAGCTTTAGAAGATGCTGGATTGGGCAATGTATCAAATCTACCTTATTCAGTAAAGGTTTTACTAGAATCCGTTCTTCGTCAATATGATGGTTATGTTATTAAAGAAGAGCATGTAACAAACCTTGCGAAGTGGGGAACAGATGAACTGAAAGATATCGATGTTCCGTTTAAGCCATCTCGTGTAATTTTACAAGATTTCACTGGAGTACCAGCAGTTGTTGACCTTGCTTCTTTACGTAAAGCAATGGCTGACCTTGGTGGAGACCCAGATCAAATTAATCCTGAAATTCCTGTTGACTTAGTTATTGACCACTCTGTACAAGTTGATAAAGCTGGTACGATGGATTCATTAGATTTCAACATGAATTTAGAATTCCAACGTAACGAAGAGCGCTATCAATTCCTTAGCTGGGCTAAAAAAGCGTTTGATAACTACCGTGCTGTACCACCAGCAACAGGTATCGTTCACCAAGTTAACTTAGAGCATATCGCTAATGTTGTTCACGCGGTTGAACAAGATGGCGAAACAGTTGCTTTCCCTGACACGCTTGTTGGTACTGACTCTCATACAACGATGATTAATGGTATCGGTGTACTAGGTTGGGGTGTAGGTGGTATCGAGGCAGAAGCAGGAATGCTTGGACAACCTTCATACTTCCCAGTTCCAGAAGTAATCGGTGTTAAACTTACAGGTTCACTTCCAAGTGGAACAACAGCTACTGACATCGCTTTAAAAGTGACTCAAGTATTACGTGAGAAAAAAGTAGTTGGTAAGTTTGTTGAGTTCTTCGGTCCTGGTCTTGCAGAAATGCCACTAGCTGACCGTGCAACAATTTCAAACATGGCTCCAGAGTACGGCGCAACATGTGGTTTCTTCCCAGTTGACGTTGAAGCTCTTAATTACATGCGTCTAACAGGCCGTTCAGAAGAGCAAATCAAGCTTGTAGAAGCTTATTGCAGAGCTAATGGATTGTTCTATGTAGCTGGTGAAACACCTGATCCAACTTATACAGATACAGTAGAAGTTGACCTTAGTGAAATCGAAGCGAACCTTTCTGGTCCTAAGCGTCCACAAGATTTAGTTCGTCTTTCTGATATGCAAAAATCTTTCCGTGATGCAGTTGTAGCTCCTCAAGGAACTCAAGGTCTAGGCCAAACAGAAGCGGAATTCGATAAAAAGGTACCAGTTAAGTTTAAAGATGGTCGCGAAACAGTTATGGAAACTGGTTCAATTGCGATCGCAGCTATTACAAGCTGTACGAATACTTCTAACCCATACGTTTTAATCGGAGCAGGTCTTGTTGCGAAAAAAGCGGTTGAGTTAGGTTTAGAGGTTCCAGAGTTTGTAAAAACATCTTTAGCTCCTGGTTCAAAAGTAGTAACAGGTTACTTAACTGATTCTGGACTTTTACCATACCTTGAAAAGTTAGGTTATAACCTAGTTGGTTACGGCTGTACGACTTGTATCGGTAACTCTGGTCCATTAGAAGATGAAATTGAAGAAGCGATTGCTGCTAGTGACTTAACAGTAACTTCAGTTCTTTCAGGTAACCGTAACTTCGAAGGGCGTATCCACCCATTAGTGAAAGCAAACTATCTTGCTTCACCACCTTTAGTAGTTGCTTATTCTTTAGCAGGTACTGTGGATATTGATCTTCAAAATGATCCAATTGGAAAAGACCAAAATGGTAAGGATGTATTCTTTGCTGATATCTGGCCTACAGCAGATGAGATTTCTAAAGTTGTTTCTGAAACAGTTACACCTGAGTTGTTCCGTCGTGAATACGAAAATGTATTCAGCAGCAACCCTCGTTGGAACGAAATCGAAACAACGGATGATGCTCTTTATAAGTGGGATGCAGAGTCAACTTACATTGCTAACCCTACATTCTTTGAAAACTTATCTCCAGATCCTGAAGATATCAAACCGCTTAACGAGCTTCGTGTAATTGGTAAGTTCGGTGACACTGTTACAACTGACCATATTTCACCAGCTGGTGCAATTGGTAAAGATACACCTGCAGGTAAGTATCTAATTTCTAAAGGTGTTGAGCCTAAAGACTTTAACTCTTACGGATCTCGTCGTGGTAACCACGAAGTGATGATGAGAGGTACTTTTGCAAACATCCGTATCCGTAATCAGATCGCTCCTGGTACAGAAGGTGGATTCACAACTTACTGGCCTACTGGCGAAGTGATGTCAATTTACGATGCTGCGATGAAGTACAAAGAGCAAGAAACTGGTCTAGCTATCTTAGCTGGAAAAGATTACGGAATGGGAAGCTCGCGTGACTGGGCTGCTAAAGGAACAAACCTTCTTGGCATTAAGACAGTTATCGCTGAAAGCTATGAGCGTATTCACCGTAGTAACCTTGTTCTTATGGGTGTTCTTCCACTTCAATTTAAAGAAGGCGAAAGCGCTGAGACACTTGGTTTAACAGGTGAAGAGGCCATTTCTGTAGCAATCACAAATGATGTGAAACCACGTGATATCGTGAAAGTAACAGCAACAGATAAAGCTGGTAAGAAAACTGAATTTGAAGTAGTTGCTCGTTTTGATAGTGAAGTTGAAATGGATTACTACCGTCACGGTGGTATTTTACAAATGGTACTTCGCAACAAGCTTGCTAACAAATAATATTGTCAAAAACCTTCATTCTTTATCTCAAAGAATGAAGGTTTTTTTGTGTCCGAAATAAATTTCATATACCGTATTTATGAAAAAAATGGATTTATAGAGATCAGAAAGTTGCACATCCTAAAAAAGATATTTTAGGAAATGGAGGGATTCAATTGGGTCGTCAGAAAAAAGGAAATGCAAATGCACAAAGAAATAACAATGCTAAAAAACAAGGCAAAGACAATCACCCTGAAACAGGATTTGAATCATACGCAGAAAGAGAAGCTGAAAAAATGAGTCGTAATCAACATTCGTAATTTAAATAAAAACCAAGTCTAGATTCTGGACTTGGTTCGCTTACTTTAAATGAGAGGGTAAACGGAGGGGATTTCTTTGTTTGATTTTTGGCAAGGCGCTGAAGGATTACCTGTTTATGGTTATATGATTCGCGCTACAATCGTGTACTTTTATATCTTTTTTATTGTAAAAGTTCTTGGTCAACGATCTATGAGTTCCATTGATGCACTTGATTTTATCTTCGGTGTCGTTATCGGGGATATACTCGGAGAGCCACTTACTGATGGTGAGTTACCACTAGCTGGACCTGTTGGTGCTGCAGCAATGACAGCGGGGTTACATCTTGGCTTGTCTGTTTTGGCATTAAGAGCCCCTCGTTTTAGAAGAATTATTGAAGACGAACCCGTTATTCTTATGCGTCATGGGAAAATATTGCATAAGGAGTTAAAGAAAGCAAAGATCACATTAGAAGCATTTTTAATGGACTTAAGGTTGAATAATGCCAATGATCTTTCAGAAGTAGATTATGCAATTTTAGAAATGAATGGATCCATTAGTGTCATTAAGAAATCCAACTATGAAAGTGTCACGTTAAATGACCTTGATAAAAATGTTCCATCAAAAGGATACACTTCTGTTTTAATTGAGGATGGTCATATTATTGAAGCGAATGTCAAGAAGTTTGGAACGCTAGATTGGTTACGAGATCAAGTTCAGCAAAAAGGATTTGCTAATGTTAAGGAAATCTTTGTGATGACAATAGATGAAACGGGTAACATCTACGTTAGTCCTAAATAATGTATAAAAACACTCCTTTCTGACTAGAATGGTCATAAAACAAAGGAGTGTTAATCATGAGAAGAGTCAGAAAATTATCATTTGAGGAATTAGTTAGAGAAAATAAAGAAAAATTATTGAATGACAAAGAAGAGCTTGATCGTTTAGAAGAACGCTGGGAGCAAAGAAGATCGTCTGTGAAACAAATTGAAATGTGAATAGCTTTGCTTTTTAGAGGTAACCTAGTGATAGGGAGGGGTTACTTATGAAAAGCAATAGCACAAAGTCAAATTTCGCTCAATTTCGTCCAGATCATCTAGGAACACAACCTGTGAAGGCTAAGGCGAATAATGGGAAAAAAATGGCGCAAAAAAGTAATGAGCAACCTGATTATATTCCTCCTAAAGGATAAAGAGGTAAAACCCTGTAGCAAGATTGCTACAGGGTTTTTTAGGTCTTTAGAAAAAAGATTTCATTTTATCAAAGAAAAAAGTTGTCGACTTAAAAGGCTTGTCATAGAATGAGAAAGACGAAATAATAAAAGAAGTTGATGTCATGCATGAGGGGGTAGGGGAGAAAACATGAGACATCAGAAATGGTTGAAGCTTTTTTTGTTGGTGAGCTATTTAGCCGCCTTATTTTATGTAACATTATTAGCATGGAACTATGGTGCTTCACTTGGACCAGCAGGACCAGGGGGAAGAAATTATAACCTAATCCCATTTCGAAGCATTTACCGGATTGCTGTTTTTAGTCCAACTATAAACGATCCTTTGAGAATATTAGTAGGAAATGTCATTTTGTTTATGCCTTTAGGATTTTTATTACCAACGGTTTGGAAGAAGGCGAGACGCTTTAGTTTTATTCTGCTGGCAGGATTCTTACTTTCTCTATTGATTGAAGTGAGCCAGTTTTTATTCACTCACAGAGTGGCAAATGTAGATGATGTCATTTTAAATACACTAGGAGCAATGATTGGCTATTTAATCTTTTCTTGTGTTTTTTGGTTAAAAAAACGAATTGTCTATATACATACATAAACAAGAGGGTGTCTAAAGGTTATTGTTTAACCTGAGACATCCCTCTTGTTTTATCTGTATTAAGCTTGTTTTTCTTTTAACGTCATTCGGTTAAAAAAGGTAAAGCCAATATAAACAACTAACAGAAAGAGTCCGTAAAAGAAAGCGACCAAAAGCAACCCTTTAGGATCAGTAACGATTGCATTTCCAACTGTTGCAAATAAAATCATAGAAGGAATTTTCCCCAAAGATGAGGCGACTGAGTAACGCAAGAAACTAACCCGACTCAATGCAGAGTATATATTGACAATGATTGAAGGGATAAAAGGAATAAGTCTCGACAAGAATATAGTCATAAAAGCATTGCTTTCAAACAATTTTGTTAGTTTGGAAAGACTTTTATATTTATGGAGCCACTGTTTCCCCCAGTCTTGATAACCATAACGCACGAATGCAAACATTAAAATTGAAGCTAGTGAAGAGCCGACCCATGTAACGAGGCTTCCTGCAGCAGGTCCATAAGCAGCTCCAAGCACTCCGCCGATAATAGGATATGGAATTATAGGGAAAAGGGCGAAAAAAGTTGAAAGCAAGGCCGTGACTAACATATACTCAGTGCCACCTTGACGAATCCAATTCAATAACGCTTCCCCATATAAATACATCAGTACAGCAATAATGACATAACTAAAAAATACGATGCTTTTCTTCATAATACCTTCCTCTCTACCTCCTCATTTTCTCATATTTTTGCTCGGAATTCCCCATTAAAATGATAACGTTTCTTGAAATTTTCAAGTCACCGACTTAGGTTATGATTGTTCTTTTCTAAATTCCATATATCTGTTAAAATGTTAGAACTAAGTTGATAGAAGAAAAAGGTGTAGTTATGATTAGGCTGTTAACGAGTTTCATGTTGTTTTATTTTTTTATACCAAATCAAATAAGTGCATTTACTATCGTAGCAAATGGGGTTGTGGACAATGAAACAGTTACCTCATCGGTTGGTCGATTGCTCTTTCCTATTGTGATAACTGCAGTCATTGCACTCATTGTTGGAATTAAACATCTCGTAAAAAAGAAAAAATAAGCTGGTTTTAAAGGGAAAGGATCGTTAATTAATCATTCCTTTCGTTTTTATTATTATTTCGTTACTCGAAGAAAGAAGGACTTACATGGATCGTAAAAAACAGTGGATGATTTACGGAATGCTTACATTAGCGACAAGTACGTGGGGAAGTGCTTTTATAGCTGGAAAAATAGCGATAGAAAGTTTTGAGCCAGCTACAATTTCATTTCTTCGTTTTTTCGGTGCCGCAATTCTATTATTTCCGATTATGTGGTTAGTAGAGAAGAATATTCCAAGGATTACGAAAAGAGATTGGTTTTTATTTGCGCTTCTTGGCATAACAGGAATTGCCATTTATAATATCTGCTTCTTTTTAGCTAGCAAACATGCCCCCGTGATTAAAAGTTCTCTGTTTATTGGGGCAAATCCGATGCTAATCATGCTTTTATCAGGATTGATTCTAAAAGAAACGATAACGAAGCGAAATGTAATTGGACTCTTACTTGCTTTTGCTGGCGTAGTTACGATCGTCACGGAAGGAGATCTCTCCGTAATTATAAGCTTTCAGTTTGAACCGATTGACTTCATTTTGCTAGGGGCGGTTATTACATGGGCACTATATAGTGTGATCGGACGAATTGTGTTAAGGAAATTTAGTTCGATAGTGTCAACTACTTATGCTGTTGGATTTGGTTCACTATTTCTATTGCCTTTTTCAATCCTTGAGAAGCCTTGGGAGAGTCTAGCGACTAGTACTTGGTCTTCATGGCTAGCGATCGCACATATGAGTGTATTCGTTACGGTTCTTGGATTTATTTTATACTATTATGGGATTCAACAAATTGGAGCAGCCAAAGCATCGATCTTTATAAACGTGATGCCAGTCTCGGCTGTTATTATGGCGACTGTCTTTTTAGGAGAGACTTTAACTATAGCAACGATGATCGGAGCTGTATTTGTCATTTCTGGTGTTTATGTTGGAACGTCTGTTAAACGTACGAAACGATCAACTACTGTTCATGCAAAGATAGGTTAGCCGTGGTAGAATGAGGGCGTGAAACGAGAAAGTGGGGTAAGAATGCTACAGCAAAAATGGACAATAGATAAAATTCAAGATTGGCTTGAAAAAATAGATAAAGGTATGATCACTTTTCAAGAGGGAAAAGCCTGGGAGATACTTTGGCAACTAGATCAAGTCGAATGGGTTGATGGAGAGCAGAGTCAACATAAGGCTCAGCTTTTCGCAATGCTTGCTAAAGCTAGATACGATCGCATTGGGAAGATTGATCCTTTGGTTGAACGTTGGACAAACGAAGCTTTACAAAAGAATCACTCATCTGTGATTGCCCACGAATTACGAGTAGAGATGTTAATTAATTTTTTGAAAAGCATCCCGATTCCTAATAAATTTCCTCCGATACGAGAAACGGATCATAGTTCAGCCAAGAAACAGACTGCAAAAGAATATGAAGAAATAGCGGAACGCTTTTTCAATTATTATGAAACATACAAAGAAATGAGCACAGAGGTACAAGATTCTTTGCCATTTATATCTGAAAATTCTAATGCGAAATTAAAATTGTTATCAGATCTTATTGAACAGTTTCAATCTCCCTTTGACTCTATTTTAAAAGCAGTTAGACAATATGCTAGCTCAGTGCAGGGTGTTTACTATTCAGCCACACAGTTTCAAGAAGTGGCTAAAGCAACTAGTGAAATTGAACAATTAATGGGACGTTGGAATGCTGAACGAGCAAATGAGCTTCAGTCAAAAGAGCAATCAGCTTTACAAGAATTAAAAGCAATGATTGGTTTAGAAGAGATTAAAGAGCGTGTGAGAGAATTATACCAATTTCTTCATTATCAAAAAGAAAGAATGAGACAAGGCTTTCAAGCTAAAGACAGTATTAACTTACATATGATTCTCCAAGGAAATCCAGGAACAGGAAAAACACACCTTGCAAGATTAATAGCGAAAATTTACAACGAGCTGGGTTTATTAGATCGAGATGAAGTGCATGAGGTTGATCGTTCTCGTCTTGTCGGGGCTTTTGTCGGTCAAACCGAAGAAAATACTTTAAAGGCGATTGAGGAAGCAAAAGGTGGTGTTCTTTTTATTGATGAAGCTTATACATTAAAAAGAACAGGCGCAGCGGGAAATGATTATGGCCAAACCGTTATTGATACGTTAGTTTCGGCCATGACAAGTGGGAAATATGCAGGCACATTTGCTGTTATTTTAGCAGGATATCCAGAAGAAATGAGAAGTTTCTTAAGAGCCAATCCAGGGTTAAGGAGCCGTTTCCCTGATCAAAATCAGTTGGAACTCGTGAATTACTCTTTAGAAGAGTTAGTGCAAATCGGGGAACAAGTAGCAATTGAAAATGATTATATATTAACGATCGAAGCAAAACGAGAGTTCATGAAAAGAATAGAAAAAGCCCAAGTAGATGAAAGTTTTGGCAATGCAAGAACAGCTAAAAATATTATTTTAGACGCTATTTTCCAAAAAGGTGCTCGGATGTCCCTTGAAAATCCTCAAACCGATGATTTTGTATTTCTCGAAGCAAATGATTTCAAAGGAAAGAGTCCAACTAAGATTGAATTATCGGCAAGGGATGAGTTAGACGATTTAATTGGGCTTGAACAAGTAAAAAAGGAAATAAATCAATTAACTTCTTTTGTTCACATTCAACAACTAAGGCGTGAAAAAGGAATGAAGACTCTTCCTTTGCAAGTTCATTCTGTTTTCACAGGAAATCCTGGAACTGGAAAAACAACGGTAGCTAAATTATACGCTAAATCATTAAGAGAGATTGGTTTATTAAAACGTGGTCACTTAGTCGTTGTAAGCAGGGCTGATTTAGTTGCTGGTTATGTCGGTCAAACTGCTCAGAAAACAAAAGAAAAAGTAAAAGATGCCGTTGGTGGCGTATTGTTTATAGATGAAGCTTATTCTTTGCTTTCAAAAGGACAAGGGGACTTTGGTAAAGAAGTAATTAACACTTTGATTCAACAAATGACAGAATACGAAGAGAATTTAGCTGTTGTGCTAGCGGGATACGGTGAAGAAATGGAAGAACTGTTGAGTAGCAATCCTGGATTACGTTCTCGTTTTAAAAAACATATTTCTTTTCCTGATTATGGTCAATCAGAATTATTGAAAATCATTTTGTTACGGGCGAATCATGCTGGTTACCAATTCGGAGCAGAAGTAAAAGAAACACTTACTAAATTATTACCAGAAGCGGGGCATGCTGGTAATGGACGCTTTGCGGTTGATATATTTGACCAGCTCGCTCAGACGCAGTCTTTACGGTTGTCAGATCGCCTCGAGAATGAACAACTAGACGTCGAAGAGTTGTCTACCATCAAGGAAGAAGATGTTCTACAAGTACTAGGAAACAGGGGGATATAAATGTTTATTTCAAAAAGGGAAATTCAAGTTTTGTATGCAGATACGGATATGATGGGAGTCATTTATCACGCGAACTATTTAAAGTATTTTGAACTAGGTCGTGGAGGAATGGTTGAAGATGTAGGTTACAGTTACATTGAGATGGAAAATGCCGGGTATTATGCGCCGGTTTATGATGTAACTGCGACTTATAAAAAGCCACTTCGTTATGGCGACAAGGCTTTTGTGAAAACGTGGATTGAGTTAAATGACGGAATTAAGACCATTTATGGCTATCAAGTGGTTAATGGACAAGATGAATTATGTGTAGAAGGAACAACGACACACATTATTGTAAAAAAGGAAACATTTAAGCCTACATCATTTAAAAAAGCTTTTCCTGAGTGGTTTTTAAAATATGAAGAAATAAAGAAATAATTAATGGACAGGTATTAAGTTTTCTGACAACATCCATACTAAGCTTGCGCTATATGCGCCAGTAAATGTAGAGGGGTAATAAAGATGGCTAAACCTGATAACCGTAATGACAATGTTGAAAAACTGCAACAAATGAAGAAAAACACAGAACACAATATTGAAGCAGCAGAAGAGTCTTTAGTTCATACAGAGATGAAGGATGAACAAAAGCAATCCATTAAGCAAAAAAATCAACGTCGTGTTGAAAGTATTCGTGGCTTCGAAGCGGAAATTGCTGACGAAATGCAAGCTCGAAAAAATGGATACAAAAACGAGCAATAATTAAAGGGTTTATAAAAGTTCCCCGAAAGACCAAAACAGGTTTTTGGGGAACTTCTCTATTACGCAGTGATAATAGGCTTTACCCAAGCAGATGATTGCTCTAATTGTCCTGCTAATTGATACAACAAAGACTCTTTTCCCCGTGCAGCCATAACCTGTACGCCACAAGGCAGGCCTTCTCTTGTTTGGTATAACGGTAAGCTCATGGCTGGTTGACCAGTCAGATTAGCTAACTGAGTGAAAGGAGTTTTCTCTAAGCTTTTTATAGCTAACTGATCTACAAAAGCAGTTTTTTTCAATATAGCTCCTAGTCCTAATTTACTCACAATGGAAATCATTTTTCTCTCGTAATTTTTTAAGGCAAGTTCCCCGATTTTTGCAGGAGGAAATGCGGTTGTTGGCGTTAGATATAAATCGTAGGTTTCATGAAATGCTTCCATTGCAAAAGCAGCTTTATCCCACTCACGTAAGCCAAGTACAAATTCCTCTGCCGTTGTTGCCTTATCTAGCAACCCTAATAACCAAGTCGTAGGCTCTACATCTTTTTGGGCTACTTTCCTTCCTAATTGTTCCGCTGCTAAAGAAAGAGTTGCAGCAACTTCTCCGAAATACATAGTTAAATAACTTTTAGCGAGAGTCTGTCCATTTACCGGAGCGCTTTTTTCGACGACATGATGGCCTGCGTCTTCCAACATTTGAACACAGTTCAACACTGCTTGTTTGCAGTCTGAGTGAACCTCTGTATCTAAAGGAGATTGAACAGAAAAAGCAATCGTTAAAGGCTTCGAAATCAATTTCTGTGTTGAAGATAAGAATGAAGTGGTTGAATTGCTTGTATGGAATGCAGCGCCTTTTTCTGAACCTTGAATTGCGTCAAGCATGGCTGCGCTATCACGTACACTTCTTGAGAGAATGTGATCGACCGAAGCTCCTTGCCAATGACGACCGTATGACGGGCCAGTGGGGGTTCTTCCACGCGTCGGCTTAAGACCAAACAAACCACAGTAGGCAGCCGGTATTCGAATAGACCCACCTCCATCATTGGCCCCAGCAATTGGAACCATTCCTGATGCAACGGCCGCTGCAGAGCCACCGCTTGAACCGCCTGGTGTATAATCGTGATTCCGAGGATTTCGAGTTGGTCCGTATAATGTAGGTTCAATAATCCCCATAAGAGCCAGTTCAGGCACATTCGTCTGACCGATGAAAACGGTACCTGTTTTTCTAAGACGTTTCACGAATTCTGAATCGTCTTTAGCGATATTGTGTTGAAATAATAATGAACCTGAAGTAATCGTCTGGCCCTTGATTTCTTGCGTTATATCTTTTAAAAGCATCGGAACTCCGGCAAAAAGGTGATGGTCTGTATATGATGTTTCTCTAGATTCTTTTTTAGCCAATTCATAAAATGTATTAATAACAGCATTTAAAGAAGGATTCTCTGTCTCAATCTGAGCAATCGCTGCTTCGATCAATTCCAGTGAGCTCACTTCTTTACTTTTAACGAGTGAAGCCAAACCTAAGCCGTCAAATTGCGTATATTCTGAAAATGACATGATGACGCCCCCTTTTTTTTATCATAATACAAAATAAGAACGAACGGGTACCGTTCTTTGTAACTAGCAAAGAAGTTGTTTGAACTGTTATAATCAAAACAAATGGAATGATGGAGGAGTAGTATGGCTTTTGGTCTTACAAGATTAAAGTTGGATGAATGGAAAACAAAAGCCGATAACGGGGAGATTGCTTTTTTAACTCACTACTGGATAGATGAACGTTTTCCTGAGTGTACGACGGTTACAAAAGTGGCTTGTGCTGATTTAAACAAACTCATTCAATGGGGAGAACAGTACGGACTTAGACCAGAGTGGATTCACACAAGAGATCAATATCCTCATTTTGACTTACTTGGTGAAAGACAAATAGATGTGTTAACAAAAGAAGGAAAGTTGGATCAGCTCGAACATCTTGGGTATGACTTCCAACGATAGTGTTATTGTTGTTATAATAAGGGTATTGGAATGTTAGGAGGAATACATAATGACTACGAAGCAAGAAGCTATTATGGCAGATTTACAAACAAAACCATCTATTAACCCGAAGGATGAAATTCGTACAAGGGTAGATTTTTTGAAAAATTATTTACTACATACAGGAGCCAAAGGCTATGTTTTGGGGATTTCAGGTGGACAAGATTCTACATTAGCGGGTAAATTGGCGCAAACAGCTATTAATGAATTAAATGATGAATCAAATGAGGCGAGCTTTTCTTTTTATGCAGTAAGACTTCCATACGGTGTTCAAAAAGATGAAGAGGATGCTCAAGATGCCATTCGTTTTATCGCACCAACAAAAGCTATTACAGTTAATATAAAAGCGGCAGTAGATGCTTCAGTAGATGCATTTGGCGCAGCAACAAATGGGGAGAAACTATCCGATTTTAATAAAGGGAATACGAAAGCACGTGAACGAATGAAAGCTCAATATGACCTAGCTGCTCATTTCGGTTGCTTAGTTATTGGAACAGATCATGCTGCAGAAGCGATAACTGGATTTTTTACGAAACATGGTGATGGTGCTTGTGACCTTGCTCCATTATTTGGATTAACTAAGAGACAAGGCAGAGCTTTATTAAAAGAGCTTGGTGCTCCTGAACATTTATATTTAAAAGAGCCTACAGCTGATTTAGAAGATCAAAAACCGGGATTGCCTGATGAGGTTGCTTTAGGTATGACCTACGACCAACTAGATGATTATCTTGAAGGAAAAACCGTTGATCCAGAAATCACTGCGAAAATTGAAACACGCTATGATAACACGGAGCATAAGCGCCAAACACCTGTGACGATTTTTGATTCTTGGTGGAAAAAATAAATTACTGTCATAATAACTCGTCTCTCATCATACATTTGTTAGAGTGTCTGGTCATAATGGATAAAACCTGATTGGATATTTACTAGCTAAACTACTTAAAAGTATGTTCAATATGAATGACTGATTAAGGAGAGAAAATGATGCAAGGGAAAGTGGTTTTATTACTAAGCTTAGTTACGTGTTTACTGTTGCTTGGCGGCTATTACGGTTTTCAATACTTTCAATCTGGTCAATCCCCGGCGTTAGCTATAAGTGATTCTGTGGAAGAGACTATAGAATCAAAGGGTTCTGGGGATGTTCGTTTCATTAATGGAATAGGAATTACATTAAATGAAGTTAGAGTAGAAGAAATTTTAGAGGATGAAGGAAACCAGATTGTATTCGTGGACTTACAATTCGATAATGAAAGAGAAACGGTTTATGAATTCTCTTCTTATAAAATTACGTTAGTCGATAAAGAGGGATTTGCCTATAGTATGGATACATCCATTGAGACCAGAGGGATCTTAGGTGGTCAACTACATCCAGGTCGAACAAATCGCGGGGAAGTAGCTTTTGTTGTACCTATTGGATCTGAATACGAACTCGTATACACCGATCACTTACGTACAGGACAAGTTACGTGGCAAGTAACTTTAGACGAGGAATGAGGATAAATAAATATGAATCATAATAGTGATCTTCATATGCACTCTACAGCTTCAGACGGTGGTTATTCACCGTCTGAATTAATGAAAAAGTGTAAGGACGTTCAGTTAAAAATCGTTTCGTTAACGGACCATGATAGTGTCGATGGACTTGAAGAAGCGATTCAAACAGGAGAAAAGTTGGGGATTCAGGTTATACCAGGTATTGAATTTTCAACAAAATATAAAGGGAAAAGTGTACATATTTTAGGGTATCAGTTTGATTGGAAAGATGAAGAGCTTCAACGGATGCTTGCTTTACAAAAGCAATTAAGAAGAGAGCGCTTAGATACTATCATTGAAAAATTAGCAAAAATTAATCTTTTTATTGAACCAGAACAAGTGATTAAACATACAGATGGAGGAAGCATCGGACGTCCACATGTAGCAAAAGCTTTGATTGAGGCTGGTTATGTCAAAGATGTGGCAGAAGCATTTGATCGTTTTTTAGCAGAAGGACAAGCTGGTTATGTTGAAAAATCTAGGGAAATGTCGGTGAAAGAGGCCATTGATTGGATTCACGGTACAAATGGAATTGCGATCGTTGCCCATCCTGATTATTACGGAGTTGATGGAGATTTTATTGACTGGGTTAGGGAATGGGGCCTCGATGGAATTGAAATTTATCACCGTGATCATGACGAAGAAACAGTTAAACGTTATGAAGAACTGACCGAAGCCATTGAAAGCGAGCTTGGGGTAACACTTTACCGAACGGGAGGGTCTGATTTTCATCATGAGGAATACGGACGTGTTCGTGAACCCCTAGGGATAACAAGGCTATCAGATGCATTAGCTCAGAAGGTTGCTAACATCCGTACATAACTACATTCGCTTTAGTTACAGTTGCTCACATATATTGTTTTACCTATAATAGAAGAATATGATATCCGGAGGTTTGTTGAATTATGGCTAAAGAAAGTTCGTTTGATATTGTTTCAAAAATTGATATGTCAGAAGTAACCAATGCGGTTACTATGGCGACAAAAGAAATCTCAACGCGTTATGACTTTAAAGGAAGTAAGAGTAGCGTCACATTAGAAAATGAAGAGCTTGTGTTAATTTCTGATGATGAATATAAATTAGAGCAACTGAAAGATGTTCTAATAACAAAGTTAATCAAGCGTGATGTATCTGTAAAAAATCTAGATTATGGCAAGATTGAAGGCGCTTCTGGTGGAACTGTACGTCAAAGAGCAAAGTTAATTCAAGGAATTGACAAGGAAAACGCCAAAAAGATAAATACGATCATTAAAAATAGTGGAGTCAAAGTAAAAAGTCAAATTCAAGATGATCAAGTTCGTGTAACTGGAAAAAACCGTGATGATTTGCAAGCAATCATCGCAGCAATTAGAGGAGCCAATCTTTCTATTGATGTTCAGTTTATTAATTACAGATAAATAAACAAAAATCTGACTTAAGTCTTAAGAGACTTAGGTCTTTTTTTTGTGAGAGTATTCTAATAGGAGTGAACCTGTAGTAAAATATGGAAGATCTTAACTATTGTAGAAAAATAAAGACATTTTAAAATGGTGACAATCTGGAAGGAATGGGGTAGATTCATGCACGAACATAGACGTTATGACCTAGATTGGATTCGTGTAATCGCTACGTTAGCAGTGTTCTTTTATCATTGTTCGATGTTCGTAAATCCGTTCCCGTGGCACATCAAAAATAATGAACTTAATTCTACTAGCATTTTGGTTTTTTCACTTTTTCTTGGTTTATGGATTATGCCTATTTTTTTTGCTGTATCTGGGATTAGTACTTTCTATGCATTAAAGCAAAAGCAAATGAAGGGTTATATAAAAGAAAGGTTTCAGAGATTAGCGATTCCCCTTATTTTTGGGGTTTTCGTACTCGCCCCTCCTCAAGTCTATATCGAAAAAATTTACTATCATCAATTCAATGATTCATTTTTACGTTTTATCCCAAGGTACTTTGATGGATTATATTTAGAAATTGGTGGGGCTGGAAACTTTGCCTTCTTTGGATTACATTTATGGTTTTTACTTGTACTATTGGTTTTTTCCGTATTAGCTCTCCCTTTATTTGTTTTATTGAGAAAATGTTCATTTAAAAGACTTCATTTTGTATTATTGCCGAGTTTGTTAGTTGGAACAGGCTTCGTTAAAACTCAAAATTTAGGAGGGTGGGATCTTCTTTTCTACCTGGTTCTTTTTCTATATGGTTATTATTTTATCTTGAGTGATGATTTTAGGAGAGCATTACAATCTCAAATAAAAATTTATTTCATTTTGGCTGTTAGTTTAACGATTGTTTATGTTATTTGGTTCCTCAAAGGATCGTTAGTTACAAATAGCGCTCAAGGAATCATCTTTCACGGTATTCAGACCCTTTCAAGCTGGAGCTGGTTGTTAGTCATTTTTTCTTTAGCGAATAAATATTTGTCTTTTTCTAATCGTTTTTTAACATATGGAAGTGAAGCTTCAATGCCGTTTTACGTACTTCATCAACCTGTCATCGTCTTTTATGGTTTTCTTATTTACGACCTAACTTGGCCGACGACAATTAAAATACTTTTCCTATTAACCGTATCTTTTATTACAATCATGGTTACTTATCACTTTTTGATTCGGAACGTAGCTGTGTTAAGAGTTGTTTTCGGTTTGAAGAAGAAACGACCTATAGGAGAGTCGACCACGCCGAAAATGGTGACACTTAGTTAAGTAGCTTAGGAGGACTAAAATGAATGAATCAGATTTATATAATCATTTAATAGAGTTGGAACAAACTCTATTAAAGCCTGAGGTAAGACTATCATCAGAAGCTCTTGATGAGTTATTAGCAGATGATTTTTTGGAGTTTGGAAGTTCCGGCATTGTTATTGACAAAGAGGACTGTTTAGGAGAAGGGGGAGTCGGGGCATTAAAGATGACTTTGTATGATTTTAAAGTGTCTTCTTTAGCTCCAGATGTTGCTCAGACTACTTATCGTGTTTTTGATGAAACGAGAAATCGTCATACGTTAAGAAGTTCAATTTGGCGATACCGGGATAATAAATGGCAAATGTTTTTTCATCAAGGGACTATTTCAAAATAGAACGGCTAAAATGGGTGATAGATTTAGGGGGGCTGTAAGTGAAATTAAGGACAATCGCAGAAGGAGATTATGAGAAAATTAAACCACTCATTAATCATTGGTGGGGAGGAAGAGAGATGGCACATTTACTACCAAAACTGTTTTTTACTCATTTTAATAACACAAGCTTTATTATTGAAAAAGATAGACAAGTAGTTGGTTTTTTAATTGGTTTTTTATCACAAACAAATTTGTCTGAGGCGTATATTCACTTTGTAGGTGTTCATCCCGAATATAGAAATCAGAATATAGCAAGGGGTCTTTATCAGGCTTTTTTTGATCAGATTATAGATTTCGGACGAACAAATGTGAAGTGCATTACTTCACCTGTAAATAAAACGTCCATCGCCTTTCATACAAAGATGGGGTTTAGTATTGAAGATGGAGACAGTGAAGTCAACGGTATCGCGGTTTCGAAAGATTATGACGGTCCTGGACAAGATAGGGTTTTATTTGTAATAAATCTCTAATATTGTTAAATGTAAGATTGGAATAAAATTCAAAATAAAGCTTGATATCATAAAATAAACTGTTTATATTAATGGTATTAACCAATAAGGAGATGCGCCTATGTTATCGCCAATTGCAGTTGACGTTTTGGAAAATAATTTGAAAATAAAAACGTCGCAAGGGGTAGAGTAGACCCTATACTGCTGCCCCTGCCAAATTGGGGGAAATGAAATTGATAAAGGCTTATACTGAAACATTTTTAACTGGTAACAAAGTGAAATTACGTAAGATCACTCAAGAGGATTTTCAAAACTATATGAACATTGAAGATGTGATGGAAAGTAGATTGTTGATGAATGACGGCATCCCCTTTCCTCCGATGTTAGCGGATCATGAAAAGTTTATTAGTGAAATAAGCTCTGAAAAAGATGATTTTATGTTCGCGGTAGAGTTACTAGATCAAAATGTGTTTATCGGAACAATTGCTGTTTACTTAGTTAATTGGAAAAATGGAACTTGCTATGTAGGCATTTCATTAGGTTCTGATTATCAAGGCAAAGGGTATGGAACGGATGCTATGAATGTGTTATTAAACTTTATTTTCAATTATATGAATGTGAATAAAGTCAAACTTCAAGTATTTGGTTTTAACAAAAAAGCAATCCGTTCTTATGAAAAATGTGGTTTCCGTCTAGAGGGCACACTTCGAGAAGAGCTCTTCCGTTTCGGAAAATATCAAGATGTGTGTGTGATGGGAATTCTTAGGGGAGATTGGCAAGAATAGATTTGAAAAATAAAGCCCGAATCAATTGCTGATTCGAGCTTTATTTTCGTTTGGGTTAGAGAGACACCTGAGCGGACACAGGGGATCTTATAGGGAGGAAACCCGTCTCGATTTTCGTAGAATATGGGGAATAAGGAACTAGGAGTCCACGTGCATCACCAACCGAGTCATTTTCGCATGAATAAGGTCATCTGAGTCCGCCTCACGATAAGCGCGGACTCAGATGACCTTATGTTACCAAAATCAACTGATTTTCAACTCTGAGCGGACACAGCGGATCTTAGAGGGAGGAATCGAGTCTCAATTTTCGTAGAATATGGGGAATAAGGAACCGAGAGTCCACGTGCATCACCAACCGAGTCATTTTCGCATGAATAAGGTCTCCTGAGTCAGCCACACGAGAAGCGCGGACTCAGATGACCTTATGTAACCAAAATCAATTGATTTTCAAGGCTGAGCGGACACAGAGGATCTTATAGGAAGGAATCCCGTCTCGATTTTCGTAGAAAATGAGCAATAACGAACCTGCTGTCCAATACATCCACAAAAAGAGCGATATCAATGAAAATAGAGGCTTGTGTGTCCTTACTAAACGCACACGCGTCCCTCATACCACTTACCTTAAGCTTGTTTCTCAATTGTCGCTTCAATTTTCGTTCCGACTAGAGCTTGAGTGGCTAATTGATCAGCTTCCTTATTTAGGCTACGGTCGATTAATTCATAGTTTATAGTTAAACCTAGTTTTGCTGTTAATTGATCAATTCGTTCAAGCCATGCTAAATAATGTTCTTCATAACAAGGCCATTCGCCTGATGCTTGGTTAACCACAACCATTGAATCGGAATAAACCTGAATCGTTTGATGGTGAACACCTAGCTCTTCAAGTTGTCTTAATAGTAAATAGAGTGCAGCATATTCTGCTTCATTATTATCTTCAAGTAGTTCTAACGTATCATTGAAGCGTAGTCGCCAATTTTTATGGTTTTGCTTATAATAGATGGCCAAGCCGACGCCGGAATTTTTAGTTTCTTTCTCGAATCCTCCATCAATGTAGGCTTTTACATCATGTGGCTCTGTTTCAAATTGCTTTAAAAATTTGAGTAGCTCTTTTTTAGTCCATGTTGTATCTTGTTCATCATAAAAATCAATGCTTTTTAATCGACCAGTTTTCTCTAGATCATCATGAAGCATCAGAGCGTGAGCAACAGACATAAATTCAGATTTCATAAAAAATGATTGTTTTGTTTTTAAAACAAGGTAACTCCATTCAATTCTTATTTTCAATTCGATCATCCCTCTTATTTTAGGTTAAAATAATTGCAGAATCTAACAATTCATGATAAGTTAAATTATCGAAATGTTATGTTATTTAAGTATGTTCTAAAGATCATATCATAAACTAGTATGATGAGATCAACTGATTTACATACCGACAGATTGAACCTAGTAAAAGGAGTTTATGATCAATGCCAATTAAGATTCCTGATAATTTGCCCGCAAAAGAGATTTTAAATGCTGAGAATATATTCGTAATGGATGAGAGTCGTGCTTACTCACAAGATATACGACCTTTAAAAATAGTAATTTTAAACCTTATGCCAGTAAAAGAGACAACGGAAACACAATTATTACGATTGCTAGGGAATAGTCCTCTTCAAGTTGAAGTATCTTTCATTTATCCAAATACCCATGTATCCAAAAATACATCACATGAGCACTTGCATTCATTTTATAAAACGTTTGATGAGATTAAAGCTCGTAAATTTGATGGGATGATTATAACAGGGGCTCCGATTGAGATGCTTGAATTTGAGGAAGTTACATATTGGGAAGAACTTCAAGAAATAATGAATTGGAGCGTCGATAATGTCACGTCCACGTTGCACATTTGTTGGGGAGCTCAAGCTGGTTTATATCATCATTATGGGATCAATAAATATTCATTAGAAAAAAAGGTTTTTGGTGTTTATAATCATTCAATTGAAAAGCAAAATGTCAATTTATTACGTGGTTTTGATGATGAGTTTCTAGCTCCACACTCTCGTCATACAGATGTTCGAAAAGAAGACATTGAACAAGTCAATGATCTTGAGATATTAAGCATGGCTGAAGGGGCAGGAGTGTATATTGTTGCCTCTAGGAATGGCAAACAAATTTTTGTGACAGGTCATTCTGAATATGATGTTTGTACGCTTCAACAGGAGTATGAAAGAGATTTGGAAAAAGGGTTGGACATTCATTTACCACATAATTATTTTCCACAGAATAACGATCAATTACCGCCTAGACTAAGGTGGAGAGCACATTCGAACTTGCTTTTTTCAAATTGGCTTAACTATTATGTGTATCAAGAAACGCCATATGATCTTGGAAGTTTGTAGTCATAAAAACCCAAAAAACAAGCGATTCAGTTCCATGACGTAACTGAGCGCTTGTTTTTAACATAGTAGGTTTTACTGTTTCAACTCACAATATGTTCTTTTTCCATAATCCATTCTATAAAGTAATCTACAAATAAAGGCTCCCATTGTGTCCCTTTACCTGAAATGAGGATTTGTAGAGCTTTTTCCTTGGTCATTCCTTTACGGTAGGGACGGTCTGATGTCATCGCATCAAATGCATCTGCGACGGCTAGTATACGTCCGTAAATAGGAATTTGATCACCGTGAAGTTGATCAGGATAGCCTAAGCCATCTATTCGCTCGTGGTGTGAACGTACCCCAGGTATATACTTAGCCATTATTTCTCGTGGTTGGATTTGCTGTAGAATTTCTTCTCCACGTACTGGATGTTGTTTTATGAGTTGGAATTCCTCATCTGTTAAATGACCATCTTTTAAAAGAATGGCATCAGGTACAGCGATTTTACCGATATCGTGAAGCAAACCAGTTTTTTTAAGAATAGTTAATTCCGCCTGCGATAATCCCACTTTTTCTCCGATTGCAACAGCATAAACAGCGACTCGCTCTGAATGGCCTGAGGTGTAGGGATCTCTAGCATCAAGAGCAGCTGCTAATGTAGTGAAAAAACTTTCATTCATTTTTATATTTTTGGTTTCTCTTTCTTGAAGTCCCGCTACCATATGATTATAACCATGGACTAATCTTGAAAATTCATCTGAATAGAAATCTGCCGTTTCTCTTGTGAAATTCCCTTTTTCTACACTTGCTATATCTGAGGTTAATTGATCTAATGGACGCATAACAATGGTTAATAATAGCTTAGCACCATATATAGATAAACAAACACCAACGATTAAAACTAACATGGACCAAATCCAAAAGTGTTCAATTAAGAGGTGACCTTCTTGAGTTAATCGTACTTGTGTAGCTAAACTAAATAACAATAGTGGAAATGCTCCTATTACAATAGAACTGAATTGGAATTTTGTCCGAATGGGAACGAGAACTTTCCCTTTCAAGGTGAGCTTATGTTGATAATGTTGGTAAGCCATCTCCTGTAATTTCTTAATGATTGGCTCAATCGCGATAGTCGTCTTATAATACTCAATCATGGCATGCATTGAAGCAATTAACACGGCACTCAGAAATCCATAAAGGACATAAATGTAACTGAGCGTAAGCCATTCATAATAAATGGCTCCTGTCGTGAGTAAAACGGCAGGAACACTAAACCCTAAGAAATGTGGGATTAAAATCCGCATACAAGTTAAAATCGGGAATAGGTGTGTTTGTTTATAAGCGTTCTCTAGTTGCTTTAATGTTGGGTTAGGTGATTGAAGAGCAATTAAAATTGGCTTGCGATCCTGTAGAAACTTTAATACTTCAAGTAAAGCCATGCTACAGAAAGAAAGTAAGATAATTAAAATCAAAACAGGGATATCCGCTTTCTGAATTTCTAGTGTAGTGGCAATTAAGACACCACCACAACCGATTACGGAAATGAATGAACTGAAAAAGTAATATCGCAGTAATTGATTAATAAATGTGTTATAGGTGTTCATTGTATCGTTCCTTTACATGTAAGTACTTCTATTGTAGTTCTTTCGGATTACAAGAACAACGATTTTTACATTAAGTGGGGGACTTTTCTAATGGTTGATTCACTAATTGTTTATGATAGAAAAATTACAATAACTAGAACAAATACCTCTTTTCAGTAATTGTAGCTATGCTATAATGAAATTGCTAAATTGAAACGGAATTACTACTGTATAGACATATGAGTGACGTTCATGTCTTTTTCTCAGTAGGAGGTGGAGTTATGGATCCTTTAGACGTCATGATGAATAAAGAACAAGTTATTCCTTTTTTTCAGCCAATATTTAGTGCCGATAAACAACTAGTAGTTGGGTATGAAGTACTGGCTAGGTTAAAAACTTCTGAGGGAGTGGAGAGCTTAGGTTGGTTTTTTCAAGATAAAAGCATTCCCGATGAGTACCGGATGGAGTTAGATGAACATATCCAAAAATTAGCTCTAGATAAATACCTTGAAACAGATCAATCTGCTATTATGGCTTTTAATTATGATGCATCTCTTTTGCTAAAAGATAACGGTGAAGCTTTTTTAGCAAACATGGACATTTACCGAAAAAAGGGTTTAAAATATTCGCAAATTGTATTGGAGTTGAAGGAAGAAGATTTAATTGAGTATGTAGATGAATACAGACATTTCTTTTTCTATATTCAAAGCCTAGGGTTTAGATTGGCGATAGATGATGTTGGACATAATGGCAGTAACTTAGATTTAATAGCTAAATTAAAACCTAATATCATTAAAGTAGATGTTACGTTTATGGAAGATGAGGAATTGCCCCATTTATATTCGGAAGTTCATCAATCGTTATCAATGCTTTCTAGAAAAATAGGAGCAACTTTATTATTTGAAGGGGTCTCTACGTTTAATCAACTTAATTATTCATGGAGAAATGGCGGACGTTACTATCAAGGATTTTATTTACAGTCACCCAACCCCTCATTTGTAGATCCATATTGTTGTAAGGAAAAAATGCAAAAAGTGTTTCATCATTTTATCGTGTATGAGCGGAAAAAGGTAGCAGCGCAATTTGAGTTGACGAATCATTTAAATCTTCAACTGAAGCAGGTACTAAAAGTGATCAATTCAGAGGATAGCTACGATGAATTGATTCAAAAAGTAGCCCGAGCGATGGAACGCTATGCATTTAGAATATATGTTTGTGATTCCGAAGGCTTTCAACAGTCTTCTAACTTGGAGAAAAACGAAAATAAAGAGTGGACATTAATCGAAGAGGGACGCTTTAAAAACTGGAGTTGGCGACCTTATTTTTTAGAAAATATCATTCGGATGAATATTGAAAAAAGAGGCTTCTTGTCTGACCTTTATACTGATATTGAGCGGGATGAAAGAATTCGCACTTATTCCCACCCCATTACGGATAACTTGTTTTTATTTCTTGATATACCTTATGATTATTTGTTTGAACAAGAAGGTTTGCTGTAATAGTTGGTCTGATCGACATTGGAGTATATGCCAAAAGAGATCAGACTTTTTCATTTGGAAGTAAAATAATCTAGTAAAAGAGTTTTGGAAGAAGTAATCTAGTTAGGTGTGTTTAATTTAGGTAGAGGGAGTTTGTTATGATAGATAAAACAGTTTACCGTTTAATGGCTTATTTGTTTTTCATCCATTCAACGATGACCATTATAAATGGCTATATTCCAGTTTTCTTCAAGGAAGGGGGATTAACTGGATCTCAAGTTGGTGTGTTAATGGCGATTGGTCCTTTAGCAACCATTCTCGGGCAACCAATGTGGGGATATCTAAGCGACAAATATAAAAGTATAAAAAAAATGATTTTAATAGCGTTAATCGGAGTTACTTTGACGATTATTACGTTTATATTTGTTCATTCTTTTGTTGGTTATTTAATGATTATCTTTCTATTATTTTTCTTTATATCACCAACAACTGCTTTAGGAGACTCGCTTTCGCAAAAAACGGCGATGCAACAGAAGATTAGCTTTGGGCGCATTCGCTTATGGGGATCATTAGGCTTTGCCATTACGTCACTTATTGTCGGTTATGTATTAACGGTGATAGGAATTGAAAACATTATGTACCCGATGTTACTAATGGCTGTGATCGCTTTCTTAGTGGCATTAACAATAAAAGATGTACCAGGTGTTAGTAGACCAGTTACGATTATTGATGCGGTAAAACTAGTGGCAAACCCGCCTCTTATGCTCTTTTTCTTTTTATTGCTATTTATCTCTGTTTCGCACAGAGCTAATGACATTTATCTTGGTTTATACATTGTTGACCTAGGTGGACCAGAAGCTATGATTGGATGGGCTTGGTTCATTGGAGTAATGGCAGAAGCAATTGTATTTGCTACTAGTGCCATCTGGTTTAGGAAATGGTCTCCACTTTCATTTATTGTGTTAGCAGGAGGGATTTATTTAGTCCGTTGGTTATTAATGGCCTTTGTAACAAATCCATGGTTTATTATGCCGATTCAAATTACTCATGGGTTAACGTTTGGGGTTCTTTATTTAGCGGCTTTTCAATACGTTAATAAATTAATACCAGAACATCTTCAAGCAACAGGGCATGTACTCTTTATTACCATTATTTTTGGAGTAGCAGGTATTATCGGTTCACTTTTAGGAGGAACTATAATAGAATTAACATCGATCTCAAACTTATATTTTATCTTAAGTATCAGTGCGACGATTGGGACCGTTGGATTACTTATTTTCAAATTGAAGAAAGATTAAAAGAGAGGAATCTTTAAAGGTCAGATTTATCCTTTGAGATTCCTCCTTATAAAATAATTTCAGAAAGGAATTTTCTAATGGAAATACGGTTGACAGAACAAGCCTCAAAATTTTTGTTAGCTCTAGAAGACACGAGAGCGATTCGTGTTAGAGCAATTGATACGTTTGAATGAAGTACGATGATTGAGTATGACCTCGCTCTGGATGAGCCGAGTAAAACAGATTATCAAATAAACCTTCACAATTTATTGTTTGTATATGATCAAAAAGCGAAGGACGAGATCGGTTCTTTTATAAAGATTGATTACGTTCCCTCTCAAGGAATTAAGTTGATAAACGCCAATCAAACACTTGCTTATGGCTTACATATAAAAGAAGTGTAATTATTTTTTAATAAAGAAACTACCAACTGACTTAACGATTGGTGAAACCTGATGCATCGTTTTAACGACTTGATCGACGGTACTAACGGTTTTTCCCATATCGAATTTACCACTTTCATTAGTAA
This sequence comes from Halalkalibacter akibai JCM 9157, assembly GCF_000513135.1. Lineage (GTDB taxonomy): Bacteria > Bacillota > Bacilli > Bacillales > Bacillaceae_D > Halalkalibacter > Halalkalibacter akibai. The sequence goes on from NZ_BAUV01000022.1 coordinate 60,542, forward strand.
ACGCTGTTTTAAAAAATGAAGCTTTGTTACTTGGTTGGTTGTATGGTTGCTGCATCATCCCCATATTAGGTCCCTGAAATGGAGGGGTATGATGTGGTGGTCTAATGTTATGTTGCATTGGGTGATGTTGATAAGGTTGTTGATGATAAGGCCCTTGGTGATGTGGGAAATGCCGGTTATTCATTTGTCTTTGCTGTTGATTAGGTTGAAACATCCTAATCGACCTCCTTACTCAATGGTTATTTGTTTTCGGTTACTTGGAATTGAGATACGAAGTAAGCCGTTTTTATAGCTGGCTTTGACGTCTTTCTCTCGAATGATAAAAGGAACTTGGATGACACGCTGTCTAACTTGCTTACTGCCTCTTCGTTCTAAAGTACCTGAATGATCATCAATAATTTCAGTTCGTTCTTCTTCTGTCACTTGGATTCGGATGGATTGCTGGAAAATATCAAGTCCAATTTGTCTTTTCTCCACACCTGGTAGTTCTGCTTCAATAATAATACCGGTTTTCGTTTCATAGACATTAACGGGAATGGGCATAAGAAACAATGGATTTTCCTGGATATTTTGAAATGTTTGTTGGAAAAAACCATCAATTGATTTTAAAATGTCTTGATATCCTTGGGGAAGTTTTTTTGACCAAGGCTGTTGATCCGACGACATGAGTGTGTCACCTCGTTTTGAAGTAGTAGTTAGTATATATGTATGAATGGAGAATTTTAAGTGTGCAAGGACTAAAGCTTATTATTAAAGGAGGAAATAATGTGAAAGCAGGAATCATAGATTCGCACTGTGACGCTTTGCTGAAACTTTGGGAAGCACCTGAACGTCCGTTTTTAGATTCGCCTGATGTAGATACTAATTTTAATCGGTTAGTTACTGGCAATGTAAAAGTCCAGCTTTTTGCTATCTTTGTTGAACCCTTTATTAAGCAAGATCAAAAGTTCCAAGTGGTTCTAGAACAAATTGCTATTTTTCATGAAAAGGTTCTACCTGCAAATGAAAAATTACGACATATCAAAAGTTGGGCAGAGTTAGCCACTTTGCAAGAGGATGAAATAGGAGTTGTTCTAACTTTAGAGGGTGTCGATGCGATTGGAGATGACTTAACTAAATTATCTATCTTACATCAACTAGGCATTTTATCTGTCGGTTTAACATGGAATCAAGCTAACCTTTGTGCTGATGGAGTAGGTGAGCCGCGTGGAGCTGGTTTGACCAGTTTAGGCAAAGAGTTAGTCAAGTTAAATAACAAAAATCATGTATTGACGGATGTTTCACATTTAAGCGTAAAAGGATTTTGGGATGTGATGGAGATAGCTCATTGTCCTATTGCTTCACATTCAAATGCTAGGCTATTATGTGATCATCCTAGAAACTTATATGATGATCAAATTCAAGGATTAGTGGCTAATCAAGGGTATATAGGGCTTGTTTTTTGTCCGGCTTTTATCACTGAAAAAAGTCCTAGTACGATTAAAGATGTTCTAAATCACCTTGACCACATGTGTTCACTTGGAGCTGAACATCATGTTGGTTTTGGCTCTGATTTTGATGGGATAACAGATAAAGTGGTTCAGCTAGAACATAGTGGTGACTTTGTGAATCTCGTAAATGAATTAGTGAAATTATACTCAGCTTCTCAAGTAGAAAACTTTTTAAAAGGCAACTTTGAACAACTAATTAAGCGAGTTATATGAAATTTATCTCGGTTTGATTTATACTAATTAAATAGAAGTGAGGTGATTAGATGAATATTACAGATCAAGCAAGAACTTTTCTTGAAGAGACGATGAAAGAACACGGGATGAATACAGTACGTGTTGTTTTTGCGGGCATGGGTTGAGGTGGTCCTAAGTTAGGGCTAGCTCTGGATGAGCCAGCAGAATCTGATCAGCAAGAAGTAATTAATGGCATTAATGTTGCCATTGAAAAAGACGTAGTACAACATGTAGCAGATCTGACACTTGATTACCAAGAATCTGAAGGGCAACCAGGACTAGTAATGCGAGGTGGCGGTCAAGATTGTTGTTAGTCGATATTATATTAATAAGGATGACTTAAAGCCTGTTAAAAGGGGTGTGTAAGTCATCCTCATTTTTTACATAGTTTTTGTCAATTACAAAAGATAAACTAGCAACTCCTTATAAAACAAAGATAACAGAGCTTTTTTATTTCATAAAATTTGATATTCAACCATTTATTCTAGTTTGGGGAATGATTAGTAGTTACTCTTTCTGAAATAAGGATTGAATTATGGTACAATGGCACAAGGCTTGGAATTAAGAAAGGGGATTGAGTAGATTGAAAAAAATAACAATGGGTTTAGGAATTTTCGTGTTAGCTATTGGACTAGCTGCATGTGGGGGCGAAGAAACGGAACAGGAAGAAACCGTTGCTACTCCTGAGGAAGAATCAGTTGCAGTTGATCAAGATATAAACTCTATTATTGATACGGAAAGTATTCCTGAAATTATAGCAACGGTAAATGGAGAAGACATTGAGAAAGAAATTTATGTCGCTAATCTTCAGCAACAAGCTTCGAGTTTAGCTATGCAAGGTTTTGATCTAGATAGTGAAGAAGGTAGAAGTTATCTAGAGATGATCGAGGAAAGTATATTGCAACAAATCATCAATGAAAAATTAATCGTCCAAGCAGCTAATGCTGAGGATATTGAAGTGTCAGAAGAAGATATAGATCAAGAAATTGCTACACTAATTGAGGAATTACCGATTGAATCAGAAGAAGATCTTCAAGCATTACTAGACGAACAAGGTGTGACAATGGAAGAGCTTCGTTCTGATATTGTTGACTATGTTAAACGTGATAAATACATTCAGCAAAACTTAACAATTACTAACCCTACAGAAGAGGAATTACAAGCTTTATATGATGAAATGCTAGCAATGGTAGAAGATGAAAGTGAAGCACCAGCATTTGAAGATTATAAGGATGAACTTGAATATTCTTTCTTACAAGAACAAGAGCAAGAACAAACAATGCAATTAGTAGAAAATTTACGTGAAACAAGTGACATTACGATTCATATTTAAGTTTTAAGTGTCTTACAGTAGATCTTATTAGAAAGGTCTAGGTAAGGCACTTTTTTTTATTATTTAAGAGCTCAAAATAAAGGTTGCTGAATTGAAGATTCAATTATAGAATATAGGTAATTGGTATTAGCTGAATATGAGTGTTCTGATCATTGGAGGAAGCAAACATGAGTGAAACTACAAAAAGTAACATTTTATTAGAAAGTGGCACAAATGAACTTGAAATTATTATGTTTACTGTTCATAACAGTACGTTTGGAATTAATGTATTAAAAGTAAGAGAGATAATAAATCCACTGCCAATCACTCCAACACCAAATGGACATGAAAACGTTGAAGGGATTATCCGCTTACGCCAAGAGGTCATTCCGGTTGTAAATTTAGCTAAAGTTTTAAACTTACCTGAATCAGAGCAGCCAGAGCAAGATAAGTTCATCATCTCTGAGCTAAACAAAACTAAAGTAGCCTTCCATGTTCATAGTGTTTCAAGGATACACCGAATTTCTTGGGAACAGATTGAAAAGCCTAGTGAACTCTCACAAGGCGGAATTAGTCAAACTATCGGAATTGTTAAAATGGATGATATGATGGCATTGCTATTAGACTTTGAAAAAGTGGTCGTAGATATTAACCCTGAAGCCGGCTTGTCCGTTGATAAAATCAAAGCACTCGGACCTAGAAAGCGTTCAACAAAGAGAATTTTAATCGCCGAAGATTCAGCTATCCTTCGTAAGTTATTGTATGACACGCTATCAGAAGCTGGTTATGAGAATTTGCAGTTTTTTGAGAATGGTAGAAGTGCATGGGAACATTTGCAACTACTTGCCGAAGAGGGCAGTGATGAAGTTCGAAAACGAGTGGATATCATTATAACGGATATTGAGATGCCACAAATGGATGGTCATCATTTAACCGTTAAAATTAAAGGGAATAAAGACTTGGCGCATCTTCCTGTTGTGATTTTTTCTTCATTAATTACGAATGATTTGTTTCACAAAGGCGAAAAAGTAGGCGCTGATGCTCAAGTTAGTAAACCAGAAATTGTAAAACTAGTTGAGACTATAGATAAATACGTATTAAATTAATGTGAAAGTCTGGCTTAAAGTCACAGATTGATAGGGATAATCTGATACTTACTTTAAGCTCAGACTTTTTTTTATGACTTGTCATTTAATGATTTTACGATGTCTTCCTTTTGTTGGTTAGTAATAATCCCCATCTTTTTAAAAAGCTGTGCATAGTAGATTGTTTTCTTTGTGATACTCATTTGTATCATCTCCTCCTCTTTTTTATATATGATATGCATGTCTTTAAAAAAGTTGCAGAAGAGAAACTTATTTGATGTACTTCAGTTCTGATTAATAGCCTTTCTTGGCAAAAATTGATATGATAATAAGGTGAAAAAGGAGTGACGTAGATGAATATACAAGTTACTAAGCCCGCGCTTCAATGGTTTAAAGACGAATTTAATTTAAAAGAAAAAGATGAATACATTCGTTTCTTTGCTAGGTACGGCGGATGTGGTTCTATTCAAAGTGGTTTTTCATTAGGCATTCATCATGAAGAGGAGAAACCTGTTAGTGTCGGAGCGAGAGAAGAAACGGATGGAATTGTGTTTTTCATTGCCGAAGAAGACATCTGGTATTTTAAGGGATATGATTTAAAAGTTAAATATAGCAGAAAAAATGAAGAAATTGAATTTGTATACGAGGAAAGCAGTGAGCAGGCGGATTAAACTGTTCTGAAAAGTGAAAAAGTCAGAGAGTTTATTCAGACTCTCTGACTTTTATCTCATTTATGAAGGCATGATCCAAACAATTTCTTGAATACGAACGAAAAAAGATGTATGGTGAGCTTCAATTACAACATGATCTGGTTTGACATCACAAACGGTTCCACGAACACTTCCTCTAGTTGTCTCAATGACAGTGTGTTTACCCATTAACGATTGAAGTGTCTGAACAACAAAAGGATCTACTGTTGAAATCATTTGTGGCCGGTTATGTTCGCCGTGATTTACATTATGCATTTTTAATTGCCTCCTTTAATCAAATTCCACTCACATCTTATGCGTTCGCCCTAACATGGTTTGGGCTGTTTACCTATTTTTTGTGAAATGATTAAAAAAGTTAAGAAGGTGTGCGGGGCTTGTATAATTGAGAGAGGGATTATTGTTATTTTGATATAGTTACAGTTTGAAACGAGGAGAGAATAACATGACGAAAAAGACGATAGAAAAAGCAACATTTGCTGGCGGATGTTTTTGGTGTATGGTTCAACCTTTCGATGAGCTACCAGGTATTATAAAAGTTGAATCTGGTTACATGGGAGGTCATGTGGAGAATCCTACATATAAAGATGTGAAAACAGGTGAAAGCGGACACTATGAAGTCGTTCAAATTACATTTGATTCTAGTGTTTTTGCTTACGAAAAATTACTTTCGCTTTACTGGCCTCAGATAGATCCAACGGATGATGGAGGCCAATTTCAAGACAGAGGACCACAGTATCGCACTGCCATCTTTTATCATAATGAACAACAAAGAGTTGAAGCTGAACGTTCAAAGGAAAATGTAGAGAAAAGTGGCCGATTTAAAAACCCAATTGTAACCGAAATCATGGAAGCTAGTGTATTTTACTTGGCTGAAGATTACCACCAAGATTTCTACAAGAAAAGCCCGAAAGAATATAAACTAGATCGCCAGAAATCTGGACGAGATGAGTTTATTGATTCGAATTGGCGTGACTAATTCGTTGAATTCTGCACGGACAGGCTTAATTGTGAATAGACTAACCATATGAAATGTGTAAAAATGCGGAAAAAGTTGATAAAATCTCTTACGTGTCGAACCCTTTTTTGATATAATAATCTATATTGGAGGTGGCGCTGTGAAGAGAATCTTCAAGAAACTAAGCATATGGTTAATGGTTGCGTCACTTGGTCTAATTATGAGCTCTTTAACGGTTATCCTTTTTGTGCATTATTGGGCTCATACAGAAGCTGGGAAAGTCCCCCCAAAAACAGCGGTTTTACTTCACGCTGTTCACCATAATCTTGTGACACCAGATATGAGTGCACCGAAGTTCTTCTCGCCAAGAGGAGCTCCTAGGTTCACAAGTGAAATGGTCGACATTCCGGTTTCAGATGGAAGTACAATTGAATCTAAAATATATAAACCGATTGCAGAAGGGCCTCATCCGATCATTCTTTATTACCATGGAGGAGCTTCATGGAAGGATATGGAAACATTCATACGCATGATAATATTGTAAGGTCACTTGCGGCTAGAACGAATAGTATTGTGATTGCGGTTGGTTATCGTGTAGCTCCTGCTTACCCTTTTCCTGCTGCAATAGAAGATAGTTATGATGCACTTGTTTGGGCATATACAAATGCAGCAGATTTAGGTGGCGACCCTTCTAGTATCGCTGTAGCTGGAGATAGTGCAGGTGGAAACATTGCTACTGTTGTCACGTTAATGTCTAGAGACCGTAATGGACCTGGTATTTCTGCACAAGCGTTGTTATATCCTTTAACGACGTTCGCAGATATTGAGTTTGATTCAAGGTTGAAGTATGATAGCGGTTATTATCTATTATCAAGAAGTGTGATGATGCGGGCTCGTGATACCTATACACCTGACGAAGCTTTTTGGGTTCATGATTATACGTCTCCACTAGATGCAGATAATTTGTCTAATTTACCTCCTGCTATTGTGATAACAGCTGAGTTTGATCCGTTGCGTGATGAAGGCGAAGCTATGCAGAAAAATTAGTAGAGCATGGTGTTCCTGTTGAAGCGATCCGATATAATGGTGTGTTTCACGGATTTATTTCTTTTTACGAAATCATGTATCGAGGTAACCATGGTCTTGCTGAAACGTCAAGGTTTCTAAGAGACGCGTTTGAAGAAAAGCCATCTTATCAAGCTTATGAGTTGCAAGTGTACGATGGTGCTACGTCCCAAACAATGAAAATGAGAGACCAGGCCGAGGCTTATGCGATTGGTAGCTTCTTATTAGGAAAACAAGTTATCTCGATTTTTGAATAATACAAAAGTACTGATTAGAGCATAATCAGTACTTTTTTCAATGTGTTAAATTTACGGAACGATTAAGGAAAAAAACAACGAAGCATGTAACAACGGTCTCCTATCCTTGCTGTGCTCTTTTCACAAACATTCTTTCATCTTCAACAAGGCCGCAGGTTGCACATTGAACTCGTAGCTCAGGCCCGCGATAAGGCATATGTAGGGGACCTGCATTGTTATTTTCATATTGTTCTACAATGTCACCACTTTTAGAATCAATTTTGACGGGAGTTACCACTTGTTGAATCAAGTTAAAGCGAGAACGATTCGTTTTACAGTTAGGACATAAATATGGATCTGCCATTCAAATCCCTCCTTTTATAACTAGTATTACCAATTGAAAGAATATAATGAAGGTAAGTTTAGGAAATGATGCGTTCCGTGTATAGACATAGAAAAGCCACGTGTTTCATGATGCAACACGTGGCTCCTTTTATATTAAAATGCCCAGTTTCCTTCACGGAAAATTGGCTCGCGCTTACCATCTGCATAAACACCGTCGATGTTCATGTCTGCAGATCCCATCATGAAATCAACGTGCGTTAGGCTTGTGTTTAAGCCGTTCTTCTCAAGCTCTTCCTTGCTCATTTCCTTACCGCCTTCGATACAGAATGCGTAGGCACTTCCTAATGCAAGGTGGTTTGAGGGGAGCTTGTGACCGAAATGTGACCGTAGAAATAGTATTATCTTTAGTGTTTTATGCTAATCTAGCGGGTATTTTTGACCGAAACAAAACAAAAGCCCTATTGTCCAAAAGGTTTCCTATATTATATTTTAAGAAGCGGTTATACCGCTTCTATTTATTTAGGGGCAAGCTTTACAGTATGAAGGTGTGGTGTGCTTTAACTAATGGCTATAATACTTATACCCCGACAATCAGGGATTAAATAATGCGAGCTATCACAATTAAATTAATGTCCAGTTACCTATACCTATAATAAAAAGGGGTTGAGGTTTAAAGAGTTTGAAAGTTGAGCATTAATTTTAGTCATGTATAATATCAGACTTTGTAATGTTTGATTATGGAACATTTGAAATATAGGAACTGATCAATAAACTTCACTTTAACAATAGGTATGTTGCAATGTGGGGGAAATTGAGAGTACAGAATGCAAGTGCAATTCTTTTAAATCGATTAGATGTGTAGGAAGACTTTTTGACAAGTAGGGTTAATCATAGTAGTATTTATAGTAACTAAATATTACATTGAGCTGAAGTTATAGCTAATGGTCTTTAACGAAAATAAAATAGGCACTCGCCTATTCTATTTATCATGTTTATAGACTATTAGCTTTTTTTGTTGTCTATAAACATCTACTGATTAATAAAGGAGATGTTTGAAGATGAATAATGAAAATGCATTTACAGAAGAAGAAGCAATAAACATCACAATTCAACATGGTTATGACGGCTCTGAATTTATTACATCTGTTTGGAAAAAGAGAGGTTGTTTATCAACTAACAGAACATTGGATGCACTTTTGCGGAAACTGGAAACGATTTACCACAATGTTGAAGTTAAAGGTAAAGGAAAAGGGCGTAGATACATCCTTAAGAACAAAAAAGAAGAAATGACTGAGAGGGAGTACAATTACAAAGGAACTGTTCCAACTGAAGAAGAAGAAACGATGAAAGAATATTTTTTTAATATTCTTGTTAAGGCTGGTTTCGGGGGTACACGACCATATAATGCTTGGATTAGACTATTTGACTTGTTTCAACGAAATTCAATCTTCAATGAGGAATTAACTGAAGAAATTAAAGAACTTCATATGGGAGTTCTCGTTAATCCTAAAGAGATAGTAAGTGAATTTAATAAAGCTATTAGCAATTTTAACAAGTCACTTATAGCGAACTCATTCAGACGTTTAGAAAAGGAGGGAAGAATCACTAGGTCAATAAGTTACATTTTTAGAACTATTGATGGTAACTATGAGGAAGTTGAGGAAGAAAGATATGAAGAAGCAACAAATTTTAAAAAGGAATTAGTAGAATCATTTGATATTAAATACACCCAGTATATTCAAGCAAATTTATCTTTTGGTCATAAAAGTGTAAGAATGAAGGAAATCATTGAAGTAGTTAATAAACAAATGGAAAAGGAGTTTGGCATTAAGTATATGTACCAAGCGATAGGCGTTTCAGTCATCGATGAAAAAGTAATAAAAGAAGTATCAAAAGAAGAATTTGACCAAGCGTATTTTAAGAAGTTTATAAACTTAACACAGAATAGACAAAATAGTAAAAAATACCAAGACACTAAATCTTTCTGGAGGAGGACATATTTCATGAACACGTTGAAAATCCTATCAATAATCTTAAAAGACAAATCAGAAATTGCTGGATTAGAAGCATTATTACGTAAAGAAATGAAAAAGAAATCAAAGGAAGGATTTTTAGATTATGTTGGAGGTTATGATAATGACTTTGAGTCTTGATATATGCAAAATAATAAGAAAGCAATTTTGTACACATCCCAAACTAGTAATAATATTTAAATATACTAGAGTGGGTTGTGTACAAATGCAATGATAGAAACAATCTATATAAGTATTACATTTAGTCGATGTGAGGGGGTTCGGGGGTGGTGCATCGACAGCGTTTCACTATAATTTGTGGCGGTTTTTGCCACAAATTTAGTGAAATGTTTGTGGTAGCACCCCCGAGAACTTATGGTGATTAACTTACATGAACTCCGCTCCGCTCCGTTCATGTGGTCGCTTCGCTCCCCGGCATTGACAACTAAAAATAAATATCATTCCAAATGTATAGTTGACACTCACAAATTCTGTGGGTGTTTTTTTAAAATTTAACACTTCTAGTCAGCAACTCTGTTATAAATCTGCGATTCGAAAGCATTTTTGTATTGGTAAAACTATATATTGTCTGCTTTCATTCGGTTAATGTAAAGAAAATAAAGGGATAAGCCAGATCAGTTATAAATAAAAGGGAAACTACAACATTGCCGAAAGTGTAAACGACCGCTAATAACATGATATGGAAAAAGAAATTTGTATTTTCAACTAAAGGATAAGGATAGGTGAACAATGATTGGGTATAAATAGGGTATCTGTTTCTTAGGTGGTGGTTGAATATGAAAAAGTTTAAAGAATTAAATGCCTATGCCATAACTGATGATTTTAAATTTTATCTTACTAATGTTGTGATAAGTCATAGCAAAGAAATTGCTATTCATTGGTTAAAAGAAAATTCAGGTTATTTGAATGAGGAAATGGCGAAGTTCACAGTAAAAGAATTTCCCTTAGATAAAAAGGTGTTTGTACGGGATTTTGGAGAAACAACCGCTAAAGAAATGATTGATGAAGTTATCCAAAATGACACTTTTCGTAAATTTCCAATCGTAGCATTTTGGATAGAAGCTAAAAATGATTACTATGAAAATTGGCATTCTCATTTTGAGATAGAAAATCCAACCGATTAGCGTGATTCTAACTAACGTGTTTGGCTGCTCAACAAGAGCAGTCATTTCTTGTATTAACGGGAGCATTAATTCCAGAAAGGTGATGATGTTATGGCTCATTTATGGGATAGTTTTTTAGACGAAATGGGGCTTGATAAAGTTGAAAGGGAAAATGCTAATATAACGACACTGATTGAAGAATTTTCAGGTGAGTCCAAAGAACAAGTTTTATATGAGATATTTGATTTTGTGAAAAAGTTATATGGTGATGAAGAATGTACTATCCTTTGGTGGGATGGAAAAACAACACCTTCTACAAAAATAGTCAGCAAAGCCGACATTGGTTATATACAAAATTTATGGTCAAGAATTGTAGGGAATTATCTTTTATTTTTACCGATAGATTTTGATGAGAGCAAAATTAATGTTCAAGATGAAGAAGAATTCATTGGAAGAATTTTAGTTTTGTATTCTCATTTAATATTGAAGTCACCTGACGCATACGAAATTTTGTATTTTAAAATAAATTAAAATTAAACGTTATTAAATTAACGGGAGCGAATCTTTAAGAAGAAGATCGCACCCTTCTTTCTTGAAGTAAA
>NZ_BAUV01000021.1 GCF_000513135.1 Halalkalibacter akibai JCM 9157
GCTTCGCACTGTGGGGTCTCACCTTTGCTTTTCATCCCGCAGGAGTCTACGTGTATTTCATCCGCTAAGTGACTTCGATAACGACGTTAGTTATCTCCCAGCCTTTTTCAACCATAGTGTAATGGAGCGGAAGGCACTTGACTCCTGCGGGAAGAGAGGGAAGGGCAAGACCACACAGACGACGTCGTGGGGGCTTGGCAACACCCCTCGGAGGAGGAGCCTTTTTAGCAGGTTCAAGGAAGCAGCAATGGATCCACACGTTGCGTGCCTGCTATGAGAAACCCACTCATAGCAAGCTTAAGAGCATGCAACGGCTCCTCTCATTGCTTAGAGACCACAAAAAAAGGGGAAAAACACACCTTTTTTTGTGGCCTTGGAAGCAAGTGCCTGCAGCGCAATGGAACGAAGCCAGAAAGGGAAACAAAGTATACAAACAAATAAGACTTGAGTCCATTTTAATTACCTAAAAGTGGCTCTTTTTTCGACACATAGAAAAGGTGGCATTATTATTATGAAAACATTCAGTCAATCAGAGGCGTTACAACGTTTACCAGAACAATTTTTCTCGAAACTCGTAAACAAAGTGATAAAAGTAAATCAGAAACATGATGATGTGATTAATTTAGGTCAAGGAAATCCTGACCAACCTACTCCGCAAGGAATTGTTGAGAAACTTAAAGAAGCTGCAGATAATCCGACATATCACAAATATTCTCCTTTCACTGGCTATGCTTCTTAAAGGAAGCTGTTTCGACTTATTATCAAAGGGAGTTTGGAGTCGAAGTAGATCCGAATAGTGAGATAGCCGTATTAGCTGGTACCAAAACGGGGCTCGTCGAAATAAGTCAATGTTTTTTAAATGCAGGAGATGTTGCTTTAGTTCCTGATCCTGGCTACCCAGATTATTGGTCAGGCATTGCATTAGCTGGAGCAAAAATGCACGGAATGCCACTTCGAAAAGAGTTAGGATTTCACCCCGATTACTCAGAAATTGATGAAAAGACTTGGAAAGCAGCGAAGTTAATGTTTTTAAATTATCCTAATAATCCTACCGGAGCTGTTGCAACAAAGGAACTTTTTGAACAAACGATTCAATTAGCAGATGAACATGATGTATGTGTGATTCATGATTTTGCTTATGGAGCGATTGGGTTTGATGGAGAGAAACCATTAAGCTTTTTACAAGTAGAAGGGGCCAAAAATGTTGGGGGAGAGATGATTACCCTTTCCAAAACCTACAATATGGCAGGATGGAGAGTGGGCTTTGTTGTTGGAAATCCAAGTGTCATCCAAGCAATCGAATTAATACAAGACCATTACTATTGTTCTATTTTTGGTGGTATACAAGAAGCGGCAGCTCACGCTTTATTATCCGATCAAACAAGCGTTAAAGAGCTGGTTAGCCTTTATGAAGGAAGAAGAAAGGCTCTTGTTGCTGCCGCTCAAGATAATGGTTGGAAGGTTGAAGCTCCAAAAGGATCTTTTTTTGCGTGGTTTCCTGTTCCACAAGGACTTAGCTCTGAACAATTCGCCGACCTGTTATTAGAAAAGGCTAGGGTCGTTGTCGCTCCAGGAATTGGGTTTGGCGAACATGGTGAAGGGTATGTACGAATTGCATTATTAAGTGATGAAAAAACGTTAGAAGAAGCGATGAAACGAATTGGAGAGCTTCACCTATTTTAAGAAGTTAATATTGTGTCATAGGACAATCGTCTTTTCTCATATGAACATAAAGAAGCAAATATTGTTCGAATGGAGGGAAGGCGAATGATCATACGCCTCGATAAGTTGCTTATTGACCTGCCTAAGCCTGAGCATCCAGATGCCAATGCAGCTGCTGCAGTTCAAGAGCTACTTGGTGGTAAATTTGGTGAAATGTCGACACTTAATAATTACATGTACCAATCTTTTAATTTCAGAAGTAAGAAGAAGTTGAAGCCTTTCTATGATCTGATTGCTAGTATTACCGCAGAAGAATTTGGTCATGTTGAACTTGTTGCCAATACGATTAACCATATGATTGAGGGAACGACTTTTCCAGGCGATCCGGATATCACACCGATGCAAAATGCCAAGGATAAAAGGGTAACAAGACATTTTATCGAAACGGCTCAAGCGTCTTATCCGATGGACTCAATGGGAGCTCCGTGGAGAGGAGATAATGTTTTTAATAGTGGGAATCTGATATTGGATTTATTGCATAACTTCTTCCTTGAGTGCGGAGCGAGAACACATAAGATGAGAGTTTATGAAATGACCGATAATCCAGTAGCGAGAGAAATGATTGGCTATCTCCTTGTTCGTGGGGGAGTTCATGTTGTTGCTTATGCGAAAGCATTAGAAGTAGCAACAGGTGTTGATATGACGAAGATGGTTCCGATTCCTAACTTAGAGAATAAAGCATTTGATTATGCTCGCAAATTTGAAGATCAAGGAATCCATCGTAAACTGTATACGTTTAGTCCAACTGACTATCAAGATATTGACAAGATCTGGAAAGGAACACACCCATCTGACGGAAAGCCAGTAGAAGTGATACGAGGTGCACCAGAGGGAGCGCCAATGCCAGATTACCCTGAAATCCCAGAAGAATTCGCCCCAGGAATTTCTTATGAAGATTATTTAGAAATCGCAAAAAGATTACAGCGCAACGCCGGAATTTAGATAGGGTTACTCAAAGCCTATTTTTAAGATTAAAACATAGAAAAATTAGAGCGTCACAGCTCTATAAATTAAGGATGTCTTAAAAGGGCCAGTAAAAACCTTTAAGGCATTCTTTTTTTACTAGATGTAATGATTATTGCTTTGTAATTTTTTTAACCTCTTAGTGTAGTGGAGCGGAAGTCACTCGACTCCTGCGGGATTAAGAGGTAGGGTCAAGACCCCACAGGCGCAGCCGAGGAGGCTTGACACCTCCCCGCGGAAAGCGAGTGACTGGAGCGAAACGAAACGAACCGAATACGGCACTTTTCTCTCTTTTTTTCAAAGTACAAACTATACGAAAACGACAATATTAATAATAAGTACTTTTAAACAATAATCGCTATTTAGTACAATAGAAAAGAACAAAGAGAACGGTTAAAAAACCATAAAGAGGTGATGAAATTGAATATATATTGTATAGGACGAAACTATGTCAATCATGCCAAGGAATTAGGAAACGAAGTACCAAAAGAACCTCTATTATTTTCAAAACCAAGTCACGCCTTAGTAGAAACAAAAGGGCAAAACATAGCACTACCTCAACAACTAGGAGATATTCATCATGAAATAGAGATTGTTTTAAGAATAAATAAAGATGTGAAATCAGGCGACCGTCTTGAAGACGTAGTGAGTCAAATGGCACTTGGTTTAGATTTAACCCTACGAGATGTGCAATCAAAGTTAAAAACAAAGGGGCATCCATGGCTGAGAGCAAAGGGATTTAAAAACTCAGCCATCATTACTCCATTCTGGAATATCAGCAAAAAAGAAGATTTAAGTGAGTTTGATTTTTCTTTGTTCAAAAACGGTCAAGTTGTTCAAAAAGGGAATAGTCAAGCAATGATTTTTGATTTTCAAAGAATCATTGATGAATGTGAGCAATTTTTTGGCTTAGGAGAAGGAGATCTCCTTTTTACTGGAACTCCTGAAGGGGTAGGACCTATAGTTTCAGGCGATGTCTGTCAATTATTTTGGGGAGAGATAGAGAAAGGCTCTTTTACAGTTGAATAGAAGGTTACATAGAGAAGGGGAGAGATGAATGGTGGTAACACAAATTTTGGCACACCGTGGTTTTTCTAGTCAATACCCTGAAAATACAATGGCAGCTTTTCAAGCTGCGATTGATATCGGAGCAGATGGAATTGAATTTGATGTCCAACTTACCAAAGATCATGTGGCTGTCGTCATCCACGACTTGACATTGGAGAGAACTACGACAGGGACTGGTTTTGTACGGCAACATACTGCTAGCGAATTAAAGGAATTAAGTGCAGGTGCTTGGTTTAGTGAGAAGTTTAAGGAAGAAAACATTCCAACTCTAGAAGAAGTATTAATTTGGGCCAAAAACCATAAACAGTCTTTTACGTTGAATGTTGAGGTGAAAGGTAGGGTAGAGGACAGGGACTTGGCTCTTAAGACGATTTTACCGCTTATCAGAAACTATAAAATGGAAGATAGAATTATTGTATCTTCTTTTGATCATAAAACGGTCTGTCGTTTTAACGAACAAGCCCCTTTTATAGAGACAGCTGTAATTGTCATGGCGGCTTTATATAAGCCAGAAGATTACCTAAGGCAAATGAACGTTTTAGGCTATCATTTTTCTTTTGTTAGTTTATTAGAGGAAGAAATTCAATCCCTATTAAAAAAGGGGTTTCGACTTAGACCTTACACGGTTAACGATGAAAAAGGGATGAAACGGTTTATTGAATTGGGCTGTGATGCGATCTTTACTGATGAAGTTCAAAAGGCTTTGGAGATTCGAGATAAGTGCTTAAAGGAAGTTCGAAGAGAACAATAAAAGGGTTGAATTTATTGCTGGATCATTAATAAAGGCTATCTTAGAAGGTCAACTAGTTCCCTCTTAGATAGCCTCTTTTTTGTTTAATTAATAATCAAATTACCTATTTTCGTTGGCTTAATGTTCCAAATATCATTAGCGTATTCTTGTATCGTTCGATCACTAGAGAACTTTCCAGATCTCGCGATATTAATGATGCTTTTATTTACCCAGTCTGTTTGATTTTGATAAGTTTGCTGAACATCATTTTGAATTTTAATATACTCATCAAAATCTCTCAAGACGAAGTACTCATCGTTATTATATAAAAGAGAATAGAATATATCTTTGAATTCTACATCGTCTCCAGAAAAGTGTTGATTCACTAATAAATCCATGACGTTGCGAAGTCTCCGGTCATTATTGTAATAATCTCGGGCACGGTAGTCACCGCTTCGCTGATAGTTAAAAACTTCATCAGATGTTAAGCCAAACGTAAAAATATTTTCTTTGCCGACTAATTCTGCAATTTCTACATTCGCACCATCTTGAGTACCAATCGTAAGAGCTCCGTTCATCATTAACTTCATATTTCCTGTGCCAGAGGCTTCTTTACTAGCTGTTGAGATTTGTTCACTTAAATCAGCTGCCGGTATGATTCGTTCAGCAAGCGTAACGGAATAGTTTTCTAGAAACAGCACTTTAATCTTAGAGCTAATTTGCGGATGCTTATTGATTTTCTCTGCAACTGCATTTATTAATTTAATGACTTGTTTTGCAAACGAATAGCTAGGTGCTGCCTTTGCGCCAAAGATAAACGTACGTGGCGTTAAATCAAGATTAGGGTCTTCGAGACAGCGATTATAAAGGTGAATAATATGAAATAAATTTAAAAGCTGTCGTTTATAACCGTGTAGTCGCTTAATCTGAACATCAACAATCGACTGATCATCTATCGTAATTTGATACTGCTCTTTGATGAGAGCAGCTAGCTTCAGTTTGTTATCATGTTTTACTTTTGCAATAGCTTCTTGAAAGCTTGAGTCTGAGGCAAAAGAGATAAGGTCTGTTAGCTTTTCAGGAGAGTGAATCCACTCTTTTCCAATTGCTTCTGTGATCACATTCGCTAACTCAGGATTGGCATTTAATAACCATCTTCTATGGGTGATTCCATTGGTCTTGTTATTGAAACGCTCTGGAAATACAGTATAAAAAGGTTTCATCACGCGATTCTGTAGGATACTTGTATGTAATTTCGCAACCCCATTTATACTGAAGCTTCCGACCATAGCAAGGTGTGACATATGAACTTGTTCGTAGGAGATAATTGCCATCTCTGCGATTTTATCTCTTAACTCAGGATAATCATACCAAAGCATTTTACAAAAACGTTCGTTGATTTCATGAATAATTAAATAGAGTCTAGGAAAAAGGGTTTTAATCATTTCTTCTGGCCATTTTTCTAGAGCTTCACTTAATGTTGTATGATTTGTATAAGCAACGGTTTTCTCAGTAATCGTCCAGGCTTCATCCCAACCTAGTTTTTCCTCATCAATTAATAGTCGCATTAATTCTGGTACGACTAAGCTAGGGTGAGTGTCGTTAATCTGAATGACGACATGATCAGATAATTGACTAAGTGGTTTATTTCTTTTTTTATAGCGCTGAAGGATGCTTTGAAGTCCGGCAGAAACTAAGAAATATTGTTGTTTTAATCGTAATATTTTACCTTCATAGTAGGAATCATCCGGATATAGAAATTCCGAGATTTTTTCAATCGACCGTTTATAATCAAGATAGTGATAATAATCATGTCCACGACTCGAATGAAAGTGAAAAGAATTCGTGGTCGATTCAGCACTCCAAAGGCGAAGCGTATTCACTGTATTGTTGTCATAACCTACAATCGGTACATCATATGGAACGGCAAGAACACGTTCGTAATCATGATGAGAAAATTGTAAGTGTCCATTTTCCACTTTGGATTCAACCGTGCCACCAAACCGGACTTCAATTGCCTTGTCATCACGTTTCGTTTCCCACATATATTCATCTTTCAACCAATTGTCTGGTAACTCTACTTGATAACCATTAACAACCTTTTGTTGAAAAAGGCCGTATTTGTATCTGATACCCATGCCGTGACCTGGTAGTTGAAGAGAGGCAAGAGAATCTAGGAAACAAGCTGCAAGCCGTCCGAGACCTCCGTTACCGAGCCCAGCATCATGCTCTTCTCTAAACACTTCTTCTGGATTGAAGCCTAACGATTTCAATGTGTCGTGATAAAGATCAAGCATGCCCATATTTAATAGGTTAGACTCTACTAAACGACCTAACAAGAATTCCATAGAAAAGTAGTAAACTTGCTTACTTTCGTTTTCATCGTAGGTTTGTTGAGTCATTTGCCAATTTGCGTGAATGGAATCTTTCATTGTGAGACAAATTGACTGAAACAATTCTTTTGTCGTAGCATCTTCAATATTTTTACCGAATGACGAGGTGAGCTTCTCTTTTAGAATTTGGCTCAGTTGATCTACTGTCAATGACATAAGGATCCTCCTTATTTGTTGGGTTCAGTAGCTTCATATAGATGTTTTCATACTGTGCCGCCGAATGTTCCCAGTTCAATTTGCTTTTGTATACATTTTTTAGAATCTGATTCCAATGCCTTGGTTGATGATAGAGATGGATGGCGTAGCGAATTGTATTTAGAAAGTCATCTGCATTATAATTCGTGAATGAAAAGCCATTTCCTTCTCCAGTATATTCATTATAAGGAACAATCGTATCTTTTAGACCACCTGTTTCTCTTACAATTGGAACACTCTCATAACGAAGAGCGATTAATTGACTTAACCCGCAAGGCTCAAACCTAGATGGCATCAGGAAAAAGTCAGAAGAAGCGTATAATCTTCGAGCAAGTCCTTCTTGGAACACATTCATAAACCGGCATGAATTAGGATAGCGGTTTGCAATTTCCTGAAAATGTTCTTCAAAGCGTGTTTCCCCGGTTCCCATTATCACAACTTGAACGGATTCAGTTGTGAGTAATTCATCAAGAATATGAACGAGAAGAGGCAGACCTTTTTCCTCGACTAATCGACTAATTAAGACAAACATAGGAATTTCCTTTGAAACGGTCAGGTCAAACTCTTGTTGCATGATGCGTTTGTTTTCTTTTTTTCTTGCAAAGTGTTTCTTATAAGGAACAGACACATAAAGATCGGTAGCTGGGTTATAAACGTCTTCATCAATACCATTTACAATGCCAGTTAAGCTAGTATTCCTAGCATGTAGAAATGCTTCTAAGCCTTCACCAAAATAGGGATCCATAATCTCTTGCGCATAAGATGGACTTACAGTTGTGACCCAGTCAGCATGAATCAGAGCAGCCTTCATAAAGTTAATAGCTCCTTCATACTCCAATCCGCCCAAATGAATACGATCTAAGTGTAACAATTCATCAAAAACAGAGAGTGGGAAAATCCCCTGGTATTTTAAATTATGAATCGTAAAAACAGTTTTCGCCTTTGTGTTCACGACACCCGCTTTTGTGTAAAGAGGAATTAAGGCAGTTGGCCAATCATGGCAATGGATGAAGTCAGGATCGACTTCAAGAACATCCAAGGCTTTAAAGAAAGCATGTGTGAAATAGGTGTAGCGCTCCGCATCGTCCATTTCTCCGTACATTTGAAGTCGGTCAAAGTAATATTGATTATCGATAAAATAATAGGTGACTCCTTCAGCCTCGTACTTAAAAAGACCGCAATATTGCTCGCGCCACTTCACGTGAACGGTAAATGAAGTGATAAACTCAAGTTTTGAAGCGATTTCCGAAGGGAGACAACGGTGTTTCGGTATAAAAACTTTTAAATGGTGATCCTTTTTAGTTAATGCCTTCGGAAGGGAGGCGACCACATCAGCTAATCCTCCTGTTTTAAAGAAAGGTGCACATTCAGAAGCAACCATCACTATGTTCATAAGCAATACTCCTTTACGTTTATAATTACATTACTTTTCTTTTAGCGAAAACATAAGGATTTTCGGGAGCACCAATGAAAGTCCGATTGGGTGAAATGACAATGTCCTTATCGAGGATGACATTTTCAAGCACGGTCCCTTCTTGAATCTCACATCGTTGCATGATGATGGAATTGCGGACAACAGCATTCTTGTGAACATGGACACCTCTAAATAAAATGCTGTTTTCAACCTGGCCCTCAATTACGCATCCATTAGCAAAGATTGAATTTCTAGGCTGAGCAGTTTTCGTATATTTTGTTGGTGGCTCATCTTTAGGTTTAGTGAAGATCGGCTTTCTCGTTAAAAACAGCTGTGTGTAAACATCTATATCAAGTAAGGATAGACTATGTTTATAGTAACTTTCGATCGAGTTCACAACAGCAAGATAGCCATTATATTCATAAGGTCTAACAGTAAGGCGATCAAGGTTCGCAATAATTCCATCATGTAGTAAATTTTCTTTTTTTCTAGCAATACAGTAATCAACCAATTCTAATAGAAGAGTTTTCTTGATGATAAACATATCCATAAATACGTTTTTATTATGACTATCGGTGGTAATATTAGTCACTTTCCCGTCGGCGCTAATTTCTAATTTCTTCTCGGTCATATGCTCGTGCTCAAGCGAGGGAACAGGTTGGTAAATCGCAGTCACATCTGCCCCTGTTTTAAGGTGTTCATGAAACACTTTCTCGTAATTAATGTTGCAAATATGATGTGTACCCGTAATTAGAACGTAATCAGCTAAACTGCGATCAAAGAAATCTCTGTTGTTATGGAAGTGTTGGAGATCTCCTCTGGATAAATCAGTCGGATCATTCCAATCAGGAGGAAGGATGAAAAGTCCACCTCTTTTACGATCCAAGTCCCATGGTTTCCCGTTGCCTAAATGATCCATAAGAGAGCGGTATTTTTTTCTTGTGAATACGGATATTTCGAATATTTGCGAGTTAACCATGTTGGAGAGGACAAAGTCTATTAAGCGATAACGACTCCCAAACGGAACCGCCGCCCCGCAACGAAAATACGTAAGTTCCTTTAATAAATCCTGTTCATTATCTAAATGTACAACACCCATTAATTTTTCCATTCTTTTCTTCCTCTCTAGTGTGGTTATCTAGAATTAGTAGTAGCGTGATTTTCAATCTTTGTTCCTTTATCTATTACTAAAATTTCATCAGTAGGTGAGGAGATTTCGGTATAGTCAGGAATCGTTACACCTTCAGCAACAATGACTTTTTTTAATTTTACATGATGACCAATTTTGACATGAGGCATGATGACAGATTGCTCAATCTCACTGTGACAGCCAACGCCTACTTGATGAAAAAGAATGGACTGAGTGATCGTTCCGTAAATTAAACATCCTTCGTTAATAAGTGAATCTGTAATGATCGCATGTGGTGAAATAAATTGAGGTGATTGGCAAGCATTAACTGAATAAATTCGCCAATTATACTCATGAAGGTTTAAAGAAGGTTTGGTAGCGAGTAAATCCATATTGGCTTCCCAATAACTTTGAACAGTTCCAACATCTTTCCAATATCCAGAAAAAGGATAAGCAAACAGTTTTCTTTGATCTTGCAACATAGTTGGAATTATGTCTTTTCCAAAATCGTGACTAGACTGCAATTCAGCATCCTCATTTAGATATTTTTTTAAGACGGACCAGTTAAAGATATATATTCCCATAGAAGCAAGATTACTGCTTGGATTAGTCGGTTTCTCCTCAAAATCGGTAATATGTCCACTATCGGTGGCATTCATGATGCCAAATCGACTAGCTTCATCCCATGGAACTTCAATGACGGAAATCGTTGCATCAGCTCCGCGTTCTTTATGGTAATCAAGCATTAAACTGTAATCCATTTTATAAATATGATCTCCTGATAAAATAAGAACATATTCTGGATCATACTGTTCAATGAAGTATCTATTCTGATAAATGGCATCAGCTGTACCTAAATACCAAGAACCACCACGTTTTTCAACAAAAGGTGGGAGGCAAGTTAATCCGCCGCTGTGTCGGTCAAGATCCCAAGGTGTCCCAATGCCTAAATGCGCATTTAAGGCGAGTGCTCATATTGTGTCAAAACCCCTACTGTTTCAATTCCAGAATTAATGCAATTACTTAGTGGGAAATCAATGATTCGATATTTACCACCAAAATAAACAGCAGGCTTAGCTAGTTTCCTTGTTAAGTCTCCTAGTCGTTTTCCTTCTCCTCCTGCAAGTAACATAGCGACACATTCTTTACCTCTATTCATATATACAGCCCCTGTCTATAGGATAAAATGGATAAAGGGACACCTTAACGGACTAAACAGTCTATAAAACGTAATCCCTCTTTTGTGGTCACCCCACTAAGATATTAATGTTTATGCTTGAATAGGGGCTGAACATTCCTAACAAATGAAACAAAGAGGGAATATATTTTTTTAAAAAATCATAGACCGTTTCGGATAGTTTGATGACATTAATCTATCTTCTGGCTCCGTTTCATTGCGCTGCGGGCACTTGCTTTCCGCGGGGAGAAAGGCAAGACCCCTACGACTTCGTCTGTGTGGTCTTGCCTTTTCCTCTTTTCCCGCAGGAGTCAAGTGCCCTCCGCTTCATTCCACTTTAGTTGTAAGCGGATATTAGTAGTTAAGATTTTTGATAAGAAAAAGGCTGTTTTTGATAAACGTTGCATTAGAACGTTGAAGAGAAGGAAAATTCTATCTTTCCTCTCATTAAAGCGGACGGGATGGGGGGCCGACTCCTGCAGGAGGGAAGGGCAAGTGGAAATCCACTGGCGCAATCGGTTAGTTCCACGCCCGCCTGCGGAAAGCGTGTCCCCCATCCCGGTAGCGGGTTCGAAGCGACTTTCCAAGGCCACTCTTTTTATATAACAACTAGCCTGTCGACCGTCTCGCTCCGAGAGACTTGGTGGACAGGCTAGTCTTTTATGAAATTAACCTTGTCACTTTACGAAAAAATAAGTACTTTTTAAGTGGCATTGCAGTACACAGCCGAGGAGATGTGACACCTCCTCGCGGAAAACGAGTGACTGGAGCGGAATGGAACGAACATGTGGATATAGATAAACCCAATCGTAAATCCTCTAATCTTAAAAATAAACACTAGTCAAAACAAGTACTTTTAGACTATTATTAAGGTATAACTTTTAAACTAGGGTGAGAGACATGGAAAATAATATTGCTCCCTTGTATGATAAAAAAGTCCTTTGTTTTTATTGTGGTCATTCGTTTCAATCTAAAAGAGTGCGATCAAGGTTTATTCGAGTTCAGAAGGTAGAAAGCGATTTTTGTAAGATTTATAAAGATGGTTCGTTTAATCCGACTTTGTATGAAGCTGATGTTTGTCCTTCATGTGGATTTACGTCTACCGAGGCGTTTAGTTCAACCTTCCCTATAGGTACAAAGGAAGAAATTGCAAAACACTTCTCAAGTTGGCAAACCCAAGAGTTTGGTAAAGAGAGAACGGTTGCTGAAGCGATCAAAGCGATGAAATTAGCGTTTCTGTCGGCAACTTTGAAAAAAGAGAATCCAGTTGTTATTGGCGGAATCTGTCTACGATTAGCATGGATTTATCGTTCAATCCATAAACAAGATGATGAAAAACGGTTCCTTAAAGCAGCTCTAACTCATTACAAAGTTTCATATGAACAAGGCGATTATCAAGATACGCAAATGAGTGAATTACATTTGTTATATTTATTAGGTGAACTTGCACGAAGAATCGAGAGAACAGATGAGGCTAGTAAGTATTTCACCAAGATTATTCAACATAAAGAACGTTCAACTAATGAAAAAATAGTTGAGATGGCCAGAGAACAGTGGTATGAAATCCGTAACAATTCAGAAAAGGGAATTCCTGCAAAATAACAAAAACTGCACACATTCGAAAAAAGCTGTGATAAACTATAGAAAATGTTACAAAAATCGACACGGTTCTACTGTGGTTGAGCCTTGGAGGAAATGAAGTGAATGTAAACCATATTAATGCGATTTGTCGTGCAACGAAAGAAATTTTAACAACTCATTTTGGTCTTCAAGTTTCACCGCTTGCTCCGAGCGCTGGTACTGGAACGATTCCGTCTAATGATATTGCTGTTATTTTAGGTATTAAAGGTCAATTGAAAGGTCAAATTGTTTGTACGTTTTCAACTGATACAGCGAAAAAGCTGGTAGGTGTGATGATGGGTGGCATGCAGATTGATCAACTTGATGATATGGGTTGGAGTGCCGTTCAAGAATTTGGGAATTGGGTTGCTGGAACGACTGCTACTGAGTTATCAAAAGAGTCTTGTATCATTGATGTTACAACTCCGATGATTAATGAAGGTGAGTCTAAGTTTCATTCAAGTAATCCTTTTGTAACGGTTCCGCTAGATACCCCTATTGGCAAACTTAACGTCCATATCGCTGTGAAAGAAGAACCTAGTTCTCCAACCACCTAATCTAGGTGGTTTTTTCATGTGTTCTTATCAGATTTAGTAGTCGTTAGTTGGGCAAATCTGTGTTCAATTGAACCGAAAACGGGTAAACTTCAAGAATGGAACGGTAAAGGAGCTGAAGAATAAATGTCAAAGAAAATAGACATCTCAAAATTTGAGAAAAAGATGATTATTCGTAACATCGAAGAAAAGGATTTCGATGCCATTATAGAAATGCAAAAGCTATGTTTCCCAAATATGGAGCCGTGGGAAAGTGAACACCTAAGAAGTCATATTCAAATCTTTCCTGAAGGTCAATTTTGTGTAGAGTTTGATGGGGAAATTATCGGTTCATGTTCAAGTTTAATTATTAATTTTGATGAGTACGATGATCAACATACTTGGGATGAAATTACGGCTAATGGCTATATTACAAATCATGATTATGAAGGCTATAATTTATACGGAATTGAAGTGATGGTACACCCTGATTATCGCCGAATGAAAATAGGTCATAGATTATACGAAGCTAGAAAAGATCTAGCTAGAGAGTTAAACCTGAAAAGTATCATCATCGGGGGAAGAATTCCAAACTATTATAAACATGCCAAAGAAATGACTCCACGACGTTATGTAGAAGAAGTAACGATGCATAATATTTATGATCCCGTCCTTACTTTTCAAGTAATGAATGGTTTTACGTTAAAACGTATCAACCCTAATTATCTTGATGATGACAGAGCTTCATTGCGCTATGCCACACTTATGGAATGGAACAACATCGACTATCGTCCGACAGTACCAAAACGTCAATTTAAGACGTCATTTCCTGTTCGGATTACAACGATACAGTATGCGATGAAGAAAATCTCTTCCTTTGAAGATTTTGCAGTTCAATGTGAATATTATACGGATGTTGCCGCAAGTTATCATTCTGATTTTGCCGTATTCCCGGAAATCTTCACATTACAATTGTTGTCTTTCCTCCCAGAGAAAAGTCCTAGCTTAGCGATTAGGAGATTAACAGAGTTTACCGAGGATTACATTGAATTGTTTACAAGTTTAGCGGTTAAATACAATGTAAACATTATTGGTGGGTCACACTTTGTTGAAGAAGAGGGCAAAATTTACAACATTGCTTATTTATTCAGAAGAGATGGAACGATTGAAAAACAATATAAACTTCACATTACTCCAAATGAACGTAAATTCTGGGGGATTTCAGGTGGAGACCAAGTGAACGTATTTGATACAGATTGCGGGAAAATAGCAATTCAAATTTGTTACGATATCGAATTCCCTGAACTAGCAAGGATTGCTGTAGACAAAGGTGCTAATATTATTTTCACGCCGTTTTGTACCGATGACAGACAAGGCTATCTACGTGTGCGTTATTGTTCGCAAGCGCGTGCGATTGAAAATCAAGTGTATACCGTTTTATCTGGGACGGTCGGAAATTTAACCGATGTTGAAAACATGGATATTCAATATGCACAGTCAGGTATTTTTAGCCCTTCAGATTTTACATTTGCAAGAGACGGTATTGTTGGGGAATGTCAGGCCAATATTGAAACAGTCGTAGTCGGCGATGTTGATCTTGAAATCCTAAGGCGTAATCGTCGTGCAGGAAGTGTGAATCAATTAAAAGATCGAAGACATGACATTTATCAAATCAACTATAAACAGTAGTAGAAGGTTTACCTCCGAGCTAGTTTGGCAAAGCTGAATGTTGTCACAACTAAGAGGAGGTAAGTATGCTGCATTTAGAACGAGAAAAGACGTTACGTCAATTATTTTTAACTTTGAGTATTATGTATGTTGTTGTCATATCAATGTTCTTGTTTTTTACCTTGCCTACTGAGAAACAGTTAGAGACAAATTGGACGATTTCCTTTCCGCAAGCGGGAGATATATTAAAAACAGGGAGAGCAGTAGACTTTCACCTTTTCCTTGAAGACGAATATGGGCAACCAATTGAGGACGCTACAATGAAAGTTGTGTTTGATCGTCCTGGTACGGTGCACCAAATAGAGAAAACATTTAGTCGAGTAGAAAATGGTCTGTATGAAAATGACATCATTTTTTCAGTACCTGGTACGTGGATCGCCATGATTGAAGTAACAAAAGGAGACCGGATCTATCGTAATCAAATTTTATTCGATGTTGAAGGTCCTGTCATTGCAGATGCTGATCGTGACCCTAATGATTCTTTTCGATTGACTCAGAACTTACCTAAAGACGTGGAACTGCTTTTAAATGACATTCCAGTCATAAATAAATAAATAAATAAATAAATAAATAAATAAATAAATAAATAAATAAGTGGATATGTAAGATCTTCTTATTAGGGGTTGTCCAAAAGGTTAATAAACAAACTTTTGGATAACCCCTTTATCTTTTTATCTGATAAAAAAAGGAATTACAGCGCTGGTCTAGAATTGATTTGATGTATAATAAAAAATTGAACTACTTGCAACTAGGGGGATAAATGAATGAATTGGAAGACACAGTATGATAAATGGCTTAATTTTGATGCACTAGAAGCAGAGTGGAAAGATGCTCTAGAGAAAAGAAAAGATGATGAAGTAGAATTAGAAGATTGTTTTTATAAGAATTTAGAATTTGGAACTGGTGGAATGCGTGGAGAAATTGGGCCAGGACCAAATCGCATGAATACATATACGATTCGTCGTGCTGCAGAAGGGCTTGCTAGATTTATTGAGAAAGAAGGGGAAGAAGCGAAGGAGAGAGGTGTTGCGATTGCTTTTGATTCTCGTCACAAATCAAATCAATTTGCATTAGAATGCGCTCTTACATTAGGTAAACATGAGATACGTTCGTTTTTATTTCATGATCTTCGTCCTACTCCAGAGCTATCTTTTGCAGTTAGGCATTTAAATGCTTTCGCTGGTATTGTTATTACGGCAAGCCACAATCCACCAGAGTATAATGGTTTTAAAGTGTACGGTGATGATGGCGGACAATTACCACCTGGCCCAGCTGAGGAATTAATTCAATTTGTAAACGAAATTGATGATGAATTAGTTATTGAAGTGGCGAATGAACTCGAGTTAAAAGGAAATAGAACTCTTCAGGTCATCGCTGAGGAAATAGATGAAGCTTATAATGAACAACTAAAGTCAATTATTGTTCAAGAAGAGATCATCTCACAATTTGGTGATAAAGTGAAAATTGTCTTCACTCCTCTTCACGGAGCAGCCAATCTTCCTGTTCGCCGTGTACTAGAGACAACTGGCTTTTCGCAATTAACAGTCGTTCCTGAACAAGAGTTACCTGATCCTAATTTTACAACGGTGAAATCACCAAATCCAGAGGAACACGCAGCCTTTGAGTTAGCGATTAAACATGGAGAAAAGTTAGATGCTGATGTACTTTTAGCGACTGATCCAGACGGAGACCGTGTAGGCGTGGCTGTAAAGGATCCAACTGGACAATACGTTGTGTTAACAGGAAATCAAACAGGTGCTTTAATGCTCGATTATATTCTATCAAAGAAACAAGAGCAGAACACGCTACCTGCAAACGGAGTTGTTCTAAAAACCATTGTAACGTCTGAAATTGGTCGCGCGATTGCTGAGAGGTATCAGTTAAAATTAGTGGATACCCTTACTGGATTTAAATTTATCGGCGAGAAAATTAAGCAATATGAGCAAACAGGTGAGCATAGCTTCTTATTTGGATATGAGGAAAGTTACGGCTATTTAATAGGCAACTTTGTCCGTGATAAGGATGCTGTTCAAGCTTGTCTTTTGGCAGCGGAACTTGCGGCATACTACAAATCGCGTGGTATGAACTTATACGATGGATTAATTGAAGTTTTTGAGAAGTATGGTTATTATCAGGAAGGGTTAGAATCACTAACATTAAAAGGGAAAGCTGGGATCGAACAAATTAATCACATTCTTGCTTCTTTCCGAGAAACTCCACCAACTGTTCTTGCTAATCAAAATGTAGCTGTTATAGAAGATTATAAAACAAGTGTTGCTGTAGATGCTTTAGCGGGTTCTCAATCAGAAATCCAATTACCTAAATCGAATGTATTAAAATACAAATTAGAGGACGGATCTTGGTTTTGTATTCGTCCATCAGGTACGGAACCGAAAATTAAATTCTATTTTGGTGTGAACAAAGAAACACTAGAAGAAAGTAAGCGTTCATTAGACGAGTTAAAACAAGCTGTGATGACGCTAGTAAAGCAATTTTTATAAGGTATTCATCAAGTTTTTCAGGGTTGTCCATGAAAGGTCAAAAGCAGACCTTTTTGGACAACCCTTTTGTCGTTGTTCCATAGTCAATTAGATTGTTCTACACATTATTTTCAATCCGTGATCATAAATTGGAAGAAAGAGATTCAAGGAGGGGATTGAATGTCACTCGATAAGTGGAAGGATCTTGAATATTCCATTGCTGAGATTACGGAAATAGCGGATGGATTTGGGTTAGATTTTTATGAAATGAGATATGAAATTTGTCCTGCTGAGATTATTTATACATTTGGTGCGTACGGAATGCCGACAAGGTACAGTCATTGGTCATTTGGAAAACAATTTCATAAGATGAAATTACAATATGATTTTGGATTAAGTAAAATTTATGAGTTAGTTATTAATTCAGATCCTTGCTATGCTTTCTTATTGGACAGCAACTCTCTAATTCAAAACAAGTTAATTGTCGCTCATGTACTTGCTCACTGTGATTTTTTCAAAAATAATGTCAGGTTCTCAAATACGAGACGTGATATGGTTGAGAGTATGAGTGCAACAGCTGAGAGAATTGCTCATTACGAACATCTTCATGGGAAAGAAGAGGTTGAAAATTTCCTCGATGCGGTTTTAGCTATTCAAGAGCATATTGATCCAAGTCTTCTTAGACCTAAATTAGATTGGAGCATAGAAGACAACGATGATGATGTGAAAAGAGTGAAAAGATCAGAGTATGATGATTTGTGGGAGCTTGAAGGAAAACAAACGAAATCACATGAAAAAACTTCTAAGAAAAAACATTTCCCTCCAAACCCCGAAAAAGATATTCTTCTATTCATTGAGGAATATAGTCGTGAATTAGAGCCTTGGCAACGTGATATTTTAACGATGATGAGAGAAGAAATGCTTTACTTCTGGCCGCAATTAGAAACGAAAATAATGAATGAGGGTTGGGCATCGTATTGGCATCAAAGAATCTTGAGAGAGATGGATTTAACGAGTGAAGAAACGATTGAATTTGCAAAGCTAAACGCTGGAGTCGTCCAACCCTCAAAAACAACAATCAACCCGTATTATCTAGGCTTGAAGATCTTTGAAGATATTGAAGAACGTTATGATAAACCGACAAAAGATATGAAAGAGCGCCAAGGAATTAAACCTGGTAGTGGTCGCGAAAAAATATTTGAAGTCAGAGAAATTGAATCTGATATTTCCTTTATCCGAAATTATTTAACAAAAGATTTAGTAATGCGTGAAGACATGTATCTGTTTCAAAAGCAAGGTGCTGATTATAAAATTGTTGATAAAGGCTGGGAAAGTGTACGTGATCAATTAGCTTTATCCAGAGTCAATGGGGGATTCCCATATTTAGTTGTAACCGATGGGGATTATCTTAAAAATGGCGAGCTATATATTAAACATAATTTTGAAGGGACCGAGCTTGATGTTGGCTATTTAGAGAAAGTTTTGCCTTATATGTACCAGCTTTGGGGACGTCCGGTTCATATTGAAACGATCATAAATGAAAAAGAAATCTCCTTCGTCTATGATGGCAAGAAAGTACACCGTAAGTATCTTTAGTTGTTTCTGTATGGTGCATGACTCTAAAATGAAATTTGGTAAGCTCTGTCCCACCAAAGAGCTTACCTGTTTTATTTTGCTTTTTTGATTTAGCTGTTCCATAAAGAGCGTTGCTTAGAATAGAGTTATTTCCTCTTAGTGTAATGGAGCGGAAGTCACTCGGCACCTCCCCGCGGAAAGCGAGTGGCTGTAGCGCAATGGAACGACAAAGTCAGTTCCTCTTAACTGAAAATAAAACCAAAAAGTCTTCGGATTAAAAACTGAAAATTTAAAATTCATCTTGACTTATGACAAATAGTAGGAGTATTATGAACGTTGACTATTGTTATTATTCGTATGTCTAAATATTCGGTTGTTGAAATAATTATGTATAGGGTGGTGAAAACAGTATGGAGACATTTAAACGACTTAAACAATTTTACTGGCCATTTAAAAAGTACTTCATTTGGTCGCTTTTTTCGTTGTTATTTGTCACAGGTATGACGGTCCTTTACCCAGTCATCTTACAATTCACAATTGACCATGCAGTTCGAGCAGGAAATTATGAGTTAATTCCTTACCTTGCTTTAGCTATCGTGGTAGTGATGACCATTAAAGGGGTGGCAGTCTATATTCATCAATATTATGGAGATCTGTTTGGGATCACGACTGTTCACAAATTAAGGAATTCACTTTATAAAAAGTTACAATTTTTACCGTTCAGATACTATGATAATGCAAAAACAGGGGATTTAATGTCGAGACTAACTGGTGATGTTGAAACATTTCGTTTTTTCTTATCATTTGGATGTGCTCAAGTTGTAAACTTTCTATTGCTAGTAGGATTTAGTTTTGCCGTTATGTTTTATTATTCTGTTCCGTTAACTTTGCTTACGATGGCGATGTTACCATTTTTAGCGGTAGTTGTTGCTAAATTTGATAAACGAGTTCATCCTGGTTTCCAGGGAATCAGAAAGTCCTTAGCGCGTTTGAACACGAAGGTACAAGAAAATGTTAGTGGAATGCACACGGTTAAAGCGTTATCACAAGAAGATCAAGAAATTTCAAGATTCTCTGAATCGAATGAAGACTACCGAAAAAAACATTTAGATATTTCGAAAATTTGGGGAAATTACTTTCCACTGATGGAATTAATCGGGAACCTGTCAGCTGTTATTCTACTAGCTTTTGGAGGTTATTTGACGATTCAAGGAAGTCTGCAACCGGGTGAATTAGTAGCCTTTTTTAGTTTAATTTGGTTTATCCTCGGGCCGATTATGAATTTAGGTTTTATTATTAATATGTTTTCTCAATCAAAGGCATCTGGCGAACGTCTTCTAGAAATATTGGATGAACAAGAGCGTAAAGATTCAATGGCTTCTTTCGATCAGCATGAAGATTTAGTAGGGGAAATTGTATTTAAAGATGTCGCACTTACATATGGAGATAAAAATATGGCGGCATTGAATAACATTTCTTTTGAAGCGACACGAGGAAAAACGATTGGTTTAGTTGGAGCAACTGGCTCTGGGAAATCTAGTATCATTCAATTAATTACTAGATATTACGAAAGAAGTGCAGGTGAGATCTTAATCGACGGAAAATCAATTGATGAATACTCATTGAAGTATCTTAGAAATCAAATTGGAGTCGTATTGCAAGAGACCTTTCTATTTTCGTCGACTATTCGCGATAATTTAGCTTATGGTAGGCCGGATGCTACGATGGAGGAAATTATTGAGGCAGCAAAAAAGGCAGACGCTCATGAATTTATTAAAGAGTTACCAAAAGGTTACGATACGGTACTTGGTGAACGTGGATTAGGTTTATCAGGTGGGCAGAAACAAAGAATTGCAATTGCACGCGCGATCATTATGGATCCAAAAATTTTAATCTTAGATGATGCGACGAGCGCTGTTGATATGCAAACAGAAGTGAAAATTCAAAAGGCTTTCCGCGAACTAATGAACGGAAGAACAACTTTTATTATTGCTCATCGTATTTCTTCTGTAAAACAGGCAGATGAAATTCTTGTTCTTGAAGATGGCGAAATTTTTGAACGTGGAACTCATCACGAACTTTTGAAAGCAGATGGGATCTACCGGAGAATCTATGATATTCAAAACCAAGATCAAGAGTATGTGTTACAGCGGGCATAGAAAGGAGGACATGATGGAACAAACGACAAAACGAACAAGATTTCACTATTCAACAGAACAAGTGATTGAGAAACCTTTTAACTGGTCTCAAATGGCTCGTCTGTTTAGTTATATGAAACCTTATGCTTGGACGTTACTACCTAAAACGATATTAATGATGCTTATTGTTACAGCTGTGCGTATAGCAGTTCCTATCTTCATAGGTGTCCTAGCACTTGATTATGCGATTATTCCAGGAGATTTAAATTTACTTTATACATTCGCGGCTATTGTATTAGGCTTATATATCCTATCATGGGTAGCCAATGTGTTTCGGATTCGTTGGATGAATGAGATTGGGCAGCATATGATCTATGATATTAGAACAGCCCTGTTTAATCATATCCAACGATTATCCCATCGTTTTTTTGATCAACGATCTGGGGGATCAATCTTAGTTCGAGTGATCAATGATGTAAACTCTATGCAAGATCTTTTTACGAATGGGGTAGTTAACCTCCTCATGGATATTGTCATGCTAGTTGGGATAGTCGTCATTTTATTCATGCTTAGCCCAGAACTAGCTATATTAATATTAATTGTGTTGCCAATTATGTTCTTTATTTCTACGAAGCTCCGAAGAAAGATTCGTAGGTCTTGGCAAACCGTTCGCGTTAGACAATCAAAAATGAATTCACATCTAAATGAAAGTATCCAAGGAATTCGAGTGACTCAAGCATATGCTCAAGAAAAAGAAAACATGGCTTTCTTTCATGATGTTAATACAGATAACTATGAAAGCTGGAAACATGCAACGAAAATGAATGCTATTTTCCGGCCGTTTGTTGAATTGTCTAGTGCAATCGGTGCGGTTGTATTAATTTGGTACGGAGCCAATTTAATCCAATCTGAAGTATTAACCATTGGGATTTTTGTATCTTTTGCTTTTTATTTAGGTATGTTTTGGGAGCCAATTTCTCGTTTAGGGCAAGTTTACAATCAATTACTTGTTGGAATGGCCTCATCCGAACGTATTTTTGAATTTCTAGATGAAAAGCCATCAGTACCAGAAAAAGCTGATGCAAAACCTTTAACAAATGTTAAAGGAGAAATCGTATTTGAAAAAGTTGAATTTGCTTATGATGAATCAAGAAAAGCTCTGCATGAGATCAATTTAACATTTAATGCTGGGCAAACAATCGCGTTAGTGGGTCATACTGGTTCAGGTAAATCAACGATCGTTAACTTGATGAGTCGTTTCTATGATCCAACGAAAGGTAGAGTGTTACTTGATGGCAGAGATCTTCGAGATTTGAAATTAGATGATCTCAGAAAAAATGTCAGCTATGTGTTGCAAGATACTTTTATTTTCGCTGGAACGATTATGGATAATATCCGATTTGGTAGACCAGATGCGACAGACGCCGAAGTTCTTCAAGCTGCCAAAGCAATCGGTGCGCATGATTTCATTGCAAAACTGGAAAAGGGTTATAACACCGAAGTGGAGGAAAAAGGAAATGTCCTTTCAGTTGGGGAAAGACAACTTTTATCTTTTGCAAGAGCCTTGTTAGCCGATCCTAGAATTTTAATTTTAGACGAAGCAACGGCAAGTATTGATACAGAAACAGAAGTAAAGATTCAAAAAGGATTAAAAAAATTACTAGCAGGTCGTACAGCGATCATGATTGCTCATCGTCTATCAACCATTAGAGATTCAGATAAAATTATTGTGTTGGAGCATGGGAATGTGCTTGAGGAAGGAACTCATGATTCCTTAATGCAAACTCAAGGTGCGTATTACAACCTAGTTAAATCTCAATATGCAGCAATAGCAGAGAACTAAAAGGAAAACACTCCAGTAAAATGGGGTGTTTTTCCCTTTTCAGTTATGATGATAAAATATAAACTGGATGAAACAAATAGAGGGAGATTTGAACATGGAATCTATTAAAATTTTAATTGTAGAAGATGAATCAAATATTGCCCGTGTTATTCAACTTGAATTAGAGCATGAAGGATATGAAACGGAGATTGTTTCTGATGGCGGGAAAGCATTGGAAAGAATAGAAAAGCAAGAATGGTCTCTTATTTTACTTGATATTATGATTCCAGTTTTAAGTGGCATGGAGGTTCTAAGGAGAATACGTTTATCAGGAAATCAAATTCCGGTCATTCTTCTTACCGCTAGGGATACGATTGTTGATAAAGTGGCTGGACTTGATCAAGGTGCGAACGACTATGTGACAAAACCGTTTGAAATAGAAGAATTGCTTGCTCGAATTCGAGCCTGTTTAAGGAATAATGTTGCTGTAGGGAAAGAAATAGAGACAGCGGTGGATGAACTAAGAGTAAGTGATTTGACTGTAAATGAGAAAACAAGAGTAGTCAGAAGAGGTGAAGTAGCCATTGAGTTAACTCCGCGTGAGTTTGATCTCCTTGTTTTTTTAATAAAGCATGAAAAACAAGTGCTTTCTCGTGAGCAGATTTTAGAACATGTGTGGGGATTTAATTACTACGGTGATACGAATATAGTGGATGTTTATATAAGATATGTAAGACAAAAAATGGATAAGCCTTTTAAAACTTCATTGATTCAAACCGTAAGAGGCGTAGGATACGTCTTGAGGGAAGAAAACTAATGAGTATTTCAAAAAGAATTACCTGGTTCTCAACGGTGTGGTTATTCATTTTATTGGTTTTAGTAAATAGCGGTATCTACATCTTATTTGGACAGATGACAGCTAGGGTTGAATTAGAGAGGGTTAGTTTACAAACGCAAAATATAGCGGAAGCAATCAGAACAGATAGGGGAGGAGCTACGAATGCCGGAGATATATTACGTGCGTATGCTCCCGGCAATGGTTTAATCCGAGTGATCCGAGAAAACGGGGAGCCTTTTATTTTAACAACGAAAAATTTTGACTTAAGAGAGATGCCTGCTCATTACTCTATTCAACAACAAACAAAGCAAATTCAGTTTAATGGGGATAGGTATGCTGTTTCTTATTTTCCAGTAATATGGAATGATGGCTCTGTTGTTACGTTAGAATATAGTGAACAAATGACGACCTATGAATCAACTCTTACTACTTTAAGGCTAGTCTTATTTATCGCTTCTATTTTGGTCATCGTACCCGTCTTTTTAGCTGGTCGAGCTTTAGCTAAAGTGATATTACGGCCCATTCAAGAATTGACGAAGACGATGGAGAACATTAGAAAGAAAGGAACGTTTGAGCGGATTAATGTGAAAGAAGAGTCGAAAGATGAAATTGATCAACTAGGGAAAACGTTTAACGAAATGATCAAACTTCTTGAAGAGAACTTTGAAAAGCAACAGCAGTTTGTTTCAGATGCTTCGCATGAACTTAGAACTCCGCTGACCGTAATTGAAAGTTATGCTAATTTACTAAAACGATGGGGAAAGTCGAAACCAGAGCTACTAGAAGAGGCGATTGAGGCTATAGCGGAAGAGTCAAGTCGCATGAAAGGTTTAACGAAGCAGATGTTAGCTCTTGCTACAGGAAACCAAGAGAAGGTACAGTTAGTTGAGCTAAATATTTCTCAACTAACTATAGATATTGCAAGAAGATTAGAATTAGCTTTTAACCGTCAGATACATGTTGAAGTTTTATCAGAACGTTTCATGAATGCAGATGAAGCTCAGATAAAACAATTGCTATTTATCTTATTGGAGAATGGACTTAAATATAGTGAACTACCGGTGTATGTAGAAATTTCAGAGCAGGAAAGATTTGTGAAAATTAATATAAGAGATCAAGGGATTGGAATTCCTGAACGTGATCTGCCTCATGTATTTGAACGATTTTTTAGGGTTGATAAAGCGAGAAGCAGGGAAACAGGAGGAAGTGGACTTGGTCTTGCTATAGCAAAAACGATTATTACGTCCCACAATGGCCAAATCACAGTAAATAGCATAGAGAATGTAGGAACAACGTTTACGGTATTGCTCCCCTACTACACTTAACTGGAAAGGAGTGATGATATGATTAATGGATTGCTAGGAAGAGTCATCGGCATTTTGATTGTTGCCGTTCTTATCATTATTTTAGTTCTTTCTTTTCGTGGTGGTGATCAAGTTTGGGATGAAGACAATATTAGATTGTTTATTTCAGAACAATACAGTGGTTCTATTCAACAAATAAATGAAACAATTGTTGATGGCCAGACTGTCTATGAAGTGGACCTATTAGAGGCTACAGGTCTTTATCAAATTGTTATTGACCCTGCAACACAAACGATTTTATCTCTTACTCAACTATCTAAAAGAGAAAATGTCACAGTTGAGAAAGATGCCTCTCAACTTGAAGCTATTTCGACTGAGAAAGTTAGAGAGATCGTAAATCAGACCATTGAAGGGGATTATTCAGATATGGAAATAACACTTCGTGAAAGTGGGGGCAACTCCATATATGATATCCTTGTCTATCAAGAGGAAGCGTATACTGAAATCGTAATGGATGCTCAAACAGGAACGATTAATACGATTACGCTGAGAGAAAAAGGCGTGGAAAATGAGCAACCTCCTGAAACATTAGACGTAATTGGAGAAGAAGAGGCTGTCAGAATCGCTTTAACACATGTCGCGGGAAAAGTGGATGATGTTGAACTTGAAGAGGAAAACGGCAGATTAGTGTATGAAATTGAAATAGAGGTCGGTGAAAGTGAAGCAAATGTTTATATTGATGCATTTACAGGAGAATTAATCACCATTAAATGGGAAGATTGAAATGTTTCATTTTCTCATCAAAATCTCATTTTCTTCTAAGGTGTTCTTAATATTACCTGGATATGATGGTATTGAACATAAAACTAGGAGGGAACAGAGATGAAAAAGTTAATAATTATGTCAGTGAGTTTAGTAGTTACTTTAGGTGTAGTAGTAGCGGGAGTTTCAGCTTCCGATCGTGAGTTTACAAGCATTACCGAACCGCTTGTTGCAGTTTCTTCACCAACAGAGGATCAAGAGGGGAATAAAGAATCTAAGAACCAATCATCAGACTTAATCACACCAGAAGAAGCGGGGGAAATTGCCTTAGATTATTTAGGAACCGGCATGATTGAAGAAATAGAGCTTGAACAGAAAAAAGGAAGACTTGCCTATGAAGTTGAAATTGACACCTACGACGAAGACGGAGACATCTACGTAGATGCAAGAACAGGAGAAATTCTCTATGTTGAAGATGATTTAGGAAAAATGCTAAACAAAAAAAACACTCACCCAGAAACAACAGATAATAAAGGCAACATGTTGATAGAGAAGAAGCAATTGAGGTTGCTTTTAACCATGTTGGAAAAGGCGACATAGATGATTTTGAACTTGAAACAAAAGGTGGAAAAGTCGTCTTTGAAATTGAAATTGAACAACAAGATGACCAAGAAGTAGAAGTGAAAATTGATGCATTTACTGGAGAAATACTATCAGTAAAATGGGATGATTAAAGAAAATAAGAAAATTGATTAGACACTCGTACTTATAACGAGTGTTTTTTCTGTATAACTATTACAAATAAGAGCTTTTAGTAATGCTGTTTAACATAAACTTGTTCTAAATTTAGTGAAATGGAGAGGTTAAGAGAAAACAAATTGCAAGAAACCAACCTTTACCTAGAGTTACAAGTGTTCACACAATTTCTATAGACAAATTACTAAATTAAATATAAACCAATCTTTTCCTTTAAAAAGAATTATTCTACTGAATTCGTAAAAAAAGCAGAAGTATGTAAATTTATAAAATATTATGTAGAAAACATGTTATTATAGTACTACATTTATTAATTCGAAAGCCGAAAAAGGTAAAGTTTATTAGGTAATATCACCTAGAAAGGGGTCTACTAGAAATGAAAAGGCTAAGAAATAAAGTCCAAAAGAAGAAAACTGGTGAAAAAAAGCAAAGTACACCTAAAGTGGGGTTCTCAAGCTCGCTTGGCCTCAAATTAATTACCGCATTTATAACAGTTGCTTTCTTATTTGCTGTTGTAACAGTATACACAACGTTTAAAATGGAGCAAGTGACAAATGCCTATCAAAATATAACAGAAGTTGAGGATAAAATTAGAGTTAATGTTTTGAAAATTGAAGCAGGAGTTAACCGACAAAATAGTGATTTAAGAGGTTATTTATTAACAGGAGACAGAGAGCAGCTCAATCGTTTTTATTTAGTTAATCACGAAATCAATCAGAATATAGAAGAAACGCTTGAGATGACTCAGCACGACGTCGCCATTGAACAATTACATAAGTTGTCTGAGTTAAATGCACAGTTTTTACAAGAATCCAATCAAGTAATCAATCGGTTTCGCTTAGATCCAGAACGTGCCATTATTGAAGCGAATGAACAAGTCATTCCTATTAGTTATGTGATGAGTGATGAAACAGCTGAATTCACAGCTGAAATTACAAAATATATGGAAAGTGTAGTTGCTTTTGCACGAACAACTGCTGACCAAGCTAGACTCTCTACTATTATTGGTGGAATTGTTGCTGGTACGATTGCTTTAGGGTTAGGTGTTATGTTCTCAAGGTTAATTGTCAAACCACTAACTTCATTAACGCTAATGGCTCAACGAGTGGCGAGTGGTGATTTAACAGGTACAAATGTGAACATTAAGAGTAAGGATGAAATCGGAAAATTATATACCTCTTTTGAAAATATGAGATTGAGTTTAAGAAAGTTAATTGAACAAGTTTCCACAAGTTCTGATCAAGTTGCAGCTTCTTCGGAAGAGTTATCAGCTAGCGCTGAACAAACTGCTCTTGCAACTGAACAGACAGCTTCAGCAACTGAAGATATCTCAAAAGGATCAGAAGAACAAACAGCTGCTGCTAGTCAGAGTGTACAAGCCCTTGAGGAAATGACAAAAGGGTTACAAAAGATGGTCACAAGTTCCTCTCACATTGAACAACAATCTAATCACTCTCTTTCGTTTGCAGTAGATGGAGGAGAACTAGTTGAGCAAACGGTTAGTAGTATGGAATCAATTGATCGTTCGGTTGAAAACTCTGATAACGCGATTCATCTTTTATCTGAAAGAGGAGCAGAGATTGGATCCATTTTAAGTGTCATTAGAGGGATAGCTGATCAAACGAATTTGTTAGCTTTAAACGCAGCCATTGAAGCTGCTAGAGCGGGGGAGCATGGTAAAGGATTTGCCGTAGTAGCCGATGAAGTTAGAAAGCTAGCAGAACAATCATCTCAATCAACAGTAAAAATTGATGCGCTTATTAAGGACATGGAAAAAGAAACAGCTAATTCTGTTCACATGATGGCGCTTGTAAAGGATGAAGTAAAACAAGGTAAAGAAGTGGCTCAAATAACAAAAGAGAAATTTGATGCTATCATGAAGGCGATCAAAGAAATGACTGTCCAAATTAATGAAATGAATCAGACCGTTCATAACTTATCGGGGCAATCAGATCGTGTGTTAGAATCAGTAGACATGATGTCGAGTATTGCTAAAGTAACAACAGATCACTCTGGAAGCGTTAGTGCCGCAGCGCAAGAAACAATGGCTTCTATGGAAGAAATTACTTCATCAGCCAATTCATTGACGAACATGGCTGAAGAATTACAGGAACTAATTAGAGCCTTTAAAATTTAAGGGAGAAACACGTTGAATAAATCAAAGGAAATATAGAGAAAATAAGAGTACTATAGTGTAAAAGGAAAATAAAGAGCAAATACCCTTTTATAATGGGATTTGCTCTTTTATCATGTGATTTCTGTTGACATTTAAGGCAAATCAGGTAGTATGGATATAATATTCTAAATTTTATAACAAATAGAGGTGCCACCATGAAGTATGCTTTTGCAAATAGAGTTCGTCATTTGCAATCTTCTGCAGTTAGAGACATTTTAAAAATAGTTGGTAAAGGAGATGTTATTTCCTTTGCTGGCGGATTACCAGATGACGATTTATTTCCATTAGAAGGATTGGAAGATGCATTTACCCGAGTTTTTAGGACGGGAAAAAAATCATTACAATATATGGAGACAGAAGGCTATCGTCCATTACGAGAAGTCATTCTAGAAAGGATGTCAACTAAAGGAATTTCTGGTTTCACAGCAGACGAAGTCCTTGTAACAACAGGTTCGCAACAGGCTATTGATTTATTTTCAAGAATTATGCTAAGTCCTGGGGATGTGGTACTAACGGAAGACCCGACTTATTTAGCAGCTCTTCAAGTTTTTAAATCGTATGAAGCTGAAGTGGTTGCTGTACAGTCAGATGACGATGGGATGCTACCAGACGACCTTGAGGAAAAAATCAAACAATTTAATCCTAAATGTATTTATGTAGTGCCTACTTTTTCAAATCCGGCAGGAAGAGTATGGTCATTAGAACGCCGCAAACAATTAATTGAACTCGTTCAAAAGCACCGAGTTGTTGTGTTTGAAGATGATCCTTATGGAGAGCTTCAATTCACTGAAAATGAAGTGTATACTCCATTGGCTGCATTGGATGATGGAAAACATGTAATGTATACGAGTACTTTTTCAAAAACGGCAGTTCCTGCGTTAAGAACAGGTTGGATCGTTGGACCTTATCAAGTCATTCGAATGATGTCGCAAGCTAAACAGGCCAATGATCTTCATTCCAACTCTTTAGCTCAGCAAGCACTATACCAGTTATGTACACATTATGATTTAAATGCTCATATTGAACATCTAATTAAAGTGTACAAGAGTCGAATGGAAGTTATGGTTAAATGTCTTGAAGAAGCAAATATCCCTAATATCCATTTTGTTAAACCAAAGGGTGGGATGTTCCTTTGGATTGAAATGGACGAACGAATGGATTTAACTTCTTTATTAAATACGGCGGTGGAGCATGGGGTTGCTTTTGTTCCGGGAGAGCCATTTTATGCGGGAACACCAAAACGAAATACTATGAGGCTAAATTTTACTCATTCTACTCCAGAGAAAATTGAAAAGGGCATGAAGTTGCTTATTGAGGTTCTTACGGCAGAGATGAATAAACATTTAGTGGAGATTGGTGAGTAGATTCTTTTAGTTTGTTAAATATAATCCCTTAACATACTCATTAATGAATGTTGTTTTCGTTCATCCTCGAAAAGGTTTAGGGCATTTCCTAACGAATCCGTTTCATTACGCTACAGGCACTTGCTTTCCGCGGGGAGAAAGCCAAGCCCCCACGACATTCGTCTGAAGGTCACTGAAAAAGGTGTGTTTTTTCACCTTTTTCAGTGGCCTCTTAGCAATGAGAGGAACCGTTGCATGCTCTTAAGCCTGCTATGAGTGGGTTTCTCATAGCAGGCGCGCAACGTGTGGAGCCATTGCTACTTCTTTGAATCAGCTACTCTGTGTGGTCTTGGCCTTTCCTCTTTTCCCGCAGGAGTCAAGTGCCTTCCGCTTCATTTCACTGTGAAAACAGACTTTAAAAATAAACACGAAAAAGCAGACGACCGTTTGGTTGTCTGCTTTTTTGTATGTTTTAGATTAAATTAGAATAAGCCGATTGAGCTTAAGAAGACTGCGAAAATGAAGATTGGTGCAATCCATCTGATTAAGAACAACCAAATGTTTCCGAGTACCGTATCTCCGAAATCTGAATCGCGAAGGGCGTCTGCTTTTTTCCATCCCCAACCCATGAATAGGGCGATAATTAATCCGCCAAGAGGGAGGAAGATGTTCGAAGCGATAAAGTCGATTGAAT
The DNA here is from genome assembly GCF_000513135.1 of Halalkalibacter akibai JCM 9157. Classification (GTDB taxonomy): domain Bacteria; phylum Bacillota; class Bacilli; order Bacillales; family Bacillaceae_D; genus Halalkalibacter; species Halalkalibacter akibai. The sequence continues at coordinate 30,561 of NZ_BAUV01000021.1, forward strand.
CGAGAATATCACGCCCGCCGATAATACGTACATTAGAAAGTACACCTTGACCAAGTGAAGAAGGAATACCTAAAGCAAAAATTAATGAACCGATGATTAATGATGCTTTCTTTCTTGACCAACTGAATTTACGAATAAAGTAAGCTACAGCAACTTCTAGTAAAGATACTGCTGAAGATAGTGCAGCAGCCGCTAATAAGAAGAAGAATAGTAAACCAAAGATTCCACCGAAGCCAATGCTATCAAATACATCAGGCATTACCATGAAAACAAGTCCTGGTCCACCAGCTGGGTCCATTCCTAAAGCAAACACCGCAGGGAAAATCATTAAACCAGCAACGATAGCAAATAATGTATCTAGTGTAGCTACACTTGCTGCAGCGCCAGGAAGACGCTCTTTATTTGATAAATAACTACCATACGTAATTAAAGCACCCATCCCTAAACTTAAAGAGAAGAAGGCCTGACCTAACGCAGCTAAATAAATGTTAGGATCTTTTAGAGCATTCCAATCTGGTGTGAATAAAAAGGCAAGACCTTCTTGGGCTCCACCAAGGGTTAAGCTATAAATAGAAAGAACAATTAAAAGTACACCTAATAATGGCATTAAAATTTTGTTAGAACGTTCAATTCCTTTTTTAACTCCGACAAAAACAATTCCAATCGTTAAAGCCATGAAAATAAATTGCCATAAAAGTGGCTGAACAGGGTTTGTAATAAAGGAAACAAAAAATGATTCATATCCTTCAGCTGGAGCTGACCATAGAGAGCCTGTTAAATAATTAACAAAGTAGTAAGAAATCCAACCTGCAATTACACCATAAAACGAAAGAATTAAGAATGCGGCTCCAACGCCCATCAACCCAGCAACTTTCCAAGGTTTACCTGGAGCTAATTTTTCGAATGAACCGACTGCATCACTTTGAGCTTTACGCCCAATTGTAAACTCTGCCATGATAATTGGAATACCAATTAAAATGATAAAAGCCACGTAAATTAATAAAAAGGCTGCCCCTCCATTTTCTCCTGTTACATATGAGAAACGCCAAACGTTTCCTAATCCTACAGCGGAACCCATCGCAGCTAAGATAAATCCTAGTCTAGATGCCCACTGCTCGCGTCCTGGTTCTAATGACACGATACACTCCTCCTTTAAACTGCTAAATTGTTTTGTGAATATACTATATCACACGAAATTAAAAATGAATAGAAAATTTTCTGACAATGTAGTTTTTTGTTGAAAAAAGTAGCTAGCAGGGTACTAGCTACATTAATTCTAAGCGTTTAATTCGTTCTTGTGGGATGGGATGTGTGGAAAATAAATTTGTTACTTTTTTCTTTAAGGGATCTGCAAAATATAGCGGGGCAGATGTACTGGATGCTTCTTGAACTGGGGCGTCAATTGCAGTTATCTTCCTTAGCGCAGAGGCTAGGGCTAGTGGGTTTCGGGTTAATTCTACAGCACTGGCATCGGCTAAATACTCTCGGTTTCTTGAAATAGCGAGTCGAATGAGAGTGGCAACAATCGGTGCTAACACTAATAAGAGTAGGGCAAGAATTAGGACGGCTGGATGTTGTTGTTTATTGCGATTCCCCCTAGAAAAGAACATCAACCTAGCGCCGAGATCACTTAAAATAGCTACTGCCGATACAAGTGCTATTGCGATAGTTGCTAACCGGATATCGAAATTTCGAATATGTGCCACTTCATGGGCTAACACACCTTCGATTTCCTCTCGATTTAATCGCCTCATCAAACCTGTAGTGACCGCAACTGCCCCTTTCTGAGGAGAAGTACCAGTTGCAAATGCGTTTGGGCTATTGTCATTAATGATATAAATTTGTGGCATAGGAATTCTAGCAGCCATTGCTAAATTTTCAACTGTATTCCATAAAAAAGGGTCATCGTTCTTCGATTTAATGTGTTTAGCATGGTTCATTTTCATCACAACATTCGTGCTTGAAAGAAGCATCATAATCGTGTAAATACCGCCAATAATACCAGCCAGTATCATTCCACTATAGTAATCGCCTGCTGTTAGATAGGTGAGGGAAGCACCGACTGCTAGGACAAATAGTACAAAACCGGCAACAATAAAGACTGTGTTTCTTTTATTCCGTTCAATTTGTTTATACAAAATCATGAACGTTCCCCTTTTCTACAAAAGTCATGTCGTTTGCCAATCATTAGAAGGTCACTTTCACATTTTCGCGTTCTTCAACTGGAATTTCCAACATGTCCCGTCTTGTGAAATTATGAATAGAGGCAACAAGATTTGTAGGTATCGACTCTGTTTTTGTGTTGTATTCCATGACTGTTTTATTATAAAGCTGGCGAGCATAGGCAATTTTATTTTCTGTTCCTGCTAGCTCTTCTTGTAACATATTGAAATTATTACTTGCTTTTAGATCAGGATAAGCTTCTCTTAACGCAAAAAGCTGCCTTAAGGCTCCTGATAATTCGTTATTTGCTTCGATTTGTTCTTGTCTACTTTTCTTGGGAGCTGTGATTTGATTGCGAAGTTCAACGACTCTAGCTAAAGTTTCTTGCTCGTGTTTCGCATAACCTTTTACTGTTTCAACAAGATTAGGAATTAAATCAAAGCGTCTCTTTAATTGAACATCAATTTGAGCCCATGATTCTTCTACCCAATTACGGTACTTAACTAAACTATTGTAGCTTGTGATCCAAAATAAAACACCAATTCCTAAAACGACTAAAAGAATAATAAAACCCATGTTTTTAATCTCCTCTCAAATACAGTGGTTTTTAATCTATACGTTTATGAATGAGATTCGTTTCATTTTTAGTAGTGCACAGTAAAATTAAAAGTATGTAGGGTTCACTATATAAATAGGAGACTAGTCTAGATGTAGTTCGTGTTTAAACTTTTAAACTAGAAAGACTCTCTAAAGCTTTAGTTAAGTATTGTTTATAGTTTAAAAACCGTTCTTCTTTGAAATCTTGTATAGCATCTTGTATTCGCTCAAAATTATCAATAAGGTGAGCTGTCTGCATTCCTCTTGAAACAAGAACATTATTTAACCAAAGGGCATAGTCTGTGAAGATTTTCTCTTCTCCAATTAGAAAAGCTGTTTCTAAATAATTAAGGTGGTGTTCATTATCTTCACGGCATTTAATTTTGCCACGTTCTCCAAACTTTTCTTCTAATTCAGGGTATTGCTTATAAATGCCGCTTACTATTTGGTCTACTAGTGTAGGATACTGTGTGAAAGGGAATTTTGTCATTCTGCTACCACCTTGAATTGTTGGACTTGAGGGATTATAGCTGCTAATTCTTGATCAGGATACTTTTTTTCGAGTTCATGAATTTGTTTGAATTCCTCGCTTCTTACCCAGTTTAAATATTCTTCTCTTGAATCCCATTCAAGCTGAACAGTTAGTTCACCTTTTTTCGTATTATTTTGAAGGAGTAAAAATCGTTTGAACCCCTTTGCTTGATCTACTAGTTTTGAGCGATTTTCATAAATAGAAATAACTTCTTGTGCTTTTTCTTCTGGTACTTTAAATGTTGAGTGAACGATGTACATGTTGAGCCTTCCTTTCCTTTTTTCCTTTATATATCGTATCATTGTTTAAGAGGAAATTTAAGTGGTTTCTAGTGCAAAACAGAAAGGCAGGAGTGGAAGCATGATGATCGTGATTAGAAATGGTGAAGTGTACTCACCTGAATATATAGGTAAAAAGGACTTATTAATTGCAGGAGAAAAGATTATAGCAATAGCTGATTACATTGATATCTCAACTTTAAATGTGGAAGTAAAAGAGGTTTTTGCGGAGGGACACCTTATCGTTCCAGGATTTATTGATAGTCATGTACATATTATTGGTGGGGGTGGAGAAGGTGGCTTTATGACTAGAACCCCTGAGTTGATGTTAACTCAAGCTACAAAAGCTGGTGTGACAACGATTGTTGGCGTGATTGGAACAGATGGAACAACACGAACGATGCCTGATTTAATTGCAAAAGCAAGAGGTTTAGAAGAAGAAGGAATTACTTGTTATGTTCATACTGGCTCTTATCAAATTCCTGTGAAATCATTAACAGGTTCGATTCAAAGTGACTTAATTCTTATAGATAAAATTATCGGTGTTGGAGAAGTAGCTATTGCTGATCATCGCTCTTCACAGCCTACGGTGGAAGAGCTTAGTAGAATCGCTTCTGAGGCAAGAGTAGGAGGGATGTTGGCTGGAAAATCGGGAGCCGTAAACATTCATGTAGGAGATGGAGATCAAAAGCTATCTTTACTTGAACAAGTAATAAAGACGACTGACATTCCGATTAGCCAATTTATCCCTACGCATATAAATCGTAACCAAGAGCTTTTTCAAGCTGGGGTAGAATACGCTAAAAACGGCGGTTATGTTGATTTCACGACAAGCACGATAAAACAGTTTCTAGAGGAAGGCGAAACTAAATGTAGTAAGGCACTTAAGACGATGCTTGATGCAGGCGTAGACTTAAGACAAATTTCTTTTACATCAGATGCACAAGGAAGCTTACCTGCATTTGATTCTGACGGCAAATTAATAGGATTAAAAATTGGAGATATCAGTTCTCTATTTAATGAAGTTCGCGATGCGGTGTTAGAGGAGAGTATTCCTCTAGAGCAGGCTGTACAAGTTATCACGGTAAATCCCGCAAACGCCCTTAAATTAAAAGGGAAGGGAGAAATTAAAACGGGATATGATGCCGATTTAGTTTTATTAACAAAAGATCTTGAAATCAAAACTGTTATTGCTAGAGGACAGTTGATGATAGAGGATTTTGACATAAAGATTAAAGGGACTTTTGAATAGAAATTGTTAGGGGTTATACCAGGTTATGATACTGACCTAGGGATAACCTCTTATTTTTATTGGTAACGCTTACAATATTGTCATGAATACATTTTTTTCGACGTATAGTGAATGGAGTAGAAGTTACAACTGAGCGACCGCTCACTATTGTCTAAGGGGGAAAGTAGATGAATTTTGAATTGACGAAGGAGCAACAAATGATAAAAGATATGGTTCGAAACTTTGCGACAACTGAAATTGAACCGCATGCGCAATTATGGGATAAAGATTCCACCTTTCCAGAAGAAGTATTCAAAAAAATGGGAGAGCTTGGGTTGCTCGGAATTCCTTTTCCGGAAGAGTACGGTGGTATTGGTGGTGATACGATTTCTTACGCAATTGCTGTTGAGGAGATTGGCCGTGCTTGTGGTGGAACCGGGTTAAGTTATGCAGCTGCCGTTTCACTCGGTGCTAGCCCTATTTACTACTTTGGTACAGAAGAGCAAAAACAAGAATTTCTAGTTCCACTAGCAAGTGGTCAATCACTAGGATCGTTTGGCTTAACAGAGCCGAACGCTGGATCTGATGCAGGAGGGACAAGAACAACGGCTTTTTTAGATGGCGATGAGTATGTGATTAACGGAGAGAAGTGCTGGATTACCAATGCAGGCTATGCCAAATGTGTCATTGTCACGGCGAAAACGGGAGTAGATGAGAGAGGGAAAAATATTATTTCAGCATTTATTGTTCCAACCGAACCAGAAGGTTTCACCATACGTTGCAACTACGACAAAATGGGAGTCCGTGCTTCTAATACTTGTGAACTCATTTTAGAAAATGTCAGAGTTCCGAAGAAAAATGTCCTAGGAGATCTTTCAAAGGGATTTAAGCAATTTCTATATACATTAGATGGTGGAAGAATTTCAATTGGATCCTTAGCAGTGGGCATTGCGCAAGCGGCGTTTGATAAGGCCCTTGCATACTCCAAAGAACGCAAACAATTTGGTCAAACAATTTCAAACTTTCAAGCGATCCAATTTAAGCTTGCTGATATGGCAATGGAGATTGAACTTGCTAGGAATATGATTTATAAGGCTGCTTGGTTAAAAGATGAAAAGAAGTCATTTGCAAAAGAAGCGGCGATTGCAAAACTCTTCTCCTCTGAAATGGCCACTAGAGTTTGCAATCAGTCACTGCAAATTCATGGGGGATACGGCTATATGAAAGAATACGGAATAGAAAAAATGCTAAGAGACGCTAAATTATTAGAAATAGGTGAAGGGACTTCAGAAATCCAACGGCTTGTTATCGCAAGAAAGCTAGGCTGTTAAGGGAGGTGAGCTCAAATGTTTAAAAGGATACTCATCGCTAATCGTGGCGAAATAGCGTTAAGAATTATTCGAACATGTAAGCGCTTGAACATCGAGACCATTGCCATTTATTCAGAAGCTGATAAAGAAGCTCTGCATGTTAAAGAAGCTGATTCTTCTTATTGTGTTGGCCCACCAAAAGTGAATGAAAGTTATTTAAATATCAATAAAATTATTGAAATTGCTAAAGACAGTAAGGCAGATGCTATTCACCCAGGTTACGGGTTGTTATCTGAGAACGCACCATTTGCTAAACGGTGTCACGATGAAGGGATAATTTTTGTTGGACCGAGTGTGGAAATGATTGAATTAATGGGTGAGAAAATCGCTGCGAGAAAAGCGATGAAAACAGCAGGGTTCCCTATTATTCCTGGTACTGAAAAGCCAATTAATGAGGAATCAGAGTTGGTTCAAGCAGCTGAAAAAATTGGATTTCCACTTATGCTAAAAGCCTCTGCTGGTGGAGGGGGGATTGGTATGCAAATGGTTGAAACTAAAGAACAATTATTGAAAGCGGTTACCGGAGTTCGAAAGCGTGCTGAAATGTTTTTTGGGAATGGAGAGATATTTCTAGAGAAAGCTGTTCAAAATGCAAGGCATATTGAGGTTCAACTCCTAGCTGATCATCATGGTCACATCATTCATTTGTGGGAGAGAGATTGCTCTGTTCAACGGAGGCATCAGAAGGTTGTCGAAGAATCACCTTCCCCTTTTTTGAATGACGAACTCAGGAACAGATTGGGTGAGATGGCCGTTACAGCAGCAAAGAAACTCGGCTATACAAATGCCGGAACAATTGAGTGTCTAATTGATAAGGATCACAACATATACTTTCTAGAAATGAATACAAGATTACAAGTGGAGCATCCGGTTACCGAGGAGATAACTGGTTTAGATTTGGTCGAATGGCAGTTGCGGATTGCGGCAGGGGAACAGCTTGCCATACAACAAGAAGAAGTGAAACGTGATGGTCATGCGATTGAAGTAAGGGTATATGCAGAAGACCCTAATACGTTTTTCCCATCGCCTGGGGTGATAAATGAGATTACTCAGCCGTTTGGAAGTAAGATTCGCCATGAATGCGCCGTAGAAGCAGGCAGCAAGGTAACGCCTTATTATGACCCGATGATTGCTAAGTTAATTGTAAAAGGTCAAACAAGACTAGAGGCACTTAAAACACTAAAGGGAGCCTTGAATACGTATCAAATTGAAGGAATCAAAACCAATCTACCGATGCTTAGAAAAGTGATCGACCATCCTGTTTTTCAAGCTGGTGGGGCAACAACTTCTTTTGTGGAAGAACATTATAAAAAAGGATGAGATAAAAATGAATGTAATTAAAACGACGATGGCAGGGAACATCTGGAAAATACTTGTTGCTGTAGGGGATCAAGTAATAGCGGGTCAAGAAGTGGCCATTTTAGAGTCAATGAAAATGGAAATCCCAGTAGAGTCTTTACAGAGTGGAAAAGTTAAAGCGATTAAAAAAGCTGAGGGAGAATTTATAGATGAAGATGAAGTGCTAATTGAGCTGGAAATTAGTTAGGAGGAGCATCTTGACAGATAACGTGAAAATACGTGAGGTTGGGCCGAGAGATGGCTTGCAAAATGAGAAAGTTTGGATTGATACATCAGATAAGGTGGAATGGATCAATCAGCTTTCAGAAACGGGACTATCTTATATTGAATTAACTTCGTTTGTTCACCCGAAATGGATTCCAGCATTAGCTGATGCAAGTGAAGTGGTAAAGGCAGTGAAAAAAAAGAGCAGTGTTACATTTGGAGCATTAGTTCCTAATGAACGCGGACTAGAGCGGGCCCTAGAAGCTAATATTGACGAGGTTGCTGTTTTTTTATCAGCAAGCGAAACTCATAATTTAAAAAACATTAATAAATCAATTAAAGACACAATCCCTGTTCTAAGAGACGTGATCAGAGGCGCCAAATCAAATGGCAAGTCAGTTAGGGCCTATGTGTCGACAGTTTTTGGTTGCCCATATGAAGGGGCCGTCGACATCTATCAAGTAAAGAAACTAGCTGTCTCCTTAATGGAACAAGGGGTTGATGAACTCTCGTTAGGAGACACGATAGGTGTAGCTACACCTAAAGAAATTATAAATGTGATAACAGAGATAAAAAAGGAGATAAAGGTGAGTCAGATAGCACTTCACGCACACGACACTAGAGGAACCGCATTAGCTAATGTTTATGCTGCCTATCTCCTCGGGGTACGCGCTTTTGATGGGGCAGTCGGAGGGCTTGGTGGTTGTCCTTACGCACCCGGAGCATCTGGTAATGTAGCAACGGAGGATTTGGTTTATTTACTAGAAGGACTAGGGGGAAAAACAGGAATTGAATTACAAAGTTTAATAGAAAGTGGAAAATGGATTCAGTCTAAATTAGGGAGAGACCTGCCAAGCCATCATCTTCAACTCGCGTTAGCCACGGAAAATAAGGAGGGTTTTAAAAATGAAAACACTGCTTATTGAACGCAAAGAAAACGGAATTGTTCTTGCCACGTTGAACCGTCCGAAAAAAGCTAATGCGTTATCTCTTCAACTGCTCAGAGAGTTAAATGACTTCTTGTCTTCTATAGAAAATGATCCATCGCTTCGTGTCGTTATTTTTACAGGAAAAGATCATCACGTTTTTTGTGCTGGAGCGGACTTAAAAGAAAGAAAAGAAATGGATGAGCATGAAGTTAGATTTGCCGTTCAAAAGATCAAAATGACAATTAACAGAGTGGCGAACCTAAAGTTGCCAACGATCGCCGCAATGAATGGAACTGCTTTAGGTGGAGGGCTAGAGTTAGCTCTTGCTTGTGATATTCGCATCGGAAGCATGGATGGACTGTATGGCTTAACAGAAACTTCTCTTGCGATTATACCAGGAGCCGGGGGGACGCAACGTCTATCTCGATTAGTAGGGATTGGAAAAGCAAAGGAAATGATTTTCACAGCGAAAAGAATAACAGGTTCCATTGCAGCGGAAATCGGGTTAGTAGAGCAAGTTTGGGAAAAGGAAGAGGTTCTAAATAAAGCGATTGAATTAGCAAGTACCATTGCTCATAATGGACCAATTGCTATTAAAGAAGCTAAAAAAGCTATTAATCTTGGACTTGAAGTTGATTTAAATACCGCATTGACAATTGAAACGAACTCTTATGAAGCGACTATTTTAACAGAAGATCGACTAGAAGGATTAGTAGCATTTCAAGAAAAAAGAAAACCTCATTACAAAGGAAAGTAGGGGAGAGTGAAGATGGAATCAAAAAAAGGATACACAGACTATGTGGAGCAAATAGAGCAAGGAGGAGCTGAAAAATACCATCAACTTAATAAGGAAAAAGGCAAGTTATTTGTGAGGGAACGGCTGAAGCAACTATTTGATGAAGGCACGGAAATTGAAGATGGTTTTTTTGCTAATGCAGTAAAAGATGGACTACCTGCTGATGGAGTCGTAACAGGTATTGGTTCGATCCACGGTCAAACCGTTTGTGTCATGGCAAACGACTCCACTGTTAAAGCAGGTTCTTGGGGGGCAAGAACGGTAGAGAAGATTATTCGAATTCAAGAAACCGCAGAGAAGCTTAATGTTCCCATGCTGTATCTAGTTGACTCGGCAGGTGCGAGAATTACGGACCAAGTTGAAATGTTTCCTGGAAGACGGGGAGCTGGCAGAATCTTCTACAATCAAGTGAAATTGTCTGGTAAAATCCCTCAGTTATGTTTGCTATTTGGCCCATCTGCAGCAGGAGGAGCTTATATTCCCGCTTTTTGTGATGCTGTCATTATGGTGGAGGGTAATGCGTCTATGTACTTAGGATCCCCAAGAATGGCTGAGATGGTGATCGGGGAAAAGGTCTCCTTAGAGGAAATGGGAGGAGCACGCATGCATTGCTCTGTGTCTGGGTGTGGTGATATTCTTGCTTCTTCAGAACAAGAGGCCATCTCATTAGCTCGCACGTATTTGACATACTTTCCTTCAAGTTATAAAGAAAAAACAAAAGAAACAAAGTCGAAAGCAACAAAACCCTTTGACAAGACGATTGAAGACATCATTCCTTTCAATCAAAATGCCCCATTTAACATGTATGATCTAATCGAGCGCTTAGTGGATGAGGAATCATTTTTTGAGATAAAGAAATTATTTGCTCCAGAACTGATTACTGGTTTTGCTCGGTTAGAAGGCCGCACGGTTGGAATTGTGGCAAATCAGCCTAAGGCAAAGGGCGGTGTTTTATTTCCAGATTCAGCTGACAAAGCAGCTAAATTTATTTGCTTGTGTGATGCTTATCATATTCCTCTTTTATTCTTGGCTGATATACCAGGTTTTATGATTGGAACGAAAGTAGAACGAGCAGGCATTATTCGACATGGTGCTAAAATGATCGCGGCTATGTCAGAAGCGACAGTACCCAAAATTTCCGTTGTAGTAAGAAAAGCTTATGGGGCAGGTTTGTATGCAATGGCTGGTCCTGCTTTTGAACCAGATTGCTGTTTAGCTTTGCCGCAGGCTCAAATTGCGGTAATGGGCCCTGAAGCAGCGGTCAACGCAGTGTACGCAAATAAAATAGCCGAACTAGAGGAAAAAGAAAGGCTTGCTTTCATTCAAGCAAAAAGGGAGGAATATAAAGAAAACATCGACATCTATAGACTGGCTTCCGAACTAGTCATTGACGGCATCGTAGAGGGAAATCAATTGAGAGATGAACTTGTCAAACGATTTAAAATGTATGAGACGAAACAACTTCAGTTTAGTGACCGAAAACATCCAGTTTATCCTGTTTGATGAAAAAAGGTGATAATATGTCAACCGTACAATGGAATCCCTCAACGGAAATGATCGCAAACACGAGATTGTATAAGTGGATGAAGAAGCTTGGTTTTACCGACTATAATCAATTTTACAAACGTTCGATTACAGATAGCGAATGGTTTTGGAAGGAGGCTGAAAAAGAATTAGCTATTCCTTGGTATGAACCTTATGACCGGGTGCTTGATGACTCGCACGGGATTGAATGGCCAAAATGGTTTGCAAAAGGAAAATTAAATGCATATAACATGTCTATTGAAAAATGGGTCAATGACCCGGAGCAAAAAAATAATGAAGCTTTAATATGGGAGGGAGAGGATGGGGAAAAAAGAACGTATACTTTTACTACGTTAGCAGGTGAAATAAATAGAGTTGCTGCTGGTCTTGAAAAATTAGCAATTAAACGTGGAGACGTTGTTGCGCTGTATATGCCGATGATTCCTGAAACGGTTATCGCGATGATGGCTGTGGCCAAAATAGGAGCCATTTTTACGCCTATTTTTTCAGGGTATGGTACTGAGGCGATAGCGACAAGGATTAACGCTTCAGATGCGAAGTTAGTCATTACAGCAGATGGTTTTCAAAGAAAAGGCAAAGCAGTCTATATGAAAAAACAGTTAGACGATGCCCTAAATTCTTGTCCAGAGGTTAAAAAAGTTGTAGTTGTGAATCGTCTCGATTCTTTAGCGATAGAGGGCACACAGGATGAATTAAGTTGGAATGATCTTATCAGTAACGAAAGCTTGAGCGAAACAGAACAAATGAACAGTGATGATCCTTTAATGCTTATTTATACATCGGGAACGACAGGCAAACCCAAAGGTACGGTGCATACTCATAGCGGTTTTCCAATCAAAGCCGCGTTTGATGCGGGCATCGGCATGGATGTTCAACAGGGAGACACGCTGTGTTGGTATACGGATATGGGTTGGATGATGGGACCGTTCCTTGTATACGCTGGATTAATAAATGGAGCAAAAATTGTTTTATACGAAGGAAGTCCAGATTTTCCAGAACCAAACCGCTTATGGAAACTAGCCTCCACCTATCAGATTACACACTTAGGTATTTCTCCAACCCTTATCCGAAGTTTAATGAAAGCAGGAGACAGTTGGATCGCTTCTGAATCACTTTCGACTTTACGCGTACTTGCATCGACGGGTGAACCGTGGACGGATGATGCTTGGCTTTGGCTTTTTGAACAGGTTGGAAAAAGAAACATCCCAATATTTAATTACACGGGTGGTACTGAAATTGCTGGAGGAATCTTAGGTAATATTCTCATCAGACCAATTAAACCTAGTTCATTTAATGCAGCTTTACCAGGCATGGCTGCATTCGTTTATGACGATTCAGGGCAATCATGCATCAATCAAGTAGGTGAATTGGTTTTAACAAAACCGTGGGTTGGGATGACAAAAGGTTTTTGGCAACAGCCAAAAAGATATATAAAAACCTATTGGTCAACATGGTCAGAAACGTGGGTTCACGGAGATTGGGCCATTAAAGATCAATCAGGTTACTGGAAAATTACAGGACGCTCTGATGATACGATCAATGTGGCTGGTAAACGGATTGGACCGAATGAAATTGAGTCTGTATTAGCTAGTCACGAATCGGTACACGAAGCAGGTGTCATAGCTGTACCTGACCAGGAAAAAGGTGAAGTAGCAGTTTGCTTTATCGTCTTAAAGCAATCGTCCACTGAAGAACTAGAACAAGAACTATTATCGTATGTAAGCTCAAGGCTTGGAAAGGCATTGAGACCAAAAAGAATACACACCGTAACCGAATTACCAAAAACAAAAAACGGCAAAATCATGAGAAGAGTGCTAAAACAGGCTTATCTACACAAACCAATGGGAGACATCTCAACAGTAGAAAACCACACCGTATTGCAAGAAATAGCTAATTTAAATAAAACGAGGGAGTAATGACTAATGTCTTACTCTCTTTTTATAGTTAAGGTTTATTTCAGGGCTTCTTTGTAAAGAGAGTTCTAAAGTGTTTTTCCACTTATTGAAATGGAGCGGAAGTCACTCGACTAGAGGTAGGGTCAAGACCCCACAGGCTTGACACCTCCCCGCGGAACGCGAGTGACTATAGAGCAATGGAACGAGCAAACAAAGTACGCGATAACACTACCAGATTTTCTCAATAAATATTTCGCATAACAAACAAGAAATGACTCACAATATAAGTACACAAGGAGGTGAGACACATGGCAAGTAACAACAGCAATTCAAACCAATTGCTTGTACCTGGTGTACAACAAGCACTTGACCAAATGAAGTATGAAATTGCTTCTGAATTCGGTGTTAACCTTGGAGCAGACACTACAGCTCGTGCAAACGGATCTGTTGGTGGAGAAATCACTAAGCGCCTAGTTCAGATGGCTGAACAACAAATGGGCGGAACACAACTTTAATAAAATATTATGGCTTTAGGGGGTGAGTTCGCTCACCCCTTATTTTTCTAGAAAATTTTTGATAATGGTGTTTAACAAGGAGTAAGGACTATGGGAATGTGTCCAATATGTAATGGTTTACAGTCATTAAATCTTTCTTGTGAAAAGTGTAAACAGGAACTAATTGATTACGGGAAAGTAATGGACTATTATGGGAAATACGAGGCATACATGCCAATTGATCTCAATAAATTAAACAACGGGATTAACAATGATTTAGCTGATGAATTATGTCCGCACTATATTATTTGTAGTCAATGCGGAGAAGAATCTGTTTATCTCGTACAAGAAGAATAAAGGGTGGGGCTGCATGGGCAGCCTTTTTTAAATAACAAACCAAAAAGGTGATTAAGACCAGATTGGTATCTAGCCCTAACCACAAATAAGTTACTTATTAGGTGGGTCTTCATTCTCTAGGTCGCCTCTAGATTCCTCTATTAACCCTGATTGGTGTCCGTGAACCGTACCGCCACCTAAGCCTTCGTTAATCATTCGATCCACATCTACATACTTTTTATCGCGACCTTCATAGCTTGAGCCAGTCTTTTTCTTAGACATAAAACCACTCCTTTTTTATTAGCGTGGTCCTATGATGATTAAATTATTCAGTCATTTAATGGTTCTCATAAACATGAAATAGCATTAAATCGTGAAGTTTGGGTTCTAACAGCTTCTTTTTTTCAAGAGTCAATGTATCTTGATTCCAGTTAATTGAACCGTCCTTAAAATAAGTTCCTGTGTAATAGTGTCCTTCATGAAAAAAAGAAAAAGCCCATTCGCTGCGAACGAGGTTATTTTTCAGCTCTTTCCATTGAAAATGACTAATCATATTATTCTTCCCTTCCTCCTGGTAAAACCGCTTTCTTTTATCATACCATGAGTTAGAGTAATTACGTTATGCCTCTTTTTCGGTTATATCGGTGGTGTGCCAGTGACCTCCACCAAACCAAAGGTAAATCTCATTTTCTTCACCTTTTAAATAAGCAAAACAAACAAGGCCAGCTTGTAAGGCAAACTTAATTTTAGTTTGATCATCATATCGTATCTTCGTATAGCAAACTCCAAGTTCGTCGAGTAAAGAATTATACAAGTTCACTTGAACCTGGGTTGGTAAGTATCTTGGTGATACGACAATCGTCGAATGTGTAGTTCCATAATCAGAGACGGCAGCAACAGCTATAATTTTCCCTTCCCAAAGAGCTAATTGAATACTCGTTCCTGGTTCAAGAAGATCATGTTTTTTAAAGTGGAAAAGCCATGAATAAGTAGATTTAACGTCACAGTGATCGTAGCGTTTAACAAAATTCAAAATAGGCCTGCGGTATTGTTCCCATTGATGACTTTTTAATGAAACGATTTTCATGGAGTACCTCCTTTTGAACAAATAACGTAGATGACTGTTTAAATAAGGCTTTTGTTGTTGAAGAATACAAGTGAGAAGTAGCGAGGCGAAACATCCTATCGTATACTATGTGATAGACGCCTAGATGGTGAATGGTCAAAGGAGTGTTCTACATTGCATACTGTGTATCTAATAGCTTTTATGGTATTAATTGGAGCTGTAATAGGGGGATTAACAAATTCTCTTGCCATTAAAATGTTATTTCGGCCTTATAAAGAAATAAGAATTAAATCATGGAGAGTTCCTTTTACCCCAGGTTTAATTCCAAAGCGACATGATGAACTGGCGATACAGCTTGGGAAAATGGTTGTTGATTATTTGATTACAGCAGAAGGATTAGGGAAAAAATTAAAAAGCAGTGTTTTTTCTGAAGGTATGATTAGTTGGTTAAGAGTAGAAGCCCAAAAAGTGTTAACGAGTAATAAAAGTGCGGCTCAATTGATTGAAGAAAACATGAGAATTAACCAACCCAAAAAGGTGATGTTGGAAAAAACAGAAAGCTTTGTCCAAAAGGGGCTGTCTCAATTTCTCGAAGAAAACAGGGAGAGAACATTATCGGATCTATTGCCGGAGACGTTGCAACAAACGGTTGATAGTAAATTACCGGATATTACCCAATATATTCTTGATCGTGGACAGGCTTATTTGGAAAGTCCAGAAGGGAAAGAAAAGGTAAGTGTCATGATCGATCGTTTTCTAATTCAAAAGGGAACATTAGGTAATATGATCTCAATGTTTTTAGGAAATGAACGTTTAGTTGATAAAGTACAACCGGAATTGTTAAAGTTCTTACGCGATCAAGGAACATATCAATTGCTACTCACTCTTTTAGAAAACGAATTGGTCAAGTGGAAAGGGAAACAGTTAAAGGACTTTGAAAACTACATTAATCAGGAAGAAGTGGTTTCATTTGTCGTACATACTGTCCACAAACATGTTCCGTTTTTTGAATGGATTGACCAACCGATGGAAGAATGGAGTGGGGCGTATAGCGATTTTGTTATGAATAATCTTATTCCAAGAGGAGTTGAGCTTGCGTTAACAGTTTTATCTAGTCATTTAGAAGAGTTATTAAAGAAATTCCATTTAGAAGACATTGTTACAGAGCAAGTGAAAACTTTCTCGGTTGAACGATTAGAAGAATTAGTGCTATCCATTTCCAAGAAGGAATTTAAGATGATTACATACCTTGGGGCCTTGCTTGGGGGAGTGATTGGGTTTATTCAAAGTTTAATCGTTTTATTAATCGGGTAAAGGACAAATATGGTTATCGGGTGAAATGTTTCATTGAACATGTTATAGTCGATAAGACTAATTTTTTAGGAGGACGTTATTTATGTCAAATGTCTATGATAAGGCTCATGAATTAAAGAATACCCTTGCAGAAAGTGGAGAATTTCAAACGTTGAAATCTTTACATGAACAAATTAAAGCTGATGAAGTGGCTACGAGAATGTTAAATAATTTCCGTCAACTTCAATTAGAGCTTCAACAAAAGCAAATGCAAGGCATTCAAATTACAGAAGAAGAAGCGGTAAACGCGCAACAACAGTTTGAGCTTGTTCAACAGCACGAACTTATTTCTAAGCTTATGGATGCTGAGCAACGCCTTAGCGTGATCATCGGAGATGTAAACAAGATCATCACAGAACCATTAGAAGAAATTTACGGAACTCCAGGACAAGAATAAATAAGAACTCCTAACTAGTTACCATGCAACTTTTTGTATTCGGTATTCGCGTTAGGAGTTTTTTTTATTTGTCTGTAGATTACACGTCCTCCACGTTCGTTGCATTCCGCTCCAGTCACTCTCTTTCCGCAGGGAGGTGGCTCGCCCCTACCTCTAAATCCCGCACGAGTCGAGTGACTTCCGCTTCATTTCACTAGAGGGAAAACTACCTGTATAGCTAATTATCTTTATGAAAACAGCCCTTTTATTTCGTTACCTTTTTCATAACAAGAACAACCATATGCAGGACAAATCCTGAAAAAAGTCCGATTGATATAGAGGCAAGAATCGTCATAAGAACCGTTTGAATATCTGGTTCGTACAATTGAGACAAAGATAACAACAAGAAAAAGAGAATAGGTAAATAATAATAGGATAAGACTTGTTTCATAGTGGTCCCCTTTAAAGCTGAAGTAGACAAATAGTTTTTTCAGTTAAGCTTAAATTATTATAGAAAAGATTTGCTTATTCGTCTAGGTTCTAATAAAGCATCTTCATTCATAGTCTTATGTATAAAGAGCAAGTCTATAAAATAAGACAGCTCGATAAGAGACAACATGGAGAAGGGGGACATACGGAAATGACTTACAAACTATTAGCCCTAAACATCGACGGGACGATTTTAAAATCAAATTCGCGAGTTACTAAGCAAACGAAAGAAGCAATTGAATATGTGAAAGAAAAAGGGGTTCACGTAACTTTGGCAACATCGCGTCCTTTTCCAGCTGCCAAAAAAATCGCAAAGTCTTTAAAGTTGGAAGATTGTTTAATTACTAGTGATGGTGCTTTCATTGCGTCCGAAGTAGATGAACCGATATTTGTTAGGCGTATAAAAGAAGAAAAGGCACTCCAAATTGCTGATGTTCTTGAACGATATGAGTGTCATATTCGTGTCATGCATGATCATTATTCAATTGGAAATAAGGTTAAGCAACGAAATCACTTAATTGCAAAGATGACGATAGGGGTAGGTGATCCTTTATTCTATCCTATTACTTTTGTAGATTCTATTTGCGATCAATTAATGGAAAATCCGATTGCGCCTCCGAAAATACAAGTTCAATTTTTTAATAAAGAGGAAGAAAGAAAGGCTATACAACAACTTGAGACGATGGTTGCTGGGATTAGACTATTCGAGTCAGAGAAAGGCAGGCTCGAAATCGTAAGTGCTGGTGTGTCTAAAGCACGTGGTTTACAGACGCTCGGGCATTATTTAGGAATCTCGTCAGATCAGATGGTTGCAATTGGATCACAAGATAACGATCTAGATATGATTAGTCAGGTTGGTTTAGGTGTCGCAATGGGAAATGCTACTAATTCGGTTAAGGAAGTAGCAGATTGGGTTACAAGGTCAAATGAGCAAAACGGCGTCGCATATATGGTTAGAGAAGTTTTTAGAAAGCAATTAAGATTGCCATTATAAGGTTGAAAAAGCATCTACCTCAAGGAGAGGTGGTGCTTTTTTAGTTACGTTTTCACAGACAATTACACAATTTTATTATTGACTTGCTACAAGAAAGGATTAAGATATTATAAGGGTAGGCACTAATTGTAAATTTTTTGTAATTGAAAGGAGTAAGACAATATGGCTAAAATTAAAGCCGCTTATGATCATTATAAATTTTTCTTGTTAGCAGTCTTTTTCTTATGTATGAAAACATATATTTTATACAAATTTGGGTTTAAAATAAAAACGGACAATATACTGCAGGAAATTCTCTTGATGGTTAATCCATTAAGTTCAGCTGTTTTCTTAATTGGTCTTTCTTTTTTATTTTCAGGGTTAACAAGAAATATAATCGTTGTTGTAATGAGTTTGTTTACAACGGCTATCTTATTTTTTAATTTGTTATATTTTCGTTTTTTCTCGGATTTTCTTACTTGGCCAGTTTTGTTTCAAACGAGTAATGCCAAAGATTTATCAGGAAGTGTAACGGAACTTCTTAAGTTCACTGATTTATTTTTATTAATGGATATTATCATTCTAGCAATCTTAATTGTTATGAAGATGATCCCACAGCAAACGCAAGTGAAGCGTCAATTTGTCTATGTTTCTCTAGCTGCATTAAGTATTTTTCTAGTCAATTTAACTATTGCTCAAGTAGAAAGACCACAGTTACTCACTCGTTCTTTTGACCGAGAAATGTTGGTCAAGAACATTGGAATTGTTAATTATCACGTGTATGACGGTTATATCCAATCACAGTCAAAAGCACAACGAGTTTTTGCAGATAGCTCAGATATTACTGAGATTTTAGATCACAGAATTGAAAATTATAAAGAACCTGATCCTGAACTGTTTGGGATTGCAGAAGGTAAAAATATAATTGTTTTATCTTTAGAATCTTTACAGAGTTTTGTTATTAACGAAACACTCTTTGGAGAAGAAATTACACCGTTTTTAAATGAGTTAATTAAAGATAGCTATTACTTTGATCAGTTTTATCATCAAACCGAGCAAGGTAAAACATCAGATTCAGAATTTATTGTAGCTAATTCTTTATATCCAAGAGATAGTGGAGCAGTATTTTTTACACATGCTGGCAATGAGTATCATAGCTTACCAGAGATCTTAAACGAAGAAGGTTATTATACGTCTGTCATGCATGCCAATAACAAAAGCTTTTGGAATCGTGACATGATGTATACAGCTTTTGAATATGACCAATTCTTTGATATTAATTACTATGATGTAAACGAAGAAAACTCGATTGGCTGGGGTTTAAAAGACTTGGATTTCTTTGAACAATCTATTCAACTATTAAAGGAACAACCAAAGCCTTTTTACTCTAAATTTATTACATTAACCAATCATTTTCCATTTGAACTAGAAGAGGAAGATCATTTGATTTCAGAGTTTGATTCAAATAGTAGAACGCTGAATCGATATTTTCCAACAGTGCGCTATATGGATTATGCATTAGAACACTTTTTCGAAAGGTTGAAGGAAGAGGGTATCTACGAAGAGTCGATCTTTATTATTTATGGGGATCACTATGGTATTTCTGAAAATCATAAAAGAGCGATGAGCTTATTTTTAGAAAAAGACGAAATCACTGACTTAGATCAACTGCAACTTCAAAGAGTTCCTATGCTAGTTCATATTCCAGGTCACAAACAGAATGAGATTAAGCACAATGTGTCAGGACAAATTGATATAAAGCCAACCATTATGCATCTATTAGGTTTAAATACTAAAAATGATGTACAGTTTGGATCAGATCTATTCTCTCCTGAACGAGAAGAGTTTACTGTTTTAAGAGATGGAAGTGTGATTACAGATAAAGCTGTATACACAAAAGGAACCTGTTACCGGAAAATGGATGGGCTAGAAGTCTCACAGTTAAATTGTCAGGAGGCCGTAGAAAAAGGGGCTACTGAATTAAGGTTATCAGATAAAGTTATCTATGGGGATTTACTTAGATTCTACTAATGAATTGTAGTTTAAGAGGAAGAGAAGGATAGGACTTCTCTTCCTCTTTTTGGTTAGCGGTGAAATAAAATTAATTTTCCAGAGCGAGTTAAGCGGTGCGTATGTTCTAAAAGATTAGCTTCAGCAAGGATAGCTTCTCCTTTAGCTTTAGCGACCTCGTCAGTCTCAGCTTCTACTCGTTTTTCTAAAACGGTTTCTCCAGCTGGATTAAATACAGTTAAGAAATATTCAAACATGAACAATCACCTCAGTATCATAAAATAGTTTAAGAAAAGATTTACTACTCCTTAGTTTACTTTAGAAGCGCTTACATTAACAAGGGTGAATTTTATAGAAACATTTGTGTCTAAACTAACTGTTTAATTGGTATGTCGTCCTTTTTATGATAATATGTAAAAGTGATTAACAGAAGGAGGTGGATGAGCTTGATTGAAATATTTTCAGATGTAACTACATTATGGGCGAGTGTGGTCATGACAGTTTTATTTTTTGCTGCGACTACGAAGGCTAATCTTCTATTCATAGAGTGGGAGCTTCGCTCAGGGTGGAAAAAACACTTTCTTGTTCTAAATGATCAAGAACCAGTTGCCCTTGCTCTCATCCATCACTGTAGTATGCAGTACAAACCGAAAATACCTTCCACAAAAGATCACAATAATCAAGATGATGAAGAGGCAACTTTATTTGTTTTCGCTTAAAGGAATTGAAAACAAATAAGGAGGAAGTAGTTTGAAGAAAAATATTGTATTCATGTTGATTATTTGTATGGCGTTATTACTAACAGCGTGCGGAGTAACCGAACAGGTGCCAATTACTGCAGAGACACAGGGGGTTTGGAATCACTTCTTTGTGTACCCGATGTCATGGTTATTAATTTATGTAGCCGAACTTTTTAATGGTAGTTATGGTTTATCCATTATTCTTGTTACAATAACGATTCGTTTATGTTTGCTACCTTTAGTATTGAAGCAACAAAAAAGTACTAGGGCTATGCAATTATTAAAACCCGAAATGGAAAAATTACAAAATAAATATAAAGAGGCATCGAAGAAAGATCCAGCGAAGCAACAAGAAATGCAAAAAGAACTATTTGCTTTGTACAAATCGAATGGTGTTAATCCTATGGCTGGATGTTTACCGTTGTTTGTTCAAATGCCTGTATTAATGGCATTTTACTTCGCCATTATTAGAACGGAACAGATTGCCTTGCATAACTTCTTATGGTTTGATCTTGGGAATCCTGATCCCATGTATATATTACCACTTGTTGCTGGACTGACGACTTTTATCCAAGTGAAAATGACATCTGCTCAACTAACAGAGCAAATGAAAATAATTATTTATATTATGCCTGTCATGATTATTGTTGCAGGTGTGACGTTACCGGCAGCTCTTTCCTTATATTGGGTCGTAGGAAATGTTTTTATGATTATTCAAACTTATTTTACAGTCACTAAGTTTGAACAACAGCCAGCTCAAGTAAGTAAAGTGTAAAATAGAATTTTTAGGTTAACTCAACTGTCTGAAATAAGATGGTTTGAGTTAACCTTTTTTATTGAATGCTGTTAATCAATTATGCTGATGGATTAATCCAACTTGTAGTCACTCTTTCTCCTGATTCAGAATAGGCTATTATCACGATGGAGGAGGGGAATGGTCATGAGTCAATCTTATAACCAGATGAAATCACAATGTCAACAATACCTAAATCAACCTGTTAATGTTCAGGTACATGGTCAGTACAGTTATAACGGAATAGTCGATTATGTTGACGATGAATATGTTTATTTAATGGTACCGATAGATGAGACGGGTCAGTATATGGATTTATCACAGCTTATGCAAGGCTTAAATTCGCAATCCATGTATGATTATAGTAATCATGAGCAGGCGTATTATCACATACAAGAGCAACCATTAGCAAGACAAGGAGAAGTTGATCAACGATATCCGCTATACCCAATGGGTTACTATGGTTATCCTGGGTTTTATCCTCCTTATCCTTTTTATCCGCCATACCCTTATGCCCCGTTTCCTAGACCACGAGGCTGGAATCGGTTAATCTTGCCTTTAGTAGCATTAACAGCAATAGCAGCTCTTTAATTAAATAAGGATGTTTTTTATGGGGCGTTGTCTATTATGAAAATTAAAGAAAAGTAAAACAATTTTTTAATTACAAGGATTAGTGCTGTTCGTAATCTCTAAACAAAGTGAAATGGAGCGGAAGGCACTTGACTCACTGCGGGAAAAGAGGAAAAGGCAAGCCCACACAGACGGAACGTCGTACTTGCCTTACTCCCGGCGGAAAGCAAGTGCCTGAAGCACAATGTAACGGTTGCGATAACGAAAAGAACAGTTAAGCATTTAATACCCGCTTCGACAATTTTCCCCGGGAAATAGGAAATTTCTCTTCGTTCTAGATTGTGAAAAATATTGTAAAAAAAGAGTAATTGTTGCGATTATAAGGTTTTGAACTCGTTTGATATCGTAAAATAAGATACAATGTCTATTAAGAATATGAAATTAAAGGTTCTATATATAAGGAGGAATGAGGTATGAGTGAATATCTCGTCTATCTAGTTGAAGATGAAGAGAATTTATCAGAGGTATTAAAAGCATATCTAGAAAAAGAAGGATGGAACGTTCGCGTTTTTCATGATGGCGATGCTGCCCGTGACGTTATTGTGGATAAGCCTCATCTTTGGATTCTTGATATTATGCTTCCAGGTACAGATGGGTATCAATTACTTAAGGCAATAAAAGAAGAAGCAGATACTCCTGTTATATTTATCTCAGCTAGAGATCAAGATTTAGATAGAGTGTTGGGACTTGAAATGGGAAGTGATGATTATTTGGCTAAACCATTCTTGCCTCAAGAGTTAATTATTAGAGCAAAGAAATTACTAAATCGAATTTATGGGACAACCACGCAAGAACAAAAGAAAATAGATTTGAACCAATATACAATTGATCCTGTTGGAAGAACAGTAGTGGATGAAGAAGCAGAACAAGATTCTTTAGTTGATTTAACAACTAAGGAAATGGATTTGATTTTGCTTTTAACTGGAGATATAGGAAAAGCCTTTTCACGTGAGAAAATTATTGAACATGTTTGGGGAGAGAACTACTTCGGTTCTGAGCGAGCTGTCGATGATGTAGTGAGACGTGTTCGTAAAAAAATGCCTCGTATTCATTTAGAGACGTTGTATGGTTACGGGTATAGGATTTTATCTTCATGATTAAAGTCAATTTAACGCAACGAATTTGGCTTGCGTTTATTTCTATCATCGTTTTGGTTGGTTTATCTATTATCATTATCTATCCAATTTCCATAAAAGGCACGTTAACGGAAGAAACGTATAGAATAATAGAAACAGAACAGATTAGAATTGCCTATCCTTTATGGGATTTATTAAACCCACGTAGTGAAAATGAATTTACAAACCGAGAAGCTGGTGCAGTTGGACATTTTTTTATTTATGAGTCTCCAAGACGCCCTCCAGAAGGGACGCCTCCACCGCGAGAAGTGTTACAAGAAATGGCTCAAAATGCTTATAAGCAAGAAGTGCATAGAGGGCGGTATGAGATTCAGTACGGGGATGCTACAGTGTTTTATGTGATTGGCAAGGCAACTATTAATGAGTATCCGGCATTTCATATTTCGTATATGTGGGATACATATCGTGATCAGATGGTGAACCGATTATGGGAAAGGCTCCTATACATCTTATTACTAACAAGTGGACTTAGTTTACTGCCAGCCATGTGGTTAAAACATTATTTAAGACAACCATTGATCATACTTGGGAACCACTTAGAGCAGATTGCGAATCGAGATTGGAAAGAACCTTTAAAGTGGAAAGGTGATGAAGATTTCCAACGGTTATCTGATCAATTTGAAAGAATGCGTGAAAACTTAAATTTATATGATCGCGCACAGAAAACATTTATTCAACATGCTTCTCACGAATTAAAAACACCAATAATGGTCATTAAGAGCTATGCGCAGTCTGTAAAAGATGGTATTTTACCAAAAGAGAACATGGAACAAACGATGGATGTTATTATTGAAGAAGCAAATAGAATGGAACGGCGTGTAATAGACATGCTTTATTATACAAAACTCGATTCTTTAAAAGAAGAAAGTCCGAAACATGAGGAGATTCTATTTGGACAAGTGGCTTTCAATATAGAAGAGAGATTTAGAGTTCAACGTGAGGATGTTAAGATCATTATAGATGGTGCTAATACCCGGTTGTTATGTGATAGAGAACAATTAGAAGTGCTGTTAGAAAATTTAGTTGAGAACGCGTTGAGATATGCGAGGGATCGTATTTGGATTTCGGCAAAATCAAATGATACAGAGGTTGTCATTACGGTTGAAAATAATGGAGATCCTATTCCATCAAAAGATTTGCCTCAATTATTTAATCCTTTTTACAAGGGAAATAAAGGCAAGTTTGGACTTGGTTTGGCCATTGTTAAGAGAATCACTGAATTACATGGAGGAACGCCTAAAGTTGAAAATAGTGATCTTGGAGTGAAGTTTACTATTTCTTTCGCAAATCATCTCAAGCCATCAACTAATGACCGCAATAAATGAAAATAATACTTGTGAAAAAGTGAAGCTACAGCTCATAACGAACTGTTTCTTCACTTTTTTAGTCTTACAGATTACGCTAGTTCGCGACTAACAATCTATTAATAGATTATATTCATCTTATGCTATACTAAAATAGAAGATTATGAAATTAAAGACGGGGTGACGAATATGAGCAAGGGGATCCGTTTTCATCAAGTGGGGGATCGAGTAGAGTCGTATTACTTAATAAAATCTGCTGTAAAAGGGGTAGCTAGTAACGGAAAACCTTTTTTAACGTTACAACTATCCGATCATACTGGTGATATTGAAGCGAAGTTGTGGGGGTGCTCTCCTGACGATGAAATGACTTTTACGAGTCAGGCGATTGTTTATCTACATGGTGAAGTGTCTGATTATCGAGGTCGATTGCAGATGAAAATTAGTAGTATTCGTCCTACAACAGCGATGGATCAAGTTAAAGTAGCAGATTTTGTTCGCTCCGCGCCGATAGCTCCACAAGATATGTTAGAAGAGATTACACAATATATTTTTGAAATGAAAAATGCAAACATACAACGAATTACGAGACATCTTTTAAAGAAACATCAGAAAGCTTTCCTTGAAAGCCCAGCTGCTACTAGAAATCATCATGAGTTTGTTTCTGGACTAGCTTATCATGTTGTCTCGATGTTAAAAGTGGCTAAGAGCCTTGCGGAGTTATATCCGACACTAGATACGGATTTATTATATGCTGGTGTGATTTTACATGACCTCGGGAAAGTAAGAGAGCTATCAGGTCCAATTGATACCACATATACGTTAGAAGGAAAACTAATAGGCCATATTTCGATAATGGTTACAGAAATTGCTGAGGCTGCAAAAGAATTATCTATAAGCGATGAGGAAGTATTAATGCTTCAGCACCTCATTCTAAGCCATCACGGAAAAGGAGAATGGGGGAGTCCTAAGGTTCCTGTAATCCGCGAAGCAGAGGTCTTGCACATGATTGATAACATTGATGCGAAGATGAATATGATGGACAGAGCTCTAGAACGGGTGCAACCAGGCGAATTCTCCGAAAGAATTATGGCAATGGACAATCGTAGTTTTTATAAACCGAGTTTTCATGAGCCTCCGCTAGATTATTAGTTCTAACTTGTCATGCTTGTACATATCTATAAGTAAAGATATAAGCATGGAGGGGAATTTTATGAAACACACACAATCAAGTAAACGATTAGCATTATTCTTACTAGCCATCCTTGCAATTGGTTTTATCCTAACACAAACGACAATCGGTAGTGTATTACTAGCAAGTCCTTGGTGGGTTTATTTTGTTCTGGCGGGAATTGTCTATACAGGGTACTTATCTGTTAAATACACCTTAGAAGATAAGCGTACAGAGCAAGAATGGATAGAGAATGAAGGTAGAGTTTACATGACTCGAATGGAAGAAGAGAAAGAGCGACGTAAAGTGAGTAAATAAGATAAAAGGAAAAGTCCGTTAACATGTTAACGGACTTTTCCTTTTATAAAACTTCTTAACAAACATATGCTGTTCCAATAATTATTAACAAAATAAACAATACAACAAGCATTGGAAAACCAAAATGTGAAGTAGGTGCCACAGCTCCTGACATTTAAATCACCCTTTCAACGAAATTAGGGGAGTATCCCTAATGATAAGGTATGCATAGGCAAATATAACGTACTAGGCATTTGCGGAAAAAAGGAGCTAAAGATAAAATTCTTTAGCTCCTTTCTCTTATTCCTCTTCTTGGTCTGAAAATAAGTCAGCAAACTGACTGTCTTTGATTTTAATATCAGCTTGAGCCATAATTTCTTCCATCACAGCATCTCTAGACTTTGATTGTTGAGCCAATAGGGTTTGCTCAATTTGATCAGCATAATCTTCGTAAGAATCTCTGCGATCCGTTACTTTGATAATGTGATATCCGAATTCTGATTCTACCGGTTCACTAATTTCATCAATAGCTAAAGAAAAAGCAGCTTCTTCAAACGGGGCAACCATTTGCCCTTTACCAAAGAAGTTCAAATCGCCTCCGCGAGGCCCAGATCCTGGATCAGTTGAATACTCAATAGCTAATTCAGCGAAATCTTCTCCCGCTTCAATTTTCTCCATTACTTCAGCAGCCGTTTGCTCATCTTCAACTAAAATATGGCTCGCTCTAACTTGTTCAGGAAACTGTGCTTCATTTTCTTCATAAAAAGCGATCTTGTCTTCTTCAGTTATTTCAACACCTTCAGTGGCTAACTTCTGTACAGCTACGTGAGGACGAAGATATTCTTCGATGAACTCGTCCATTGTTTCAAAAGGAAGGTTAAATTGAGTTTGAAGAGCTGCGATTAAAGCGTCATTATCCTCAACACCCATTTCTGTTCGTAACTTTATTAATTCATCTTCAAGTTCTTCCTCTGTTATCTCCAAATCTTCAATCACTTGATTCAAAACGATTTCCTGGATCATAAATTCAAGTGTTTGATCACCATATCTTGTTTTTAGAGTATCAACAAATTCAGCTTCAGTAATTTCTTGTCCGTCAACTACAGCTACAGCTGAACCATTTGTTGCTGCTTCGTCATTATTACATGCTGCTAATGCAGTTAAACATGCTAGTCCAATAGTAGCAAACATCATTTTCTTCATTATCTTCCAACTCCTCATGTATCATCGTTCAAATTATAGAACCTGTTTCATCACAGAGATAACTATACCATATAATTGTTTTATTTAGAAAGAAAATCATATGTCTTAACAGGGAAATAGTTGAAATTAGGGAAGTGCCTAGTACGAAAGTGAAAGTACTGCATAGGATAAATTAACAAAGCAATGAGGAGGTGTTATTATGACTCACGTACACCACGGTGGTTTTGCGTTGATTGTTGTGTTGTTCATCTTATTAGTTATTGTTGGTGCAGCTTGGCTGTAAGAAGAAACAAACATCTCTAATGGAAAGTTTAAAAGAGGAGGGATACACATGGCTCACACTTACCAAGGTAGCTTTGCGCTAATTGTAGTGCTGTTTATCCTACTTGTAATCATTGGTGCATCTTGGATGTACTAGAATATAAAAAGAAGAGTGAGGACTGTTTCAGTCGCTCACTCTTCTTATGTAAATAAGATCTTTACATATGTGGATGTTAATAAGATAGTCATTAATATATTTATGGTGCGAAATAATTTAGGTTGTTTCTCTGAAGGTATTTCTCGTTTTAAACACAACGCATCTGTCATTGAATTAATAACAAATAATATAAATAATGCAAACAATACAGTGAAGAAGAGCATATAGGTGCCTCCTGACGAGCAATGATAATTAAACTTTATCAAAAGTTGTGAAAAAAAGATAGAGATATGCTCAATTTAATTTAGAGGGATCATAGCAAAGAAGTCAATGTTTGTAAATTGTATGGTGAAAACATACAATAAAAGAGGGGAAGGAAGGTGTGAATGATTGAAAAATAAAGCGAGAGCCTGGCAGATAACTTTTTTCTCATTATTAGGTATCATTCTTGTGGTTATATTCACTATTTTTATGATGTTTCAGCGGTATTTACCAGAGGTTACAGACGAACACTTTATGCAACACTCCAAAGGAACAGATGAAGCGACTTTTACAATTCAAACGAACAAACAAAGACTAAATCAGTTGATCGCCTCACGAATTAAAGAGGAACCTGCAGAAATGCCTTATATGGTTGAATTGTTAGAAGATCACGTTCAGTTTAGATCTGCTATTTCTGTTTTGGGTCAACGTGTTCCAATCACGATTAATTTTCTACCGGAAGTATTAGAAAATGGTGACTTATTGCTACGGGTTGAGACATTCACTCTCGGTTTGTTGAATTTACCCGTTGAACAAGTTCTCCAATTGATTACAAGTTGGATTGATTTAGCAGATTGGATTATTACCTATCCAGCTGATCGTGTTGTTGAAGTAAAAGTGACATCAATCAAGTTGGATGAAAATGAGAGCATTTACTTTAAGTTTACAACTTTTGATCTCGAAGAAGACTTGATTGAGCTTGAAATGGTTATTCAATAAAATGGCTATTGCTTTGAACCCGTTCCATTGCGCTTCAGGTACTTGCTTTCCGCTTCATTCCACTTTGTCACAGTAACGTATCTCAAGAGTGAAAAAAAGAATGGCATTAAAGCATGAAGAAGTACATGCTAAATGTCATTCTTTATTGTTTTAACTGGCGGTCATTAATAAGAACTTTAAAATAGTTACACCGCTTGTTTGATTAGAATATGAAATCCTTCTTCGTGGTCTTCGATAAAGCTTTTTTTAGGAGCTTTGATTAAGTAAGATGCATTGATAATGTCAAAGAATGCAATTCCAAAATGAATAGAACTCAATATTGAAATTAAAGCGATATACATAGGGTACGTAGCAGAAGCTAACGCACCAAATACTGTCATGACGATGACTGGTGTTAAAAGGGCTATTAAATATAAATTTCGCGGTAATGGTTTAGCTGTTTTTATAGATAGTAAAGGAATAAAATAAAACCATTGGACTTTTAAAGTTGCTTTTTTACCGCATAACCAGATTGGCAGTAAATGAAGTGCCTTATGACTAAACAGTAAGATGATGATACTTGTAATTAATAATAGTAGATGAATATTCGTTAACTCGGTTGTTGGAATTAGTGAGCTAACCACTAAATAATAAAATAAAAACGAAAAAAGCATTGTACATCCTGAATACATTATTAGGCGCAACGTACCGTAATCACGGGTTACACGTATTGTTTTCCAGCAGTTCATAGAAGTGCTGCACCTCCTCAATCTAATTGAATAATTTACTCGCATTTTAAGTAAAAATCAATAGAATCGACAAAAATAAAATGATTTCGACAATAACAATTTTTTCTGAACAAAAAAAAGAGCCTATCTAATAGCTAGGCTCCTTCGCTTGTAAATTTATCTTTTTGTTCTGTATCTAGTTTAGTAAGACGGCCATCTACCTCATGAAAGTCTTCTTCAAATTTTGTTAAAGAATGTTCAAAGATTTCAATAAAGTCAGGACCATAAATATGTCTTAGAATACTAGTGATTTCCGATAATTCAGGGAATTTACCATATAAGTCTTTAATCGGAATAGCACCTTCAAAAACGCCGTATGTGTCTGGACGATAAGATTCAAGAGTTTTTAGAAATAGCTCATGTCCTTCGTTAGTAAGACAAACATACGTATTTCGTTTATCATTTTCCTTTTTTGAAAAATGGAGCAGTCCTCTTTCTTCTAGTTTCTTTGAGAAATTGAATGCTGTTGAGACGTGCATAACTCCGAATTTAGCAATGTCTGAGATAGAAGCACCGTCCAAATGATAAGCAATCCAAAGAATATGGTGTTCATTGATGTTAAGATCAAAAGGTTTGATCCAAGTTTGCCAATCTTTTTCAACTGATTTCCAAAGTGCTTTACTTAATTGCGCTACCTTATGGCTGAACAATACTGATTGTTTTAAGGAGCTAGGTATCTGTTGATCCATTTTCTCCCCTCCTATTTTTTACCGACCGTTCTCTCTGTCTATTATTCAGTAAATATTATTTTTGAATATTTTCTTCTCTACATTATGACAACAATTAGTCAAAAAGGAAAGAGAAAAAACAGTTTATTAAAAACTTTTTGAAAATTAGCCTAATTACCTTTGGGTCTTACTGACTGATTTCTGTAATGCATCTACGTCTTCTTTTAATTTATTCAGCATAGGATTAATATCGGTCTGCCAATCCTTTACAGACGTTTTAACGTCTTCACCTATAGTCCTAAACGTTTCTTTCCCGACCTTAACTGTTTGTTTCAACTGAATGGAAGTTGTTTTACTATCGTTTTTAAATTGATCCATTCCTGTTCTGATTTTTAGGGCATTCTCCTTACAGGACTGCCGTACGTCTTTTCCTGATTTAGGGGTAGTTAGTAAAGTAGTTGCTCCTATAATAGCAGTACCTGCAACAATTCCTGTGATTAATGCTTTTACATTCATTAATAAACCGCCTTTCACTATAGTCTAAAATCACACTTATCATCATATATATCAAGGATAAGGAGGGGGCTAAATGGAGGCGCTAATACTTTTATTAATCTCTATTTGCTTGTTATCACTTTACGGATTTGTTTATGTTACCTTTCGATTAGTCGGTCATAGCCGAAAAGAAGAAAAGAATCAATTCAGAAATTCTTTTTACGTACTTTTATTTTTTTCAATAGTAAGTGGAATTTCTGTCATTCTCCTATTAACTTCGTAAAGTGGTTAGGGCAAGAAAAGCCTAACCACTTTCTTTGTGATTTAAAGTTTTCGGAAGGAATTCATAAAGTCACTTAAAGCGATACACGCCTCTAATGGAACTGCATTATAAGTTGAAGCGCGGCAACCTCCTACAGAACGGTGTCCATTTAACCCAACGAAACCAAGTTCTTTTGCTTTTGCTAAAAAAACTTTATTTTGTTCTTCACTTGGTAAATTAAAGGTAATATTCATTAGTGAACGAGCTTCTTTTACGGCATGTCCAGTGTAGAAGCCTTCGCTTTCGTCAATAGCATCGTAAATTAATTTCGCTTTCTGTTTGTTGATCTTCTCAATAGCTTCTACGCCACCTTGATCTTTTACCCAACTTAGAACTTCGTTAAGCATGTAAATAGCGAAGGTAGGTGGAGTATGATAAAGAGAATTAGATTCTGCGTGTGTTTGGTAACGTAGCATCGTTGGAACATGCTCTACATTTTCAGCAAGTAGATCATCTCTAATGATAGCAACCGTTACACCAGATGGACCAAGATTTTTTTGAGCTCCTGCATAAATTAAGCCGAATTTCTCGATATCAAGAGGACGTGACAGGATATCACTAGACATATCTGCTATAAGCGGTGCATGCGTAATATCTGGGAATTCAGCCACTGTGTACCATATATTGTGTTGTTTGAAGTAACGTGAACATAAGCGTCATTTTTGTTGAAAGACAGGTCCGAAAATTCAGGAATTGACGTATAGTTACTTTCTTTGGTTGAGGCCGCAATTTGGGTCTCACCGATTAACTTCGCTTCTTTTAAAGCTTTCTCAGACCATACTCCTGTAAGTATGTAGTTTCCAATTTTTCCTTCCTTTAAAAATTGCAGAGGCAGCATTGAAAACTGAAGACTAGCTCCTCCTTGAAGGAAAAGAACCTGATAATTGTCAGGGATTCTCAATAATTCTTTTAACAGATCAATCGCACTTT
This sequence comes from Halalkalibacter akibai JCM 9157, assembly GCF_000513135.1. GTDB lineage: Bacteria > Bacillota > Bacilli > Bacillales > Bacillaceae_D > Halalkalibacter > Halalkalibacter akibai. Next base: position 62,409 of record NZ_BAUV01000021.1, read on the forward strand.
GGTGAACCGCTTCGTACTCTTTACTACGATGACTCAGTTCCATTACGGACATCCCAGTACCTTTAAAATTCAATAACTCTGATTGCGCTTTTTCTAGTACAGCTTTTGGTAGCGCAGATGGGCCAGCATTAAAATTAAAAACGTTCAAGTTCTCCACTCCTTTATCTCTTCACCACGTTAATCAGAAAGATTGTCATTATCTTACCATAATTCTATATTGAATGGTTCTATTTTTTTGTGTTTTCTGACACTTTTCGTTTTTAAGAAGGATGATTCATTGAATCATCCTTTTATAAATGCTTTAATTTCTCTTGCTATTTGGGTGAAATCTTCTGATTTATACTCTGCGCTATGGTCTTTCCACACAGCTCCGAAGCCATCACCTTTCCCATACCTAGGTATGAGGTGAACATGATAATGGAAAACAGTTTGTCCAGCTAATTCTCCGTTGTTGTTTACTAAATTCAATCCTTCAGCTTCGTACGTTTGTTTGATTGCAGATGCTAGTTTTGGAATAACGGCATAAACATTTTTAATCGTTTCTTCTGGTAATTCAAAAAGGTCTTTATGATGGTTTTTTGGAATGACAAGTGTATGTCCTTTAGTTACTTGGCTAATGTCTAAAAATGCAAGCACATGCTCATCCTCATAAATTTTCGAAGCGGGGATGTCACCGTCTACGATCTTACAAAATATACAATTTGGATCAGTCATTTTAATCACCTTTCCCAATATTTAGTATAGAAACACTATACATCAGCGAAAGTGCTCATTCAAGTTGGGAGAAGAGCGAGTGTATAAAATCAACTAGTATCTTCACGAATTTGACTTATTTTCAGAGTTATGAGTGCTATATAGAACTTTCAAATAAGGTTAAAAGGGTTTATAAAGGAAAGAGAGAACCTATGTTAGGAGAGATGCCTCTTTTTTGTTCTCTTAATCTTTACCTAATAGAAGGAAAATGTGTCGAATGAAGCAAGGCTTTGTCAATAGACTAGAAGAATATCAAATGGATTTGGTAAGATAAGAAGATAAAGGAGTTGTTTGAACATGTCAGAGGTTTTAAAAATAAAAGATTTAACAGGGGGATACCACCCGAAGAAACCTGTTATACATAATGTAAACTTCTCTGTGAACGCAGCAGAAATTGTTGGGTTAATCGGATTAAATGGAGCAGGGAAAAGTACGACCATTAAACATATACTTGGATTATTACAGCCTGAGAAAGGTGAAGTTACGATAGATGGTAAGACGTTTCAGAAACAATTAAATGAATATCGACGCTCGTATGCTTATATCCCCGAGACACCGATTTTATATGATGAACTAACGTTATGGGAGCATTTAGAACTAACCGCATTGGCTTATGGGTTGGAAAAAGACCTTTTTGAAGAACGGGCTGAAAAATTACTTATAGAGTTTCGCATGCAAAAAATGAAGAAATGGTATCCTAGTCATTTTTCTAAAGGGATGCGCCAAAAAGTCATGATTATGAGTGCATTTTTAATTGAACCTCCTGTTTATATTGTCGATGAACCGATAGTGGGACTTGATCCTATAGGGATTCAATCTTTTCTCACATTCCTTGATGACATGAGAAAGAAGGGAGCTGCGGTGTTGATGTCAACGCATATCCTTGCGACGGCAGAGAGGTATTGTGATCGTTTCGTGATCTTACACCAAGGACGTGTTGTGTTAGAAGGGACTTTAGTTGAAATGCGCCAGCAACTGAAACTGCCAAATGCGACCCTAGATCAAATCTATATTGAAATGACAAAGGAAGAACTCGTATGAAAGATGGAATGACGCTGTGGAGAGAGAGAGTAAATGCATATTGGAATATGGCCATTCGCTATTTGCGGCTAATTGGAAATAGTGGCTTTTTATTTACCCTCTATGTGTTAATTATTATCGGAAGTTATTATTACAGTGTTTTATTAGATTGGCTCCCAGATACGTTTCCGGCTATATGGCTATTTGTAGCAGTGTTTGCCCATTTGTTAACAAGAAGCGGAGTAAGAACGTTTGTGAAGCAAGCTGATGTTGTGTTTCTTTTACCATATGAATCAAAATTAGATTCATACTTTCAAGCCTCAAAACGCTATTCCCTAATCATCCAAAGTGCTGTGATGATGCTCGTTTTAGTCGTTTTATCCCCGTTTTATTCGCAATATTTAGCGGATGAAGCAGGCAGTTTATTGTTAATATTTGCGATCTTAGTTGTTGCGAAAATTTGGAACATCGCATCTAGTTGGGAGGAGCAACGTTTTCAAAGTGAATCTGAAAGACGCTCGCATTTTCTGTTAAGAGGACTAATTAATATAATCTTTATCTATTTCCTTTTTGCAGGAGAGCTTGTTTATTTCCTTGTTGTTTTTGGGATCATGATTACGCTATGGCTTGTTGTACTATCAAAAATTAGCAAAGCAGTACTCGATTAAATGGGATCACTTAATTGAAGTAGAGCAAGGAATGTTACTTGCTTTCTACCGAATTGCTAATTCATTTACTGATGTCCCGCAATTACGCAATAAAGTCAGGGCAAGAAGCTATTTAAACTGGTTGATGAAAATTCTAACAGACTCGAATAAGTCAGTGTATCACTTTTTATTTGCAAGATCCTTCATAAGAGCAAATGATTATGGTGGTATTTACATTAGGTTGATCGTTATCTCTGCAATTATCTTAATCGCTCTTCCTGATGGCTGGTTACAATTAGTAGTACTTTTGTTGTTTATGCATATGTTAACAAGTCAATTATCAACTCTCTGGTATCACTATGACACAAATATGTGGGTTGACTTATATCCTGTTTGGAAACATGAAAAGACAGAGGCACTTAGTCAATTGACGCTTAGATTACTTTTCATTATGACAGCAATCCAATTTGGAGTGCTGTTAGTAAGTTCAAGCTGGCAAGTTGCTGGATTGGGACTTTTAATAGGAGGAGTTTACAGCGTAATAGGAAGTTCAAGATTCGTTCATAAGAGAAGAAAATAGCATCATTTTTAAGGGCTCTTCACGCATATCATTTAAAAGTAGTTTGTAAGGAAGTGATAATAGTATGTATGAAGCTCAGATTGCAGAAGAACTATCTAGGTGGAAACGTAAATTAGAAAAAAGACCTTCAATGTTTGACCGCTATACAAAAGGGCTACAAATGAAAATGAATAAGCTAGTACCTGAAAAAGTACATGCAGTCGTGACAAGTAGTATAAAAAATATGGTTCATGCCACGTTAGTAGGATCGGAGTACACAACGAAGAAACAGCCTGACCTAGCCTTAAGTTTAGAAGAACGAGAGCAGAAAGTGATGGGTCTAATTAAGTCTTATAAACGAACAGCTGCTCTTGAAGGAGCTGGGACTGGTGCTGGCGGAATTTTACTTGGTATGGCAGATTTTCCGTTATTGTTAAGTATCAAAATGAAATTTCTCTTTGATACAGCTTCTGCTTATGGCTATGATGTGAGAGATTACCGTGAACGTTTATTTGTCCTTTACTTATTCCAATTAGCCTTCTCAAGAGAAGAAAAACGACCTGAGTTAATAGAAAAATTAGAGCGATGGGAATCGGAAAAAGAGAAGTTACCGGATAAAGAGGAATATCTTGCTGCATTTGATTGGAAAGCTTTCCAACTCGATTATCGTGACTATATAGACCTACCAAAGATGCTTCAGATGATTCCAGGAGTTGGTGCGGTTGTAGGGGCTGCAGCTAATTACCACTTCCTAGATATTTTAGGAGAAACGGCAATGAATGGATATCGAATTAGATGGCTATCAGAATAAGAAAACAGGAGAATCCATATGGATTCTCCTGTTTTTTTATTTATTAGATCGTAAAAGGAACGAAACGAGCTAAGTAAGCTGATATTATCGCAAATTGTCCTGTGAACAGTAAAATACCGAGGACAACCATAATACCACCGCTCACTTTTTGTATCGTAGGTAACCATTTGTTTAAACGGCGAATTTTATCTAACGAACGAGACCATAGGAGAGCAACCCCGATAAATGGGAGTCCTAGTCCAATGGAATAAACCAACAACATGAACATCCCGGCCCACATCGTTTCTTCGCGTCCTGCAAGGAGCAAGATCGAAGTTAAAACAAGTCCAATACAAGGAGACCATCCAGTTCCAAATAAGAAGCCAAGTAGGACTGAGTTCGCAAAACTAGTTGTCTTCTTTGGTTTGACGTGAAGTCTTTTTTCACTTATTAGCATTCGAATCGAGATAATCCCCATCATTTGTAAACCAAAAACAGCGATAATAATGCCACCAATTTGCTCAAATAATTGACGGTTCCCCCAAAAAGCTTGCCCGATAAAAGTGGAAGAAGCTCCTAGTAAAAGGAAAATAGATGTAAAACCAATAATAAAGCCAATACTTCTTGATAAAATTAAGCGTCGATCAGCGTTAATTTGATTATCTGCTACATTTGTTCCTGTTAATTGCGCTAAATAGGCTGGCACTAATGGGAACACACAAGGCGATAAAAATGAAACCACTCCGGCAAGAAGGGCGAGCCAGATCGTTACTTCTGTCATCCATAACACATCCTTCATAAAGTCAATCACGTTACTTCTTAAGTCTATTCTAGTCCATAAAAAAGATATGAATCAAATTTTAGCATTTACCTATTTTTCTAAGGCATTGTTTTTGGGAAATTACCTGTCTTGACATGTTCGTTCCATTGCGCTCCAGTCACTCGCTTTCCGCGGGGAGGTATCGAGCCTCCTTGGCTTTGCCTGTAGGGTCTCGATCCTACCTCTATCTAGTCCCAATTTAACCATCTCATCTTTATTATTATAGCTATTTTTTAATCGTAATGTTGAAAATGAGACAAACGTTCACTGAAAGGTCAAAAGACTGAGGAAAAGATCGGTCTTGAGGCGGAGAAGAAACCAATCTACAGGTCATCTTCAATAATCATTTTTCTTCGTACAATAAAGGTAAGTTAAGAGAAGGAGGAAAAACATGAAAATAACAGGAAAAGTGATCGGTGGCATCTTACTTATGTTTATTGGTGCCAATATAGTGCTTGGGATGTTAGGCATTCACATAGGAGGGTTACTCGGACTCGTCATCGGGGGATGTTTACTTTACTTTGGTTACTCGAAGTATAAGGAGAAAGGAAAATGGAGTTTCGGATCTATTTTATTAGGTTTACTTGGGGCAATCATTCTACTAGGTGGAATGGGAGGATTAGTTGGGCTAGCAATAGGAGCTTTATTAGTGTATGGAGGCTATCAATTAATTAACCCCAAAAAAGAAAATGAAGAGAAAGACAGTAGTCGGAGCACCTCAAGTGTAGGCTCTACGTATGAAATGATTGACAAGGAATTCACACGTCTAATAAAAGAAGGGGACAAACAAAATGATCGCCAGAATTAAAACTTTAATCAAAGCATATGTTTACGAAGGATTAGATAAATTAGAAGACCCCGCTATTATGGTGAAACAGTATAAACGAGACATCAAAAAACGTATGGAAGAACTAGAAGAGAACATTCAAAAGCAGTGTAGAGAAGAAAAAAACTTGCAATATCGCTTAAACGAACTTAAGGAACTCTTTGATCGTAAAGAAGAACAAGCTAAAACAGCTGTTCAAGCAGAAGATGATGAATTAGCTCGTAAAATACTTTTGAGTAAAAAGGAAGTGTGGTCCTTAATAAAGCAGTTAGAACAAGAGCTTTATCAAAATAAAGAGGATCGTGCAGATGCTAAAGTAGAGCTTGAACAGTTGCAACTGAAATATAAACAACTAAAGGAAAAAGATCTTGAGTTGATCGTTCGTATTCAACATTTAAAGAATAGTAAAGAACCTGACTTAACTAAAGGTGAGGATTCTCCAAACACTAAACTTAAGCAATTGAAAAACCAAGAAGAGGAAATTGAAAACGAACTTAGACTGTTAAAGGCAAAGAATCAGTAAATATAAAGAGACTGGAACAAAAGAGTGTTTAAATAATACGAACATAATGATGGTTGCTTGGCTCGCGCTCCTGAAATACACTTCGCTTTCCGTGGGCGGCTGGTGAGCCTCCTCGTGCTTACGCACTGTGGGGTCTCACCGCTGCCTTTTGATTACGTGTATTTCCTCCGCTAAGGTTCTGCATCGTTCGCATTCTCAGTTAAACACTTTGTAAGTCCTAGTCTTTTTTTCTAGGCTACAGTAGATTTAACCTATATAGTATTAAGTAAAAGGCAGTGGGGGGAATAAATGAAAAAACTAATAGGTTTTCTTTTAATTGCATTTGGTTTATTTGTTTTGCTTGTGACGAGTTTCTCTGTCTTTTCTTCGAGAAGTACGGCCAATCAAGGAAATGAGTTTAAGAAAGATATGAGCGATTTTGAGTCAATGGAGCTCTCTAGTGTAAATGTAGATTGGGAAATTGAACGCTATGATGGGAAAGAGATTGTTGTTGCTTTAAACAATGCAAATAAAGTTAATATTTATTCTCAATTACGAGGGAAAACATTAAAGATTGAATTGAAAGATGAGAGATTTAAGTGGATGGTCTTTCAATTTTCCGGGAGAGGAACAGCGAAAGTACTGATTCCGTATGAATACGATTTACCTTTAACCATTCGCAATGTATCAGGAAATATTAGAATTGATCAAGATTTAAGTGCTGATCGTTTATTTTTAAAAACGGTGTCTGGAAATATTGAAGCTCTAACTTTAACAGCTAATAACATAGAAGTCGTCACAACTTCTGGTAATGTTGAGGTTCAGGGTATGGTGGCGGAGAATAATAAGATTGAGACTGTTTCCGGTCAAATTGAGGCTAAACAAGTAACTGGAGAGTTAGATGCAGAGTCTGTTTCAGGAGATATTAATCTTCAATTTAGTGAAGAGCAAAGTCAGACAAAAGTTAAAACCATTTCTGGTGACATTCAACTAATGATTCCTAATGCAAATGCTTCTTTTAATTTAACTACATTATCAGGTGACATAGTTACTGGATCTAATTTTACTGGTATACTAGGTAATGGTCTAAATCCATTTAACATTCAAACGGTCTCAGGAGATATTCATATAGTAGAACAATAAAGGGGGGTGAGAGCATGAAGAAACAAACTATTTTCGGAATTATTGTCGTTATTATTGGTTTAAATATATTGTTTAACTCGATGAATTTATCAACAGGAACCTTCATTGCTCCACTCATTTTCCTTTTGCTAGGTTTCTTTTTTTATAAAAGAAAGCACACGTTTATTAGCATCATATTCTTTATTATTAGTGCTAGTATCTTGTTTGATCAAATCTTAGGATTTAATTTCATTCCTTTATTAATTGGTATATTGGCTTTATATTATGGATTACGGTTAGTACGTTCACCTTCTAAAAAAGAAACAAGGAGAGTACGAACTAAGAAAGCGGAAGATGTCACGAAGAAAGAAGTAGTTGAAGAAGAGATTCCAATTCAGAACGATATTAAAGAAGAACGCGTGGTATTTGCTCCGACGATGCGTCGTAGCTTTATTGGCGATATTCACTATATAGGTGAAGCTTTTGAATTAAACGACTTGACTATTTGGAACGGGATAGGAGATGTTCGCTTAGATTTATCTAAAGCGATTATTCCTGAAGGTGAAACGGTTATTATCGTACAGTGTATGATTGGACAAATTGATTTTTATGTTCCAGAAGATTTAACGATTAGTATACAGGCTTCAACGATTATTGGAGAAGTTTCTTTGTTTCATGAAAAGCATGAAGGGATCAATCAGCAATTAAGTATTGCAACGAAAAATTATAAACAAGCATCAAGAAGAGTGAAGTTAATTTTATCAACTGTCATTGGTGAAGTGAAGGTGAGAGTGATATGAAAAAACAGTTAGCTCGCCTACAATGGCAATTTATTCGTCATAGTTTAGTTGGGATAGGATTAATTTCCTTCTTTTTTCTGTTTCTAATTACGTACGAAGATAATCGAGGGTTATTGCTGGCAATTGATCGTCAAATATTAGGTGTCCCTATTCTTATGTGGATGGTTGTAATTGTGTTATTAACTGGTTTAATTAGTGGGTACATTCAAGCAAATCCGATGAAAAGAAAAATTGATCAACTAATCCATGGGGCGGTTCGGTTTGAAAGAGGGACCTTTTCTCACAGAATTGAGGTGGAGGGAGACGATGAATTAGCCGAGCTGTCTGAAAGAATGAATGGGATGGCGGAGAACATTGAAAAGCAAGTGGCGTCCTTACAGCGCCTATCGGCTGAAAGGGCCGAGATGCAAGAAACGGTTAAGAAAGCAGCTGTAACAGAAGAACGGCAACGATTAGCAAGGGATTTGCATGATGCGGTAAGTCAGCAACTGTTTGCGATCTCAATGATGACCGCGGCCATTAAGCAAAATATTGAGGGTGTATCAAAAGGGACAATTGATCAAATCTTGATGGTTGAAAAAATGGCCAATACTGCCCAAGCCGAAATGAGAGCGCTGTTATTGCATTTAAGACCAGCTCATCTCGAAGGGAAAAGTCTTGAAGCAGGATTAAACCAATTATTTGAAGAATTAAACCAAAAACACGACATGAATGTGATCGTAAACATTGAAGACGAATTAGACATTCCAAAAGGAATAGAAGATCAATTGTTTAGAATGATGCAAGAAGCGATCTCAAATGTTCTAAGACATTCCAAAGCTGATCAGCTAGAGTTTCATCTAAAAGAAACTAGTCAGGAACTCAAAATAAAATTAATCGACAATGGTATTGGATTTGACCCGAAATTAGTGCAGGCGGGTTCCTACGGTCTACATACGATGCGTGAAAGAATCACCGAGATCGGTGGCACTCTACAAATCGTTTCGGTACAAGGAAAAGGAACACAAATAGAGGCCAATTTACCTATTGCTTGGAAAGGGGGAAAACATGATTAATGTGCTTTTGGTTGATGACCATGAGATGGTAAGGATGGGTTTGGCAGCGTATTTGTCGACTCAAGGAGATATGAAGGTAGTTGGGGAAGCGAGTAATGGCATCGAGGGAGTGGCTTTAGCTAATACTTTGAAACCAGATGTCATTTTAATGGATTTAGTTATGGAGAAAATGGATGGAATAGAAGCAACACGAACCATTATGCAAGTTCTTCCATCAACCAAAATTATCGTCCTGACCAGCTTTATTGATGATGAGAAAGTTTATCCGGTTATTGAAGCTGGAGCGTTTAGCTACCTGCTCAAAACGTCGTCAGCGAATGAAATTGCTGAAGCTATTAGAAATGCGGCAAGTGGAAAGTCAGTTGTTGAAGCTGAAGTAACGATTAAAATGATGAGTAGGATGAGAAAAAACACAGAAGCACAGTTGCATGAATCCCTAACGCCTCGTGAACTAGAGGTACTTGAATTAATTGGGCAAGGTAAAAACAATCTAGAGATAGCACAGCTTTTATTTATTGGCATTAAAACAGTGAAAACACATGTAAGTCATATCCTACAAAAATTACATTTAGAAGATCGAACTCAAATTGCTGTCTATGCACATCGCCATCGTTTAGTAGAATGAGATGTAAAACTAGTTAGTAAGATTAAGAAGGAAAAAAACAGAGCTTGTTGATGAAAAGCTCTGTTTTTTCAATGCAAGGAAACAAAAATCAAGAAAGTCTATCGTTTCAATGTACTGTGAAAAGTAGTCACAAATGAAGGTCTCGGAAAAATATCTTTAGAAAGAGCTGATTCGGTCCCTCTTTTTTTATGAGCATTTTCATAGGATTTTGATGTTTGCCAATTCTTAAAAGAGTCTTCATTATCCCAAACCGTCATAATGGCATAGGTATCGTCAGAGAGTGGTCGTAAAATACGAATAGCTTGAAAGCCGGGTTCGCTTTCAACTAAACCAGCTCGATTCTTGAAACGCTCTTCGAAAGCAGCTTTCCCTTGTTCTGTTACAGGAATATTGTTAATAACAACAAAACCCTCTTCACGAAAAGAACCAGTCTCACTAAAAACTTCATACTGTTTTGCATTGGAGTGCTCTATCTTTTCTTCGCAAAAGAAGAATGAGCCATTCTCGCCTTCCATAACTATACCGTTTACAGAATCTAATTCCGAAGTTTCAACTATACTAGCATGTTTCATTGGAGAAACCCTCCTTTAAAATTATAGGCTGTTTTCGCATATTTTGTTGCTTTTGATGGGTTAACAAGTAGGGATAGGTCCGTTACATTG
>NZ_BAUV01000020.1 GCF_000513135.1 Halalkalibacter akibai JCM 9157
ATGAAAAAAAAGAAAATATAAACGAACTTGAAGATATTTATGAAGTCATAACAAAAAATAATATGACGTTACATTCCTGGTCAGCTTATTCAAGGGAGGAACTATATGTAATGAATGTAACTGAAGTGATTGAACTAATTGATGACACACAAAAAAATAAAACAGACTTTGTATGGAGCACGGAAAAAATTGAAAATGACCATCACAATAAAGTAGTTGGTACAAAAAATAACCAAAGCTTAGATGAACGTATCGTGATTACATCTTATGAAGATAGAAATAAGTATAAAGTGAATATTACTTATCAGGTTGTTGGAGATGAGTGGAATTCTGACATTATGAATGAAATATCATCAAACATTAAAGGCAGTTCCATCTTTTATATGATTCAAGGAAGTATTGAAGATAATAATAAGAACTTACAGGACTTAGCTCAAGATTTAGTACGTGACTTTTCTGGAGAGGTTAAAGAAGGGGTTGAAGAGGATCAATTCATATCGGTTTCTGCGTATAACCCTAGGTGGGATTTAAGTCTACCCTTAAATCAGAATGATAAAATGAATTTACAAATAGGGGTTAGGAGTGTTCCATACTCAGATAATGTTGATGTGACAATAGGAACACCTATTATTACGGTTGAACATTAGCTTCCTTGAATTTTCAAATTATTTAAAGGTTTTGATTGTAAGATTGCGCGAAGGTTCAGTTGTATTACTTAATTCATTATAGAATAATTTAGGGGGAGTATAAATGATCGTGTTCCACTTAAAAAACTTGTTGCTCGATAAGGAGATTTCTTTTGAAGATATTGCAAAAGATACAAAAATTCCACTGGAGGAAATTTTGTATCTTTGTTCTAAACATGCAAATAAAATAAATTTTAATACTTTGAACACTCTTTGTCACTATTTGTCAGTAACAACAAATGAACTTTTATCGTACGAGTTTCTAAGAATCGATCAAAATACATTAAACCAAAAAGGTGAAAAATTATATGGAATAAGTGCAGAAGCAGAAAATCTCAGCTCGGAAATTCTCATTAAAATATCTAATGAATCCAATCAACTTATAATAGACATTCCTAACGAGCTATACGAGCGAGTTTCTGCTTTTTCACCAAATAATATTTCTAATTTGATAGTGGAAAAAGTGATACCACTACTAGAGAAAAGATCAATTAATTTTGATGAATTTATTATAATCTCAACAGGGGCTCATAAAATTAATCATTTTTATTTAAGACGATGTTAACTATACTTAAGTAAATTCTCTCCTGCTTTCTGTTTTTTGCGTTCTTTTTGAGGGGGAACCAATATTGTTATTGAAGGTCCCAAAATTATAGGGGCCTTCAATAACAGGATTATAGTCATGTCATTTCAATAATTGTTTCATTTGGTTACGTTTGTCAAAAATCAAAGTAGAACTAGAGTAATTACTATACTCTAAGAAATAATGCTAAGTAAAATTAGTTATTCACCTTCTCAGCGGAGTTCCAGTAATAATCACTAATAATTTCTGCTAATGCCTCAGTTGTCCGGTAACTTTCCTCTAATGTATTATCTACACCGCCCATTTCAATAAGTATGGAGTTTTCTGAAAGATCCTGATTATATCTACCGTTAATCCCAGTCCCGTCCTTTACAAGTACCCCTCTGCTTAACCCTGGATATTGTTTTTCGAGTAAATAGTGCAAGTCCTCAGCTAGTTTTTGATTCTTCTCATAGTTAGGGTTATTTTTTCCTATAACAAAATAAGTTCGCGCATATTCTATCCCGTTTATTGTAACGGTTGTTATATCCCTGCGTAATGCATCACGATGAATTTCAAAGAAAAATTCCAAGTCTTGATTGTCTTCCATTGCTGTTTTTATAAGGTCTCTTGACGCTTCATAGGACTGAGGATAGCTCCAGCTACGTTCGCTTAACATACCACTTATATCAGTTTTGTCGACCTCAGTTCCGATACCTCTCTTTTCTAATTCTTTTCCTAATCTCTCGCCTACTAAAGTAACATTTAGCTCTGCATGCCAAGCATCGTCCGGTTCAGATGCGTTTTTTAATTCAGGCAGGAATGATTCCCGACTATGTGAATGGATAATATGAACGACTTTATTCTCTGTTGATTGAGATTCGGCGCTCATATCATTACGCTCATCAGAAGTTTCTTCGTTCATATTTGCTAAATTCTCAGAAGCGGCCTCTCTTTCAGCAAGTATCACATCCAATGGGGGAGCGGATTCAGAAGTAGGCATGTTTGTAAAATTAGATCCTTCTCCAGCGACAACAATCGTTCCATCATAAAAAGAAAACCCAGGAAGTTCTCTTCCTAAAAAAGTTCTAGGATCATCAAAATTTATATTAGTTATTAATTCAAATGCAAATTTCCCTATTGAAGGATTTTGACTTTCAGCTGGCAAAACTTCTGAAAAATAATGATTTTCCATGCTCATAAAATAAAAGAGTGATTCAACGGAGATGTCATAAGTTGTTCGTTTTAATGCGTCACTTGTTAGCGATGTTTGAAAGGTCGTTAATGCTCCAATAATTATAGAGATGGAAATCATACCTAAAATCAACATAATTATCATATTTTGTGTGGGTGCAGTACTACGAGTTTTGCTAGATTTCAAAAGCGACCTCTCCTTTCACTCGTTAATAGATATGACCATAAGTTAAATATTAGAAGAATCAAATTCTACAAAACTCTATTAATTTAAGTGGAATTTTTTATTAATAATAGAAAAAGAGGCAAGAGAATAGTTCATTACAAAGTGGTAATGGAATGAAAATGAATCTTCTTTGACTAAAAGTTCATTGTTTTTACATACTTTTAAGTTAGTATGACATTAGGAAGTTTATATTAAAAATTTAGGTGAAGAGGCAGTATGTTTAAGAAATAGATTAAGCATGAGGTGAGATCAATGAAAAAAATACTTATAGTTGATGATGAAAAACAAATGCAATCATTGCTCTGTGTATGTATTGGTTCTAGCGAATTTGAGTTAACGACCGCGGGTTCTGGAAAAGAAGCACTTGAATTAATAAAAGAGCAACAGTTTGATTTAATGTTACTTGATATTATGATGCCAGAAATGAATGGCTTTCAAGTATTAAAGGAATTAACAGAGAAAGAATTATTAGTGCCTACTATTATTATTTCAGCTATTGGTGAAACAGATCAGGTGGTAGAGGGGTTAAACCTTGGGGCATCTGATTATATTACGAAGCCGTTTGAACCGAAGGAACTAGTGGCCAGAGTTAATTCTGTACTTCGACGTGTAGAACCTTTTCAACAGGTAGAAAAAAGGAAGGGGATGTTTGGAATTACTATAGATCATTCGCAGCAAATGGTTTTCTACAATCAGAAAGGGATTCCACTGACGAAAAAAGAGTATCAACTTTTTAGTACCCTTCTATCCAACCCTGGACGTGTTTATACAAGGGAACAACTCTTTTACCTTGTATGGGATGAGGCAGATGATCGTGATTTCCGAAATATTGATACCCATATTAAAAACATCCGTGACAAATTAAAAAAAGCCGGGCTTGACAACACTGTCGTGGAGACAGTATGGGGGATTGGTTATAAAGTTCCTCAGCATGAGGGATTGAGTACATGAAATTGTCGACTAAAGTGAGCTTGCTTGTTCTTTTGTCTGTGGTATTGATCATAGTCATGATGGGTTTCTCCTTTTACACCCTTTCAAAATCATTTTACAAAAATCAACTCCAGGGGGAAATTGAGCATAGACTTGACGCACACCGCGAAGTAGTAGAACTGCATACGGTGCCAGAAACGCTAGAACATGTGATGATTATGGAAAAAAGAAACCCAGAAAATACATTTATTATTTTTGATGCAAATTTCAATGTTAAAAATAGTACCCAACAAGTTTCAAAGGAAATGATTGATCGATATCAAAGTTGGATTGTTAGCCTTTCTGAACGATCGAATGAAAAAACAGAATTTGTTAACACCATGACCGAGCACATTCCCCATATTTGGTCATACGAACCGTTTAAAATCAACGGAGAGTTGGCAGGGTATCTATTTATTGACCAAGATACTGGTAGCTTTGAAGAAGCTAGATTAACTCTTTTAGGGATTACAATATCAATGGGATTGATTACACTTTTATTTTCGGGTATGTTTACAATTTTCTTATCAAAAAAGATTACTCTTCCAATTACGAATGCACGGGATTTGACAAAGCAAATAGCAAAAGGGAACTTTGATGTCCAACTTTCTAGTAAAGGAAATGACGAAATAGACGATTTATTAAGGCATATTTCTACTATGGCAATACAACTTAAAGAATATAGAGATACAAGACAACAATTTCTAACCAACGTCTCCCATGACATCCGAACACCACTAACATATATTAAAGGCTATGCTGCATTGTTAAAAGATCAGAAGGTGGAAGCAGACCTTGTTCATGATCAGGCAACAATCATTCACCAGGAAGCTGTGCGAATGGAAAGTTTAGTAAAGAACCTTTTTCAATTAATGAAGCTAGAGGAAGGTAAAATCCAGTTGAATATTCAGGAAATCGATCTTGTAGATTTCATTCAAGAAGTTAAAAAGAAAGTAACATTAGCTACTGATGATAAGAAAATAGACATACTCTTTTCGTACGCCCACCCAACTCTTCTTGCTAACATTGACCCAGATCAGTTTGAACGAGTCTTACTTAATCTTTTGAATAATAGTATTAGACACACAAACCTAAATGGGAAAATACAAGTTAGATTAGAGGAGAGATACAAAGAAATAATAATTGAAATTGAAGACAATGGCGAAGGAATTCCAGCTAAGGATCTTCCCTATATATGGGACCGTTTTTATCGAGTAGACAAATCGCGTTCCACGAAATACGGTGGTAGCGGATTAGGGTTAGCCATTACTAAGCAAATTATTGAACAGCATGGTGGAACAATACAAATCAAAAGTACAGTTAATGTAGGAACGGTATTCACCATAAGATTAAACAATTCTTGATATATTGTTATCAAATATGGATGGACTTAACAACCAGCGAGCAGAATAAGTCCTTTTTTCATAAATAGAAATAGCCTCAAAAATAAATTTTCTAAAGAAAGTATTAATCTTTTGTATTTCTTCATATTTCCATCAAATTCTTTTGTTACATTTTTTATGAGAGATCCTTAAAGTTCTGTAGGGAACCGAATTGATGAAAGGGGTTTGGGAAAATGGATTTAGTTACATTTCTTTTACTTGGTGTTCTTGTGCTCTTAATCCTGACTTGTGTTAAAGGCATGGGCAAGCACGGTGGAAGTTCTACCTGTTGTTCGCCTAAAAAAAACATAACTGCTAATCCAGTAAACAACGAAGAATCAGTTTCTGAATCGATCGAGTTACAAAAAATGCATTCACAAATAGAGAAAATAGAAAAGGATAATCAAAAACTATTGAAAGAAATGGACGGATTACGAAAGGAGTTGTAACAATTGAACACATTTTTACTAGTATTTATTGCGATTAAAATCGTTTGTCTGTTCTTCTGTTGGAAAGCCGTCAAGATGGCTAAGCAGAGTACCCCTAATGGGACGCAAAAAAATAAGAATGAGAATTTAATTAACTCATCTGAAGATTGGCAGCAAGCACAAAAACAAATGAGTAAGTTAATGGAAGAAAATAAAAAGTTGACTGCATCTTTAGAGGAACTAAAAAAGTCAAAGTCATCTTAAGGAAAATGCTCATGTTATAGAGTAATCATTGTAAAAGATTAATGTAATGTTGGTAATCGAAGAAAACAAATGACGCATGAAAGAATAATGGCATTGACTCCTATCAATTTGTTGTAGGAGTCTTTTGTTGTCTATAAACAAAGTTACTTAAGATAATACCAAAATTTAAAAAACTTCATATTTTCTACATAATTGAACGATAGAATAATAGTTCTTGATCAGAGTAACAATACACGAAAAATAAAACGTAAGGGTCTATGGAGATCTATTAAAAATACGAGGGTTGAAATCATTATGAAGACAAATAGTGGAGGGGAAAATGGAGGATCGACTTATATATTACTTTCAAGAGTATGAACACTTTGCAATCTTCATTAGTATTGGAATTAGTATTATTGTTGCTGTATTAGGAGTTATTCCAAGTTTCTTTGTGACCGCAGCAAATTTAATTTTTTTTGGTTTCTGGATGGGGACATTTATTTCTTTTGTTGGAGAAGCGATCGGAGCCATCATAGCATTTTATTTGTATCGAAAAGGGTTAAAACAATTTTCTCAGAAGCCATTGGACAAGTACCCGAAATTAAAACGGTTAGTACATTTAAAAGGAAAAGATGCCTTTTATTTAATTTTATCCCTTCGCCTTCTTCCTTTTGTTCCTTCAGGTCTGGTTACTCTTGCTGGAGCCATTGGTAGTGTCTCATTTATCACTTTTGCTATTGCAAGCTCAATAGGTAAAATACCTGCGCTTTTGATTGAAGCGTATTCGGTTTATCAGATTACTCAATTTGAGTGGCAAGGAAAAATGATCCTTAGCATTGCAGCGATTTATTTAATTTTTGTTGTTTGGAAAAAAAGGAAGCAACCCACTTCTGTATGAATAAGCCACTTACTAATAAAGTTTAAGACCTGAAATCTCGCTAAGTTGTAATTGCAGTAATAACACAGAAAGGATAGGTATTGTATTAAATGAGGTATTTTTACATTGCTGCACTAGCAGTGGTATTTGTAATCTTAATTGTAATTTATAAAGAAAATTCACTATTAACAGATTCTACAAAAGAAGAAAATAAAGAAATGTTATTAAGTGATTACTTATCAACAGACGACGAAAAAATGAAGAATAAGAACGGTGATTTAGATAGTGCTCCAATAAAAAATAGTATCGATAAAGGCAAACAATCCCAAGAAGATTTTGCTAAAGATAAACCATGGGAATCTTACACGGAAGAGCAATTAGATGATGTTCTTTTATTGGTAAATAAAGAGCGGGATTTACCAAAAGACTATGTACCTTCGGATTTAGTTGATCCAAATGTACCCTTTCCGTTCATAGAGGAGCTGGCTCAACGCTTAATGCGACAGGAAGCAGCGACAGCACTTGAAGATTTATTTGAAAAAGCCAATGATGAAAACTTAAATCTTTATGCTCAATCCGGGTATCGCTCTTATGAACGACAGGAGAGTATCTTTGCGTATTATGTTGAGAGAAGCGGTGAAGAAAAGGCAAGTCGAGTAAGTGCGAATGCTGGGCATAGTGAGCACCAAACTGGTCTAGCAATGGATGTTACTACTCCGGAAGTGAACTTTCAATTAGTTACCTCATTTGAAGATACACCTGAGGGTCAATGGATTAAGGAAAATGCTGCGCAGTTTGGTTTTATCATTCGTTATCCAAAAGATAAAGAAAAAATTACAGGTTATCAATACGAGCCATGGCATCTTCGGTTTGTAGGCAAAGAGCCAGCCAAAGTAATTCATGAACAAGGGTTAACGTTAGAAGAATACTTAGGATTTGAGTAAGCTTTGAAGAGTAGATTTTAATTAAAGTAAATACTAATATCTTTATTCTTAGCTCCCTTCTCCAGGGGGCTTATTTACGTTTTGGTATCATGATGATAATTAAATTTCGAACAAAATTTCCTTTAATACTTCTGCCTTGTGTAACTTGGTAATATTTACTAGATTTATGTAGAGTGGTCTATTAAATAATAAGGGAGGAGATGTAAAATGACCACTTTGATTGATTCAACTATACAGCAACATCAGGCGTGTATTGATGCTTGCAACAAATGTATGCAAGCATGCGAAGAATGTTTATCATCATGTCTAAAAGAGCCTGATGTCCAAGCTAGAACTCACTGTATCAGTATGTTAAGAGACTGCGCAGATATTTGTTCAATGGCATCTCAATGGATGTCACGTGGGAGTATGTTTGCAAAACAATTTTGTGAAATGTGTGCTATGATCTGCGAAGCCTGTGCTACTGACTGTGAGAAGTTCCAAGACGCTCATTGCCAGGAATGTGCTACTTACTGCCGCAAGTGTGCAGAAGAATGCCGTAAAATGGTAGCTTAAAATCGAGCAAAAGCAGGTGATCAAGGTTGCCTGTTTTTGTTCAATACCTGTTAAAGAAGGGATCAAATGATTATACAAGACATTAAAAAATTAGATCGTACCATGCTGATTTTATTATTTGGAGTCTTGCTTTCCCATTTAGGAACATACTTAGTGATTCCTATGTTACCGATTATGTTAAAAATAGATGCAGCATTATCTCTAGCGCAAATAGGAATGATCTTAGCAATGAATGCCATATCATTTCAATTTGGGAGCTTACTCGGAGGATTTCTGGCAGATCGTATTGGCAGAAGGTTCATTATTGGGTTAGGAGCATGATTGGTGCAGTTGGATTAATCGGTTTTGGACTCTTTAATATATTTGGATTATTACTTGTAGCCTCACTGATTACAGGTCTTGGCAATGGATTGAACGCTCCATCAACCAAGGCGGCCATTGCGGCACTGGCATCAGAAGAAACGCAAACGACAGCCTTTTCGATGCGTGGGATTGCAGCTAATATCGGAACAGCAGCTGCTGGCCTTATTATCTTCTTTGTTGTGACAGGATCCTCTAAGTTGATTTTTTGGATAGCGGGAGTTATTTATGTGGTACTCGCATTAAAGAGTTGGTTTTTCCTTCCGAAAAATTGCGGAGATGCAAATTGTCCCGTTATCCCATCGGGTGCTTATAAGGAAGTGTTTAAGAACAAACCTTTTATTATGTTTGGTGTAGTAAGTGTTGTGATTTGGGCTTTGTATGCTCAGTTAGCTTTAACGCTTCCACTACGGGCAACGGAGGTTTTGCCTGATCCAAGTAATGTGGCTTTGATTTGGACGATCAATAGTGGGATTGTCATTTTGGCTCAAAACGTGATGACAGGAAAAGTTATTCAGAGGTTACATCCGTTAACCGCACTTGCATTCGGGATGTTATTTATTGGGTTTGGAGTCGGTTCTCTTTACTTTGCTACATCTTTTTTTCACCTTGTTTTAAGTGGTGCCATCTTTGTTGTAGGTGAAATGCTTATCTTACCAACTATCGATAGTACAATTTCACAGTTATCGACAGCCGGATTGATCGGTCTCTTCTTTGGATTGGCGAATGTGATGTCAGGCTTAGGTGAAGCTGGTGGAAACTTTATTGGTGGTCAATTACTTCAAATCGGAACAGAAGTTAGTTATTTACCGTGGGTCGTGTATGGAGCAACAGGGGTAGCGTTATTCTTGGTTGTTCTATTACTCAAGAAATGGCAGCCACTTGAACAATTATTACAAAAGGCTACGACACAAGATGATAAGCCGAGACACGCACCAAGAGTTCAACCGGGACCTACGAAAAACCGCTCTCATCCGTTTAGTGGTTGGGAACAAGAAGTATTTTTCAGAAAAAAAAATCATTCACAGAGATAGGAAGATAATCAAATGGAACAACATCAACATCATGAAATGCAACATCATATGCACATGGGCGCAGCCGAAAACGATATCATTACAACCATTACATATCAGGACTCTATTTTGAATATTCATTTAGAAGATCGAGAAGGGAGCCCACTAGAGCTATTACAAACACATGAGAAATATATGCACCTGATCGTCGTCAGTGATGATTTGCAAGAGTTTTATCATTTACATCCTGAGCAAATTGATTTGTATACGTATGAAGTAACGCTCCCTCTTCGTGATCTTACATCTTATAAGGCTTTTGTTGATATAAATCCGAAAGGGAAACATTATCTAATTGAAGCGAATGCAATAGAGGGCAATATACTTAATCATACTCATTTCTGGGATAATGAAATGAACCTTATTCCTAACAAAGAAAAGATAAAGGAAATTAGTGGGAAGATAGTTGAAATGACTCACGGTCCATTGAAAATCGGAGAAGATGTTACACTTCATTTCGATCTCAAAGGTGAGAAACCTGAACCTTATCTAGGGGCTCTTGGACATGTAGTAATCATTGATGATGAAGTAAAGCAATTTATTCATGTGCATCCTAATTCAGATCATGAAACAGTATTTGTTGCTCAATTTATAGATAGCGGTTTTTACAAACTATGGGTTGAATTTAAATTTGCAGAACAAATAATTGCTTTTCCTTTTTGGATAGAAGTAAAGGAAAAGTAAATGCATGAAATATTTTATCACGCCTTATCAGAGACTTGAATCTCAAAAATTCTTGTCTTTTTCTTTTTGCTTATAATCCTACAAAGGCTAGTGTGAATATAAAACGAATACTATACGATTGAAAAAACTACCAGAATAACTTTCTAAGCATAGAAATGGATGAGCTGACGTTTAAAAAAATATAAATTGATAGAAGTCCACAAAAAAAACACAATTAAGAGGTACGCTAATATAGTAGTAAGGTCGCTAATTATAAATAATGAATATTAAATAAAGAATTGGAACTGGAGGCAGAAAAAGTGAGAATAAGATTCAAAAAAAGTTTTATAAAGGCAGTTTTATTATTGGTGATAACAAATGTATTAATAACTTCTCCCGTGTCAGTTAGTGCGAATCCAAATATAAATACAAACTCAGCTATCCTT
This sequence comes from Halalkalibacter akibai JCM 9157, assembly GCF_000513135.1. Taxonomy (GTDB): domain Bacteria; phylum Bacillota; class Bacilli; order Bacillales; family Bacillaceae_D; genus Halalkalibacter; species Halalkalibacter akibai. The sequence goes on from NZ_BAUV01000020.1 coordinate 10,606, forward strand.
GTAGATGCTACCTCTGGAAAGATCTTATTACAAAAAAATATAAATGAATTATTAAAAGTTGCTAGCATGTCAAAAATGATGAGTGAATATTTAGTTCTCGAGGCTATTAATAATGGGGCAATATCTTGGGAACAGGTCGTTCCTATAAGTGACCTCGTTCGTGAAATATCACATAATAATAATCTTTCCAACGTTTATTTACGGCAAGATGAAACATATACAGTTAAAGAACTTTATGAGTCAGTAGCTATATATTCAGCTAATGGTGCTACGATGGCATTAGCAGAGCTAATTGCTGGATCAGAAGAATCATTCGTTAACATGATGAATGATAAAGCAATGCAATTGGAATTAGGGGAGTATGGAATTGATTATAAATTTGTTAACTCTACAGGTCTACCGAACCAATATCTTTTAGGAAAGCACCCAGAAGGAACGACAGAAAAGGATGAGAACGAATTAACGGTTAGGGCAACTGCGAAGTTAGCTTTTCATTTACTAAAAGATTATCCAGAAGTTCTAGAGACAGCTAGTATTGAAAGAAAAATCTTTAAAGAAGGAACAGAGGACTTTATCCAAATGGATAATTGGAATTGGATGCTCCCTGGTTTAGTTTATGGATACCCGGACGTAGATGGTTTGAAAACGGGATATACTGCTCAAGCTGGATATAGCTTTACTGGAACTGCTGAAAGAGATAACGTTCGATTAATTACAGTTGTAACAAAGACAAGCTCACTTGAAGAACGTTTTAGCGAGACTAAAAAACTATTAGACTATGGTTTTTCACAATTTTCAATAGAAGAACTTATCCCTAAAGGATATAGACCTGAGGGACAGGAAACCGTTGGAGTTTCGAAAGGGAAAGAACATGAAGTTGCTGTTTTTACTGACGAAAGTCTAATAAGTTTCGTGCGTGTAGGAGAAAGAGACAATTATATTCCTGTAGTTACTTTTGACCAAGAACGTTTAAACGAGAATGGCGAGCTAATTGCTCCTGTAGAAAAAGGAGAGAAAATAGGAACGATATCGTTAGAGTATGTAGGAGAAAATGATTATGAATTTATAGATAGTCATTATATTGCCCAAGTAGATGTAATAACAAATGAAGCGATTGAAGAGGCAGGTTTCTTTAGCTTGGTTCTTCGTTCAGTAGGTGGATTTTTCTCAGAACTATGGGTAACTCTTTATAACGCAATTAAAGGTTGGTTCTAATCATCTGAGAGGTACATCTAAGTCTAGATGATACCTCTCTATTTCTTTCCTAGAAGGAGAGTGAAATAGAATGAAAGTATTATTATTTTTAGTAACACTACTTATCTTCAAAATTTTAATTTTTAGCCAAAATGATTGGTTTTTATATCTGAAAGCTGGTGAATGGATAGAATTAAAAAGACTAATCGGCAATGAATTAATAATTGTCTTATTAATAACCATGGGACTTATGATAATGCAAAATCTATTCTCATTTCTACCATTTTTAGTTCTCACCATGTTCAATATTTGGTTATTTGGTTTCTTTTATGGGTATCTTTGGAGTTTAGCCGGAAATATTATCGGGTCTGTGATTGTATTTTATATAGCGAGGTATTTTTCACAAGGGAAGATCTTTAAACACAATCATTTGAAAATAAAGAAAACGATTGAAGAGAATGGGTTCCTAGTTATTTTAGTGAGTCGCATTACACCTGTAATTCCGTCTAGTATTATAAATATTTCATGTGGAATGAGTAATATAAAAACCAAAGATTACGTACTTAGTACTATGTTTGGTCACGCTATCTTTGTATTTGTACTATCTATTTTATCTATTGGACTGATTTCATTTGAGGAACAATATATTGTATATCTATTCTTATTCCTTATTGTTGTAGGTATTACAGCGTTAAAAATAAAAAGAAAAGTCTCTTGGTTAAATGTTTAGTTACTAGGTAGAATAGTGTTTAAAAAACGATTTTGTGAATTTAGCTTACTCTTGAAGAGGCTACCCATTATAACAATCTAACTAAATGAATGCACAAATCGTCAATGGATTTGTGCATATAACCTGAAGAGGATCTTTTATGATTTTAAGTAGGGTTCCTGATAAATAACATGAAGGCCAGGGCTATTAAAGCAATAGAGGGTAAGAGGACTTCTTCCTGTTGTGCAAATATTTTACTATTACAGGTTGTCTATTGCTCAGTTCACTTTTGTTTAGTTAATTTCATTTTCTAACTCGATAAGAGAAAAAGACAGCAATGCTTATTAAAAGAAAGAGAACAATTCCTGCTATAAGCCAGCGATGAGGATCCGAGATAAAACAACTTCTTCTCCCGCAGTCCACTCTGTACGGTGACCAATCCTATCATCAGCTACAAAAAAATGAGCGTGATTCTCGTCTTAACGAAAATAGCCCTGATCATCAAGTCCTCCAGTTTGTAACACGATACCATTTACAACATAAACGGTCACAGTTGTTCCTGTTGAAAAACGACTATCATCGTATACAACCCGAATTTCTCCTGGTTCTAAAGGTTCTATTACTAACCTATGTGCATGAGTGGTGGAAGGATTCGTAATGAGTATAATTGTTAATAACAACAAACTTATAATAAACAATCTGTCCATGGCTACACACCTCAACCTTTGGAATCCTATAGGGAACGGGGAAAATTAGGACTGTGTCCCAGTCCTTTATATTCAGTTGGATTTTGCGGATCAATAGTTGCCCCTGTTTCAGCAGCGATAATCATGTCGAATTCATTTGGGTGACGCTCTGTAAATATCATATAAGTTCCTTTTTCTTCAATTTTGAACGAATAAAACGACTGATCCAAATTCAACAGTATTTCGTAAACAACTCAAAATGGTCATTTTCCGCTACTTCAATGGCAGTTGATTTGATAAGGTGAGCAGCATGATGTTCTAGGTCTTTAATATTTTTATTTTTCCTCATAGTCTCATCCTCGAATCATTTTGATTAAGTTCTAAGGAATAAGTACCAGGATCAAAATTATAAAGCGCAGACCATTCATAAGGAAGATCGTCGTGATGATCAATTTCTGATTCTTCATTGGGAGGGGCATCAGTGTCTTTTGTTGCAGATGCTCGTGATCGTCCTCATTTTCGACTGCAAGCTCGTTTTATTCAGTCTCGATCCTATGTATTCCCCTTCATTTGTTGATATTTCATCGTCCCTATCTGAACAAGCTGTTACGAACCCAAAGAGAACTAAACCACCAATAGACAACATTACACTTTTTTTCACCGTTCTTCTCCCCCAATGTAAATTGAACCATTTAACTCAGAGATTGGTTATTGATGATTTTAAAAGTTATGATGAATTGAAATTATGAATATTATCTTGAAAAAGCAGTATCATACACAGGTAATTAGGAAATTAGATAAAGTGTTTTGATTTCTATAATTTAAAAAGGGGTCACCAGATAACAACTTTTCATTACAGATATTTATATAGAAACTATGAAGAAAGCAAGGCAATCTATTGAACAAAAATCATTTAATATTTGCTTTTGTGATTGGAATCACATTTGTCGTATAATCCTCCTTTTATACTTACATTTATAAAGAACTAGGAGGGAAATAGATGAATAGAAAAATTTGCTTTATACTCATGATTTTGACGATTTCACTTTTGCTTGCTGCTTGTGGACAGAACGCTGAAAGCGTGGTAAATAACGAAGAAAATGCTAATGCAGAAAACAAGTTGAACGATGGTATGGAAGAGACAGAAAAACAAGTGGACGTGGGGGAAGCGGATTTCGAAGAAGAGTACATTGTTGTAGTCGGAAATGAAAAGGATGGAACTATGTCTGTCATTTACTATCCAGAAGGAAGGCAAGAGCTTGTTTACCTTGATGGGGAAGCACATAATCTAGAAGTCAATGTCGAGTCTCAGTTAATTTGGGTAACTATTAATCCGCCACATGAGGATAATGAAGATGAGAAACATAGTCATAACCATGAAGATGATGGTAACGAAGAACAAGATAAGGTAAAACAAGAAATGATTGTAGCATATGATATAAACACGTTAGAAAAAGTGGAAGAACATCAGGTAGGGAGTCACCCAGCTCATGTAACGACTACAGAGAATGGTGAGATCGTTGTCGTAACAAATTCTGGTGATAATTCTGTCACGGTTATTAATAGAAAGACAGATGAAGTTGTTAATGTAGAAGTGGGAGAATATCCACATGGAGTAAGGATATCGCCCGATCAACAAAATGCTTATATAGCGAATATGCAAAGTGCTGATGTTAGCATTATTGACTTACAATTGAATGAAGAAGTTAATCGAGTTCATGTAGGAGAGGGTGCTGTTCAAACTGGATTTTCCCATGACGGAAAGTATGCCTTTGTTGGATTGCATGTTGATAACCAACTAGCTGTTATTAATACGTCAACGCAAGAAGTAATCAAACACATTGATGTCGGAGTAGGTCCGGTACAAATGTTTGCTAGTTACGACAATCAATATGTCGTTGTTGCAAATCAAGGAAGTGAAGAGAACCCATCAGACACGATCTCTATTATAGGACTTGATACATTAGAAGTTGAAAAGGAGGTTCCGTTAGGAAAAGGGGCACATGGTATTGTAATTTCTAAGGATAGTCAATATGCCTTTGTTACAAATATGTTTGAAGACACGGTTTCCGTTGTTGATTTAAAAACGTTAGAAGAAGTAAAACGATTAGATGTAGGGGAATACCCTAATGGTATTTCTATAAACTAGAGGAAAAGCCTTAAGAAGTTGTAGGTAAACTTTTTAAGGCTTTTCTTTGTTCGCCCTTTTTTTTACTCCTAACCAATTTAATGCTTATTACATCCTATGGAGTTTCAAGGGTTAAAGAATTAGATTTGAGGCAAGAATTATTTGTGAAACTCTCGCATAGGAAGTGATTGATTTATGCAAGAACTAATTTTAAATATTAAGAAAAAATCAGTCTTCGTAAAATTACAACCAGAATTAATAAAGGATCTATCCCTGACTTTTTTCTTTGCATTTTCGATGATCATGTTTGAAATTTTTTTAACACGTTTGTTTGCAGTTATTTTTGATTACAATTATGTATTTCTTGTCATTTCGTTAGCTACATTAGGAATTGGAATTGGAGGATATTTTGCTTATCAGTTTCCTATTCTTTTCCGTAGTCTATATCCATTTGCACTATGTGGGCAAGGTGTTTTACTAATAGGTGTAACGTCATTAATTTATCTTACGCCATTTCAAGGCATCACCTTTTACTCCATTCTCTCAACAGTACCATTTTTGTTTACTGGTTATATTTTAGCTAGTATTTTTCAAAAATTACATACTAAAGTTCATGTTGTTTATTTCATCGATTTAGTCGGAGCAAGTTTGGGGGCGAGTCTTGCCATCCTCTTGATGAATCATTTATCCCCTATTCCAATGATATCTATGTTATCACTTGCTTTATTTTTAGTTGGGAGTATTCTGGTATTTACTCAATTAAAAAAAGCTGCAAAAGTTATGTTAATCATGATACTAGCCTTATTGATGATAAATATATTTTCTCCTTTTTTAACAACGGAACGTTTTTTGTCTTATCAAACAAGTCCATATACAACGTTTTCTGAACAAGAGGGAAACATTATCTATTCTGAATGGGATTCATTTTCACGCACTGATGTTTACGATGCAAAAGACGGAGATTTTTTGTATATGACGATAGACGGAGGTGCTGTTTCTTCGATTTCTCGTTTTGACGGAGACCTAAATACAGTAGACTATTTGCAAATGAATACAAGTGATTTAGCTTTTCAGAATCCAAAAGAAAAAGAGAGGGCATTGATTATTGGAAGTGGTGGTGGACAAGAAGTCTTATCTGCTGAAATGGCAGGCTATTCCAAGATTGAAGCTCTAGACATAAATAAAGGTAGCTTTAACGCCGTTCATTCACTTCGATCATTTGCTGGGGATGTATTTGAACGAGATGGTGTCGAAACGATTGTAGCTGATGGTCGAAATTATATTCGTGAGACAACAAATACTTATGATTTGATATTCCTTTCACTGGTAACAAAGCAATCTGATAGTGGACTAGGGTTAGCCTTAACGGAAAATTTCATTTATACGAATGAAGCGTTACGTGACTATTTTAATAAACTCAAAGAAAATGGCCAACTTTCATTTCTACTTCACGACGAAAAGGAGCTAGCTAAAGTCATCCATAGTGCAGAAAGCTATTATCAAGAAAGGGGAATTCCATCTAATGAAATTAAAAATCACATAGCCGTTGTCGGTAGTCAACACATTTTTGGTCATGTAGTAGCCGAGCCGGGAAGCATCGAACGGCCACTGCTTATTTTGAAAAAGCATCCATTTACAGAAAAGGAAGCGACGAAACTTTTCGACTCTGCCGCGAATATCGCACAGCTCCCTTTACATGTTCCATATAGATTTGATCACTACAAAGATTTAGCAAACAGGCTTCATGATACGGCCATCCCTTTTAAAGCAAACCGAGATGCTCAGCCTTTCTTTTTTCATAAGAATGATGGGATTCCTTCTTTTTTATGGATTGGTTTGATTCTTATAAGTCTTGGCACTTCTGTAATGAGTTTAATTTATCGAAAGCAAGTTCCAGTTGGAAGCATGGTTTATTTCAGTGGGATTGGAATCGGTTTTATGCTTATTCAAGTAACACTGATACAACGCCTGACATTGCCTCTAGGGCATCCTACTTGGGCATTTGTTATCGTATTAACAACACTTCTTATTTCCGGTGGAATTGGAAGTGCCTATTCGACTAAATGGAAAAGAGAAGAGGATAGAAGATTTGTCCTAATATTACTTGTGGCATTTCTAACATCTGTCGTGTATCTATTAATTCATTTTTACTATCAGTCTGAGCTGGCACTCTCCACATTTCAAAGAACCTTGCTTGTCATTACTATGCTTATCCCAGTAGGTTTTTTTATAGGAATGCCATTTCCATATGGGATGAGTAGGCTTAAAAAGCATCAAATTTCAATTAGTTGGGGGATCAACGGTTTAATGACGGTTGCCGGTTCAATAGTAGCAGCCATGTTATCTTTAACGTTTGGAATGAATCTTACAATAATAGTAGGGATTGTTGTTTATCTCTTGTTATTTATTTTTCAACCTCTGTTAAAAATGTAAATCAGAAATGTGATTTTTCCTTAGCCAGAATTAAATTCTGGCTCTTATTGTGTTATTGACATACCTTACTAGGGTAATGTAACTTTAGTTAGAATACATTGTTAAAACAAACAAGGTGGGAAGAATAGATGAGTCAAACAGAGAAACTTGTTAAACTTGCTGTGAATGCTGGGATATCCTTTGGGGCAAAGTTAAATGCAAAACAATTACGAGTTCTAGCTGAATATATGAATGATGATCAAGAATTGGAATTAACAACGTTTCAACAGCTCTATATTGATGTGTCTGAAAATAAACTGGAGTTAGTAAAAGGAAAATTTAAAGAAGCTGGTTTAATCTGTTATCCGGTTGGAAGTTTTGTTAAAAGCCTTCGTACCTGTAATTTTTGTAAAGGATCGGAGGAAGAAGGGATGCCGGTAGCTATCGAGTTAAATAAACGAATTGCGGGAAGGGAAGTGCCTTTTACCCTCAAACCAGCATATACGGGATGTCGAGTTGGTTGTGGTGAACCATTAATCAATGACATTGGGATTATTAAAGTAGGTACAAATGAGTTCGATTTATACATCGGTGGCAAAAGCAAGGGAGCAGATGCTAAGGTAGGTACATTGTTCAAGAAACAACTAGTACCTGAACAATTATATGCGATGGTGGATGATATACTAGATCTTTATCACGAATTTGGAAAAAAAAGAGAACCGTTTTTCAAGTTTATTAATCGATTCGGCTTTGAAAATTTACAGCAGCAAGTTCTTAAAAAAAGATAAATGATAATCAAAAATTCAATCTACTGAAAGTAATAAGCTGTTGACAGGATTTAGGAAGAAATAGGTTCAGCTAAGGGTGCGCTACTTATTACGTAGCGCACTTGTTTTTACCTAGCCATTGGTATTCACTTCTTATCTTTAGCTTTACTATAATTATGCACCCATAGCAAAGGCGCGACACTCTTGAGCACAATGTAAGCACATTTGACCACATCGTTGTGAAACTTCGTCTGGGTGATGTAAACAGTGGTTCCCGCAAACTTCACAAATATGGGCACATAACGAAGCAAGAGATTTAGCGAAGACGCTACAACGGGCCATATATTTAGCAGTTAACGTACAAATATCAGCGCAGTCTCTAAGTAATCGCAATTGCTCTTTTCTGTGACTTGAGCTGTCCATTTGCAAAATAGAATACTCGGTAAATTCACAAATAGCTTCACAATGTTGAACCGTTTCAAGTGCTCTGTGTTGTGACATGTGGTTTTCCATATGATAAGACATAGTATGATTCAATTTAATTCCTTAAATTAAAAAAACTTATATCACAAGTTCATCGTATGTCTAGTTGATTACCTATGCTTTAGGCATTAGTCTAATTTTTAGGGTTTTACGAGTTCCAAACGGGCAGCTATTTAATTTCTCAGTATGATAAGATAAAAAACTAACGCAGTCTTCCTGGTCTCGATACTGCTTCGTTATTTTCAAGAATAACCTTTTCCATTCCATCATATTTTCATCACAATTTTTTTATATTCTTTTCTTGTGATGGATATACAATTATGAGGAGGAAATGGAATGAAAATGAAGTTGGCTTTATTTGTATTAGTTGCAACCATGACAATTAGTACTCCTGCTTTTGCTAGTGGAAACGGAGTTGCGGATTGTGCGCAAATGTCGAAGGGACAACATGTAGCTATGTGTGCACAAAAAATGGAAGGCGGGGTTTCTGACTGTGCCACTGCTCCTGAATGCCCTATGACAAGTGGATGTACGAATTAATGAACCAGGATGGTTAGTCAATAAAACATTTAGTATCTTAAAAGTTTTTAAGGAGATTTCCTTGTATGAATACTGGTTAAATGAAAATAATAACAAATTAGACTCGAGGTCTTTCAATCCTCGAGTTTCTTCTTGCTATCTCTATGAAATTCCATTGACACTTGTAAGGAATCTGTTTGTTGTTTTTTTTCTCACTATGAACCTAGTTTCATGGATATTACGTAGTTTTTATTTTTACTTTTCATCATAAATCTATCACATTTTTCCGCTATAGTAAGAACGCTTGATTATAAAAGTAGGAGATAAGATGATGAATTATATTTTTGAAAGTTACAGTTACCAAGAGCTATGGAATATAGGGTGGCTTATCCTTATTTTTCTTATTACATTTTTTTATTTCTATGTCACTAAAAAAGTTGCTAATAGGACCAGTAAAGGAAAAGCCGTATCGTTTGTTATAGGAGTATGGTTTTTTTATGTTGCAGTAGGAAGTCCACTTCACTTAATCGGACACAATTATTTGTTTAGTGCTCATATGCTTGAACAAGCAATAGTCTATTTTGTGGCACCACCATTGATTCTTATAGGACTACCTAATCAGTTAATTAAGCATCCTACGAGCTCCAGTTTACTAAGCAGGGGATTATTAGGAGTATTGAGCAAACCGATCATCGCATCGCTTTTATTTAATGGATTATTTTCCCTATACCATTATCCAAGTCTATTTGACTATTTACGTTTGAACCATCAATATCAATCTGTGTATCATGTAATTCTCACAATATTAGCTTTTACAATGTGGTTATCTATTCTTCATTCCAAAAGTAATTACGAGTTATCTGAATTGAAAAGTTTAGGCTACATTTTCTTAAATAGTGTATTAATTACACCGGTTTGCGCTTTAATTATCTTTTCTAATAACGTACTTTATACAACCTATATAAATGCTCCTCAATTGATCTCGTTCTTATCAATAAAAGATGATCAACAACTTGGAGGGATTGTAATGAAGCTGATTCAAGAAGGGGTATTTATTACAATCATTGGGATTCTTTTCTTGCGATGGGCAAAAAAAGAAAGAAAAAAAGAAAATGTAGAAATACGAAATGAGGATGCTTCATAAAATTGATTACTATAAAGCGAGGTTTGTAATATGTATGATGTATTTAATTCTATTAGTCGATTATTATATGATCCCTTAATTCAACTAATGTATGGTTTTGATCATATTCCGCTTTTAGCAGCGCTTATTATTGGAATTCTAGCAGCTGCTGCACCGTGTCAATTCACCGGAAATGTAGGTGCCATTACACTCTATGGGAATCGGTCTATCCAAAAAGCTATTCCATGGTCAGAAGTTATATTCTTTCAACTTGGGAAAGTCGTTGTTTTTTCGGGGTTAGGATTACTAGTGTGGATATTAGGTTCTGAATTTCAACAAGAACTAATTGGTTACCTTCCATGGATACGTAAAATACTTGGGCCCATTTTTATCATAATCGGTCTTTATTTAGTTGGACTCATCACATGGAAATGGTCTATCGGTCTAAAACAAAGAGAAGCTGGTGATAAAAACAGAGGAAAATGGGGGGCATTTCTTTTAGGAAGTAGTTTTTCATTAGGATTCTGTCCAACCATGTTCTCAATCTTTTTCTTTTTGCTAATGCCGTTAACCCTTTCTACTTCATACGGATTCATCTTACCAACTGTGTTTTCGTTTGGTACATCGATTCCTTTGTTCATTACAATGTATCTCATCTGGACTTTTGGATTAAACGGGACACTTTTGAAAAAAGGAAGAAACATCGGAAAATGGATACAGAGAGTTGCAGGGGGCTTTCTGATCATACTTGGGATTTTAGATACAATAACTTATTGGGGGATTTAAGGAAGTATGTGTTGCATTAAACCATGATCTAATTCAAAAGGAAATTTATATTTTTTTCTTCAAAATTTCAACACAATTACCTTTTATAATATAAATAGATTTAAAAATTAGGAGGTATTTGACTATGGAAAATTTAGCTTATTATCTTCCACTATTATTATGTCCTTTAATGTTAGTGATGTTATTTTTCTTTATGAAAAGGATGTCTGATGGAAATAACAGTAATAAGAGTGAACCAAACGGAAAAGATTTACAAAAAAATATGAATCACTTAATGGAACAAAATCAAAAGTTGATGAAGGAAATTGATTCTTTAAAAAGGTCACAATAATGGAGGGGAGTACGTTTGGAGGAATTATCAATTTTTGTTCCGATCATACTTTTATTCTTACTAATAATTGCGATGATGATTCACTCTTATGCTACTATCAAAAGAAAACCAGAGGGTTATGAATTTTTGATTAATAAACAGAATGACCCCTTCGATAAACGGGAAAAAAGTAACTAACCTTATTGTAAGTTTATCCCGCTTAACAAACTCACAATAGGTCTAAATTATAGTAAAATCAATCGGTGGAGGAGGCTTTTAATTGAGTTGCCTCCATTTTCTTCTTTTCAAGTAGATTTGTGTAAAAAAATATTTTATAAGTAAGATTCTTTATATAGAAAAGAGGGAGAACATGGACACTAAAATTCTAATTGTTGATGACGAATGGAATATGAGAAATCTAATTCGAATTCATTTATCCAAGCAAGGATATAACATAGTGGAAGCTGTGAATGGGAAAGAAGCGCTTAAAGAAATGAAATGTCATTCTTTTCAACTTATTATTTTAGATGTAATGATGCCAGAGATGGATGGTTGGGAAGTGTGTGAAGAAATTAGAAAAGAAAATTTGGCTTTGCTATATTAATGTTAACAGCTAGAACTGAGACAACGGACAAGGTGAAGGGACTCGATATTGGAGCGGATGATTATTTAACTAAACCTTTCAAACCAGAAGAACTTATCGCACGAGTGAATGCACTTTTAAGAAGAGCTGTTGTAAATCAAACAACGCAAACAAAACAACTCCATTTCCACGAGCTGAAAATGGATGTGGATGATCATAAAGTTTTTGTTCAAGACAATCCTGTTCATTTAACCCCTAAAGAATTTGAGTTATTAAAATTATTACTCTTGAATCCTAAGCAAGTGTTTAACCGGGACCAGTTACTTTTGAAAATTTGGGGAGTGGATTTTCTCGGAGATGAAAGAACGGTTGATTCTCACATAAAAAGTATTCGTTTGAAATTAAAGAAAGAAGGGCTGAGCTTTACTATCATCGAAACGGTTTGGGGTGTCGGCTATAAGTTAAAGGAAATAGACACATGAGATGGAATCGAATTGATGTAAAATTAGGGCTGACGATGATTACCGTTTTTTTATTAGTTTTCGCACCTTTTGTTTATGTCATTGATCAGGTTTTTTGTAATTATTATTACAATAAGGCAAAAGAGGAAGCTCATCAATTAACGTCAAATTATGCCCAGATGATAGCGAATAATCAAATGTTAATGTCAACGCCAATGGTCGAAATGGCAGGAAATATTACACAAAAAAAAATCTTCTTACTAGACGAAGATGGAGATATGATCACGTTTACAGGTACGGATGATCTGGAAATAAACATTAAAGAGTTCGACTTGCAAAACCTTTTTGAAGGAAGGCCTGTTTTCTATGAATACGTAGAACCGTTCACTGACATTCCTTATCTTTTGTATGGTCATCCAATAAATGCTGATCAATTCAAAGGTAGTCTGTTCATGTTATTTCCACTTAATGATATGTATGATTCGATGTCTACGGTAAGACAGTTGTTTCTTCTTGCTGGTGTTGGAGGTTTCTTTCTAGCTCTTGGGTTTACATTTATTGCTTCACGAAAGCTCTCGTCACCTTTACTTGAAATGCAGGCTGCAACAAAAAAGATTGCCAAAGGGGATTTAAATACAAAAGTGATTGTACGATCAAAAGATGAAATCGGTTCTCTTGCTGTTGGCATTAACAACCTAACTCAGGAACTAAAGAGGCACCATGATACAAGAAGTGAATTCTTTGCTAGTATTTCTCATGAGTTAAAAACACCGGTTTCATATTTAATGGGTTATTCGGAAGTCTTGAAAGAAAAGCTGTATCAGACGGAGGAAGAAAAAGAACAGTATTTATCAATCCTTGAACATGAAGCAACTCGATTAAATTATCTTATATCAGACTTGTTTGATTTGTCGAAGATGGAAGAAGGGAAGTTTGACATAAATAAGGAGTGGATCGATTTAACAGAACTTGCCGATAACCTCGATATGAAATATTCATTAAAAGCAAAAGAAAAAGATCTTCTATTTACGGTTAAAGTGGATGAAAACCTTTCCTTGTTTTATGGAGATGGAAAACGAATAGAACAAGTTTTTACCAACTTATTGGATAATGCGATGAGGCATACGACTAACGGTGAGGTAACCTGTGAGTTCAGGCAAGGTGATAATCAAATTAACATCATTATCAAAGATACCGGATCAGGAATTCCAGCCGACGAACTTCCATTTATTTTTGATCGGTTTTACCGAGTAGAAAAATCTCGCTCAAGAGAATTCGGAGGGACCGGATTGGGATTAGCCATCGTTAAAATGTTAGTAAAGTTACACGGTGGTACAATAGATATAACGAGTAAGGAAAACGAAGGAACCCAATTTACTCTTTCTTTTCCTAATGATATTGGGAACAAGGAGAGGGGAGAAAAGATATGAAATGGATAGACTGGGTCATTGTTAGTCTGCTTTTGCTTATTGGGTTAGTTTGTTTAAGTATGTCCTTAACGTTAACGACGGACGAGAATTTTATCATCTCTCTCCTAAAAATTTGTCTTTGGGTAGGAATTCCATCTCTAACGATTGGACTAATTTTTCTGTTGTTCAAAAAAAGAAAGTAAGCAATTGTATGAGAAAAAATAGGGATGTGTGTATGGAGTGTGGACAAAAAAAGACTTACTAGCCGGTCTTATTCTCTTTCTGACAATATTCATTTCACTGGTAGACGGTACTGCGGTTGAAGCCCATTCAGAAATAAAAGAAATAAGTCCGGGAATGAATGAAATATTGGACCATTCACCAGAACGTATTAGTGTTTTGTTTGCTGAACCTGTAGAAGTCTATTCAGAGTCTATTCGCTTAACCAATTCGATCGGATCAAACGTTCGAATCGGAAAAGCGGTGATTGATCCTACTGACAAACGTTTAGTAACATTACCGGTTGAAACTCTATTATCAGATGGCAGGTATACATTAGAGATTTTCGCAATTGCCATGGATGGACATGAAATTAAAGAGCGTTTCCAATTTGAAATTAAAAAGGAACAAATTTCAGAATTAGATTATTGGAGAAATCTAACCCTCGTTCAATCCGCTCCAGCAGATGGGGAGATCGTACCAACTTCTCCAAACAAAATTGAACTATGGTTCTCTGATGAGATAGAATTAGAGGTTTTTGCGATCTATGATGATAATCAAAGTTTAGCACCGATAGGAGAAACTTATGTAAATCCAGCTGATGCTTCCCACTATATAATAGAGCTAGACAAGAAATTATCAAAAGGGACATATGAAATTAATTGGTACGTACGTAAAGATAACAAAAGTAAAAATGGAATTTTCTATCTTCGCAGTGGATGAAGTCACATCTATTACCCCTCCAGAGGGAAAAAGAGTTTCAATGGGGGGATGGCAACATGTCGGATTGATTGAATTTGCTAGTTGGCTGTCCTATCTGGGTGTTTTCATCTTGTTTGGTAGTATGGTTTTTCAATTATTGATTTCAAAAGGTAGTGAAAACACCAACCGGTGGAACAAGATGAAACGGATCTTCTTCATCATGAGTGTTGTAGGGTTTCTACTACTTATTACAATTCGGAAGGATGAAATTACTAATATTTCAGTCGTGGAGTTTATTCAATTTCAATTTGTTTGGGGCATGGTCCTTCAACTTGTCCTTGTACTTATTGCATTTTTTCTTAGGTCGATGATAGGACAGGTATTAATGTTAGCTGGAACGATTATGATGTGGGCATTATCAGGTCATGCTGTATCAGATCGGTATGGTGGGCTTATCTCAATAACGTTAGATGCTTTGCATTTATTTTCTATTGCAATTTGGCTTGGTGGATTGTTTGCATTAATAGTCATGATACCTAAAGAGGAAGGTTTAAAATGGCTAAAAGAAAATGGACGAAAGTTCTCCAAATATGCACTTATAAGTATATTTATTATGAGTTTAACAGGGATAGGAATGCTATTGCGTTATCTTCCTTCTTTTACTATGGACAGTTTAATGATAAGTAGTTGGGGGCAGTTTCTCCTTTTTAAGGTGATTTTATTTCTAGTTATAACTTTTATAGGATTCTATCAAATGAGATTATTGAAAAGCGGTATTGATCATAATCATACATCTCTTACCGCTATCTTAGGAAGAACCGAACTCATTATTGGAATGAGTATTCTTTTCTTTGCAGCATCAATGATCAACACGTCACCCAAGGCTGCTGAACAAGGAATTTATCCCACAGATCTTTATTCTCCTGTTGATGTCTCTGTATCACTGACACCATTTCAGATGGGATATAATGATTTAATTATAAAATTTGATCAATCAGAAGATATAAAGAATGTTGATGTTGAGCTTTTTATGCCACCTTTTATGACCAGAACGATAACCGCGTTTTCGTTAGGGGAAGGGACTTTTCAAGTGACTGGTGGACTATTACATGGTTCTGGTACGACCTATTTAAATATTCATGTCACTAAAACGAGTGGCGAAAACTTAATGATTCCATATGAAATACAAGTGCCCGGCGATATGTAATGCTTCGTTTTTGATTGCCGACACAACTGTATAAAGAATGTCACGCTTCTCACAGAAAGGGTTCTTAGATTTTTCTCTAAGGGCCCTTTACTGGCTATGAATATGCTTCTCTCCACTGTTTACTTTTGTACATAGTCAGATAACTATACTTTTATTGGTAAATAATGTTAAAGTAATTAAAGATTATTTCTCTAGTAGTGTCAAAATGATGATGATTCTACCGCTATTCTCAAGATGTCATACAGCTAAGGTTATGTTTTTTATAAAACTCGGTTAATCCATTTGAGTGTGCGACCCTTAAAGAATTCTTGGGTTGAAAATAGTTTTAGAAGAGGGGAGAAGATTGAAGATAAGGGGAAAACATATTATTTTATTTTTTGTCCTGTTCTTGACTGGTTTTATTTTAGTGGTGAATTATGAGTTTACAGATTCAGGTAACTTTGATCCTCTGAATAGATTGAATTCGACATGGGCACAGGAAAATGAACTTAGAAACCAAATCATCATGGAACAATCCTTAAACAAAATGCTTCAAGAGGAGTTAAGGTTATATCAATATCAGGTACGGGAACTTGAAGAAAACTTAAGCACCGTTAATGAAAAAAGTGAAGAAAAAGCAGAAAATTTGCTCGAAGACATAGAGAGGTTAAGAAAGATTGTAGGACAAGTGCAAGTAACTGGACCAGGAATTGAAATCTCATTAGAGGATTCAGACTATTTACCTAACGGGGCTAATCCGAATGATTACATTGTTCATGAAGGACATATCCAACAGGTGGTCCAAGAATTATATGTTGCTGGAGCGGAAGCAATTGCCGTAAATGGGTATCGCCTAAGACATTCATCATTTATTCAATGTATAGGGCCTGTAATAAGTGTAGACGGAAATATTTCATCAGCTCCTTTTATTATTACGGCGATTGGGGATGCTGATCATTTAGAAGCAGCTTTAACCCTACATGGCGGAGTTCAGCATCAGTTAATTAATGATGAAGTAACAGTAAGAATACAGAAAAAAACTAATATTCTATTAGACTCTTACCTAACAGAAGGTTGATTACATGTGTATAAAGATAGTAAACATATTAATTTATGTAAATATTGAGACACACGAACCTTGGATTCGTTTATACACAGTAGTTCTTTATTTTTTTCAAAACTAGCAAACTGTTTTCTTAGATGTATCAAAGTTTTATCACATTTATATTTTAAAATAAAAGTAACGAAGGATAGTTGAAATAAGAAATATATTATTGTGACTGAATTGAGTAGCAAGGATAATTTGGATTTAATCTAAGGAATCATTTAGTCTAAATAATTGGAGGTGTTTAATCATGATGATGAACTGGGGAATGATGAATCTCGGTATGATTTTGTACATGATCTTAGTAATTCTTATATTAGGTTTAATCATTTATGGTGGATTGGTATTAGTCATGAGACTTTTAAATAAAAAGGATTCTAACAATAATTCTCAAGATTGGGACCAAGATACATCACTTCAAATTTTAAAAGAACGGTTTGCAAAAGGAGATTTAACGCAAAGTGAATTCGAACAAAAATATACGTATTTAAAAGAAAAAAATTAAATTAAATCAGTATTTATCACAGTTTCATCAAAATTAAAGTCTAAACTAAAAATGTAAAATAAATTCAATACATTATTAAGAGGAGTGAATAACATGCGGAAAAAAACGAAAATGTTACTCTTTTCATTTGGATTATCTTCTGTTTTAGTCGTAGGAACAATGGGGTTCTCAGGAATATCTCAAGCTAATGAAAACCATGGCATGATGAATATGATGAATGGTGACATGATGAATATGATGGAAGGTATGAATTCCTTAGAAGGCGAGAATATGATGGAAGCATGCAATAACTTTATGGAATCATATGGAAGCGACGAGACTGAAACAAATTAGGAACTCTAAATAATTTTTTAGTATGAGAGGAAGGAGTACCCTTCCTCTTTATTTGTGCAACGTGCGTTCGCATATAGAAGACCTTTTCGTGACCTTCTTCATAAATTGCTGAATGCTAACAGGCAATAAATCTTTTCAAGGGAACAGAAAGTGTGGTCTAGACCTTCCTTAGTTTTCAAAAACTTCAAAAAGTCTAAATCTTCCATCGTTGTCATGAATGTCGATTGACAATAAAGTCGTTTAAATACAAATAAAGTTGTTACATTTACAATAAAGTTATTTAAAACGTCCAATAGGTTGTTCAACTAAAGGTAACGCTTTAACCAAATATCACATCTGATATTAAAATACACTTCACGCTCTTTATCTCCTTTCCCTCTTACACTCGCTGAACGATTCCCAACATTAAATACAATCCTTATCTAATGAAACAATCTCACCAATTCTACATCCCGTCGAAAACATAAACTCAAACAAGGCCTTCTCCATCGGGGTATGGCAACCTTCCCTTAAATGTTCAATTTCACGTTCTGTTAAGAACTTTGGGATTCGTTTTCGGGGTACGGCAACCAAAACGACTTTCAACCGCCACATCTGAAAATTTTCCCATATAAGGAATCAACCTACCATATATATGAGTAGGTTTTTATTTTATCATTAAATAGACTAAAAAGTCAGAAAAATAGACGTAGCAAAGAAGGGAACTCTATTGCCTAGTATTCAAGATACCATTTACCCTCGAATTAAGAGTAGTTTAACTGAACAAGACTTACAAGAAGTCTATACTCCTAGAAGAGAAGAAATTGAGTGGACAGATACTAAGTCTAGAGGAAATATTCAACAGTTAGGATTATTGGTTCTAATTAAGACCGTGCAAAAGCTAGGTTTTTTTCCTCGAATGTTAGATATCCCTCAAACGATCATTGAGTATATTGCCAGTAGAGTACAATTACCTCTACCTAGCAAGGAAGATTGGATAGCCTATTGTGAATCTAGAACATGCGCAAGGCACTATCGTTTCGTTCGAGATTACCTACAAATTCGCCCGTTTAATGAGCAAGCTCGTCAATTCATGATCAATACGATGGACAAATTGTCTTTGAGCAAAGATGAACCTGCTGACCTCGTTAACGCAGCTATCGATGAATTAATTCGCCAATGTTATGAACTCCCTGTTTATAACACATTAAAAGAAGCAGCGAACGAAGTTCGTAAGAAATCATATCGTGTGATCTATGAACAGATCAACGTTAGATTAAGTGAAGAGCAAAAAGAAACGATCAATGAACTTTTCCAATCCACAGAAGGAACGACTTATAGCCTATGGAATACGTTAAAAGAAGATGCGAAAAGTGCTAAGTTATCTTATCTAAAAGATTTGATTGCTCATCGTGACTGGTTGAAACAACAACAAATCCCCTGTGAAGCATTGAAAGAAATCCCTATCATCAAAATCACACAAATGGCAGCAGAAGCGAAAACCTTAGATGCAGGTCGAATGATGAAAATGAAAGCAGATAAACGCTACGCTCTTGCGGTTTCACTTGTTTATGTTCAATATTCAAAAGTATTAGATGATATTGCTGAAACCATGAGTAAACGCATGATGAGTATTCACAAAAAAGGTCGTCAATTTTTGAAAGACTATAAAGAAAAGACACAAAAGAAAACCGATTCATTGGTTGAAACGCTTCATCATTTACTGTTGGCTTATCAACTTGAAGGCGAAGCTGAAGAGCGCATTCAAGCGATGCAGAAAGTGCTTGGAGATCGAGAAGAACAGGTATTGCGTGATTGTGAAAATCATTTAGCACTTAGTGGAGACAACTACTTTTTATTCTTATGGCGGTTTTTTAAGAGTCATCGCTCAACTTTCTTTAAAATTATAAAATCTTTACCCTTACGTTCCACTAATCAAGATACAGCTATTGAAGAAGCTGTGTCGTTTCTGTTATCCCATCAGTATACTCGTAAGGAATGGATTTCAGTGGTTCACATGGAGAAAATTGGTCCATGGAAAAAAGAAGTAACTCCTTTACTTGACCTATCTTGGATTCCTGATGGGTGGTGGAGATGGCTCAGTCGCAAACGAAAGAAGGAAACTAGACCTGAGGAAGTAAACCGTCGTCACTTTGAAGTTTGTCTCTTCTCTCAAATCATACTGGAGTTAAAAGCAGGAAACTTGTATATTGAAGGTAGCGAAAAGTATGCCGATTATCGGGAACAGTTGATTTCATGGGAAGAGTACGAGAAGAGTGTGGAAGAGTTTTGTGAGCAAGTTAACTTATCCCCTATTTCAACTAATTTTATCCAAAATATGCGTAAGCGATTTCAAAAAGTGGCTCGACAGACCGATCACTCCTTTCCACGTAATAAACAAGTGCGTATTGAAAATGGCGAAGTTGTCATTGGCAAGATCAAAAAGAAAAAGCTTCCCCCAGGATTGAAAACCTTGGAAGCTTATATTGCTCAAAAACTTGAACCAATCAATGTACTAGATGTATTAGCAGATACGGAGCATTGGCTTAATTGGACTCGCTTCTTTGGTCCGATCTCAGGGCATGAAGCCAGAATAGAAAATCCTGTCGAACGATACTTAGTGAATACCTTTTGCTATGGATGCAACCTAGGTCCTACTCAAACGTCTCGTTCATTGGGAGAACTGGATCGAAAACAAATTGCTCGGATTAACCAATATCATGTGACCAATGAGGATTTGGATAAATCTATTCGATACATCATTAATGCTTATAACCAGTTTGATCTCCCGAAACATTGGGGAGATGGTAAGCGTGCTTCTGCGGATGGAACTATGTGGGACTTATATGAACAAAATTTGCTCTCAGAAAATCATATTCGCTATGGAGGATATGGTGGAATAGGATATTATCATGTATCAGATACCTATATTGCTTTGTTCAGTAACTTTATTCCTTGTGGGGTTTGGGAAGGAATTCATATCCTAGACATTCTCATGAATGAAGGAAAAGTGGACATTCAGCCCGAAATTCTTTATTCCGATACACAAGGGCAAAGTGTAACCGTCTTCGGACTCTCTGCGCTTCTCGGTATTCAACTGATGCCCCGAATCCGTAACTGGAAGGATTTAAAGATGTTTTGCCCAACCAAAGAAGATGTGTATGAAAACATCGACGAGTTGTTTTCCGACGAAATTGATTGGAAACTGATCGAAGATCATTATGAAGATATGCTTCGAGTGGCGATGTCGATTAAAGCAGGGAAAATTACTCCTTCAATCATCCTTAATAAACTAGGAACCTATAGTCAAAAGAATATTCTATATAAAGCGTTTCGGGAACTTGGAAGAGTTATTCGTACCCTGTTTCTTCTTCAATATATGGCAGATGAGGATTTAAGAAGTACGATTCAGTCTGCTACTAATAAAAGTGAAGCGTTTAATGGCTTTACCAAATGGTTGTTCTTTGGTGGACTTGGTATTATTGCAGAAAATGATCGCGAGAAACAAAGGAAAGTGATTAAATATAATCATCTCGTAGCAAATTGTTTGATCTTTTATAATGTATTTGCACTTTCTCGTATTCTTCAGGATTATATCATAGAAGGGAATGAGTATGAGGAAGAGTGGTTGTCTTATTTAAGCCCATATGTGACAGCTCATGTGAATCGATTTGGGAAATACAACATTGATTTGGATCGGAACCCTCCTGTACTTCCATTTGAATTGCCTACTGCAAAATAAATCTAATTCGTTCATCCATCATGATGTTATGTTCTTGAATAAAGTACCTTTTAGCCATTCATGAATCTTAACTTCACCACAAAAAATATAGGAAAATTACGTTATTACATGGTAGTAAGGGTGCAAATTTTTCTCGAAAATAAATAAAAACAAGGGTGATTTCACCCTTGTTCCAATAGTTAATTATTGACCTAAACCTGCTACTTTTAAAGAATCAATGTCGATACCATTGTTTTTACAGCAATCTGCTAACTTTCCGTTAATTGCAACGGCTGGCACTGCTTTTACACCATATGCTTTTGCTTTATCTTGACAGTCGTTCGTATCGCAACCTTTATTCAAATCATAAACGACAACCTCACAATTATCACAAGCTAAGTCTTTTACTTGTTTTACAGCCCCATTATACACGGAACAACCAGCAGTAAATACTTCAATTAATCTTTTAGTCATTTTTATCCTTTCCTTTTAAATAATTGGACACTCACTTTTTGGAACCCATGAAACAGGACATTTTTCTGCTAAATCCTCAAGTAATGTTTTCATTTTGTTTCGATCGAGAATTTTGGCTTCAATCTCTTGAATTATACTTGTTGCAAAGTCGTACATTTCTCTGAACAAAATTCCTCATCAATTGATGCAGATAACAGCTTTTGGGTGTTTTTACCCAACTCCTCGAAACGGTCCATTTTTAAAAATGCTCCTAAACATTTTATATTTCAGGAGCATTAATACTTTTATTATTACTTAAAGTAAGCATTGTTTACATCTTCTGTTATTACTTTTGCTTGAGCCAACTCTTTCATAATTGCTGTCAAGACAATGGATTTGATAAATGTATGGTTTGAAGAATCGTTTTTACAGTTTAGAGTAATAATAATGAAAGTAAATAAATTGCTTTTAGAGGTGAGACAATGAAGAAGGTAGGTATAATCCTAATGTTGTTTACATGTTTATTCCTAGGTAATCATTTAGTTGAGGCCGATTTATTATCAAATTTAGAAAACAAAAAACAACACGTTAATAAAACAACAACAGAAACGATTTCACCTAGATTAGAAATTAATGATATTAAAACTATAGAGGTGAAAAAATCAAATAAGTTATTACGTAGCTTTAAGCTAACTGATGGCTATGAAGAAAAAGTAATTAGAAAAGTGCTTGAGTGGGTTAATACTGCATCAATCATTGAAGGAACAACTGATCCCAACTTAGATAATGTTCTTTTTAAGTTAGAATTAAAAAATAACAATGGTATTGTAGCTACGGTCGAACCTGCGTATGACTGTAGTACTAAGGATGAGACAAAGCTGTGTATTGTTTCAGATGGTGAAGTTGTATTTAATAGTGGTAACAAAAGAGTGCGATTAAAATCACAAGAGCTTTTTGATTGGCTCCTTGTGGGATGGAAATTTGAGATTAATGGACCAACCAAAGAAGAGCTGCTAGAAGAAACACTATATTTTCGCTACTATACACACTTAGACCAAAAATATTCTGACTTTATCATGTGTCCTAAAATTGATAAGATTCAAAGAATTAACGGAGATACAAGAAGTCATATTATATCTGCTAGTGCTTTAAACTATGCGGGTCACCATAATGGATCTTATGATAAAATAAGTATAGTTTTGACAGATACTCCAAAGGAGGGGGTTAAAATTAAAAATATCAAAATCAAAAAAAATATTCCTGAAAAAGAAAGCATTGAGCAATGTAATTATTAATGAAAACTTTTAGAATAGAATTATAAAAAAACGCAATTAATTTAAGTTAATTGCGTTTTTTTTTATGTGCGCCAGGGAACATTTAGCCTGAACTATGAAGTTAGTAGTCATCTAGCCGCCCCCATCTTCTAAAAACTGGATTTCCATACGTGAAAAGATTAAAAAGGATATCTACTTTCTAGAACCCTTCTGTAGAACGAAATCCCGAAACAAACGGCGATGTCAGGAAACTTGGTATCCAAACGATGATCGATCAATTCCTTCTACTCGATTTTCAATCTACTACCATTTTTTTACACATAAAGACAAAATTCCGCAAAAATGGGTTATAGACAGATTATTTGTTATGGTGAATAATTGAATTGTGAGAAAAATATGTAAATTTAAAGGGGAGAATGTAAAATTTAATGGAGAAATTTAAAAAACTTACATATATATTTATTGCTTTGTTCATAATAACTATTTTTTCAAGTTTCTATCTTAGCTATCAAGATAATATAACTACAATAGCTAGCAATAGCGGTAATAATAATGAATTAACTCTTAAAGAAGCATTAACCCTAGGATTAGAACGTGCACAAGCATGGGATAAGAAGGCATCAATTTTTAATGCAACTAGTGTTGACGAAACTTTTGAGGGAACAAGAGGGGACACTGGAAAACGGTATAACTGGACTATAAATTTTATGGTACCTGGTACAACAAAATATCTTTTGATAGGTATTTCAAATGGAAAAGTAACTCATGTCGAGGAAATAATTGGACCTGATAATGTACAAGCAATAGAGTTTAGCGAAATTAAATTGGATAGTTCAGATTTAATAGAAATAGCAAAAAGTAAATATAATCTCCAACAGGGCAATGATTGGGCAACTGGCTACCATTATACACTTGATATTTTTGATGGGATCCCAACTATAACTGTTGTTGGTATAGATCAAGAAAAGCTCTTTACAAAGATTTATCTTGATCCTAAGAATGGTAAAGTAACTAGTGCAATGCACAAAATTCCAAATGGTGGGGGACTCCTCTCTCTAAATCAAAATTTAAATTCACTAGATTTATCTAAGAATGGAATGGCTGTTAAGGGATTAGCAATTGGAAAGGATAAGTTGGTTACGTGGGGAGATAAAAAACCTAGGGAATTCAATACTACTATACAACCATTTCTCGAAATAAGTGAGGATAATGGTAATTCTTGGACTAATTTAAATATTAAACAATTTATTACTCATGTATGGTTTAATTCGTCAAATGAATTATATGTATCAACTGATACTGAGATTTGGGCTAATGTCGACTTAGGAAGCGAAGCAAAAAGGATCCTTTCTTTGGAAGAGAATATAGAGTATCTAGCCTACTCCTCAAATAATAATATTGCTGCATTATCTAACAATTTAATTTACTCAACAAGAAATCAGGGGAGAACTTGGGAAAAAACAGTTATACCCGAAACAATTCTATCTCTACAAATATCTGACCAGGGAGATATATTCATTCTAACAGAAAATGGACAAATCCTAAAAAGAAATAAAGAAAAATGGAGTACTTTGGCACTTCCATTTAGCGATGAGAAGCCAAATGACATAAAGATAAGTGATAACAAGATAGTTATAGCAAATCAAAATCGAATATGGATAAATGAATTTAGCAATAAAGAATGGAGAAATATTCAAGTTGATGATCAATTAACTAGATTGATTATGAAGGGAAATAGATTATTAGGTATTTCTGAAGTTGGAGGAATTTATTTAATTAACTTTGGGGGGATGGAAATGTAAGGGTAGAGAAAATTTATGAAACAAATTATGAAGGGATTATTACGGATTTAGTTGTGTTAGAAAACAAATTATTAGTATCAACCATACCTGATTATTCATGGGAAGAATTGGATTAAATTCTAGTAAATAAGTAATCCTTAATATGAGATTCAATTTTCATAGTTTAATTAAAGAATCAAAGATTACACACTTTTTTGGGAGGGATTTAATTGAGACAGATTGTTAAAATTTTTATTCTTACATTAATGATGTTTACTGTTGCAGCACCTTCGATTTTTGCAGGTACTTTTACTGCAACAAATCAAGACGTAACAGCTTATTCGGCTAGTAAAAAAAAGTCAGATGGGTCAACGAGATACACTCATAGCGGAAAGGTTCCAGCAAGTGGGTATGTGGCAGTAAGAAAAAATTCGTCCAACCAGCCACATGTACCATTTGGTACAGTAGTTAAAACACCATCATCAGTAAATGTAGGTGATTACGGTACTTATTATATTCACTTCACTGTACAAGATACTGGTATAGCCTCAACTCAAACATATTATGCTATTGATATTTGGTGGGGATTCTGCCGTGATGCTGCTTATACCGGTACAAATGCCACTGCATTAGGGTGTAATCCAAGTACAGACACACAGTATATTAAAGCAAGACAGTTTGGAGAAAAAAAATGGACACTAGATTTCTTTACTCCATAATTAAAATGCCCTGTTAATTTTAATTGTTAAAAGGGTGTAGGGATCCAACCCTTCTATTTCTTGTCCATAAATATACTTATTTTTAATATAATTATACACACGAATAATCATATTTATTCACAAATATAAATTTCCAATTTTCAGGTTCATTACTTGATTTGGTTGATAAATACTTTTCATTAAGGAATCTGTAGAAAAAAATTAATTCATCCTTATTTAATTGTATTTGATAATTGAATTTTGAGCCACTCCGATTACATCAGGGTGAGCCACTTCTAACTTTTCAACTGGTAAATCTGGAATTTATTGACATGTAGCCTCTAGAGGCATGATTTAGCTCGAAATGCGAGACATTAGGATGTTTCGAGTGGCACCTAGCCTATCATACCTCTCACTCCATATCAAGACGGTGTTCTTACTGGAAATGGAGTGGCTTACGTTTTCATGAGCGAAGTAGCTCAATATTATGAGAGCGAAAACATTAATTCGGCGATTTCTTCAAATACTAATGTCTATATGTGTACTTACACTAATTAAAATGGTGCTTAATAATTTTTTATTGTTTTTAACCATTAGGTTCCTCCTAGTAGGGGGAGTACCAACGAAGCTGTCACCACTAGTAATAAGGAAATGTCAAGATATAATGTAGATTACAATAAAGTTATTTAATTTTAAAGATTCAAATACGCATACCCCCATCCTGTTTTGGATGGGGGTAAAATAAAGTTGTTAATTTTTTTATAAAGGATGCTTTTGCAATAAAGTCATTTAAAAATCCAAGTTATTCAACAATCGCGCCCGAAGATCATTTTAAGTTGCCTTATGGAAGAAATGCTATACTTTAGTTTAATAAGGTTTAGTTAAAGACAAGATTTAGATAATCTCCATGTTCTCTTATGAGGTCAACTTCATTTTCAGATGAAATCAAAAAAAAAAACGGAATGTTAACCCTTCTTCTTCGCCACCACCTGTTGGTTGATAGTCCCATTCATCAGGAACATTTGAGACAGTTATTTTATAAAAAAATCTGTTATGTATTGCGCCGTCCTCGTTCTCGCAAAAATCTTAGGCAAGTAAACTTTCAACATTAAAATTGCTTAATCCTGTTTCTTCTTCAATTTCCCTAACTACTACATATTTAGTGTCTTCTTCAGGTTTTACAGTTCTTTTCGGTATTTGAATCCCTGCTTCAGCAATAGGATGCTGAAAGACTAATACCTGTGTTTTATCTTCTTTTATGTTTGTTACATAACCATAGGCTTTTCTAATCGCTTTCACTAATATATTCCTCCTTTCATCCCATACATTTTCTTCAACCCTCTTAAATAAAATCTGTTTCGTTACTTTAAGTACAATGTTTCACAATCTCTAATTATTTTAACATAAATATCCAAATTAACTGCCAAGTGTTGTTCAATTATATTGGCCCGATTGTGGAATAGGATGATTGGAGTTTTTAACTTTATTATCATAAAACAGTTAATATCAAAAGTTTATCGCTAAATTATCGTAACAAAAACGGTCATTATTGTTACGTGGTGTGAAAAAGAATATTTTCTCTACTAATCAAGCATAAATTACGCAACAAAAATATGTAACAAAATATTTTGTAACAATATTAATTATTTGATAGTTTTGGTACAATTATGTTGAAAGGTGAGGATGTAAATGAAATTTGGTTACATGCGTGTTTCTACCATTGATCAAAATTTGGATCGCCAGAAGAAGCAGCTTGAAGAATTTGGATGCGAACGTATCTTTTTTGAGAAAGTAACAGGAACTAGACGGGATCGTCCTGAACTGAACCATATGTTAGAGTATCTCCGACCAGAAGACACAGTTGTTGTAACGGATTTAACTCGTTTATCCCGTTCAACGAAAGATTTAATTGAGATTACAGAGCTCATTTCACAAAAAGGGGCGCATTTAAAAAGTTTAAAGGAGTCTTGGCTAGACACAACAACAGCACATGGAAAAATGTTGTTTACTATTTTTGCAGGTATTGCCCAGTTTGAGCGAGATCTCACCTCTGAACGGACAAAGGAAGGCATTTTAGCTGCAAAAAAACGGGGCAAATATCCTGGAAGACCAAAAGCTGATGAGGAAAAGATCAACTATGCCTTATATCTTATAGACCAAGGGATGAGCCGGACGGATGCTGCAGAGAAAGCTGGTATCTCTAGAATGACTCTGTATCGTAAGATGCAAAAAATTTAATGAGGCTAACTAGTAACCAATGGGGGCAAGAGGTAATGAGCAATATCTACTTTGCCCCTGGTTGTACAAATGAGGTACTCTCCTAAAAACCTCGTTGAAATCCAACGAGGTTTAGCTTAAGTTTAAAGCATTTTGGAATCTGTTTTACGGTATATTTTAGCTTAGTTCCCTCTACCCTTTTTATAAAGTGATTAAGGAATTTGAATATATAATTAAAAGGTGCAACAGATTAGTATCCTTTTATTTATTGGAAAAATTTTCAGATGTGGCGGTTGAAAGTCATTTTGGTTGCCGTACCCCTTTTCCTACTTTTGGTTCCGTGATTTTGGCAGCAGGATTAGTGGTTATATGACCTTCCTCGTGAACCAACGAAAAAATGATCGGATAAAACGAACACGATGAGCAAGACTCGATGGTTTTAATCCTTCGCTGGATAAAGCTAAGTAATCTTTAATGGAAATAATTCCTCTAAAATACACATAATACATAGGAGGGAACAAGCTGTGCAACTAACCAAAGCCTGGGAAGCATACAAAGCTGAGAAACGAATTGAAGGATTTTCGCCCCATACTTGAATGCCTACCGACTGCAAGCAAATCTCTTAGTCCGTCACTTCCAAGATATTAACCCCCAATCCGTTACAACCCTATGAAAAACAAGAACAACAAT
Organism: Halalkalibacter akibai JCM 9157; assembly: GCF_000513135.1. Classification (GTDB taxonomy): domain Bacteria; phylum Bacillota; class Bacilli; order Bacillales; family Bacillaceae_D; genus Halalkalibacter; species Halalkalibacter akibai. The sequence goes on from NZ_BAUV01000020.1 coordinate 39,039, forward strand.
TAGTCCTTTTCTGGTATTATTTATGTTGCGAAGAGTTGAGGTTTTACCATATAGTGAGGAATGGTTAGAAATGGTTCGGGAGGAAAGTTAGAAACTTAAAGCTTTGTTTAAAAACGAAATTTTAAATGTGTATCATATTGGAAGTACCCATTCCAAATATTAAAGCTAAACCAGTAATTGATATTATGGTTAAGGTTACTAACATTAGTGAAGTTGATAAGTTCAATAGCCAGATGGAACAATTAGGCTATGTAGTGATGGGTGAATACGGAATTCCTAAAAGGCGTTTTTTTATTAAGGGTGGCGATAATAGAACTCATCATGTTCATTTTTACGAAGAAGGTAATTAAGAAATTGCTCGTCACTTAGCATTTAGGGATTATATGATTGCACATCCAGAGGAAGCTATAAAGTACAGTGAATTGAAACAAACATTGGCAGAGAAATCCCCTACAAATATAACTAAGTATATAGAAGGCAAGAACAATTATATTAAGGCAATTGATGATAAAGCAGAGACGTGGAGAAAAACTAACTTATTCAATTAACGGGTGCTAGAGCGGAACTCAAAGTTGTCAGTTGCAGCCCCTAATGTTTATTTTGTTAACGAACTTCTCCAAAACTCAAGACTATAGACAACACTGGGATTGTAATAAGCTCTCCCGCCACCTTTAAACAAAGACACCTAGTTACGATTATTTGAATCGTAACTAGGTGTCTTGTTTCATTCTTATTGTTATTCAAGTGTACCGACGATTGGTAAGTTTTCCAATACAGAAGAGCCGTGTGGAGATGCTGAAATTTCTTCTGTGTTGTCAGCACCAGCCATTACTCCACCAAAGTGTTCTCCACCTTCCCAAGCTCCAATATCTGAAACATCGTAAACGACTCCGTCAACCGCTACATAAGCGGGGTTTCCATCTTGCCCATTATACTCACTAAGTTCTTCCAGTGTGAATACTTGACCTTCTTCAACTGCTGAAGCTTCTGTTTCTTCTGTAGTATTTTCCTCTGTAGTTTCTTCCGGTGTCGACGTATCTGGTTCTTCAGTTGTTGTGTCCCCACCACAAGCTGCTAAAACAAAAGCCGTCATTGACAGTACTAATAAACCTTTAAATTTTTTCATCTTCTTGCCCCCTACATTTTTAAAAACTTTTTTATATAGTTATATGTTAAATGTTATCTCCCCTCACTAAAAGAGATTTTGATTACATTTAACGTAGTGTTCACTTTCCGTTAAAAATGTGGTCACTTTTTTGTCAAATAAACTAATGGCAGAATGAAAAAATGGATATTACGCGAGGAGATTTCAAGTGAAATATAGTGGGATTTGTGAAATACCGTACTTAACTAAAGGGTGCTTATGTTGAAGAAGAAATTACGAAAAACAACAGATCTATTTGCTGCATAGTACAAATATACTGTTCAAAAAAAGGAATTTCACAATCTGGCTATTATGAAATAAAACTTCAAAAGACTTTATTGTTATTTTTTAGTTCGATGGAAAATATTTTTTATCAAAAATTAAACAACTTTAATTTACCTCCATCCTTAAAGCAGGACGGAGGTATACGTATTTGAGGTTTTAAAATTAAATAACTTTATTTTCACTTCAAATGAAGTGGTCTTTTGTGGAAATGCAGATAATAAAGAAGTATATATTTTTCAAGGTTATACATTAGTTCACATGTTCCCCCTTGTAAAATTCATTTTTTATGGCAATATTAAGGTAATAAAATGAAAATGGAAAGGGGGAGGAAGGAATGTTAAGTGATCGTGATTTGCACACCCTAGCAATAGAGGAAGAGTTGATAACACCATATAATCCGGAGTATTGTGAAGGAGCGACTATCAACTTAACGTTGGATACAGTTGTTAAACGTTATTCTTCCAATGAGCCCATTATACTAGGTAAGGAAGTAACTGAGGATCACTATGAAAAGTTTGATATTTCTGTAGATGAGTTCTGGCTTGAACCAAAAGAATCTGTTTTGATTCAGACACATGAATTCTTAAAGGTTCCCCATAATATGACTGCTCGTATATATGAGCGGTATGGAGTAAAGTCTCTGGGTCTAATGATTAGTCCTGCTCACTATATGAATCCCGGATATCGCGGACAAATTAGTCTAATTGCAGTAAACAATACACCCGTTCGTTTTAGACTTATTCCTGGTATTAAAATTTGTCAATTGGCGTTATTCGAGTTGAAAACAGAACCGCTAAAACCTTATGAAAAGCAGGATGCAAGATACATGGACGCTACAGAGGTTAGTATTTCTAAATTACATTTAGATGATGAAATCCAAGATTTTCTTAAAGAAAAAGGAGTTAAGAAAGTTTCTGAAGAAATGGCCAGTGACTTAGGTAAACACTTAATGTCTCATATTAAGTTAGCTGCAAAAGAGTTAGCTGATATTGCGAGAAAAGAGTTTAAGAAAGGCAAAAAGGATAAATGAGTAATTTAAGGGAAATAGTCAGAAGGCATGTCATTTCAGAAACTAAACAAGAATTGTCCGCTGAAAATGTTGACCAGGACGCTATGGTTCAATTTCTTATTAAAGAGGGCCATATTGACAAGAAAGTTGATTCTATTTTAGATGCCTTTAGAGATGAGCTTGAAAAAGACTCTCCCAAGTCGATTAAAAGGAAAAGAAATAAGTTTGTATACGCTAGCCTAAGCATATTGTTAACTATCCTTATTGCGTACGGTGTTAATGAGGAGTATTGGGTAGTTGTAGCAATCGTAGCATTAATAAATATTGTCATTCATGCTTTTTTTACGTTTTGGAGTGAATGAAGATCCTAACAGTATTTAACCCCTATCTCCGACACTATGAAATATGTACTTTGTACAAGAAAACCGAAAGTTCATTTGAATTTCAAATGAACTTTCGGTTTTTGCTTTTATACAATTATTAAATTCGAAATGTCTTTCGTTTATCAGATTCATAGGTTTTTCACGCTTGGTGTGATATTAGCAACTTATATCCCTCCAATTAAAAAGCCACTAAAGAATACATTTTTAAAATTTGGGTACAGTATTTTATACATCAAAGAATTCTGCATAACGAATACTCCCCTGCATGGAAGTGCTTGGGGAGTATGACACATTATTGAAATACACATTTCAAGAAATACTTAGATAAAGAAATAGATTTGTTATTCTTCTAATACAATTGCTGAAATTCACCTTTGAAAAAAAGATTGTAACATCCCATCCCCGCAAGAAAAATATCAATTAGATTAACAAAAAGTTATGGTTCGTAAAATATTGAATTAAACTCAACTACTCATAGTTAATCTAGCAAAGTAACTATCGGCCCCATTAAAATTAACTCAACTTTCTTTTATTTCTCCCTCATTCAAGAATAACTAGGCTTAATTCATCTTCCAAAGTTAATTAGAGAAATGAACTTAATTTAAACATTAAGTAAGCATATGAAATGAAACTGTAATATAAATGCTCAAAAATTTCTCTTCCTAAATGGTAAAATGATTCAAGATACGACAAGAAAAAAGAAATTCTATCAGAATTCAGCAAAATCCACCATGGGTAAGTTTTATAAATCAGAGAAACTACTTAGTTGATCTTTAAGCTATGCTCCAATCTTAATCTATGAAGCTACTGTTAAGAATTTCATATGAAATTCTTAACAGTGGTTTTGACTTGAAAATAAACTTGGATTAATATTTGAACTTTTTAATATTAACTAAACGAAATCTTAAAGACTATCAAGGAGAGAATATTGTATGAAAAAGAACGCCAGGGCTATAGTGATAACTCTATTGCTAGTAGGATCTCTTACCGTAGATCCTTTAAACCAGACAGTATTAGCAAACAGTGATATAGAAAGCAAATTATCTAACATTGAAAAAGAACGTGAAGAAAATAAAAAAGAAGCTGGGGAGAAGCAAAAAGAACTCGAACAATTAGACCGAGAGAAAAAAGAAATCATAAATGAAATTGAACGATTAGACCATGAGTACGCAGAAACGAATCAAAAAATTCGCGAGAAGCGTGCAGAGATTAACCAAGTTAGAGAAAATATAGAAAAGTTACAAGCAGAAATAATTATCATTGAAGAACGTATAACAGAACGTGACAAATTGTTAAAAGATCGAGCTCGCTCTATGTATCAGTCAGGTGGCTCAATTAATTATTTAGAAGTAGTCTTAGGGGCCAAATCTTTTGGTGATTTCTTAGACCGTTTGAGTGCCTTAGCAGTCATAGCCCAGCAAGACCGTAATATTTTAGATGCCCATATTGAAGATCATCTTGAGTTAGAGAAAGCTAAAGAGAAGGTAGAAAAAGAGCTGCAAACGTTAGAAGGACATTTGATAGAATTAGAAAATTTGATGGAAAAGCTTGAGAAGCAGCGTGATGAGAAAGAAAAAATAATGAAATTAGTCGAACAACAAGAGGACGAGCTACATACAGATCTAGGTGAACTCGAAGGAGCAGATGAAATTTTACGTGCTCAAGAACAGGCACTTAAGAATGAATTAGCTGCACACGAAGAACGTCTACGCCGCGAAGCTGAAGAAGAACAAAAGCGTCAGAATGCCGAAGCTGCTGCAACAACATCTAGGAGTAATTCAGGAAGTGCGAACAACTCAAATTCCAATAATTCGAATGGAAGTACGTCTCAAGTCCATAGTTCACCGTCAGTAACAAGCTCTGGTTTTATGCGACCGGCAACAGGCTCGATCACATCGACATTTGGTCCTCGAGCTGTTTTTGGTGGACAAATGCATTATGGAATTGATATTGGTAAAAATGGACGGACTGGTGATGTTCCTATTGTTGCTGTTCAAGATGGAACAGTTGTCCAGTCTTATTATTCATCAAGCTATGGTAATGTGGTATTAATTGCTCACCAGGTAGATGGACGATTAATTACAACCTTATACGCTCATATGGAGAATCGTGAAGTTTCATCTGGACAACGTGTGTCAAAAGGGCAACGTATAGGACTTATGGGGAATACAGGCCAATCATTTGGTGCACATCTTCATTTTGAATTGCATGAAGGTGGATGGAATGCGGCAAAGTCAAATGCTGTTGATCCGTTTCGTTATATACCAAGATAAGATATTAAAGGAGGGATGATTATTTTCATTCCTTCTTTTTTTATCCTTTTATATTCTGAAATTCTTAAAGTTAGTATGCATACTTTTTTGATCCCTCCTTCTGTTCAATAAGTGTTCAATTTCAACGAAGTAATTAACTTGATTACCGTAGGGGGGTATGGTAAATTTAGTTTGAAAAGAAAATATCATATCATTCATTTTAGGAGGTTAAAATAATGGAACAAAAAACATTAAAAGTGAACGGAATGTCATGTGGGCATTGCATAAGTACAATAGAAAACAATATAGGAAAGTTAAATGGTGTCAACTCAGTAAAAGTTATGCTGTCTGAAGGGAAAGTAAACCTTAATTATGATTCTGGTGTTATTTCATTAGATCAAATTATTCATGAGATTGAAGAACAAGGATATGATGTAGAATGAAGTAGTTGCATGGGATCATATAAGTGAGGTCGCACGATTTTAGTACGACCTTCTTCACTATTTTCATTAGCTTTATCTAAATGAAGATACTTATAGAACAAAGAAGAATCTGTGATGTATCTCACATATTTTCTTTACATTCTTTTGGTAATCTATAAGGGAAATATGATCACAATAACAGTATTATTCGAATTGTAAAGGAGGGGAATCAGGTGAGTAAGATGATATTTTCGGTAAAAGGAATGACATGTGCCTCTTGTGTCAATCGCGTTGAAAAGATGATCTCAAAAGTAGAGGGTGTTCGATCTGTTAATGTAAACCTGGCAGCCAATCAAGCTCAAGTTGAAGCGGATGAAACAATAGAAATGTCTGAGGCAATTATAAAGGCTATTGAGAAGGCTGGATATGATGCTAAGCCCATTGATAACGATGATCAAAGAAAGGTTCTATTTTCTGTAAAGGGAATGACATGTTCATCATGTGTTACCCGTGTGGAAAAGGCTATTGCAAAAGTAGAAGGTGTGCAATCTGTTAATGTGAACCTGGCTGCTAATCAAGCTCAGGTTGAAGGAGAAAAAGGAATATTAGATCCCGAAGCTGTTATAAAACGAATTGAAAAGATAGGATATGAAGCATCAATTATCAATGAAAATGAACAGAGAGAAGAATCTGATGAGCAAGAGGTAGAAACGAGAAAGCTTTTAAAAGATTTTACAGTAGCAGCCGTCTTAACAACCGTTGTGTTAGTTGGTAGCATCCCTCACATGATGCATGGCTGGGGAGCATGGGTACCGACATTTTTGTCTAATCCTTTATTCTTACTTGTGTTAACAAGTTACATCCAACTCGTACCTGGTTGGAGATTTTACAAAAATAGCTATAAGGTATTAAGAAATGGTTCAGCAGATATGAATGTATTAGTAGCAATGGGTACGTCAGCTGCATGGCTTTATAGTGGTGCGATGACGTTATTTCCGGATCAGCTTACGGCAATGGGCTTCCCGTACCAACTTTATTACGATGTCACAACCGTTATTACGACGCTTATCCTCTTAGGACGTTACTTTGAAGCGAAAGCAAAAGGGCAAACCTCTACGGCAATTAAGAAATTAATGAGTTTGCAAGCAAAAACAGCCAGAGTGATTAGAGATGGAAATGAACTCGAAATTTCTGTTGATGAAGTAAAGATTGATGATGAGATCATTGTAAGGCCAGGTGAACGTATTCCTGTCGATGGAGTCGTCACGAAAGGTAGATCTACGATAGATGAATCCATGTTAACCGGTGAGTCTATCCCAGTAGAAAAAGTATCTGGAGATGAGGTTATCGGTGCGACTATTAACAAATCTGGAAGTTTCCGTTTTCGTGCAACAAAAGTAGGGAAAGAAACGGCACTCGCACAAATTATTCGAATGGTTAATGAAGCTCAAGGTTCGAAAGCTCCCATTCAACGTGTCGTTGATTTAATTTCTGCTTACTTTGTACCGGCAGTCTTACTAATAGCGGTAGTCTCATTTATTGTTTGGTATTTTGTCGGTCCGGACCCAAGTCTGATTTTCGCATTAACTACCTTTATTGCGATTCTTATTATTGCTTGTCCTTGCGCGTTAGGTTTGGCAACACCAACAGCAATCATGGTTGGTACAGAAAAAGGAGCTGAAAATGGCATCCTAATTAAAAATGCTACAAGTTTAGAACGTGCCCATAAAATTAAGACCGTTGTTTTAGATAAGACCGGTACTATTACGGAAGGCAAGCCAAAGCTAACGGATATTATTACAACTGACATAGTAAGCGAGAATGAACTTTTACAAATGGCTGCCTCAGTTGAAACTGCATCAGAGCATCCATTAGGTGAAGCCATTGTGGAAGCTGCCAAAGAAAAAGACCTTCCTATAAATGACCCTGAATCTTTCGAAGCGATTGTTGGTCACGGATTACTTGCCTCATTAAATACCAAAGAAGTCTTAATTGGCAACATCAAACTGATGAGTGAATACAATATTGATTTGGGGTTATACGAAGAAAAAGCAATTGCATTAGCTGATCAAGGGAAAACACCCATGTATGTTGGGATTGACGGGGAATTTGCAGGGATCATAGCAGTAGCTGATACATTGAAAAAAGGAACCATCCCAGCTATCAAAGCTTTAAAATCGATGGGCATTGAAGTGATTATGTTAACAGGCGATCATAAACGAACTGCCAAAGCGATTGCAATGGAAGCCGGAATCGATAACTATATTGCTGAGGTGTTACCTGAACATAAGGCAGAAGAAGTAAAAAAACTACAAGGAGAAGGAAAAATGGTGGCTATGGTCGGTGATGGTATCAATGATGCTCCTGCACTCGCTCAAGCCGATGTAGGAATTGCCATTGGAACGGGGACGGATGTTGCGATGGAAACCGCAGATATCACTTTGATGCGTGGTGATATTAAAAGCGTTGTAACGGCCCTCAGACTATCTAAATCAACGATGAAGATGATCTGGCAGAACCTTGGGTGGGCATTTGGTTATAACATTGTCTTGATTCCAGTAGCAGCGGGTTTACTATATCCCCAATTTGGAATTCTGCTGAATCCTATGATAGCCGGAGCAGCAATGGCATTTAGTTCTGTTTCGGTTGTGTTAAACACTTTAAGACTTAAAAAATTCAAATCAACGATTGAGTAGAGTTAATTTGGATAAGATAAAGGTAGGAGAGATAAATGGAGTTATTCATTAGAAAGGAATGGATAAATTGAAAAAAGCAAAAGCTATTAAGTTGATGTTAGTTGTCTCCTTCTTACTGTTAAGTATGCTCCTTGCCGCTTGTACCCAAGTCGAAGAAGATCATGCAGGGCATGGAAACGATCAGGATATCGATCACGGCGAAGAAATAGATCATATGGACGAAGAGATGGATCATGAAGGGCACCATGGTGACTCAGTTGACGTAGATAGATCTAATTTAGAACAGGAAGCGGCAAAAGCTCCGGAGAACCTTAATGATTTAGCAACTGATGAATTAAAGGTCGTAAATACTAAGAACATTACTCGAATAAATGAGGATGATCCTATCCAGTTGTCAATTCACGTATCACAAACCATTTGGCCAGCAACCCATGAGGAAAATCAACCTGGGACAGTTATATTGGCTCCATTAAATCAATGGCAATATTCCTTAGCCGCTCTAACACTGGTTCACCATCCTAATGATGGTCCTATGTTGTATTGGGACGGAGAAATTTCTGAAGATGTCTTAAATGAACTTAATCGACTACAACCAAAAGGCAATAGTGAAGACACTCAAGTCCTCGTGGTTGGCGATCTTCCAGAAGCAGAATTAAATAAATTAAACGCCTACAATGTTGAACAAGTACAGGGTGCAAATGTAGCAGATTTTGCTAGAAACATTGAAGAAAAATTCACAGAAACCATTAATGAAGTTCATCCAAATGTAATAATTGGTTCTTCAGAGGAAAACGCAAAAGAATATACAATTTCTGTTGGAAACTGGATTGCTCACATGAACGAATCTTTACTTTATGTAGACAATGATGGTATTCCTCAAGAAACAATTGATGCTCTTAATGCAAGAGAGAATGGGGTAACGATCTATCTTGTAGGACCAGAAGATATTATATCTGATGAGATTGCTCAAGAGTTAGAAACGTATGGTACAGTCCATCGAGTTGAAGGCGATAATCCAATAGCTCAATCCATTGAATTCGCGTCATTTAAAGACGCTGAAATAGACTTTGGTTGGGGAATTACTAGTCCTGGGCATGGTTTTGTATTTTCATCAACTAATACACCTGAACTTGCCATTGCAGCTGCTCCTTTTGCTCATTTAGGAAAGCATGCTCCAATAATTTGGTTAGATGAAGGTGAAATTACAGATGAAGTTTATCAATACCTAGCAACTGTTAAGCCTGCTTTTAGTGATGATCCTACAGAAGGTCCATATAATCATGGTTTTATGATAGGAACATTTAAGGATATTTCATTTACAACTCAAGGCATTCTAGATGAAAAACTAGAAATTGTATCATTAGGCGGAGACGACCACGGAGGACATTAATAAATGGAGGAGAGGTTGGTATAACCACCTCTCCTCTTAAGATTCAGATTTCAATACTATGCAGTAGAATTTCAGAATTAACTTACGGATACCTCATTAAGGTGAACTAAATTCAATATCTTCGGGAATTTCAAACACCGCATCGGGAATGATTTCCCCTACATTATGAATGGAGACTTGTAATTCTCCACTAGAAAATGGGATTTTGTGTTCTCCTGCTCCGTACTGTTCTGCCCATCCTCCTGTTTCTATGGCAACTTCTAAAATTCCAATATCTTCTGGTCTCACATTCTCTATTTTAGACCAAACAAGCTCCATGTCAGCATCTAGTTCTTCCATATATAAAGTCTGATCATCGTAACGGTATATTTGGTTCAGAACCTTCTCCCCTGATATTTCGGTCATTTGACGAAAGTATGGTGCGCTGTCAAGATTTTTTGCCCAAATGTAAGTATTCTGGTTTTCTTCATGGATAACCATTTCAAAATTTTGTGCATAATCTTCTGCGGCCTGGGTAAACTCAGGCGGTTCTTTTATCGTTCGATTGTCAAAATAAGCAACCGTTCCCGTCATTAGCACCAAAGGCATTGCAAACATTATGGCTATACCAATTACTGCAGCTATCTGGATAATACCATTCTTTTGTTTGCGTCCTCTCCGATGGAGTACAGTCTTAGTAAAGGCGCACGCCTGAAGTAAAACGACAAAAATAGCCATCCCAAGAAAAACATATAAGAACCAAATTGGAGGATACGCCCGCCAGTTAGGAGGCGAATATTGAAAGAAATAAAAAAGATACAATACACCGCGAATCATAACAATATAGAAAATAACATGTACTAATGTGGTGTGAAGCCACTTCCACGCAGATGCTCCGAGTAACTTTACTGCCCCGTCAAAAGAAGTAACGACAAGTAAGATGATCATAGGAGCTATTATAAGTCCCATCATGTTCATTATGCCAACTTCTGGTCTAAAGAGAATATATCCACCTACGTCTTCCATATATTCAAATCCAAATAATCTTGCCACATCCCAGCGCGCCCAACGGTCCCATATAGCGTAACCATGTCCGAAAGATAACACAGCAAACCATATACCCAATTCACGCCTCCAAGAATACAATCGTTTAATAGGGGGCCATAGTGTGGCAGCTGGTGAAATGATCAGGGTAAGGAAAAGAAGAACAAATGCAGCATGTGCCCATGCCCTCCAAAATGGATGATCAGCTCCCCAATCTGGGAATAAAGCAGGAACAACCCCCCATGCTGAATAAGATAGATAAAACAAATAAACCAATATAGCGGAAAATACCGCTACGCCTAGATGTCGAATAAAAATTAACCTTCTGCTTTCTATTCCATATATCATAATACATCTCCTATACTTTTTGAGGCTATAAAAGTCTGACAAATCAGCTATACACATATTTTGAAAACGCAATTTTTGTAAGGATCGTAAATATCAAAGATGCGGATATTAGCTAGTATTCGTTCTTGTTTGCTTTATATCTTTAGCTATTCCTCTCCCTAAGGTAGTCATCACAAAAATCTAAGTTTCCTTGATTTCGCCTCTAGATTTTATATTCTAACCACATATTATAAATAAATTTTGTAGAAAGTTTGTAGAACGACACGTTTGTGTATCCTTGATGATTAATTAGTAATTGTTTTGTTAGTGGATTTAGAAGAAGGATATAAACATATGAAAGAGAAAAATTAGTAAACCATCTGGTCTTTGAATAGCTAAAAAGAGAAATTTTATTCATCGAATGTTCATAAAAAATTGTTATACTTAACTGTAGATTATAATTTGGAGGTTACCTAAATGAAAAAGTTTTCATCAGGCACTAAAACTGAAAAGGATGTGGAAAATTCCGGCTCTGATTCTAACCATAGAACACCAACCTGGGTTAAGGTAATAGGAATCATTGTGATCCTCATAGTTGTACTAGTTGTCATCATGATCTTCACCGGCGATCACGGACCAGGTCGCCATTTACCTTTCGGAGGTAGTTATTAATGATCATGGTACCATGGTTTCGGAAATTAACACTCACGATACATATTACATCAACAGTTGGCTGGCTGGGAGCGGTATTTGGATATATAGCTCTCGTAATAGCTGCATTGACAGCGCAAGATGTTCAAATGGGGAGAGTTGCGTGGAGTGCTATGGAGATTATTGGATGGTATGTCATTGTCCCATTAGCACTCGTTTCTTTTCTAACTGGGCTTGTCATGTCACTTGGGACCCCCTGGGGCTTATTTAGGCATTATTGGATTCTCTTTAAACTTCTTCTTACCATAGTTGCAACTGTTATTTTGCTTTTAAATATGCCGACAGTTAGTTATCTAGCGAATGTCACCCATCAGACTGGTGCTCTTAACGTTGATGGTCTGTGGGGACAACTTCTTCATGCTGGGGGTGGATTAGTGGTGTTGTTTTTAACTACGATCTTGTCAGTATACAAACCACGGGGGATGACGAGATATGGGATAAAGAAACAGGAACAGTTGCGAAAACTCTCCCAACAGTAACAATTACTGTGCAAGTTCAGAATGAGAAAAGTAACCTACTAGAACGTATATGTTCCATGAACACTTTGCTGAATTAGGTAATTTACTTATTCATCCTGTATCCGTGGATGAATAGCTTTCTCTTTTTCCTTACGAACTTTAAAATACTACATGGTATGAAAATGTTTTTCGGCTATTAATTCGACGATGACGATCTAAAGGGGAAAGGTGTTAATAGTCCCTAAAAATCCAAGAAAGTACTACGTAAAATGTTGTTTTTACGTAGTAGGATTTAAAATTTGTATATTGTAAATTGAGTAAATAAAAAAGATTTGTCAATTACTATAACAACAAAAGTACAAAAAATGTAAATGAGTTGGGTCATTGTTCCAGTATGAAAATAACTTTTTATCAACGTACATAAAAGGAGGGGTTTAACCCGATTTTCTGTCCTTTTAAGAAAAAGTCTCTTATTGTTTGGGTTTCACTAGCTTTAACATTAATACAGAGCTGTTTTGTTGATGTGTCATTTGGTCATAACTAGAAATTTTCTTTACGGGTATATAAAACATCCAAGAAAAACGATAAAGTTATAAATAGGGTAAATATAATAGGTATCATTAGGGTTAGTAATGATTCCTAAGTAAACGAAAAGGGTATTCAATATTCTATTTCTTTCTATTTCAAATTTCCGTTAAAACAAAATAGGAACGTCGTGTTCCACGGTATCTGAATGAAAGACTTTGGGTCCTTCGTGGTGATACAAACCGTATCTATTAAACATTTCATGGGGAATCTCGAAAATGTCACCCCATCCGAAATTCCCGTTGCAATTTGATTTGTTAATTTTTTTGCCTTCATCTGTCATTAAAAAATCCTTCGCAGCTTGTTTTATCATTTGCAGCTCTTCCCCCTTTCGCACATGTGGCTCAACCTTGAAGTAAAAACTTACACCCCCCATATCATTACCATCTTTCCAAGTAGTTTGTAACTGATATATTCTCATATCTTACCAATCTCCTTTTCTTTGTAATATGGCTTATTATAAGAGATAGGCTTTTGGGTGGCTAATGTAGGGGATAATTTTATTTCACTTTATTAGTCGATTAAAATGTTAGTAAATTTATACTCTTCAATTTCTTGTCCGAGGGCTTCTATCTTCGCTTCTAATTTGGATAGATGCTCTTTATTGAAGAAGGAAATCTCGACTAGGATTTTTCTTTGGAAGTGACAAGTTCGTAAGAAGAAAAAAATTTTAGTTTTAAGCTCTAACGGGGTGCGTTTATTCAAAAGAGTAACACTTTTACAAGTGCTGCTCTCTTTGGCGTTCTAAAAATATTTTCTGTTGGCTCTAGTCGAAGTCATCCACTCAGCTGTGCATAAAAGCTTGTAACTTAAATGAATTTACTAAAAAAATTCACTATCAAACTAGGAAAACTGTAATAGGACAAATTAATTCAATCATATGTCTTTTATAAAAAGGTGGGTGCTTAAAATGAATAATGGTGAAGTTTTAATTCCAATCAATAAACTCAAGTATGATTCAATACCTAGAGTTCATTTAAATAATTCTTCACTTTATGATGATGTGAAAGCAAACGGATTAAACAAGCCATTAGAAGTTGAAGGTCCAGATGTAAACGGAAATTATTTTATATTAGATGGGTTAAGAAGGATTGAGGCGATTAAAGAAATTAGAAGCCTCTTCCCGTTAAAGTTTAGAGAAGTAAAATGTCTTGTTGTTAAACAACTGTCATCCCAATTTGACCGTAACATGGAAAGACTAGGTGAATCGTTCCATAGTAGAAGAAGGACTGGGATAGAAAGGCAATTTATGATAGAAGAGGCATTAAAAAACGGATTGACAGAAAAAGAGTTGTCTAAACAGTTAAACATTCCTATATCTACTCTAAGAAAGTGTTTAAAAGGTTCAAATGTTCCTGAAGAATTACGGGTAGAAATAGCAAAGCTAAGAGCAAGTCAAGAAGCCTTAGATGTTATTTACCATTTAGATCTAGAGGACGAATTTATAGAAGCTCTTCTTACTGAGCTGAGAAATAGGTCAATTACAACAGTTCATGCTGCGGCACTAAAGAAAACATTAAAGGATGAGATGTATTCTTTACTTGAAGAGGAGGGAAAGAAAGAATCTTTATTGTTAACTTTAAGAGAAGGTCAATTTACAAAATCTCATGCTAGACGCATCGTGTTAGAGGAAGTGATAAAAACCAACCCAGAACGAGCGGCCGATGGAGATATTGTTCAATGGGTTGAGAATCTATGTTCTGAGTTAGAAAAGATGTCGCAAAAGGTCCATCCAAAAGTTGGAGATCAAGTAGAAGATCAATTTCAAAAGCGAAGGCTGAAGAACGCTTTATCGGAACTAAATAAGAAGTTGAAATGGATTTACGGTGAGAAAACTGAAAAAGGCGGATTTCGCTATAGGTTTGAAGAAAATGATGATGAAAACGATCATGTATTATAGGCTGAAAGAAGGTAGGCAAGATAGCTTGACTACCTTCTTTCAGCCATAATAAGAAATTGCTTTTGGCGAGCCGAATAATACAAAAGAATTAGGTGATTTTCTTGTTTAATGAATAGAAAATCAAAACTAATCCATAATCTACATAAAGATGTTTCTTAATGTTTTTACTAATAACTAGGATGATCTGTATGAGCTATAAGGTTACTGAAAGACACAAATCGTACTTAACACAATTGAAATCTTATCATTTGTTCACTTGTTCTTCTATAAATTGGGACAAGCAGATAGCTGAACCTTACCAGCAAGGCGAAATAGGTCCTAATGAAAAATTTTGGGCTGATATCAAAAATAAATATAACTCTTCAAAGATTGAACGCCTCGTATGCTTAGATAAACTCAAAGTTAGGTATTGGGAATCAAAGCAAAAAAAAGCCAGGAGAATGGATTCGGATTTATATAGTAATTGGAAAAGAAGATACCCATTTGTTAAAAAGGTATTACAAGGGGATCAAGAGTCTTGGAGAGAAGCGGTAAGAAAGTATGCAACCTTTCACAAGGAACTGGATGTAGCTCAGGCGTATAGCCTTCACGTTTATGATCAGAAAACAGTTGAGTGTGACGTTTTTCTTCAGCCGATAGATGTTATAATTCCATTCAAGATAGAAAAGATTACTAAGAGAGGTTATTTACGTTATCATGATATGCCCAAGACGAAAAGATATTCTTTATATGAATCATATGTCTATAGCTGTTTATTGAAAATTGTCCAAGATTTATTTGCGGTTTTACCGTGTAACACCATTTATCTAAATGGTATAGCTGGGACTCGTACGCACCACTCTCCGATTATTTCTACTGTTGTTGAAGACACACTCGATAGGAGATTACAGAACCCTATCTTAGTCCTTCAAAAACATCGGCACATGGTTTCCTTTAAAAAACGTAGTGGATTTCAACCGATTGAAAGAGTATATTCCCCAACATTAATGATTCAATAAGGAGCAGAAAAATGGATCTTTTTGATATCATTGTTATTGCAGTAATAAGTTTATTAATATTCATATTATGGAAACATTATAACCCTTATAATAATGATGAAAAGAATATAGAGGAATGGCATGATTTAGGGTTGGTACGTCATCGCTATGATTCACAAAATCTTGATAGTGGATTTGTCTACTTTGTAAGAGAATCGGGGAATAACCGAGTGAAAATTGGTAAAGCCAAAAATCCCGAACAAAGAATTAAAAGTGATTTCGGTACAATTATGCCATATGAATTTAGTGTTGAACATTTAATACAGACTAGGAACTACCATAAAACAGAAAATCTATTTCATCGATATTTTGACCAAAAGAGATATAAAGGAGAATGGTTCGACTTATCCGAAGAAGAAATTGAATGGGTTAAAAAATCAAATTATCCAAGAGACATTGATGATTCAATTAAGGGATATTAACTAAAATAACACTTGGAGAGAATCCAAGTGTTATTTATAGGGCGTAAAATTACTTCATTGATAAAAGAGATAGCACTAAGCGGACTCTAGAATGGCAAAAGCAAAAGTCTAGCGTTAGTTAATTTCCGATACTTTACACGACACTTTAGCAACAGCTTATTAACTTTGATAGTTTTTTGTGATGTAGAAATTTAATGTTATAAGTATACGTAAACATCATTAAATCATATAATCTGCAATTACTATTCAATCCATTGTTAGTCTGTTGCTAGATTAGTAGTCGGTAAATGGTCTTTTGTTATATTTTCTGAAATGATAATCATAAAAGTAAAAAGCGTTGTGTTGTGGAAAAAGGCATTAGATAAGAATATTAAAATGCGTAAATATAGGAAGGATTGTAAAATCGTTTGAAGATGGGATCATTATCTTACTACGTAGTAGACTTAATACTGTGCAACAAATATCTTCATTTTTAGGTTGCCTTGTGAAATAATACACTTAACTAATGGGGCAGGGTTGTTAAAAGAAAGTATATAAGTGTACTTTGATAATATGGTTTGAAAAGTGGTTATAAGAGAAGGGTGATTGTGATGCCATAATGAAAGTTCTGGAAAAACAAATAAAAGAATCAAAAAAATTCTTACAAGAAGAATACGGGATTAAAAAAATTGGCATTTTTGGCTCATACGCTCGTAATGAACAACAAGATTCTAGTGATGTAGATATTCTAATAGAATCTGAGAAGGCACTCGGTTTAGAATTCTTGTCTATCAAATATTATTTAGAAGATAAATTAGGCATGAAGGTTGATTTAGCTACTGAAACAATGTTAAAACCACAATTGCGAGAGCAAATACTCAAAGAAATTGTCTACCTCTGGGATGATACTGAATAAAAGTCTTAATGATATTGTACTGTTGATTTGAAACAATGTTATTTTGGAAGGTATGATAAATCCAAGGGAGCAAATTACTCCCTTTTGGCTTTTTATAATATGATTTCAAGGGGAGAGATCGCTTTTGAATGAAGACAAAAGAAAAAATCTAAAAGAAACCGGAAAAGGACTCACGCTAGAAACCGTTCTAAGTGTTGGTAGTGATACTGCAGCTGAAGTTGCAAAAAATTCTATTACAAGTGTGGTAGGAGATATCTTGGTGGATACAGCAGGTTCACTTATCCCTGGCGTTTCAGGTGCGGTTCAAAATTATAAGCGCAATCGTTTTGAAAGAAACATGACAACTTTTGCTGAGTATTTATACACCAAGATAGAAGACATCCGTGTTAATTTAGAGCATAAATCAGATGAACAAAAAGAAAAAATTGATCAACTCTTTCATTATGTAATGGATTATGTCATTGATGAGCAACAAGAAGACAAAATTGAGTACATGGTCAATGGGTTTGTAAACATCACAGAGCACGAACAAGTGTCGGATGATTTTATCCTAACGTATTATGATGTGCTTAAAGAGCTCAGAATAGTCGATATTTCTGTTTTAAGGCTTATGTACTCCTCTCGGTTTATGTTTGACCAAGAAGCCCGGGAAACGTTTCAGGATGTTATGGAGAGGCGCGGTATCAGTTACGAACAATATGAATCCGTCAGAAGAAATTTATTAAGGATTGGGCTACTAACAACGAAAACGGATTTGAACATTACAGATGATCTTGATGAAATCGCGAAGAGGTTTAAAGAATTATACACTTACCTTGATAAGCTAACCAATCCAAGAAATAAAGGGTCATTGCCTAAGTTAAAAGAACCAAAAATGAAGTCAAAAGAAAATTTCGAGATGTCCAAGTTTGGGCGAGATTTTGTTGAGTTTTTCTTAGGTTTGGATAAAGAATAATTCATCTTAGCTCGTCATAGGACAACCTTATCACCTCATACATTGTCATGAATTGATTTAGATTGGCAAAGCAACTAAAATTCGTCTATCACCCAAGCAGTAATGAAATTGATGAGGAGAAAGTGAGACAGGTACAACAAAAGATCGTTGCCTTCCTTGTCGAGAAAGCCATACAAAAGGCCATTAACGCGAGTTAGTGGCTTTTTGATATATGGTCTTTTTAGTCCCAGGTTTATTTATTGGCATTTTAATTTATAAAGTTATTTTAATAACCAAACCCTAGCGACACAGAACTTGTTCTTTGCCGCTAGGGTTTCTCAGCTATCGATGCATTAGTTATACAAAGCAATCAAAAAAGTCGATCCATTTGTATGGGAAATCGACTGTTTTTGGTTAAAATTCACTTAGTAGGGGGGATGAAAATGCTATAATTTAATGGGAGAAGGGAGAGAATCTATATGTCTTTACTTTTTAATATAACAAGTTTTGAAGGCTCACTTCAATTTTTAAATGATTATTTGGAGATCGATCCTAAAAGTGTGATTGAGTACGTAAAATCAGATGACAATGATGTTGATGTAGATGGTTTTATTGATATATTTAATATTTCATTAGATAAGTTAGAACATGAGAATATAGAAGCCGTAGCGCTCCATGTAACTTCTAATAATGACGATTGTAAATCTATTAAAAGTACCGGTTTACTAAATTTACAACAGGCATTAACAATGAATACACCAATAAAGAAGTACTTAAGAGAATTTCAGATTGAATTTGATGTGTCTAATAAACTAATGTGGTTTAAGGGTAACCAGTTCGATATTACCTATAACAGTAGTTGGTCTGATGATAAGGATGAAAGATTAGACAGTGTTGCTAGAAAAGTATATTTCGATCATCAAATAAACAGCTTTTTTAGCATACAAGATGTTAAAGATTATGGTGGAAGAGTTCATGAGAAGCCAGAAATATTGCATAATCTGAAAGAATTATTTAAAGCTGATGTTCTAGAAGAACGATGGAAACAGACTTGTAAACCATACGTTATTAAATATAAAGCTCCATTAGATTACTTTGCTTACTACTCTTTTTATTTAGAAAAGTACGAGTATGAGGAAGACTATGAGGAAAAAACAGATTTGAAGTTCTGGCTAATTAAAACGGCGCTTTATGTTGTTTGGAATATGGTTCACAGAAGAAAGATGCCGCAAATATTCGCCTACATGAAGCCTGAGGTTAGCATTATTCCGAATAATTTTTTAGTCATTATCCCACTTAATCCTAGTGATTAGATGGTTAAGCTTATAAAGCCAGGATTAATTAAGTAAAGTTAGTGACGATTGAAAGCCATAGAAATTGCTAACACTGGCTGCAGAATATTTTGATACAATTGCATTAGAGGTGATAAAAATGCAGGATAAGACATTGAAAAGAAATATTGAATCTGCTGGTGGATGGTTTGTTGGCGAATATACTGCATTGATATTGAGCAAATTCAATGAATTAGAAAATGATAAAGATTTTAAAAATGAGTTTGTTCGAGAGGTATTTAATAGTCAGGGAAGAGATAAGGATTATGGCGGTACTAGAACTCGAGTTAACGCTGTAATAAGGATCATAAAGAACGATAAAGTGATTGAAGCTCTAGAATACATCGTTGATTCTGTTCGAATTAATAAAGAAGAACCTAAAGCAGTACAGATGGCAAAAGAAGCATTTATAGAAATCCAATCTAATCAAACAATTTAACACTCTTTCAAAGGTGTCTGTTTATGCTTTTGGAGGTGGAAATACCATAGTTTTTACTGCGTACAAAGATAACTTTCACCAAAGGTAAATTAGAAACGTCATATATTCCTTTAAGAAGGGAAAAATGGGGCTGAAAGGATATAAATTGATGAAGAACAGTAAAGAAAATTGTCCAAATTGTAATGTTGATTTGCAAGGAGAGCCAATACCAAAAAAACAACATGGTTCCTATAATGCCACACACTTCACTCGAAAAATAGGTATTTCAGATATTAAAAAAGACCAAATTGTAAAATGGAAATGCCCTGATTGTGAAGGGGAGTGGGATATAAAATAAGTAATACGCCGTACTTGAAGTTGCGTTGATATTGTGGGGGTTTTTCATAAACAAATGGAGAGCTTTTACGATTGAGCTGGAGTTATCAAAGGGGTCACTCTTTTTAACTATGGCAAAATGATTCTTTCTACAAATTTTATGGCTATACATTACAATTCAGCGTCTTTATTCAACGGAACAATATCACCATTAGGGAATTCTTTTACGAGTTCACCGTTTTTCTCGTAAACAATGTATTTGTTATTTGCTTTTGCGTCGATTCTAGCTCTTTCTCCAGTCATTTTCACCCATTTACTTAACCATTCATATTTTCTTTTGGGTTTGTAATTTTGTTCTTCTGACATAAATGATTACCACCTTTATATAAATCATATCAAGTTTATAATAAATAGAAATGTACTGACAATGATTTTTTCTAAAAGCATATTTTTTCGAAGAAGAGTAACTAACCACCAGGGAGAGTCATTTGTTGCATAGTACAAATATACTGTTGAAAATTACCTATCCAATGAGACGGTTACGTTCAAAGTGATCGTCTTTTCATATTTGACGGATACTGTGCATCAAGAGTCTTCACTTTTAAATGATTTTGTGAAGGATTACACTACTTGTAATAGATAGAATAAAAGTTTGTAGATGGAGGGAAAGAATTATCTATGACATTAGTATGCTGTACTTTAACTGATGAATTTTCCTTAATTTCCGGTGATACTCATGTATCAAATGAAAACGGAACTAGTAGAACAGACAGAAAAATTTTCAAGTACGATGACATGTTAATCGGCGGAGCAGGAAGTGGAGGGATTATAACTTTAATTCCTCAACTAATGACTAATTATCAGAAAGGAACTGCAGAAAGCCATATGCAGGCAGTTGCAAACATCTTCAAGAGTAGCGGAGAAAAAGTTAATGAATCAAGATATAGCCAATTATTATACGTTAGTAAAAATACATCAGGACCGTTTTTAGGTGTAGTTGATACTCGTGGGGATCATCAAATATTGCGAAAAGATCATAACCAGCCTTTTATTATTTGGAAAGGAATTGGTGAACCTGATGTCGAATTATTAAAATCTTGTTGCTTGCCGCAATTACTGAGAAACTTTAACTTGGATACTGCAAAGAACATTCACCAAGAATACATCACAAAAGTTTCTAGACAGACTAACTCAGTAAACGATAGAGTTATACATGAGGATTTATCTTATTAGAACACAATAAAATATAGTTCTATCAACACACTGGAGGACACGCATCGCATTAAGCATTGTTGGTGTCCTTTTTAATTTGAATACACTTGAGGGAGTGAGAACATAAACAAGCATCTAGAAGTGTGAAGTATGTAAATACGAAGAAAAGTATCTACACAGTAATAGACCATGAAAAGATTAAGAATATAAGCTAGTATAAAGGTATTGAGGGAGAGTATTTGTGTAATCTTACGAATGATGACCTTTTAGAATTAGATAATGATGATTTTCAGATTGATGACTCATTCGAGGAACTGGGTGGCGGCTTTGCCAGAACCGTATATGCTATTGATAAAGATAGAGTGGCTAAAGTCTCAAACGGTATGGAGGGTAGCTGGAAACAAAACCGAAATGAAATTAGGGTTTGGAAAAAGGCTACAGACGAACAAAAAGAGTATCTAGCACCAATCATTGATGGTAACGATGATGTAGTAATAATGCGTAGATGTGATGAATTAAATGATACAGATGAAATACCTGCAAATGATGTTGTACAAGTTCTTGTAGATGAATTTGATTTAGGGGATGGGGATATATTTAAAGACCGTCGTTCTTGGGGGAAATTAAATGGCAAAGTAGTTTTAGTTGATTATGGATTAACAAACGCTATACATAAAGAACATTACGAAATGGACGATACATCTAATGATGATAATTAATTAAAGGAGGATATATCAATGTCAAAGAAAAAGAGGTTTAACCGACCATCAGAAAGTGTATTTTTTGAAAGCGTTTTTTATAAAATAGTTAATCGTCCAGCTAAAACTATTAACAGAATAAGATATTTCTTAGGAGATTGCTGGGAAGTCGGTTACAATTTGCGTCATAAAAAGCCTATAAGATATGGTGTGTTTCCAGAATGGTTAAGAAAACATCTCAATATATGGAAGATTAAATGAAATATTGTGTGCATACACAAATTTTAACTTGTTGAGTGTTATGTGTTTATCCAGTGTTTTAATTTGCGATAAAAACCAATATGAAAATAAATGATACACAATCAGCTGTCAACAACCCTCCATTTTATGCGGGTTTCAGGCACGTACTTAAACAATACGAAACTACTTTTTACGGTTGTAAAAAGAAAAACAACAGGTCACTTACTGCACAGTACAACGAAACTATTCAATATAAATTGACATCTGGGCGACAATTACGGAAGACATAGTTACTTGAAGTGATGTAATGTGCTTTGTTATAAGGTTTACATGATATTTGATACTTTGTAATATCTTTAAATATTAAGAATTGGGTACCCTAACCGTAAAACTCTTTAGCGAAACTATAAAATGAAAATAAGGTGGAGATTTAGAATGGATACGGAGTGAATGGAACTCGGATCTTTTGTAAAAAACAAACGTTACCTCGCTGGCTGGTATGGGTATTTTGCCTTGCTGATACGCCAACTCCTTTTTTACGTCTTGATGATTCACTTAGAAGAAGGCTTCGGATGTGCCTTTGGAAACAATGGAAATTGCCTAAAATCAAATTAAAAAGGCTCATCTCCCTTGAAGTTCCAAAGGAGAAAGCCTATGAATGGGGTAATTCCCGCAAGAAATGGCGGATCTCAAACAGTCCTGTCCTAAACAAGACACTTAACCTAAAATCTTGGCGAAATAAAAAGCTTAAAAGTCTAGTATATAGATACAACCACTTCCGTCATACCTAAATGAACCGCCACGGATCCGTACGTACGGTGGTGTGAGAGGTCGGGGTTAATCACCCCCTCCTACTCGATTAAAATGTCATAACGTCACTTCCATTTTATACATACTAACAAATACTGGAATAACGAAGGTTCATACATCTTCTCCCTTGTGGTAGACTTAAACTATTACTACATATGGAGGCGTTACAATGGGGTTCTTAACAAAATTAAAAAATCTCTTCAACCCAACAATCGAATCTAACACACCATCAAAAACACCCACTCTTCAATCTAAAGCATCTAAAGCGAAACAAATGAATTACTATTCCACTGTCAGAAAACCGCTTCACAAATTATTAGATACCATTTCGCTTGAGGTAAATGATACGCCGAATTGGGATTCCTTCTTTTCAATATCTAAAATCAACGAAACTCTCCCTGGTTTTGATAAAAGGTCTAGGAAGAAATTCAAACACGTATTCCACAATGATGAACTTATCATCGCAGAAGCAGCTGGTGTATTTGAAATTATCACCAAAGAGACCATTAAACAATTCAACGTCAAGGACACAGCTCTTGAAAAAATGATTATAGTATCAGCGACTGAAAAAGCCATCATCTTACACAAAAAAGAACGCATCGCACTTATTAATTTATCTACTTTCACAGCTAAACTTTTCGAGTTTAATTGGCAACCTTTTACCTTTACTATGGCAAAAGACTCTTGGCTTGTTGGAACAAGAGAAACATATGATGGTCCTGGTGAACTTTATTGCTTTGATTTAAGCGGTTCACAAAAATGGGGAATTTCTTTCAACGAACAAATTTCTTCTATGTTTGGGGAAATCAAATTCACTCCATACTTACTTTCTGTTTGTGATTCAACCGATGAAGTGTTTGTTGGCAGCATGGACAGGTTATACCGAATTCGTCCACACGATGGGTCTCTTAAATCAAGAATTGCTGTTTCAGAACTGAAAAAGAAAGACCTTGAAAAGAAATATGAAAAACTTAACCGCTCTCTTTCCAAGAAACCAGAAAATGAAGAAGAAGCCATCAATCAACTAGCCGAAGGTTTGGCAGCACAATTTACAATGGGATTCGATAACGTGTCTGTCAACTCTCCTTTCACGGGATTCACACATGACCCTGAAAGCGGCTTTTTATTTATGATGGAAAGGGAAGGAAGAATTTCAGCATGGGACATAGAAGGAAACCTCGTTTGGATTAACCTATTCAAAAATGAAGGAAGGTTTATTGATTGGGTTGATAACAAGTTAGTCGTTTCATTTAACGAAGGGGAAACATTTTGGCTTAACAAAGACGGTAAATTTATTTTTGGAGCGAAGTTACCAAAAGAAGCATCAACCGTCAACCTTATCCCTAACCAAGATTCATACCTAATTGTATCTCAAGATAACCGCCTATACGAGCTTAACAAAGAGACAGGGAAGCTCATTAAAGGGTCAGAGGGACATCCAGGCATGGAACTTTTCATCCTTTCTAATCACCCTATCTTCTTCGATGGGAAAGAAAAAGCGCAAGGTTACTTTTGGCTATCACCAGAAAACCATGAATGGATTCACTTTGAAGCAAAGACCATTACAGACACCCATAATAATGACGTTCACG
Organism: Halalkalibacter akibai JCM 9157; assembly: GCF_000513135.1. GTDB lineage: Bacteria > Bacillota > Bacilli > Bacillales > Bacillaceae_D > Halalkalibacter > Halalkalibacter akibai. The sequence continues at coordinate 63,549 of NZ_BAUV01000020.1, forward strand.
AAGGTGTTGCACCAGAAATAACCGCAACAAATCCATTCCCTAAAAAGTGGGAGGTATCAAACTCAGATAACGGTTTCGGAAATCGCGTAATTGATATTCCAAACAATCGTCTATACGTTGCTGAAAGAGCCCCAAGAAAATCTTTCGAAGCATATAGGGAAATAACTGAAGCTCAGCAAAGAAAAGAGAATTCAAGTCACTTTCTTACATGCTACGACACAGGAAAAAAAGAAATATGGAGACAGCAACTATACTCCACCATGTGGTCTCTCTATCTCTCCCCTGATGGAAAATACATTTTTACAAGTGTACCGAAAAAAGAGGAAATTACTTACATGCCAGGGGAAATTTTAGTTTTTAACAAAGAAGGAAAACAAGTTCACAAATTCAAATCCAAAGCTCAAGGGTTTCATCTAGAATTTCTTTCAAATAACAAAGCTAAAGTAAATTTTTCTACCGATAGAGGCGAAGACCCTTTAAATGGTTATTTCGAAAAAGATGATAACGGGAAATGGTCTATGTTCTTAGACGAAAGCGGAGAGAGTAATAACGATAATCCATTCGGAGCGGGTATAGATGTCGCGAAAACTAGTAATTATAATTTAGTTAGAACGGACAAGAAAAAATATTCTCTTTCTTCAAATGAAAAAACAGAGAACCTAAACGTTCAAGCAGCAATCTATGAGGCACACGAAACCAATCAAGGAGATATAGCTTTAAGAATCGGAACACGTTTAATCCGCTTCTATAATCCAAATATAGAGAAGACCGTCGAAATTAAAGAGGAAGAAAATATTCAACAATTCACTTTGAGTAATAGCATCTTAGCAGTTCTCACAAAAAAAGAAATTAAAGGTTATTCCCTTACAGGTGATTTGTTGTGGAGATACAGCAATATCCCCAAAACATATACCAACGAAATCTATTGGTCCGACACTAAAGAAAAATTTCTATGGATTGTTTCAAGTAACATAGAAACCATTGTCGCTTCAATAACCGAAGATGGAACTATTGTAAACAGCCAATCGTTTGATAAAAATTCGTACCACAGATCAATGGAAGTAAGTCCCTATTACGATTGTTTTGTGGCTCAAACCAATGAAAAGATACAATCCTTTGAAATCTAGTTGAACCACCTTTAACAATCTAATCCTGCGATTACTTTTCCCCCATTACACTAACCAACAAACACACATTTTCTCCGGAAAGTGTGTGTTTGTTTTTCCTGCTCTTATGATGAAACATATTATTTTTTACCTATTCTCGTTATCTTTTTTACAATGTTAATAGGTAAGAAACAAAACCGAGGAGCGATTTAAATGAACTTAATCGAAACACCGTTAATCAGGAGAGCACAATCATAACAAAGGTAGTAGCAGAAGCCAAAGCTGAAGACATCACCTCTGATTACAATACCTACTTAAGTAAAATTAGACAAATTCCAGATGTGAAAACAGAGGAAACGCTGCAAGGAAGGAAAAGATATCTTGTAGAACGAACCTCAACCATTATGGTTGAATTAATTCCTACTTTGGTGAATCTCACACTAAGGAGGTAATAGACTTAATCGCTGAAAAGGAAAACACTACTTATCAAAGAGAAAAATCACATTTGGTCAAGTGGCGGTTCTCTTTCTGTGCTTTTACATACCGTTTTACTACATAACGTGTTCAATTACACTTAATTGAGAACCGTTCCATGCTAACGCGTGGAACGGTTCGACTGCCTGTCGCACAAAAGGAGTCCGCTATCTAAGCGAACTCCAAGAAACTAGGCAATCGCAATAGCCCAAGCATTTGTTAAGTTCCGAACTTAACGCACACGACTCCTTATTGAAATATATGAATTTATCTTTCTCGTCCGTCATCTAGTGGACAGCCATTCCGTACACTTTTTTGCGAATGTCTGTCGGCACAGCTAATTCAATTAATCGTAGGATTACCGTCCTCGAACGTCAATAACCAGCCAACAAACTTTACGCACTCCCATAACCCATACGTCCTGATACTCGTAATTGATCAACTTCAGCCACACACTAGACCGCTTGTTTATCTCATACTTCGAATCCTTACGCTTCAACACAATACAATACCTTCTAGCCCTTGAATGCAGCAAAGATCGAATAAAGCCACGCCGTTACCCTCTACTGATAATACTTTCGATAATAGTGCGCTGTCTTCTGGAATTAGCGAATTTAATATGTTTTTGTTCAACTAATAGTAAATGATCGTCACATACGCCTTCATGGAAATACCGTCAAATATGCAGTATGAAACGTGTTGCAGTTCATAAAAATTCTTTATTCACATAAGCCAGATTGCATAGCCTCAAAAAGTCGGGCTTGCCAGCGGTGTTAGTAATAACGATTTCGCCGTCGAGGATTTTGCCGGTAGGAATGGGGAGTAAGTAGAGTTCGGGGAAACGGTTAGTAACATATCATTTTGGGGCCGTGTTAGTTAATGATGTCTCTATATTCATATAGAACAAACGGATATATCTATTCTTTATTCTGCTAGGTAATCGCCCCTTCTTAATAACATTGGACTTATTACATCCCTCACCTCTGCGATAATTCTGGTATGGGTTTCTCTCCGTAGGACCATAGAAGAACGACATTGCTGTTTTTAAATTAATTGACATAAATTTTAAGGTGTACAAGTACTATGGTAAAAACCCTTAGAGGAGGTATAAATGAAATTTATTATTAAGTGCACCATTGGTTTTACTGTGGTAATGGTAGTTGTTTTATTAATATCTTATATGAATGCGGTCTTAAAGCTAGGAATTACTGAAACAGATTTTCAAGAATTTATTACTTTTTCTTTGGTAATTGGTTTTTTAATCTACTTATACCCGGGACTAAGTACACCATTTAAAAATAGCTTTTTAAAAACCAAAGAATTGCACATCATAGTTTGTATTCCGATTTTAACATCTTTAATTAAATTAATAATCGTATATCTATATTTATACATTCCAGTTTTCTTCGGAGAAGAACGAATGAGTGTAGGAAAAGGGCAATACATTAGAGAAGATCAAGAATTAAGTACTTTAGGGGAGATTTTATTATTGAGCATCTCTGGCCCTTTTAATGAAGAATTTTTGTTTAGATTCTTATTACTATTTCTTATACCTTATTCAATCCTTAATAGTTTTAGCTACATGAGTATCGATAAAGAAAATGGTCTATTTAATAGGATTAAATTAATGGGAGAAAGGTTAAATAAAAAAATTTTTGTTGAAAGAAATAATACTATAGTTGCTATATGGTTATTTATCACCTCATCAATCTTCTCGTTAATGCACCTACCAGATATTTACTCGTTCTTTATTTACTTCATTGGAGGTATGTTATATGGATTTCTATTTATTAAGTATGGGTTTTTATTAGCTTGGATTGCTCACGGAATATCTAATGGGTTTTCTCCTATAGTAAATAGTATATATACCTCTATTTTCGGGTCTTAATAGTTACGTACTCTTTTCACAAAGCTTGTAAGATATTACACACTCTTACCTTAGTGGAGGCTTGATGCGATGACCGATCAACCCCTTGATATATAAGGCTTTTGAAGTGATTTGCTAACAACATGTTAACATAGTATAAAAAAGAGGTTTCTCATAAGATGTGATATGGTCCCCTTTAGGTAGACAGATTAAAAAATAAAAATCTGTCTACGACCTTCTTCTTCCAGCCGTAGAAACAGTATTGACGGTTTTTAACCATTTTCATTCTCTGCGCTGCATGGATGGCTAACGGGAGCAAGAGTTGAAGATCAGAGCTCACAAGTCAGCTTTTCCTTGTTGTGACAGGTTTAGTAGAAGAGAAATCTACTCAAATTGATGCTACCAGTGTAATGATGAAAAACTACCACCATATCTTTTCTGGACTTAATGTGCGAATTGGGGTATTTTGTAAAGTGACTTTTGACCAACATTGACTTTTCTGAATTTTGGTGATATAATGATTCTAGTTGAATAGCTCGTATTTTGAGCACTTACGAGTGTAACTGCAGCCCCATCTGTACCAGTAGCAATAAGTTTACTCCTGTTAGCAATTGTATTAAGAATTATCAGCTTGAAAATAATAACAGGAGAGATGTCTATGGAAAAATTACCTAGTCTTCTAAATGTAAAATTCCTTATATCTGTTGTATCGGAAACATTTTGGACAGGAGTATCTGGTATCGCTGTAAGTGCTGAGTATATGATCGAATAAGTTTTTAAAAAGTCGTCAGGTGACGATTTTTTTTGTTGGGTACCTTAATTTAATAATAGTGAAGAGCCGATCCATCTTATCAAAGTTGGTTTCTTTGTTTTGTCGAATGTTATTAAATTAGATGAAAGATCGGTAAATGTAAGAAGTTTCTTTTTAATTAGCGCAACGCTGTTCTCGTATAGTTTGTGAGACACAAAGGAAAATGAGGGTTTCAAGGGGAAGTAGGGTGTTTAAAGCCTTTAATAACAAGTTATTGGATATTTTCGCCACCATTTTTCGAAGGATTCAGTTGTAGATTAAAAATCGGAAGTTGAGCCGGCGAGATAGATAAAAGGAGTTGTTAGAATGGCAATTGTACAAGAATTCTTTAACATACCTGATGAAATTATGACGAAGATTTCTACGGGAGAGAATAAAATATTTGGTGGCGAGGTTCGTAATAACAAAGGGCAAATTGTAAAACTTCTTAGACCTGTCAGCAAGTTGGAGGCTACTTTATACTATGGCTGGAAGTATAGGGATACCCTTTTTATGATGGGTAAGTTAGGTATGGCAGGTGTAAAAATTTATATTAAATCAAAGAAAAAACAAGAGCCTGATGTTGTTGTGAAATTTAGAGAGGCTCTAAAGGTCTACCTAAACGCTGTGCGCAAGGGTGCTCTTACAATGGAGATAATTTCAGATGTGATGGAACATTTGGGTGAACTGAAAATGCAACCTAATTTTGAAAAAATCAACATTGCACTTTCAATGGAGGAGTTGGATGTGCTTTTAAATAGAATGTTTGAGTATACAGAAAAACTTGCAGAAGATAATGCGATTGAACTAACCAGTCTAGAGAAAGAAACACCTTCGCAATCTGTGAATCCAATTATTAATCTGCAGCGTTGTCTTGAAACACAAAAGCGCATTTTTGAACTGGCTTCTTAGATTATAGTAGGAGTGAGCAAGCCACCTTATTGAACAATTATGACTATAGTTACTTTACTTAATGAATTGGGATATTTGACTTTATCGTTTTATTTAAAAAAGGTTCATCAAATTGAAGTTCTTGTTCAACGGGTGCTTATATGTAGTATGGTTTTCCACCGTATTCAACGTAAGTAAAAATACGAAAAGTGCCGAATTTGTATCTTTGTTAAAGCATTATATATAGTAAGTAATTATAGTTTTTAACGTTAACAAACATAGGACTTTACGTGGAGCGGTGGGTATGATAGGCCTTGCATGCCTGATGAAACAACGGCTTCAGGCTTTCAAGACCAATCATGCCTCCAGAGGCTCCGCGTCAAGTTCTTAAACGCTTATCTATGGTTACATGGAAACAATGATAAAGGATGCACCATACCAATGTTTTGGAACGGATACTATATATAAGCACCAGTTAGTTTGAACAAGAGCTATCATTTACAGTTGCTCTTTGCTGAGCAGTTCAACGATACTGGTAACGAAATATAATTTTTAAAGGCGGTCACTTCAAAAGTGATCGTTTTTCGTATTTGACACATTCTACGCAGCAAGTATTAAGCAACTGCTCATAGACTAGTTAAGAAAATCTTAGACTTAATTTGGCGATCCTTCCAAACAGAACGGTTGAATATTTAGATAACCGTATTAGTCGTTTTAGTATGAAGATGGGTAAATGCGAATAACAGGTTGGGATCTAACTGCTTATGATGTTCACTGTCATCAATACGTACCTAAACACCTTAGGGGAACTGATAAGTTCAACAACCTTCGCATTCTCCACAAAGACATACATCGGCTTATACACATCAAAGATAATGAAACGGGTGTAGCAGAAATACAAAAATTTAATTTGAGTAAGGTATTAATCAATAAACTAAATTAATATCGAATGGAATGTAGGCTTGAAAAGGTAGAACAATCTCACAACTAAAAGTAACGAAGAACTTATAATCGAGTATACATCGGTAGATGGAGCGCCGTATGCTGGGAAACTAGCACGTACGGTGTGGAGCAGGGGAAAAGCTGGAGATGGCTTCAAAGGTTTACCTATTGCTAACAAGAGTTGAAGAATAAAATGGTTGCTGCGGCTACGGGTTCTGTATTTGAGTACAAAACTCATAAAAGAATATATTACATTTATAATATCATAGTCATTGTCTGTAACTATGGTATTTTTATATTAAAACAAGATATCTTTCCAATTGGAGTATCATAATGTAATTTTTAAAAAATTAGTAATTAATTGTATGGTAAAATTGACATGTTTAAGAAAAATTATGAACAAACATATAAGTGTAAGGAGTATCGCTATGTATATATCAGAACTAAAAGTTACTAATTTCAGAGGGTTTACTAGTGAGCCAACTGCTATTGAATTTAAAGAAGGAATCAACGTGATTATTGGTCAAAACAATGCAGGTAAGACCACAATAATTAAAGCTTTAGAAATCTTGTTTGATAATAGATCAACAAAGAAATTAAATATTAATGATTTTAATCACGATATTGAAATTGAAAAGTTAAAATCTGTTCCACCAAAGATTTGTATATCCGCAAAATTATTAGAATCGGATAATGAAGAACCTTATTCAGATGAATTGGTTACTGTCGCAAACTGGTTAACTAATATCGGAACTCCCTATGAGGCTATTATTACGTTCGAATTTTTCTTGCCTGAGAATGAAGTAGATAAATATAAAAAATTAATAGGTAGTATGATAAGTACTGATATAAATGATTATTGGAAAGCAATTGAACAGCATTTTTTAAAGAAATATATTAGCAGAATTTATGTTGGATATCCAGATTTACAAAATCAGGTGAATTCTTCAGAACTCTCACGATTCGATTTTCAATTTCTGAGTGCGATAAGAGATGTGGAAAGGGATTTATTTAAAGGTAACAATGCACTTCTAAAAGAAGTAATTGATTTTTATATGGACTATGATATTAAAAATGATAGAGAATTAGATGAAAACGAAAAACTAAAGAAAATTCAATCTAAAAAAGATAATTTCACTCAAGACTCACGGCAATTATTGAAATCTTTGAAAGATAGAATGAGTCAAGGTGAGGAACAAATTCTGAAGTATGTCAAAAGTACAGGTGCGGGTATCGACAACTCTAAGCCAATTTTTGAAGGTGAAATACTCGATACTGAATTATATTCGGCTTTAAGGTTAATTGTAGAAAAGGAGACTGGAATTAAATTACCGGCAACAAGTAATGGATTAGGTTATAACAATCTAATCTACATATCTTTACTACTTTCAAAAATGCAAAAAGATTCTTCAGGAGAGTATCTTGGATCAAATTCTAAAGTGTTTTCAATTCTGGCAATTGAGGAACCTGAAGCTCACTTACATCCAAGTATGCAATATAAATTTTTACAATTTTTAAAAAGCAATAAAGAGTCTGAAGTAAGACAGATATTCATAACCTCTCATTCTCCAAATATAACTGCTGCTGTAGATCTTGAAGATATAATTGTACTTCAGAAATTAAATATTGAAACTGAAACTGAAGAATTTAAAGACGTAATAAAAGCTGCTTACCCATATAGAGTTTTTGAAACTAAAGAGGGTAATGCCCAGTATGAAGAGGATAAAAAGTCTAAGGATTATGTGAAAAGGTTTTTAGATGTAACTAAGGCAGATTTATTTTTCGCTAAAAATATCATACTAGTTGAGGGGATAGCTGAACAACTAGTTGTACCAGAGTTTGCTAGGAAACTAGGCTTAGACTTGGAAGATAGTCATACAACAGTAATAAATATTGGAGGTAGATACTTCGATCATTTCCTTAAATTATTTGATACTGAAAAATCTCCATATGCAATTAATAAAAAATTAGCTTGTATTACGGATCTAGATCCAGTAAGAAAGAAATTAAACGAAGAATCATCAGATGATACACAAGAGGAAGTAGATGATGATTCAAGCAATTGGGAAAAATGCCAACCTATATTTTTAGGTTTAAATAATGAATTATACGAGTACAAGAAAACCTCGAATAAACTTGTAAATAACAGTGAGAGCTATTCATCTAACATAAAGGTATTCTCACAACCAATTGGGTTGAGCTCGACTTTTGAATATGAATTGGTTAGAACAAATCCAACTAATAATGTTTTTGTGACAAGTTCAATTTCTAACAAAAAAGAGTTAACCGAACTATTTGAGATGGTTAATCGAAATAAAGCATTAGAAGAAATAATAAAGAGAATCAGGAAATCTAAATTTAAAACTGAGTTAATGGATTCGTTCCAATCTGGAGTCTTAGAGGATCATAGAGATAATAAAGTGGCTCTTCTTGCAAGTAGGTATCTTTTATCTGTTAAAAAAGGAGAAGCTGCACAAGAAATTGCTATTTAATTAGTACAGATAAAGAGGATTTAATTAGTCTTCCAGATTATATTAGTGAGGCGATAAAATGGATATCTCTGTAGCGATTGAATTAGAATCTAGTATAAGTGAAATTCCTGTTGATGAAAACTTTAAACTATATGCAGGTCCAGGTGCAGGTAAAACAACTTTTTTGACTAACCATATAAGACATATTCTCAAAAGTTCAAGAAAGCTAAAGAAAACTAGACAAATAGCGTGCATTACATATACAAATACCGCTGTAAATACTCTTGTTAAAAGGTTAGAAGGCTGTACAGATTCTACAGAAGTTAGCACTATTCATAGTTTTTGTTATAAGTATATTGTTAAGCCATATATGCGGCTTTTAAATGAAGATTCAATTCCTTTAGATAAGATAGATGGTCACGAAGAAATTAAACTAAGAAGGAGTCAGTTAAGGGAATTTAAGTCAAGTAGTCAGCAGTTACATTTTAATGATGACAAATATTTAGTAGAGGCATTGGGAAAACTAAAATGGGTGTTAGAAGATGGAGAACCTGTCCTTAAGTTTTTAAGATATACTGATGGGCGAATTGGAGAATATTCGATTAAGAAAAACTCATACATTCTCTATAAACAATTACATTGGTCGGAAGGAAAATTGAGTCACGATGATGTCCTATATTTTGCCTATAGAATAATAAAAGAAAAACCTGATGTCTTAGAAATCATAAGAGCTAGATTTCCTTATATTCTAATTGATGAATTTCAAGATACAAGTCCTATTCAAACCGAAATTATTAAAATGATAGGTGAGAGAGAAACGTATGTAGGTGTTATCGGTGATATATGTCAATCTATATATTCCTTCCAAGGTGCTAATGTCGATTTATTTAGAGAATTTACTTTAGATGATATGAAAGTATACATTTTGTCTGGGAATCGAAGATCCACAAATCAAATTATTAATGTATTGAACCATATGCGTGAAAGGGTAGATTTTAAGCAGCATTCACCTACTGATTTAGAAGGTCAAGCACCTATAATATTGATTGGAGATAAATCCAGGCTAGATTCTTTTTTAAAAGATAAGTTCGAGAAGGTTATGTTTTTATCTTATAAAAATATCAATCATACTAATGTAAATATTTTGGTGGAAGATTCCGATGGAGATAGAAGTTGGAGAATATATTATTTAGTACAATCCCTGGAACTAGCTAAAAACCTTGATATGAAACAGGCAATAAAATTTATGAGACAGGCCTATCGGAAGATTGAAGAATTTACTGAAAAAGAAGCTTTAGAAAGGCTAAGAAGACTATTTGATAGTTACGATGACTTTCAAAATAAAAATATTACTCATTTACACAATGAATATATTGTTGGTCATTATCAAGTATCAGGGAAAATTACTAGAGGTAGAGTAAAAGCATTATATGATGGATTAACATATAAACACCTTGTTACACAAATAAAGAATACAGAAACTGGATCGATAGACTTCAAAACCATTCATCAATCTAAAGGTGAAGAATTTGACACAGTTTGTATAACTCTCCCTTCTGAAAATGAAGGTAAAGAACTAGATTTCCTAATAAACCCTGATATGAATAAAGAGTCTCATAGGGTTTACTATGTTGCAATGAGTAGAGCTCAGTATAAATTAATAATTAAATTGGAAACTGTAAGTGAAGAAAATAAGTCGAAGCTTGAAAAAATAGGATTCGAAATAGTACAAGTTACTTAGTAAAAGCCTTTTATATGGAGCTATGCAGTAGATTGACTAATAGGAAATGAATTTAAGCGACCAATTACATATACTGGTCGCTTTAGCTTTCATTATTTTTAATACAGGCTCAGGTTGATGATTACAGATTGAAATGAACCACCCATTGTATTTACATAGAGGACAAAAATTACTACTAAGAATAAGAGACTGTTCACTAATACAATCTTCCATGTGATAAAAGATAAAATGCCATAGATTGAAGAACAAAGATGCTATTAATTATACTTCTAGTGTAGACGGTCCAGAGTAGCACTTATATTAAGTAATAGACTATATACTGTGTATAAATACCTTCATTCTTAGGTGATTTGTGAAAGAATGATGCTTAAGCAAAAGAATCAAGTTTCTTAAGAGGAACTCATTAACAACCGTTGCGTTTGAGTGTTAGGCCGACTCGATTCCGCATTTTCTAATTGTTTAAAAATGCTATTTCTAATAGAGTCCAATAAAATATGCGAGTTGAGACTTACAACACTTCATATATATTTTTCTTTTCATTCATCAAACAAAACTCATGAAATATCCAATCCTCCGTTCTGGTTCATGTTCTTTTTGAGGATTGCTTTGAATGGGTACCACCAAGGATAGGCAAAAACACCCCTCTGACCTCTAAGTATTGCAATGTAGGATAATGTTCCTTTCCTTTTATGGTATAAACACAATCTTTCCCGATGTGCTCTCCAACTACCTCCAAATCTTTGATAAAGTCCTCATACTTCTTCGAATTCTCTACTTTGCGGTTCATTCGAAGTCATTCTGGTCAGAAGAACGAAAGAGAATACTATTTGATAGAGAAATTTCTAACCGCTGGGTGGATGAATTCCGTTGCCTCAGTCCTTTTTTAGTTGACTCATACTTAATAGCACCTTTTTCATTCCATTGTGCAATGAGAACTTCGATTGTGGTCTAAATTAAAATTCAGACAATTCCCGACAGTAAACACCAAATTCTGGTATAATAGTCATAAAGGTGCATGGAATAACTTCAAC
>NZ_BAUV01000019.1 GCF_000513135.1 Halalkalibacter akibai JCM 9157
TTTTATATGGATGTGTTCGTGGAGATTGTTGTTATTGAAGTGCCAGAACTATTGTGGAATGGAGCGGAGCAGTTTAGTGAAGCTAACTTAAAACAACAAAATCTATAAAATACTTAACATTCTAACGACTAACATCATTAGAACGTTAAGTATTTTTTGGACAAGTTGTGAAATACTACCAAAGAATAAGATCTAAAAAATATAAAGGTGGTAACAATGAAAATACCAGGATTTAGAAGTGGAAAAGGATGGAAGATGGGACTTGCAACGTTAGGATATGGACTAGCATTACTATTCATAGCATCAATGGTATTTGGTCCTTTTACGGAAGAAGCAGCGGACGTGAATCGACTAGGTATTCAAGCAACGAACAATCAATTGCCTTCAATTGAAGTGCTTGAAGTGCAAGACGGAATTGTCGATGCTTATCTTGCAGAAATAGATCAAATTACATACTATATGAATTTGTCATTAGGACGTTTAGAAGGCCATATCGCAAACTTAGAAGGGAACCCCAACTGGATTGAAGAGGCTAGAGATGAAAATAACACAATCTTACAATTTGCGGGACAATTACAGGACTTTGAGAATGTTCCGAAAAGATTTGAAGCTGCGCACGCTAGTTTTATCGAAGGATCTAATGCAGTAGAACAGTTTCATGCTTTATTTGCTGAAGCCTTAGATAGATTAGAAACTGGTGATACCGACAGAGTAAGAGCGCTCATTTCTGAGGCGATGCCTTTTATGAGTCACGCCCAGACCCTACTTTATCAAGGTTATTCGATGACGTAGATATGGTCATTCTAATAAGCTGCAATTTTTCTTTTAAAAAGGGTATGCATGAGTAGAAGACGGTGATATAATACTAGAAATTATTTACAAAATGGAAAATGCGATGAAGAGAAGAGTAGATAAGACCATTCTATACAGAGAGCTCCGTCAGCTGAAAAGGAGTAAGAACGAACTTATTGAAACAAGCCTCTGAGTGTTACATAGGAACCTGTTTTGGGGGATTGTGTAACGGGAGCTCCCGTTATAGAGCTAGGGTATTAACATGAATATGAAGTACCCGATAAGGTTAATATGGTGACATATTAATAAACTGGGGTGGCAACACGGATAATAATCTCGTCCCTAAGACAATGTCTTGGGGGTGGGATTTTTTTGTTTCAAGCAAGTAACGTGGAGGCTGTCTATGAAAATCAAAAGCATGTTTGAGTTTTGGAAGATTCCAGCTATGTTATTATTTACTATTGGTATTTCTAATGTTGGTGCTTGGGTGTATCTAATTGCTCTTAATTTAATTATATTAGAGCGCACGGGGTCGCCACTAGCTGTGTCGATTCTTTATATATTAATTCCTATCGCTACAATTGTTACTAACCTGTGGGCAGGGAGTTTAATAGATCGTTTAAACAAACGCAACTTAATGGTGATCCTTGATTTAATTCGAGCAGCTAGCATTTTGTTACTACCTTTAATTTTATTTACATCTATCTGGTTAATGTATGTTGTTGTTTTTTTCATTAACATGGCAAATTCTATCTTTAGTCCAACGTCCATGGTTTACGTAACAAAGCTTATTCCCAAAAAACAAAGGAAACGATTTAATTCAATTCGAAGTTTAATTGATTCCGGCGCTTTTTTATTAGGGCCAGCTATTGCTGGTTTACTTTTTATTTCGGGTTCTCCTGAATTCGCCATTTATATAAATGGAATCGCATTACTGTTATCAGGGCTTGTAACGTTATTCATACCCAACCTTGAAAAAAACTCGATTACAAAAACGAATGATCCTAAACTTTCTATCAATGTGTTGAAGAAAGATTGGTACGCTGTTGTGCATTTTAGTCAGAGAAATCGTTTTACTATGCTAATTTATTTTTTATTTAGTAGTGTAATAGTCATGACATCAGCTGTTGATTCTCTCGAAGCCGCATTTTCAAAAGAGGTACTTCAGTTATCAAACAGTGATTATGGATTTTTAGTAAGCATAGCAGGGTCTGGGATTGTAATCGGAGCTTTTGTTAATACGTTAGTAGTTAATAAAACAAAAACTTCCTTACTAATTGGATTTGGAACAATCGCAGTTTCAAGTGGTTACCTGATTTACGCTCTTTCTACTTCATTTTTGATAGCAGCCATTGGTTTTTTTGTACTTGCGTTTTTTCTTGCATTCGCTAACACTGGGTTTCATACCTTTTACCAAAACAGCATTCCAGTTGAAGTGATGGGAAGAGTAGGAAGCCTGTATGGGTTTATTCAGGCAATCCTAGTTATAGGGAGTACAGTCCTATTTGGTGCCATGGCTCATTTGATTTCAATTCAACTTGCCGTATTTATGGGCAGTGTAATGATGCTAATGATCTCGGCTATATTAGGTGTCTTTATTTTATACGGGTCTAGGAATAAGTTCTTTCAATCATTCGATAGGGATTTGAACTTATAAAGGAGAGATTATGATGACAATTATTTACCAACAGAATAAAGAGTGTAGCGAAGTTGATTTAAAAAGGTTATATGATAGCGTAAATTGGACGGCGTACACTAAAGATATGCCTAGATTGTTAAAAGCAATAAATCAATCTCTAACCGTTATTACTGCGTGGAATGATAATGAGTTAGTGGGGTTAATTAGAGTAGTTGGTGATGGTCAAACGATCATTTACATTCAAGATATCTTAGTAATTGATAATTATCAGCGGCAAGGAGTGGGTTCCGAGTTATTAAAGATGGTACTTCTAACATACGACGACGTTCGTCAGAAGATTTTACTAACCAATGATGCCCCAGATGTAAGACGTTTTTATGAGAAACATGGGTTTGCCTCATGTGATAAAGGAGAATTGGTATCCTTTGCCAAATTCAATTAATGCACAAAACATCAGACGTAGGTCTGATGTTTTTCTGTACCTAAAAAAAATAGAATATCAGGTTTATAGGGACCGCTTTTTAATAATAAAAAGTATAGGCAAGAGCCTAACGAAATAATTAGATATCAAAAGAAATAATGAGAAAAGAGTAGAATTTATCTTGAAAACCCAAGAAAATTAACTAATCTGAATATTTACAAAAGTCTTTCTTTTTCGTATACTACATATATGCAACACCATCTTAAAGAAAGGAGTTAGAAACAATGAAGCAGTTCTTCTTATCGGGTGCATCACCATAAATAAGACCATGGAAAGGACTGATTCCAATGACGTAGCGTTAGCGAAGTGTATCAGATGATACACGGGGATAAAACGAAAAATACATCAGTTTGAAAGGAATTAACAAGTTCATGAATGAAGCATCAATAGGATAGCGACCTTTTATCCAAGTGGGTATGAGGTCGCTATTCTTTTTTTATTCTTGCTCATTTTTCCTACATTCACCTACTAAACTAGAATATCATAAACTAACGATAACATGATTGGGAAGGAGTGAAAGTATGGGCATGAATGATGCAAACCAAGTGGAACCAAAAGTATTTGAAAAATCGCATTCACTTGAGGTAAATCAACATTCTTTTATAGAAATTCAAGGAAAGAAAGAGTGGACTTAAAGTTCGAAAGCATTCAACAAACTCTTTCAACGCACAAACAAGTTCATAATGCTTTTTCAACACAAATAAAATCGCAGGATGAAGCAACAGAACAACTGCAAACGAGGTATGAATCTTTAGCGGACATCGTGGAACAAAGAAGCGAGATCCAGCAACAATTATTACAGCGAGTTCAACTTTCTGAGGATGAAATTGTAGCATTACAAACACAGTTTGAACGACTTGAAAAAGAGAAAAAGCAAATCTCTAAACAAATCATCTTTTTAGAAAAAGAAAAAAATACATTAATAACAGAATTTAATAAACAGGGAAACCAGGTGAAGGAACAAAATCAACATCTGTTAAAACTGAAAAAAGACCAAGAGGAACAAAAAGGTTTACATGATGAACTTGTAAAACAAGTTAGCCTTCAAGCTGAAGACCATGATGAATTGCTTCAACAAGTTAATCACGTGGAAGAAGACCATATTGAGCTCTTGCAAAAAGTTAACTTGCAAGCGATAGATCATGAGGATCTACTTGCTAAAGTCAAAGAAAATGAGGAGGAGCAAAAACAACTTCAACTTCAATTAGAGGATTTAATTGAAAAAACAGCTTCTCTCATTCTACAACATCGTGACCAAGAAAAAATGCATTTAGATCTTTATACGCAACTTATTCAATTAAAAGCTGAATCAACGGAGAACTCCACTCAGATGAAACAAATGATTGATAAATTGAGTACGGAACTGAAGGATGTAACAACAGAAAAAACACTTTATTAAATTTTAGATTCGTGTGGAATACACAATATACTTGTGTATTCTTTTTTTGATTGGACGTTTTCTGGCAGGGAGTGTATATTATAATGATGCTTATGTTCGTTTACTTTAAAGATGTTAGTCGGGGGAAAACCAATGTATCATGCAGAGACATGGAAAGAAAAAATCACTTTATTACTAGCCATTTTATGGCCTATTATGGTTACTCAAGTAAGTTTATTTGCAATGAACTTGATCGACACGATGATGTCGGGTCGTGTAGGAACAGAAGATTTGGCTGGTGTTGCAATTGGTTCGAGTTTATGGATGCCTGTTTTTTCAGGCATAAATGGGATCTTGTTAGCTGTAACGCCAATCGTAGCACACTTAATAGGCAGTGGTAAGAAAGAGACAATTACTGCTTCAGTCATTCAAGGACTATACTTATCGGTACTACTCGCTGTACTTGTCGTTATTGGAGGATTCTTTTTTCTTGAACCTTTATTAGTAGTCATGAATCTAGAACAAGATGTTCATTATATTGCTTTTCATTATTTAATCGGTTTATCTTTTGGTATTATCCCTTTATTTGCTGCGAACGTTCTTCGTTACTTTTTTGATGCGCAAGGATACACCAGGATTACAATGATAATTACAATTCTAGCTGTTCCATTTAATATCCTATTAAATTATGGGCTTATCTTTGGTAAGTTAGGCTTACCAGCACTTGGGGGGATAGGAGCTGGGTATGCGACAGCAATAACCTATTGGATTATTTTCCTTTTTAGTGTTTGGATGACCTTTAAGGTAGAAGTCATTAGACAGTATCGGCTATTTAAAACTTGGGCTGTTCCGTCTTGGAAGGCAATGAAAGAACAGCTTTCGATTGGGATCCCGATTGGATTGTCGATTTTTTTTGAGGCGAGTATTTTTGCTGTTGTTACCTTATTAATAGGAATGATGTTCTCTACAATAACCGTTGCAGCTCATCAAGTTGCTTTGAATTTTACGACTCTTATCTTCATGATTCCATTAAGCATTTCAATGGCATTAACGATAGTCGTTGGTTTTTCAGTAGGGGGAAGGAAGTTTGAAGAGGCAAAACAGTACAGTAAACTAGGTGTGTTGGGTGGAATTGGCATTTTGTCGATAGGTTCGATTTTTCTTTATTTTTTAAGGGAACCAATTGCCTATCTTTATACAAATGATCCAGAAGTCGTCTTACTGGCAGGGCAGTTTTTTATTCTTGCTATCATTTATCAAATTTCAGATGCAGCGCAAGCTGGGTTGCAAGGGGTGTTACGAGGTTATAAAGATGTAAAGATCCCTTTTATAACTGCTTTTATCTCTTATTGGTTAATCGGAATTCCAGTGGGATATTTATTAGCCGCTTATACAGTTTTTGGTCCTTTTGGTTATTGGATCGGAATTATTATTGGCTTGACCTGTGCAGCTATTGGCTTTTATGTGAGGCTCCAAATTGTTCAGAAAAAAGTTGAGCTTGGAGAAAAAGCAGTTGTTTAACTTAATTACTAAAAAGCTACGCATGTGCCTTGAGGCAAAAATCATATTGATTTTTGTCTCTTTTTTTAGATAGGGAGGAAACTGATACATTGATTTACTATAGTTTCTCCCAATTTGAAAGCTGATGATCTGTAAAGTTTTCTATTCACCTTCAGGCAGCAAAGGAGTAATTGTCCTTTTCATTTTTTGAATTAACAAACCACTAATCAAGTAAAAGAGGGAGCTTATATAAAAGATTAAATGAATCGTAAAGAAGTCTGCAAGAAATCCGCTA
Source organism: Halalkalibacter akibai JCM 9157 (assembly GCF_000513135.1). Lineage (GTDB taxonomy): Bacteria > Bacillota > Bacilli > Bacillales > Bacillaceae_D > Halalkalibacter > Halalkalibacter akibai. The sequence continues at coordinate 6,086 of NZ_BAUV01000019.1, forward strand.
ATCATAATAGCTCCTGCTGAAAAGACCCCTGTCCAAAAATGATAAATTCCAATTTTGGAATCACGCGTTTCTTTTGTTGTAAACTCGGCAAGTAATGTTTTCTCACCGTGCTTTTGTAACGCTCCTAAAATTCCTAATAACACTTGAATGATGTAAACTTGGCCAACAAACTGAATATGTGGAAATGCTAATAGCACAAAAGCCATACCGAATGAGTGGATGCTGAGCAACAATTGGTTTCCTATTTTGGGTGAAAGGCGACTAATTAAAGGATGAACAAGTGCGCTACTAAGACCGAATAGACCATAGGCAAAGCCAAACTGAGTGAAGCTTACACCGATGTTTTTTATAAATAAAATATAAAAAGGAAAAATTAAACTGCTGGCGAAAAAAACGGTGCTTTGCGAGAAAACAAGCAAACGAATATTAAGACGGTTCATCTATTCCATACCTTTCATAGAAGAAGTTAATAAACCTTGTGCTCGGATCATACTCCTGCTTCTTTTTAAAAAATTCTTCGGCTCTAGGGTAAGCACGTAGCATTTGCTTTTTTGTTGGGTAGGGCATGTAAGGTAAGTAATAGCTACCGTCATGATCAAGTGTTAAATCAATCATTTTTCTGATAACAGCTTGTGTTTCTTCAACTTCGGCATTAGAAAATCCTTGGTTAATTAGGAGCACTAAAGCAAACATATCTTCCTTGGCATAAGAAAGTACGGCATCTTCATTTTTCGATACGTAGCGGATGGTAATATTAACAAGGTTTAATTCTTCTTTTGAGAGTAGCTCTCGTAGGTCATCAATATAAGAAGTAAAATTCTCAACTGGAATAAAGTACTCTTGGAGCACATCTGTGTTACTCTCACTTTCATATTCCAGAAATTTAGATTCTGAGCGCATTACGTTGTTCCGAGTAATTAACGTCTCGTTCTGAGAAAGAAAGAAATTCTTTTGTGCATTCCAAAACAAGGTTCTTCCCCATTCAAAATGCCGTGACAGACCAAGAGAGAATTTAGTAAGCCATGTAAATCGTTCTTCTTTTAATTCTTGAAAGTCTACTAGTGATGCATCAGTATAGGGAATTGTGTAATCAGTCACATACATATCTGTTAAAAAGGTATCAGTTGCTGTTGAGATTCGAGCTAAATGCATACGGACATCTGGATTGTTTTTAACTTCGTTTATAAAATACTCTGCATAACCATCATATTGAAGAGAGTGATTTCTCATTAAATAAAGCTCGTCCTGGGTTAAGATAAGTTCAACGTCTAATATAACGCCGAATAACCCATAGCCTCCGATGACGAGTGGAAATAACTCTGCATTCTCATTACGACTAACTGTTAAAATCTCGCCGTCTGCTGTTAATAAACGAAATGAATGAACGGTATCAATTAAGGAACCGTATCGAATATCGCGACCATGTGCATTAACACTAAGTGATCCGCCAATTGTAAATATATTTTGAGATTGCATTACTTTAACGGCAAGGCCGTACGGATTAATAAAACGTTGTATGTCATCCCACGTTGCACCACTCTGCACCCGAATCCTTTTTTTAGCTGGATCAAATTCAAGAATTTGATTATAGCTAGTCATATCTAAAATGATGGCATCATGATAGTAGGTGTGCCCCCCCATGCTATGTCTCTTGCCTGCAATTGAAATAGGGATATCTTGATCGTTTGCTTCTTGAATAATAGAAACAAAAGATTCTTCTTCCTTTCCTTTTTTTATTTCTTTAATTTTAACTGGCATAAGTCCACTTACATCGGAAATCCATTTATCTTCAGGAAATTGGTTAGCTTCTTTAGCAAGAAAAAAAGTTGAATAACTAAAGAATACAACATAAAGAAGCAGCAAAGTAATTAACCATGAGTACTTGGCCATTCCCATTCCTCCGTTCTTATTTGGTTACAATTATTATATTGGAGAATTTTGGGTATGCCTATCTAATTTTTGAGCGGAAATACGAAGAAACGATGGAACTATAAAGCTAGATCAGACGTTTAATCAATGGAAAAAAATGAAAATATGATGGGGTGTATTAGATGATAAGAGAAAAAAGAAACTTTGAGTTTCTACTAACTTTAATAGTTGCTGTATGTATGATAACTGGTTGTGGTTCTTTAAATGTAACACAACCAGTAACGGTGGGAACTGTAAATGACAAAGAAGTGAACGAAGAAGAACAAGTTACAGGACCACTTACTAGCAAACTTGAGACGTTGGAGCAGGAAAACGGTGCCTTGAGAGTATTGTATCAAGTATGGAACGAGACAGAACAAGACCAAGTTGTTCAATTTACGAGTGGATTAAAGGTAGATATGGAGATTTATGATGAAAATGGCGTTCTAGTTAGACAATACTCGGACGAAGTATTATCAACTCAAGCATTGGAAGAGCTCTCTTTGAAAAAAGGAGAGATATATGAAGAAGAAATTATTATCGATCAACTTATAAACGGAACATACACACTCCACGTTTATTTAAATGTACCAGAACGAGCAGGAGAGACTTCTGAACAGATAACGATAAAATCTTCAATATACAACAAAGGTGAAGGTGTTATCAGCAAGGTACATCCTGATTTAATAGAAGTAACAATTGAGTCGGAACAGTCTAACTTCCAATTAACAGATTTTGCTAAGGAACAGTTGCTTGATCTTTCTGAGGAAGAAGAAATCAGCTTCATTTATACTGAAACTGAGATAGAAGATAAAATGATTGAAAGCTTTTTGTATGAACGTGAACACATTCTATTAGAGAGATCTCCACTAGAGTTGGATCAGGAGTTAATAGATATTTCCACTCATCTGATTGAAGCAGATGAAAATTCCGTATTAAGTGGGTATCAGCCTTTCGAAGTTTTTCAAATGTATATGTACACACAAGCTGGAGAGGACTACGGCACAATGTATAAGTATTACCCAGAAGGTTCAGTTGACATATCTAAAGAGCAGTTTGTTGAAGAGGGAAGAAGCGGCGTCAATACAGTGAATCAACGTGAATTCATGAGTAAATTTAATGAAGTAAGGGAGTTTGAAGTGATTACGAAGGAGAGAGCAGCCACTGTCCTCTTTACATTCAATGAAGAAGAACGTTTTACATTTCAACTAGAACGCCATCAAAACATTTGGCTCGTCAAACCAATGCCATTGCAATAGTGTGGGTTATCTTATAACACCATTGTAAGGGGTGTCAACGATGCGATGACACCTTAATTTTTTAGCAACCAGAACAGGTTTTTTCGTAATTTTAATTAATAATTCATTCGTTGATATAAGTTAAGAATAGGAATCTAAATTACCACATAAGTTGTCTAGAGAGGAATATGACGTGAGAGGAGAATGAAATGATGACTGTAGCGAGTGACATTACGCCTTGGGAAGAGCATTCATTCTGGTTAGAAATATTGCAAGATCATGCTTATTTTGTTCGCGATCATTTATCGGTAAGTGAACAGCAATATGTGGGGGTTGCACAGCAATATGTCGAGGCTTTTGAACAACTTCGATTAAGATTAAGAAATTTAAACCCGAACTTGGGTATTGCTGATCAAATCATGATTGATTTTGCGAAAGAGGTCTTTCCGGTTGCAGAAGGCTACTATCAATTTGAGGGGAAAATGCAGGCCTTAAGAATTCAAAATCAAGTGAATCTAAATTTGTCGCCTACTTATTTAAATGGAACGTTAAGTGAAAATGAAGAGTATTTGCGAATACTATCTTATTATATGAAAGGTCAAAATTACCCTCCTCAGCCGTTAGTGGACTTACTGGATTTATGGCTAGAAGATCAATTAGGCCATGCTGCTCTTTTACGTAATATTCTTGATCCAATTGAGATGAAAATCACCGCACAAACGGATGTATATATCCAACAATTTCAATCTTTTATAGTTCAAAATGAACAAATGAAAGGATATTTACGTTTTTCACCTCCAGGGATTGCCAGACAAACCCGGTTCTCACGCGAAGTTGGGCAAACAACGATTAATATGTATAATTTTATAATCGATGTTGTGAAAATGTATATGAACACCGAAGTTCTCAATCGAACGACTCTACGATTTCTAGAACATCATTTTCCTGAAAGCTGCTATTTTATTCGAAAATTAAGTATGTACGCACCAGAGCTTGGACCACAAGCTGAGCAATGCCCGTTAACGAAACCGTCATTTGAGTAGTGCTTGATAAGCTAGAATCTAAGTTTAGAACCTAGTAATTGTTTTGTGGAATTGGATTTATCGTAATTTATTATTTATCCTATTCGTGAGTATGAATTAAATAGGGTGTTTCGGTTTTCTGAAACACCCATGAAAACGTGATAGATTCATTAATTAAACTTTTTCCTTCCTCTTAGTTGAGCCCTTCCTTAATGGAAAAACAAAGCGTTTCTTATGTTGATTAATATCTTTCTGGAGTTCTGTCACACGTTGATTGACACAGCTGTTAACATAAACGTCATTCCAGTTAAACATACTTATTTACTCCTTTCTATAGAGATAGCTCTCCGATGTTATCAAGATACGTGACTTGTTCCTTTTCCCCTGTCTCTTTAATTTCGCCATGATTAATGACAAGTAAACTTTGTAGCGCACCGAGTATTTTTTTATTTGTAGCTCTGATTTCACCGAAGAGGTTAATTTCAGCGATTCTTTCCTTTAGAGTTTCAGTTGTAACATCATCTGAGAAGGTAACTAATCCTTTGACGATTAAATTGATCGGCTTATCTAGTGCTGAAATTTGTTCCTCAGACCAATGTTCTTCTCCTTCTATGAAAAGGAAGCTTTCTACGAAAGGTATTACTTCGGTATCTAACACATTACATGTTTCGTAGATAAGATCTTCAAGGTGTTCTGGGCAAATGATGATAGATTTTGTGTGAATTTTATCAATCGCTTCGGAAAAAGCTTCTCTTGTAATGGAATGATCAAGTATGATTGGTTTTTTTGTATAAAGCTTCGCGCATTTAAAGCGACGGATAGATCTTCCATTTAGACGAAGTGTTTTTTTTAATGTCTGATACCCAGCAGGAATGACTTCCATGACACAGCCTAATAAAGAGGATACTTTTTTATGAAAGAACGACTCTTGTTGTTCGTGAAGTGAAACCACTCCCTTGACTTCGAGTTTAGTGATTTTTTCCATAAATAGCTCCATGTTTAAATCTTCAGGGAACCGTAACACTCCTAAGATGACAAACTGTTGTGGTTGATCCAATGATTGAAGGAAAGCATTGGTTAATGAAAAATCACCGGCTTCAAAACGAGGGAGATCGTTTTCATATGTGACCATTTCACCAGTTACAAGGCCCGTAGCTACACCTGATAGATGAGTAGGGCAGTATATGGCGCCATTAACTTGGATAGAAAGTGAAGAATGACTTAAAGACTCTACGGTAACATCTTTCGAAATAATGACTGCACCATTAACAAAATACATTCTTTCCTCCTTTAATGATTGTAAGAAGCATCGTCGATCTTAAGAGAACCATTTACAAATAAACACCCTTCTGGAAGTTCAATACTTTTTCCGATATTTCCTATACTGAGTGACGAAAGTAGATGAGCATTTTCTTTGTGGTAAAACACGACTCCAACATTGTTAATACTCTCAATTCCTTTGATACTCTCCTCTGTTGCGTGACGTAAATCTAATAAACCTACATTTCCAATTTTTTGTTTCATCTTAAATCCTCCTCTAATTGTTGGCGTAATTGTTTCATGGCTAAATGAAGCTTATACCGGACTGTTGACGCTGGGATGTCTAACTGTTTTGCGATTTCCTGACTATTGAAACCTAACCAGTAACGTTTGAAAACAAGATCACTTAAATCTCTTGATAATTTCGATAAGAGCTCTGTCATCTCAATATGATTAGAAGCAATCGATTGAACAGGAAAATCGAGATCTTCTTCCCATACATCATGACGTTTTTCTTTTCTGCGTTCATCAATCATTTGATTTTTCATGACTTTAAAAAACCATGCACGTTGTTTATGTTCGGGGAGGTCTAAAAGCCGACCGTCTTTCAAAGACTTGATTAGAGCTTCTTGAACTAGGTCATTTGCTTCTTGTTCATGTCTTGCGATTGAACGAGCAAACCGGTGTATGTCTTGCTTTAATCGCTCATATAATTCACTCGTTTCCATTTCAATCACTCACTTTGTCTGTTTTGCTCTGTTCAATAAGATAACGTTTGAGAAGGAGGAAGTGTTGGATAAATATTTTATTTTTTAGAATTAGTTTCGAATCGCAATACTATCATAACAATCAAATGAGTAGAAAAACACATAGTCAATCATTCCGTTAGTCATCTTCTTTATTAAAAGAACTCATTAGTGGTACCAGGCAGGTGTGTAAAAAACTCGGTTTAAGTTTAAGAGTTACCTTAAATATGGTATAATTTGGTTTTGTTAGCTTAAAGGAGACTAGATGTGAGAGGTGGAAAAAATGAAAAAAGTTATTTTATTTGATTTGGATGGTACGCTCCTCCCAATGGATACAGATCAATTTGTCCAAACTTACATAAAAGAATTAGCACTGAGAGTTGCTCATATAATGGATCCAAAATTGTTCGTTCAAGCTCTTTGGGGCGGAACAGAAGCGATGATCAAAAATACTGACCCAGAGCGAACAAATGAAAAAGTGTTTGAAGAAACCTTTTTAAGACTGGCGGCAATTGAAAAAGAGAAAATCTGGCCAACGTTGGATCAGTTTTATGAAACGGTTTTTCCTACTTTTTCTTATTTATCAAGTCCGAGCGCAGTGGCCAAGCAAGTTGTAGAGGAAGCGATTAAACAAGGGTACAATGTTGCTGTAGCAACAAACCCTGTGTTCCCAAAAGCTGCGATTACACATCGTTTGAAATGGGCAGGGATTGATGACATACCATTTGAACTTGTGACAGTCTATGAAGAGGCTTCTTTTACGAAACCACACAAGCAATATTATCAAGAAATTTTACAGAAACTAGAAGTCGAACCAAACGATTGTATCATGATTGGGAATGATAAACAGGAAGATATGGTTGCTGGTTCTCTAGGAATGAGAACATTTTTAGTGGATGGCTATGTCATAGATCGTGGTGAAGTGAGCTATCAAATAGATGATCATGGAACGTTAGAAGAATTATTAGAAAAATTGAAGAATAGGGTCGGAATATTTAGTGAATAAGGGAGCATGACTACTTTTTGAAAAAGTAGTCATGCTTTCGTTTATTTGTAGCTGTAATGTTAGGCAAGTAGTTGGTTCATTTATTTTATTCAACTCTCTAAGAATCCATTTTCTAGTCGTGTTTTCACCATTTCATCTGGACTTGATTACATTATTGTAATAGCTGAAAAAAGGTGGGGTCGGGGTGATAGATGATTATAAGTTAGTAACAGGTGCGTGGCTTGATGCCATTGGAACCATTCTTTCTGCTATTGCTGAAATAAGAGCGTTTCAAGGTATCGATCAAATTAATAACCAACTTGTTGCAGTCGGAGAAGGATTGCAAGCAGTTGGAACGATGTTAGTAGGAACCGTTACAACCGATGATCCTCTTAACTTTGCAGGTAACTGGATAGATGGTGCAGGTGCTGCAACGTCTTCAATTGCAGCATACTTGCAGGATGTTGAACATAATACAATCGGTGAGGAGGATTTGTTGCGTCTTGAAATCCTTGGTGACTCGTTACAGGCAATGGGTGCTTCCATTAGTGCACTAGCTGATCACCTTATAGGAGAACATGCTTTTGCTTTTGGTAATGGACTACAAGGACTAGGAGGAATCTTAGAAGCGACAGGTGAAGTGTATGAATTGAGAGAAAGAGAAGGTCAGCCACTCATAACGTTAGGGGCTATTTTGCAAGCAATCGGTTCAAATTTTAATGCAGTAGTGGCAACTAGAGAGTTAATAGAAGCAGACGGTCTATAATATTTAAAAAGGTGGTGATAAGCGTTGTTATTAAAATAGATGAAAAGATATAAATGAAGTAATAGGCTATTGGCAGTGAGTAGCTTATCTCTTCATTTAGTTACATAGATAAAAGCTGAATTAACTGTTTCTCTTTAAGATCTTGTTTGTAAAAAGACAGAATTTGCTACAAGCAGTTAATAGAAAAAATATAGCTTATTTTCATGGAATGCATTAATCTGTATAAGTATTTAATTGTTTAAACAACAATTTGTAGTTAGATAGAGAGAGGGAGAGAGATGGAATACAATAAAAAAACAATTGTCGCGCTTTTATTAGCAGGCTCGTTTATTGCAATTTTAAATCAAACGTTAATGATAACCGCGATTCCACCAATTATGGTGGAAATGAACGTAACGGCAAATAGTGCACAGTGGTTAACAACGATCTTTATGCTTGTTAATGGGATCATGATTCCCATTAGTGCGTTCTTATTAGAAAGATTTACGACGAGACAATTATTTATATCTGCAATGAGTATCTTTGCATTAGGAACGCTCGTTGCTGGAGTTGCTCCTAATTTTGAAGTGTTACTTTTAGGCAGAGTTATACAATCCACGGGTGCTGGTGTCATGCTACCACTGATGACAACTGTATTTTTAATGATTTTCCCTGTAAATAAACGTGGAACAGTAATGGGGTTAATAGGGCTTGTTATATCTTTTGCCCCAGCAATTGGGCCAGCTTTGTCTGGGTGGATAACTGCGAATTACTCTTGGAGACTGTTGTTTTTTATTATTTTGCCGATCGCTTTAATTGATATTATCATTGCAATCTTTGCTTTAAAGAATGTAACAGAAGTAACGAAACCAAAAGTTGATGTCTCTCAATTATCCTTTCATCCTTTGGGTTTGGTGGTCTTCTCTACGGATTTACTAGTGCAGGTAACCTTGGTTGGTCTAATCTTATAACGATCATCACGTTAATAGTTGGGGCGGTTTCCCTTATATTATTTATTTTCAGGCAATTAAAATTAAAACACCCTATGCTTGAATTCCGTGTTTTCAAATATTCTATATTCCTTTTGCGGTAGTGATAGGGATGGTTTCTTTCATGGGTTTAATTGGAGTGGAGACGTTAATACCGCTATTCATGCAGAACATGAGAGAGTTTACAGCGTTTGAAGCAGGTCTTGCCTTATTACCGGGAGCTCTTGTTACGGGAATATTAGCTCCTATTATCGGAAGGATTTTTGATAAGATTGGGGCACGTTGGCTTGTGTTGATTGGTCTTTTGATTTTAACACTTTCATCCTTTTCATTTATTAATCTTGGACCAGAAACAACTTTTACGTATATAACGGTCATGTATAGCATTCGGATGTTAGGTCTCGTGATGGTGATGATGCCAATTCAAACGGCTGCTCTAAACCAACTACCCAAACGTCTCATTCCACATGGAGCGGCTATGGACAATACCATGCGGATGATTGGGGCGTCAGTAGGTACAGCGATTCTTGTGACAGTTATGACGACCACTACCATGTATGCCGAACAACGACCTGAAGTGCTTTATCCTGATATTTTAGGTGCAAATATGGCGTTTATCGTCGTAGCTGTATTAACTTTACTAGCTTTAATTCTTTCTTTCTTTATTAAATACAACAAGCCAGTTGAAGAAAATATACAATCAAATGCCGTTAATGCTAGTAGTCAGTGATGAATGAGACTGCTCTATAAGTAAAGCTGTTACGGGAGTCATATTAACTCGGGATTATCCGAAGAGGTTGCTATAGAAACCTCTTCGGATAATCCCTTTTTTCATTACAAAAGCTGTTTGGCATTTTTATACGTCAAGATAGCTAGGTGAATTTTTTGAATTTTTCTATAGTTCTCAACAGTTATATCAATAGTAGGAGGAAGATCTACTGGCTTATAAAACAAGTATACTTTTTGATCCTTATGATGAAACCAATCTCTACTATCTGTAAACGAATGATTGATGTTAGGCCATGCCATTTCTAATAATGGACTCCATATTTTCTTTCTTGTATCCTTTTGCTTTTTTGTGCTGTAATAATTGGGCCAATAATCTTGGCGTGAGCTGTATGTGGAGTGTTTCTGACAAAGGTACTGATGTCTTCAAATAAAGGACTTACTCCAAACAGGAGTGCATACAACTTCTTTCCGATTTCTATGCGGTTAGAAACAGATGAAAAATTCGAGATAGACAATCCTGTCATTCGATTATTTTCATTCCACTCGAAAGGAAATATAACTTGTGTTATTTGTAAAAACTCTTGTGCCTGGAATAGGATTGTATTCAGCACTTTTTCTTGAAATATAGAATTCTTAATGACTCTTTCCTCAATGTAATGTTGTTCATTAATAATTAATGAAATCGTTAAAAGTTTGGAATCTTTGTATTCGAAAAAATGATTCCAAATAGGCAGCATAAACGACGAAACATGAAAGTAAGGAAGGAGGTGAAACAAGTTCTGTCCTTGTTTTTTACTTTCTTCATATAATAAAAGCTGTGGGTATGCATCATGAAAAATAAGTGCATTCGCCGTTTCTAAAAACATAAAGAAATCTATTTTTTTAGTTTGGTGTAAAACCTCTGACAGCTCCCCTTTTAAATCTGTCGTGTTCCACCCACCATTCCTTGACACGAGGTGAGCTAAGAGCGCCCAGTGAATTTCAGGGTGTTTCTCGTAAAAATCTAAATAAGCTTTTGTTCTCGTTATGTTATTAACGTTACTAAGCTTCTTTTTTTGTTTGATTTGGTTAATTATTTGTTGCTCAGTAGACGGTAAAGATGAAACAGGTTGTTTGTTAGAGTGTGCTTTATCAGCTGATTTGATCTTTTCTATTATCGCTGGATCAACAGAAACTTGTTCCCACTTTCTTAGAATGGAAGTTTCGTACTGATACTTCTCTAGTTTTAGTATGGCTGACTGAGCGAATATTAAGGGGAATTGAACCATCTTATTAAGGACATTCAAAATAAAGACCTCCTTCATATACTGTATGTGAAAAGGTGGAGGTACGTTTGAAAATTGGGTTTTTGCCTATTAACGATAGCTTTTATTAAGATATAGGAACCAAAAAGAGCGGAGTAAATACAATGCTTATATTAGGAGATTAACCTAGCTATTCCTTTGAAACACCTAAAATTAAATTTAGAGGAGAAGAGTTGAATGAAAGTATACTATGTAAAAGCCTGTCCAACCGATACTGTTCTGAAATACGAAGCGGGTTCCTTTAGTTATGTCCCTTCTTACAAAGGGGGAGTATTGAGTCTCGAAGAATTTGTTGATGAATTGAAGGTAAATGAAAACATAAATGATTCTGATGATTATCTTCCCATTGTTAATAAGATGGAACAATTTGTTAGAGAATCTTCTCCCTATGAATATGGAATGGAAATGTCGTTCAGGTCATCAATGCTTTAAATTATATGGGATAGCTTAGCTGGAACATGGGTAACAAAAAAATATAAAAAATGAGAATGCCTTTTTAAGAAGTTCTGAGATAGTAACCTACACATGTTGGAAGGTCACGACATAGTTTATATTATCTGCTTCTGAAAGGAGGGGATCTCATGTACGGTTATGGATACGGTGCACCAGTTGCAGGTGTTGGTTATGGACACGGTGCTGGGTCTGGTTTCGCGTTAATCGTTGTTCTATTCATCTTATTAATCATCGTTGGAACAGCGTTTGTACGTTAATTAACTAAAGTGAAGGCGCCTTTTGGGCGCCTTTTTTTGTTATTATATAAGTTGTTATTTTTTAGGTATTAAAGATAATTGTTTGCATTTATCAATCTTGTAATCTACAACTTAATAAACTATATATAGAGAGCAGAATGATGGAAATATCATAAGTAGAAGTGTACTGTTACATAAAAGACTTTTTTTAGAAAGGGATGCGTCCTAATGGAACCAAATCAGTTATTAATAGTTTTTAAACAAACGAACATGCAATTAAGCGGACATGGAAATCGAAATGTTGGTGTTCTGAAAGAAGCGTTTGCCAATATAAGTGATTTTGATGAAAGTGATATATATGGACAAGGCAAGTGGATTGATGACTTTCAAGCGAAAATGGCTAAGTATTTGGGGAAGGAAGCAGCTGTATTTTTCCCAAGTGGGACAATGGCACAGCAGATTGCTCTTCGAATATGGTGTGATGAGAAAGAAATAAAAAAGGTAGCCTATCATCCATTATCGCATTTAGAAATTCATGAGGAAGACGGTTTAAAGGAACTTCATCAAATTAAAACTATCTTATTAGCAGAGCGGGATAGGGTCATTAGTTTGGAAGATGTTATGAATATGAAAGAAGATGTTGCTAGTTTACTACTCGAATTACCGCAAAGAGAGATTGGAGGACAGTTGCCAGATTATGAAACATTAAAATCAATTGCAGCCTTCTGTAAGGAGAAAGGGATTAAACTTCATTTAGACGGAGCTAGACTGTTTGAAATTCTTCCTTACTATAATAAAACAGCAGTCGAAATTTCCAATTTGTTTGATAGTGTTTATGTTTCGCTTTATAAAGGAATCGGTGGGGTTGCAGGTGCAATTCTAGCAGGAGATAAAGAGTTTATTAAAAAATCAAAAATTTGGAAAAGAAGACATGGTGGGGACTTAATAAGTTTGTATCCGTATATCGTTAGCTCTGATTATTATTTTACGAGGCGAGAAGGAAAGATGAAAGAGTACTATCAACAGGCAAAAGAACTTGCATGGTTGTTTAACCAATGTACTCAGATTTCAACAAAACCAGAAGAACCAGTTTCTAATATGTTTCACGTTCATATTGCAGCTGAAAAGTCGAAGGTTGAAGAGATCTTAGTTGATATTATGAAGGAGACAGGAATTGGGATCACATCTAACTTAAAAGAAATAGATGAACGACATTGTTATTTTGAGCTTAGTATCGGGGATCAATACGGTAAAATAGAAAAAGCAAAAAGAGAAAGCGTAGTTCATCTTTTGAATAAAAAGATGAATGAGTGCACATGAATTTCTTATTTATTTAGTTTAATTTAATAGTTTCTAGTATAATGATGTTGTTAACTATAATTTGAAAGGTAAAGGAGGTGTTAGTGTAGTGACAGAATCCTATCAGTTTAACCAGTTTTATGATAGTTTAAAAGAGGCATCTGACCATGTTCTCGCGGTCGTTAGTAAACAAATTAACGTCAATACATTTTGTGTGGCAAGCAATGATAGAACAACGAGTTTAATATTTAGTGCCTTTCATCGTAATGAGCATTTATTTGATCCGAATACACAATTGAACTTTCTAGATGCTTACTGAAGCATTATTATTGCAGCAGGACGGGATCCTGTTGTCATAAATGATACTTCGGCTCATACCGTTGCCTCAAAGTTAGAAGTAACAAATTTACTTAATATTAAAAGCTTCTTAGGTGTGCCCATTATTTTAAAAACAGGTGAAATATACGGAACTCTTTGTGCTATTGATACATCCTTGTATACTTTTCAAGAAAAGGATATTTTATTGCTCCAGTCGATGGCTTCTTTTCTTGCTTATTTTATTGAGTTAGAGAACGCTGAGAACCTCTATCGTCAAATTGTCGAGAAGTCACCTGATGGCATTATGGTTGAGAAAGAAGGAAAGCTCATTTACGCCAACCCGGCAACGGCAGAACTCTACGGAAAGTCACTAGAAGATAACTTAATTGGAGAACTGATTTCAGATATTTTATTGCCAGGTGAAGAGTCTAATATCTCGGAAAATCAGAAATTAGCTTGTGAACACCCTCCTATCCACGTATCTGAAAAGAAACTAATGAAAGCAGATGGCACATCTCTTAGTATCGAAACAATTGAAAACTCACTTTCTTACAAGGGAGAAGCAGCAACTCAGATAATGGTTCGCGATATTACATATCGAAAACAAATAGAAGATCTAATAAATAACTCTGAGAAACTATCGGTAGCAGGACAACTAGCGGCTGGTGTTGCGCATGAGATTAGAAATCCTCTTACTGGTATAAAAGGCTTTATTCAGCTCCTCAAAGCAACGACGAGTGAAAATGCTCAATACTACGACATTATTATGTCAGAAGTTGAGCGTATCAACGAGATTGTAAATGAGTTTCTATATTTAGCTAAACCAGAAATCCCACATGTAAAGAAACAAGATTTACTCGTTCTTATAAATGAAGTTGTCATGCTTTTAAATACACAAGCTATTTTAAAAAACGTTCAAATCCACATTGATTGTAATGAAATACCCTTGATTTATTGTGAAAGCAATCAAATTAAACAAGTTTTAATTAATATTGTAAAAAATGCTATCGAGATTATGCCAGATGGTGGCAACGTATGGATAACTGTTCGGCAAGAAGAAACACTTGTCAAAACAATTATTCGTGATGAAGGCAAGGGAATTCCTAAAGAGCGGTTAGTGCGACTAGGAGAACCGTTTTATACAACAAAAGAAAAAGGAACAGGTCTAGGTTTGATGGTATCTAGAAAAATTATCGAAGAACATCGAGGGACGCTGTCATTCGCTAGCACTGTCAATATAGGGACAGAGGTAACCATGATCTTACCAATTAATTAAACAAAATATGCTTTACATTAGGCATCTATCTTCAAAAGGATAGATGCTTTTTTAGTGGAGCTATTGGATGATATAATAATAACATCTAAAACGAACGAAACTGAGGAGTAAAGCGATGAATGAACATCAATATGATGACATGCTACAAATAAATACTGAAAGGGAAGAAGAGGGGCATCCAAATTCCCTCCATTACCATCGCTATGAGCCAACACCATATCGGGCACTGGAACTCTTCTTTAAACAATATGAAGTTAACAGCAGTGACCGTATTGTCGATTTTGGTTGTGGGAAAGGCAGGTTAATGTTTTACATCTCTTATTTTCATCAAGCTACTGTACTTGGTATTGAGATGAATGAATCACTTTATAATAAAGCCCTTTGGAATAAGCAAAATTATTTTCTGAAACATAGAGGAGAAGAAGAGACTATTCAATTTCGCTGTTGTTTAGCACAAAAATATAAAGTGCATCGGTTAGATAATCGTTTCTATTTTTTTAATCCTTTTTCAAGCAAAGTATTTATGCAGGTTATAAATAATATTCTTCGTTCAGTTGAGAAGTTTAAGCGGGAGATTAAGATTGTTTTGTACTATCCATCAGAAGATTATATTTTCTATTTAGAGAAATACACGGCATTTGAATTGGTTAAAGAAATATCGTTAACAGAGGTTTTTCCGACAAATGCAAATGAGAGATTTCTAGTTTATCGGTTATAACAAGATCGGAGACGTATATTCAAAGGATATATGTCTCTCTTTTAATTGACAATGGTTATCAATATCAATTATAATGGATAATAGGAATATAAAGGAAAAAATGAGTGGGAGAGATGCCATATGTTAATTCAAACAAGAACAATTGTTGTGGAAAAAGGCCATAGCAACAAGGTTGTTGATCGTTTTACAGGGGAAAGTCCAATGGATTCAATGGCTGGACTTATTGATAAAACAGTCATGATTAATAGAAAAAAACAAGAACATGAAGAAGTAATGGTAATGATCCGCTGGCGCTCAGTTGAAGACTGGAAAAATTGGGAGAAGAGTGATGTCCATATTCAGGGGCATAGGCAGAATCGAGGGAAAACTCCACCGGAATATGTCATAAGTACAACCGTTAATATGTATGAAGTAGAGGCTGTTAAAGAAGGAATTAACTAAAACCGGAAGTGATACCAAATAAAAATGGTATCGCTTTTTTTGGGGGAATTTTTCTGTTTTAGGCTTGTCTTTTTTGAAACTAACATTCTCTCCCCTCCGTTATATGTACGGATTCAATAACAAAGCAATCAAAAACAAATAAGAGGGTGGATATCAAATGTTTACAAAGAAGAATGCAATCAAAATGATGGCTTTAACAGTAGGGGTAACAGCAATGTTAGGATTGGCTCAAGGTGCAAGTGCAGCAACCTATGAAGTGAAAAAAGGTGATACTTTATACCGAATTGCAGCAAGCAATAAAATGACAGTGAATGAACTCAAACAAATGAACAACCTAAAAGGAAACATTATTTTACCAGGTCAGAAAATTCAAGTGAACGATGCGGCTACTATTTCTTACCAAGTGAAAAAGGGCGATACCCTTTATAGCATTGCGACAAAGCATAACATGAAGGTAGCTGACCTTAAAAAGTTTAATCAATTAAAGTCAGATCGGATTTACACAGGTCAAAAATTAATTGTAAAAGGATCTCCAGTCGTTGATCAATCAAAGCAAACGATGGCTAAAGAAATTAAATTAACTGTTCAAAAAGGCTATCAGTTTGTGAAAGAAGAGCCAGGGAAATATCAGTTATTCTCAGAAAGAGACAAAGGCTTTTTCGTTCGAGTTGAATTAATCGACAGCAAAGCCAAAACGGCAGATTTAAAGAAAAATGCTCAAGATTACTTGAAAACAACAGGAACAGTACAGGAAGTAAAAGATCTAAATAATGTTCATCCTTTTTATAAAGGGTCTGAATTCTACCTTCTTAGCTCAAACTCTAAAGTAAAGCAAAGCGTTGTTGTAAAGAAAGTAAACGGTCAACTAGTTAAATTTACTCTTCATTTACTTGATAAAGAAGAAGCTGAAGATATCACTCCAACGTTACTAAAACAGCTACAAACAATTAAATTTTAATAAAAGAAGCGAACAGTGCATTTGATGCTGTTCGCTTCTTTTAATTTTTGGGGGAGGATAAATGGGCTTGTTCACTTGCAACTACTGTATTTCTCGTTTCGTTACATAAATGACAACAAGAATTATTCACTAAAGAGAGGTGCGATTTGACATGTTTAATTCAAAAAAGAAAATGACACTAGCTGCTTTGACATTAGGAGTAACAACGATGTTAGGATTTGCCTATACAACTGATGCGTCCACATACGAAGTGAAAACTGGTGACACGTTGTATAAAATAGCTCAAGAAAATCAGCTTACAATGGATCAATTAAAGCAACTAAATCATTTGAGAAGTACACTTATTTTTCCGGGGCAGACTATTCAGCTTACTAATAGAGAGGCACCAACTTATGAAGTCAAAAAAGGAGATACTTTGTACAGTATTGCGCGTACTCATCAAATGACTGTTACTAATCTAATGCAACTAAACGCGTTAAAATCAACTATTATATATCCAGGTCAAAAGCTGAACGTAAATGCACTATATTCGTCAACTTATCAAGTGAAAAAAGGCGATACTCTTTACAGCATATCAAAAAATTTTCAGATGTCGGTTGCTGAATTAAAGGAGCTAAACGGTCTTACAAATAACACTATTTTTTTAGGACAATCACTAAAGGTACAAATATTGGTAACACATTACGAGGTGGAAAAAGGAGATACCCTTTACAGCATCTCGAAAAAGTTCAATATGGAAGTAGCCCAAGTTAAGGAATTAAATCAATTAACTTCTGAAACGATTTATCCTAGTCAAAAATTAATAGTTCACTTCACCGAAAAACCAGAATCTAATGAAATTAAGATAGTTACCGAAAAAGGCTACCGGTTTGTAAAAGAGGAGCCAGGCAAATACCAATTGTTTTCTGAAAGAGATGGCCATTTTTATGTTCGAATAGAACCTCTAGGACATCATAAAAATTAATAGAATTAAAAAAACAAGCTGAAGTATATTTAAAATCATTGGGGAATGTTAAAGAAGTAAAAGAAGTAAAAAATCTACACGATTTTTATCAAGGAGCAAAAGTGTATTTCACTAGTTCCAACTCAACTGTACGGCAAAGTATTGTAATTAAAGAAATAAATGGTCAGTTAGTAAGGTTTACTATTCACTTACCTGATAAAGAGGAAGCTGAAGAGATAACCCCTGCTCTCTTAAAGCAACTACAGACGCTTAATTTTTAAATGTGAGAGTGGAGGGCTTTGTTCTTGGCGAGAATTTAGTTAGAATGATTCTTATTAGACGATAAAATTGAGAATTAGTAGATAAAACAGTAAAATAGTAGATATATTTCAAAATTAGTAGATATATTAAAAAATCAGTAGATAAAATAAAAAATTAGCAGATATACGAGGGCTGAGCAGTTAAACACAAGAGCTGCTCAAGAAAAAGGAGCTTAACAATCGTGCAATCAAGGAAATCATTTACAGAGTTCGTTAAAGAGACTAAGCAGAGCCTGAAAGAATTTGACCCTAACAATGATCAGCATATAAAGGATATTGTGAGAAAAGCAATCCAATATTACGACTTGCAATCAACTGAAAAAGTAGAAGATCCTGAAAAAAGTGTTGAAACGCTTTATGTGGCTTCAATGATCGAGGAAAATATTCTTTCAAAAATCACGGAGCTTGCAAGCGAAAATAGTGAGTTAGACAGTATTGAGGCTCTATACAATGGATTCATTATTAGGAAACATTAATTAGAATGAACGCCCCCATCTTTTGGGAGGCGTTCTTTTTTCATTGGAAAAATACCGTAAATGTCAAAACTAGCATAGTAAGGATTCCTGGATTTTTCATTTTGGATCGTGTCATAATGAATACCCCCTTGAACTGTTTGAACTATTTGATAATTTAACTATAGCAGGTTTTGATTATTTCAAAGTGTTTTGGTGAGATAATTTGACACAAAAGATGCATTTAGAATATAGGTTATATTTTTAGGGGAAGTACATGTTGTTAAAGGACTAACTCACTTTGTTCACGAATAGTGATTGTAATAAATCTTTTGGAAGCAGGAGGATGAAACATGTCTAGAACCGTAAAAGTGGGAATTATTGGATGTGGCGGGATAGCAAATGGCAAGCATATGCCAAGTTTATCAAAGCTTGAACATGTTGAACTAGTGGCTTTTTCAGATGTTTTAATAGAAAGAGCAGAGAAAGCAGCTGAAGAATATGGGACTGCAGAAGCTAAAGTTTACGCTGATTATAAGGTGCTACTCATGGATGAATCTATTGAGGTCATCCATGTCCTTACGCCAAATGATAGTCATGCTGAAATTTCTGTTGCTGCACTTAATGCCGGCAAACATGTAATGTGTGAAAAGCCGATGGCCAAAACAACTGAGGAAGCGCGAAAAATGATGGCCGCAGCCAATCGTTCAGGAAAAAAATTAACGATTGGCTATAATAATCGTTTTCGTTCAGATAGTCAGTATTTACAACAAGTTTGTGAGCGTGGAGATCTTGGGGAAGTGTATTTTGCGAAAGCGCACGCGATCCGCAGACGTGCAGTTCCGACATGGGGAGTTTTCCTCGATGGAGAAAAGCAAGGAGGGGGACCACTTATTGATATCGGGACTCATGCTTTAGATTTAACGCTATGGATGATGAACAACTACAAGCCGAAATCTGTCATGGGATCCGTACACTATAAGCTGAGTAAAAAGAAAAACGCGGCTAATGCGTGGGGACCATGGGATCCGGAAAAGTTTACAGTCGAAGATTCAGCCTTTGGTTTTATAACGATGGAAAACGGGGCTACAATCATGCTTGAAGCTAGTTGGGCACTCAATTCATTAGACGTTGATGAAGCGAAATGTTCGTTAAGTGGAACAGAAGGCGGTGCTGATATGAAAGACGGCCTGCGCATTCATGGAGAAAATTTCGGGAAATTGTATACGACCAATGTGGAGTTAGATGCGGGTGGAGTGGCCTTTTATGACGGGAAAAAGGAGTCTGATGCAGACTTAGAAGCGAGAATGTGGATAGATAATATTATTCATGATACGACACCAGTGGTTAAACCTGAGCAAGCTTATGTTGTGACTCAGATTTTAGAAGCCATTTATGAGTCGGCCAAAACAGGAAAAGCTGTATATTTTTAATCTAATAAAAACTCTCACTCTAACACAAGATCACTGAAAAACCCCTTGAAAGTTTACTCAAGGAAGCTACAATGGTTCCACACGTTGCTTAAAGGCCACTGAGAAAAGGTGAAGTACACACCTTTTTCAGTGGCCTTCTCTAACACGGGGGAGTTTTGGGCTGAGGAATCCAAAAGTATTCGGTAAAAAGAAGGGAAATCCTCATCACTATCGTAACTAATAAAGAACTAGCCGAAAATCAAAATGAGGTGACCATTTGAAAGTAGCTGTAATAGCCGATGACTTAACTGGTGCAAACGATACAGGAGTGCAATTTGCTAGAAGTAGTTTAAAAACAGCTGTATTGTTAGAAAGTAGAGAGCAGGTTTTGAATCAATTAGATTGTGTTGTAGTTGACACGGATAGTCGTTCCGTTTCAAGTCAAGAAGCTTACAGGAAGGTGAAGGAATTCGCAGAATTTCTAAAAGAAAAAAGCGTGTATGACCTTATCTATAAGAAAATAGATTCAACGTTAAGAGGTCATATAGGGGCAGAATTAGATGCCATTTATGATGTGTGGCAACCAGATTTTATAGTAATTACCCCAGCTTATCCAAAAAATAATCGAAAGGTTATAGATGGTCATTTGTTTGTTTCGGACAAACTGTTACATGAAACTGAAATATCCTCAGATCCTAGAACACCTGTTATGCATTCATACTTACCAGATCTATTGAAACAGACTTCAAGAAATGAAGTAACTTTAATTACTAATAAAGAACTTGCAAAAGGTTTTAGTTTCGTTGAAGAAAAACTACAACAATCCTATAAAAGAAACATTCCTTATATTGCATTTGATTCTGCTGATGAAAAGGATCTTGAGGATATTGTCTCCTATGTTCTAAAATCCAAGTTTAATGTGATTTGGTCGGGTTCTGCTGGACTTGCAAACTACTTAACTCCTAATGTTACTTTGGTTCAAACTATGGTTTTGAATGCTGAAAAAGCTGTGTTAATGGTTGTAGGAACAGTTAATCACCATTCACGAAAACAGCTAGAAAAAGTGTTGAAGCTAGTAAATGTGAGAGGAATTAAACTGAAGTCTGGATTAATTGCTAGTGACACACAAAGGGTTAGAGAGGAAGTAGATCGTATTTTGGAAGAAATGAAGTGTGCCTTCGACAATAATGAAAGTGTTGTTCTTTATACGGAAGGTACGAAAAAGGACATAGAGCTTGCCATTAAGACGGGAAGTAAGAGGGGTCTTTCAGCTGATATGGTCAGTCAACAAATTTCAAAGATGTTAGGTGAAGTAGCGGCCGAAGCTATAGAGAGATTTCAGATTAAACGACTTTTTCTAACAGGTGGTGATACGGCGAGAGCCGTTTGTATTTCATTGGGAATACTACAGGTTCAACTACTAGAGGAGGTTGAGCCAGGGATGCCAATTTGCAATTTAGTATTTAAGGGCAGTGAAATCAAGGCGATAACAAAAGCTGGGGCGTTTGGCTCTGTAGATACTATGGTTCATTCATTACAGATCTTGAGGGGAGAGAAGGTATGAAGCCGATTATTGCGATAACGATGGGAGATGCCAGTGGTGTTGGTCCTGAAATTATCATAAAAGCTCTACAATCTAAAAAAGTATACGAGATGGCTCGTCCGTTAGTAATTGGCGATGTGAAAATTTTAAAAAGGGAAGTTAGACATCTGGGGATAGAACTTAATTTACGTGTAATTGAAGATCCGGATGACGGGATGTATCAGCAAGGTACAGTTGATGTCATCGATTTAGATTTAGTGCCAGAGGATCTTCCTTATGGGCAAGTTTCAGCTAAGGCGGGGCATGCTGCATATTGTTTTATAGAAAAAGCAGTGAAACTCGCTTTGGACGAGCGAATCAATGGGATCTGTACAGCGCCCTTAAATAAAGAAGCTCTCCATAAAGGAGGACATCTCTATCCTGGGCATACCGAGATATTAGCTGATTTAACGCAAACGGAAGATTACTCCATGATGTTAACAGCAACAAATTTGAAGGTCATTCATTTAACGACTCATGTTGGCATTATTGAAGCAATTAACCGGATTAATCCTGAGAGGACATATAAAGTGGTTAAACTAGCACATGAAACGTTAGTGCGAGCAGGCTACGCAAAACCTAAAATTGCCGTTTGTGGCATTAATCCTCATGCTGGTGAAAATGGTCTTTTTGGTAACGGGGAGGAAGAGGAAAAACTAGTACCGGGTATTAAGCAAGCGCAAGCTGAAGGAATTGAAGTGACAGGACCTTATCCAGCAGACACACTTTTTTACCGCGGGAGAAAAGGGGAATTTGATATGGTTGTGGCCTGTTATCATGATCAAGGTCATGGACCGATAAAAGTGCTTGGCTTAGAAACGGGTGTAAATATCACAGTGGGGCTGAAAAAAGGAGTAATTCGTACATCAGTTGACCACGGTACTGCGTTTGATATTGCTGGGAAAAAAAGAGCTGATGAACGTTCACTTCTTGAAGCGATTTATATGGCGGTTGATCTTGCTCCTAAATTTCAATAATTGTTGTAAGCGATTGCTATTATGGTTCTGAAAAATTAAAATAGAAACAGGAGGAGATATCATGCAAAATTTTACTTTTCAAAATGGAACGAAAATAATTTTCGGTAAGGATACAGAACAAGTTGTAGGACAAGAAACAATTGCTTATGGGCATAAAGTTCTTTTGCATTACGGTGGAGGTAGCATCAAGGATAGTGGTTTGTATGATCGAGTGGTCGAATCGCTTCAGCAACAGAACGTTGAAATATTTGAATTAGGTGGCGTAAGCCAAATCCAAGAGTGAGCCTTGTTCGAGAAGGGGTTATGCTTTGTAAGGAGAATAACATTGACTTAATTCTTGCTGTCGGAGGAGGAAGTGTGATTGATTCCGCGAAAGCGATAGCGATTGGTGCCTTCTATGAAGGGGATGTATGGGATTTCTTTACAGGTAAAGCATCAATAGAAAATTGCTTGCCACTTGGAGTGGTGTTAACAATTCCAGCTGCTGGAAGTGAAAGTAGTGGTGGAAGTGTCATCACGAACGAAGAGGGATTATACAAGCGTGCAGTGGGCCATGAGATGATGAGACCTAAATTTGCTATCTTGAATCCTGTTCTTACATATACATTGCCAACTTATCAAACTGCTTGTGGAATTACAGATATGATGGCGCATATTTTAGAAAGATATTTTACAAATGAAAAAAATGTAGATCTTACGGATCGTCTTTGTGAATCAACATTAAAAGCGATCATCAATAATGCACATACGGTTATTGAAGACCCAACTAATTATGATGCAAGAGCTGAAATCATGTGGGCTGGTACGCTTGCTCATAATGATTTACTTGGTACTGGTAGAATTGGAGATTGGGGAAGTCATGATATTGAGCATGAGATAAGTGGAATTTATGACATTGCTCATGGTGCTGGTCTTGCGATCATTTTCCCTGCGTGGATGAAATATGTGTATAAACATGATGTAAACCGTTTTGCTCAGTTTGCAAACCGAGTTTGGGATGTCGAGATTGATTTAAATAATTTAGAAAAAACGGCTTTAGCAGGTATAAAGAAAACCGAGCAATTTTTTAGCTCAATTGGCATGCCTATTACTCTTGAAGAAGTAAATATTAATGACGAACACTTTGAAGAAATGGCTCAAAAAGGCACAGAAAGAGGACCGTTAGGCAATTTTATAAAATTAGATCAAGAAGATGTGTACAAGATTTATCAATTAGCAAAGTAAGAGTTAAAAACCTCGTAAATACGAGGTTTTATCCTTACTTGAGGACAATAAGGAGTTAACTATGGCCTATTTACAAGGGCAAAAGTATGCGTTAGCGACTATGCATAAAAAGGAGCAGGTTATTGCCCCAATTTTAAACTGTGAATTTGGATTAGAAGTTGTGGTTCCTGAAAATTTCAATTCAGATCTATTTGGAACTTTTACAAAGGAAGTTGAAAGAACTGGTGATCAGCTTGAAGCAGCAAGAAAAAAAGCAGAGCAAGCGATGAAACAAACAGGCTTAAAGCTGGCGGTCTCAAGTGAGGGCTCATTTGGTCCACATCCGTCTTTCCCTTATCTTGCTTACAATCGTGAGCTGGTGTTGTTTATAGATCAAGATGAAGATCTTGAAATCACCGGTTATGTGGCAAACAGCGAGACTAATTTTGCACGGAAAGAGGTCACAAGTTTTGATGAAGCTTTTGACTTTGGTTTGTCAGTCGGTTTTCCTGAACATGGTCTTATTGTTAGTGCCGGTGATAAGTTGGAGGTTTATAAAGGAATTACAACTGAGAAGCAGTTGAGAGAAGCGGTGAAATTGTCAAAAAAAGTATGGGTTGAAACAGACATGAGGGCGATGTTCAACCCAACTAGAATGAAAAATATTGAACTTGCAACTCTTGATTTAGTTAAGAAATTAAATTCTTTATGCCCTAAATGTGATGCGAGAGGGTTTGAGGTTGTTGAAAGTAAGAAAGGGCTACCTTGTTGTTCATGTCGACTTCCTACGGGATTAATACTCTCTCATTTATATGAGTGCAAAAAATGTCAGCATAAAGAGGAATTGTTTTATCCAAATGGACAGAAACAGGCAGATCCGGCATTTTGTCAAATGTGTAATCCTTAGTAGAAAGGAAATTAAGTGTGAAATTTCAGGAACCATTTATTCGTTCGGTACGGCTCTACTTTAGGGAAGAGGGGGACGCTTGGTTAAAGCGGCTACCAAACATCATAGAGTATTGTGAGCAGAAATGGTCGCTTAAGATGAAGGAGCCTTTCTCTCTGTCAATTAATTATGTCGCACCTGCTATTTTGGATGAAAAGCAGGAAGTCGTTGTGAAGATCTGTATAGCAGAGGAAGATTTTACAAATGAATTAAGAGCCTTAAAGCTTCTTGGAAAAAAAGGTGTTGTTCAAGTGCTTGATTCTGATGAACAGCACCGAGTTATTCTTTTACAAAAATTATCACCAGGTACCCTGCTAGTAGAATTAGCTGATGATGAAAAAGCGTGCGTAATTGCTGCTGATGTTTTTAGGAAGATAATTGTACCAGTGTGTGGGCACCTACCAAAACTTCCAACGATGAAAGAAAGAGAAGAAAGTCTGCGGAAGCTTATATACGATTACCCGAAAGGATTCGGACCTTTTTCAATGAAAGTGCTTAAGGACGCATTACGTATTTTCACTTATATGAATGAAACAACAAGTGAAATCTTTATTCTACATGGTGACTTTCATCCTTTTAACATTTTGGCATCGGGAGAAGATGAGTGGACTGCAATTGACCCTAAAGGGTTAATTGGGGAAATGGAATCTGATCTTATTCAATATATGATGAATAAGTTACCTGAGCAGGGTGTTTATGATGTCATGGAAAAGCGAGTGGAAATTTTTACGAAAGAGCTTTCTCTTAATATGGAACGTTTACTTTTATGGGGATATTGTTATTCTGTTTTATCTACTGCTTGGACGGTAGATGTTGATGGGAGCTATGATACGAGCTTTTACCGAACAATAGATATATTTAAGAGGCTTTATGAACAACATGTAGGACCGCTGTTAATTAAATGAATTAGACCAATTTAAGGGAGAGATTTAAAAGTGAAAATTATTGATATTAGTATACCAATCCACGAAAATATGCCCACATACATGGACAATCAAGGTAATAAACCAAAAATCAGTACAAAGACACACGGATATATAACAGATACAAATATTCAATTAAATATTCACACAGGGACACATGTAGATGCACCATTACACATGATAAACGATGGCGAGACAATTGAAACAATTGGGCTAGAAAGGCTGGTTCGACCTTGTAAGGTATTTGATCTCACTAGCGTAAATGATCGCATTAAAGCGGAAGATCTAAAAGACTTACCGATCGAGCAAGATGACTTTATTTTACTGAAAACGAAGAACTCATTTGGTGAAACATCAGCGATGGAGTTTATCTTTTTAGCAGAAGATGGCGCACAATTTCTCATTGAAAAAGGAATACAAGGTGTAGGTATTGACACGCTAGGGATTGAAAGAAGTCAAGATAACCACCCAACTCATAAGGGATTATTCACAAATGATATTATTATAGTGGAAGGTCTTGATTTGAAAGAAGTGAAAGAAGGGAAATACACCATGGTGTGCGCACCTCTAAAAATGGTTAAAACAGAAGCGGCTCCAGCACGCGTGTTTTTAATTGAGGGTGCTGTTGGAGGGGTCTGACCCCCAGTACAGTAAAGCGTTAAAGCGGCGGGGGTCAGACCCCTTAAAAATGGTTAAATCGTTAAACTGATCCCGCCGTCTTCTGTAATTTCGACTGTGGAGTAGCTTTCAAACGGCTCTGGGCTAGTGATATCTGTGTGCTCAGGGCTTGCAAGGCTCTCCATATATTCATGGTATACTTCCTCATTCTTAATAACGTGGTAGTAATAGACTTTTTCCCCTTCAATTGTATCATAGTTCTTTAGGACAAATTGATCACCGAAACGATTCTTAAACCAAGAACTAGCTTCATCGTGATTTTTAAAATCGGGAATATCGTTATAGATAGTTGTTAAATCAAAGTTCATTTGAACCGCCCCTTTCTTTATGAACTATAGTATGAGCCTATTGAAGGAAACTATCCTAGGCTAAAGCAGGCTTATTTAGTATATAAAGTGATATCAGAGCTTAAACTTTGTTAATAATAGTAATAAGGTTAACTGTTGGGAAAAGGATTGATAAACAATGCAAGAAAAAGTGCTAATTGTTGAGGGGAAAAGTGATCGCAAACGAGTGAAACAAGTTCTAGATGAAGACGTAGATGTCATTTGTACATATGGAACCTTAAGTGAGGAGAAACTTGAGACGATCATTTTGCCAATTGAAGATAAGGATGTCTATATATTAGTAGATGCTGATGAAAGTGGAGAAAACCTGCGAAGAAAGCTAAAAAGAGAGTTACCCAATGCAACCCATTTATACACACTTAAAGAATATGGACAAGTGGAGACAACTCCCCACCACTATCTTGCTCAAATATTACGAGGAGATTTTGATGTAAAAGAAATATTTTGATAAGCATAATGATGCAGGTTTCCATACATAATACTGGTACTACGACTTAATGGAGGCCAGTATGAAAAAAAATCAAAATCAAGAGCCAATGCAATCAACAGAAGAAGTGCAATTAAACACTGAGCGACAAGGAGAAGAGCAAGGTAACAAAAACGCTCAGACTGACGGGTTACGTTATGATTATGATGACTCCTCGGATTTGAAATAATTGTAAAGTATGTGTGTGTAGACCTATTCATAGATCGAATGGGTCTTTTTTAGTTGGAATCAGAGAAAAAGTATTTTTTATATTTGAAATATAAAAGTCTAGCATTCAATAATTATTTTTAATACAAACATTATATAAAATTTATTCATAGATTCATGATTCATATAATAAGGAATAAGAAAACTGAAGCATACAACCCCCAAAAAGGAGAGAAGGCCATGAATAAACCAATAATTATTATAGGTGGAGGCATAACGGGTGTGATGGCAGCACGAACTTTGAGAGATCAAGGCATTAGTAATGTACTGATTGTAGATAAAGGGAAAAGTGTTGGAGGAAGAA
The DNA here is from genome assembly GCF_000513135.1 of Halalkalibacter akibai JCM 9157. Taxonomy (GTDB): domain Bacteria; phylum Bacillota; class Bacilli; order Bacillales; family Bacillaceae_D; genus Halalkalibacter; species Halalkalibacter akibai. The sequence goes on from NZ_BAUV01000019.1 coordinate 33,492, forward strand.
TGGCAACAAGGAGAGTGGGTAACGGTAGGGTAGATCATGGTGCTCAGTTTTTTACGGTGCGAACCAAACATTTTCAAGCAATTGTTAATGAGTGGGAGCAGGCTGGTTGGGTGAGTGGTTGGTTCGGAAATAATCATATACGCTATAAAAGTATTGATGGCATGAATGATTTAGTAAAAAGGCTATCTGAGAAGCTACCAATTAAACTTCAATCAGAGGTAAACCAAATCGAGTCTGTATCTAGACCTTACTATAAACTAACAACTAGTTTAAATGAACAATGGGAAGCGGAAGCTGTTCTAATAACAACTCCTGTCCCGCAAGCTTTGCAATTATTACAGCAGGTAGAGTTACAAGAACAGGTGAAAAAACAGCTAGAGCAAATCAGTTATAATCCTTGCTTTGTTTTAATTGTTACATTAGATACTCCTTCCTCTTTACCTGATTCTGGGTTTCTAGCTAGTGGCTTGCCTGAAGAAATTGATAGAATTGTAGACCATCAGAAAAAGGGAATATCGAAAACGACGTCGTTAAGTATTTATTCAACCGGGACTTGGGCAAAAAAACAGTTTCACCTTCCAAACGAAGAAATTCTTCATAAAATGCTTAACAAAATTAAACCATATTTGACTGGGACAATTGTGGATGTCCAACTAAAAAGGTGGAAGTATTCAGAAGCTACTAATCCAGTATCTGCTCCGTTTTTAATAGCTGATCGTAACATGTTAATTGCAGGTGAAGCTTTTTTACAGGTGAATGATTCTGCTAAAAGTACTAGAGTGGAATCAGCTGTTTTGTCTGGGATAGCTGCAGGAAAAGCGTTAGCAAAAAGTATGATTGATCGTTAAAGAGTCTGAAGGTTTGCTAGTGGGAGGTTACCTGGATTCTCATTCTTCCTAAAAACCATATAAAGGTTTGGGAACTGAAAAAAATAACGGCTACTAAAAAGCTTAGTAGCCGTTAAAGTGTTATTTATATTTCTTTTCACTCGATGAAGTCGTTTTTGTTGTATGTTTTTGTTTTTCTTCCCGCAGTTCTTGTTTTAAGTCTTCCATTGGAATAGGGTCAACAAATTGTTGGCTTTCAAATTGATCGAATAAGCTTTTCTTGTCTGTAGGATACTGCTCAGGATGATTCATGTTTTTTACTTGTTTCTTAGACATAAGATCACCTCTTTTTTCTATTTAAAAGATGTTTCTCTAAGAGCTTGTCTTGAGATGGCATCGACTTCTAACACTGAATCCGTTTCTCTATCTAGATCATCAGAAGTTAAATTGGTTTTGATTTCGTTATTAACCCAATCTATTGAAGAAATTAAGTTGGTTTCAATTGCAATTTTACGTCCTGGCAGTAAATCACCTGTATCGATCATCACATAATGAATTTTCCAAGAATGATCATCGATAATGAAGTCAACTACTTTCCCAATAGTCTGATCTTTAGCTTTGACAGTGTAGCCTGATAATTGTCCTTTTAGCTCATTCATACTTCTAAGATGGGATTCATTTTCCTCAATTGAATGAAAATCGTTTGCTTGAATTTGGTTAGTGTGAGTCGGGACTTCACTAACACCCCATAAACCTTCACCAACCCAGTACGGTGACCATCCGTAATAGCTGTGAATGTCTAGTTCTAATGAACGCGAAAGGGGGTGCTGTTCCGAAGCAGTGGGACTATTTTCAATTTGTTGTTTTGAAGCGAAAAGAGAAACCTTATTTTCAACAAGATCAACATAGTCAAATGAAACAGGAGAAACTACCACCTTCCGTCCGGGCAACCATTTTTGAGTATCAACTACTAAATAACGTATTGCCCATTTGTCACTATCAAAGTATAAATCTTTCACCTTTCCTAATTCTCCGTCTGTTGCACGAACGTTACAAGACTCTAGTAAAGTAGATTTGTATAAGATAATGATCTCCTCCTTTAATGTGATCTACTTTTTACATAACCTCTAACGAATAAAAATAAACATTGTCATTTAGTATTTTTTGTTATTTGATAGAGATAGACAGGGATTTATGGGAGGACGTATGAGGCATTTTTTTGTAAAAGCGAGTGTAGTTGTCATTTTATTATTAGTTGTGGGTTATGTTTTATTTGAAATTTCAGGTTCAAGAACGTTTCAATTCTGGGGTGGTTTAGTAGGGAAGGTTGAGACACAAGAAAAAGTTGTGGCTCTGACATTTGATGATGGCCCAACTGAAAAAACAGAGGAAATCCTTGCTATTTTAAGAGATGAAGGGGTAAAAGGAACGTTTTATCTTACTGGAAAGGAACTTGAAACAAACTTTGAAGACGCCGTTCAGATTGTTGAAGAGGGACATGAAATTGGTAATCACTCTTACTCGCATCAACGAATGGTGCTTAAATCATCGACTTTTATAAAAGAAGAGCTTGAGAGAACAGATGAACTAATTCGACAAACAGGCTATGAGGGCGATATTCACTTCCGTCCACCTTATGGAAAGAGATTGTTTTTGCTTCCGTATTTTCTAAATAAAGAAGAAAGAAAGACAATTTTATGGAATATTGAGCCGGAAACATATCCTGAAGTAGCAAATGATGCTAATAAGATCGTGGAACATGTAATTGAAAAAATCGAACCTGGTTCAATCATCCTATTACATGTTATGTATGAAAGCAGAACCGAGTCTATGAATTCAATTAGAGGTATTATTGCTTCTTTACAAGAACAAGGCTATATATTTGTTACAGTTTCTGAGTTGTTGGAGTTTGAGGTAAATTAAATCGTAAAATGAAGTTCAATATAAGCGGATAGTGGGCTTTTTTTGTGTTGAAAGAGAAGCAGGACAAATATAGTTTGATAGCGAAGTAGAAACTGTTCTTACTAAGGAGGGATTTGAAGGGATGGAGTACCGTACGGTTGGGAAAACAGGAGTAAAGGTTTCTAGCTTGTGTTTTGGAACGATGTCTTTTGGTGGGAATGCGGATAAAGAGACATCGAAGAAAATGTTTCAGCGTACACGTGAGGTAGGAATTAACTTTTATGATTGTGCTAATGCATACAGTAGAGGAGCAGCTGAAGAAATTTTAGGAGAATGCATAGCTGATTGCCGCGATGAAATTGTCTTAACGACAAAGGTATATAATCCAATGAGTGACGACATTAATGCTAGAGGACTTTCACGTCGCCACATCATGCTTGAAGTGGAAAACAGTTTAAGACGTCTAAAAACGGATCGAATTGATTTTTATTTTGTGCATAAGTTTGATCCGGAAACCCCGATTGAAGAGACGTTAAGAGCCTTGGATGACCTTAAATCTCAAGGAAAGATTTTATACCCTGCCGTCAGTAACTGGGCAGCTTGGCAAATGGCGAAAGCACTTGGCATTTCAGAAAAAGAAAGCCTTGCGCGCTTTGAGTTAATGCAACCGATGTACAACTTAGCTAAACGTCAAGCAGAAGTGGAAATCTTGCCTTTTGCTGAATCTGAACAAGTAGGGGTTATTACATACAGCCCTCTTGGCGGAGGGTTATTGTCTGGAAAATACGGAGCGAATAAAAAACCTTCTCAAGGAAGGTTAGTGGAAGAACAGATGTATACGAAGCGCTACGCTGATGAAAAAAACTTTGAGGTCGCAGAAAAGTTTACTGCATATGCAAAAGAAAAAGAAGTTCATCCAGCCACTCTAGCGGTTGCATGGGCCATGGCACATCCAGCTGTTACAGCTCCCATTATAGGTGCGAGAAATTTAGAACAATTAGAGCCAGCTCTTGCTGCACTAAAGCTAAATATGACTAAAGAATGGCGTGATGAGATATCGAGTCTATCTTCCGCACCTCCTCTTGCGACTGACCGTGCAGAGGAAGTATAAAGGCTATTGAATCGTAGGATATATAAAAGGTGCCTGACCCCCACTGCTTTAAAGCGATGGGGTCAGGCACCTTCGTTATTATCGTTGTTCTAATCGGGCAATCCTTTCATCTAAATCTGGGTGAGAAGAGAAAAGTTGCATGACGCCGCCTTTTCCGTTAATCTTCATCGTTTGAATAGCTGAATCATCAGTACGGTCGTCTACCTTCGCTCGATTTACATGTTGTTTTAAAGAACGTAATGCATGGGCCATTTTATCACGACCAGCTAGATCCGCACCGCCTTGGTCGGCATGAAACTCACGGTGGCGAGAATAAGCCATAACAACTAAGCTTCCAAGGATTGAAAATAAAATTTGGAAAATAATAATGGCTGCAAAACGAACAATTCCTTGCAGTTCTGCACGTACTAAGCGAGCGACGAGAATCGCAGCAATTCTTGAGAAAAATACAACGAATGTATTTACAACACCTTGTAGAAGAGTCATCGTAACCATATCACCATTGGCTACGTGGGCAACTTCGTGAGCAATAACACCTTCAACAGCAGCATCATCCATCGAATTTAACAATCCGCTTGAAACGGCAACTAAAGATCTTTTCTTTGAAGGACCTGTTGCAAAAGCGTTGACTTCAGCAGACTGATAAATACCAACTTCAGGCATATGAGTTAATCCAGCTGCACGAGATAGGCGATGAACCTTCTCAACAACTGCTCGTTCCTGAGCGGTTAATGGACTTTCTGGCTTAAGAACTTTTACCTTCATCATTTTTTTAGCCATCCATCTAGACATAGCTAATGAAATAAAGGAACCTGCAAAACCTACTAGTAAGCTGAAGACCATAAGCGATGTATAGTTAATCCCAAGTCCAGGACCACCTGTCTCAAAAGAACCGTTGACGCCAGTAAATGTAGTAATTAGTGACCAGACTATACCAATCGTAGTCATAACTAAAATATTTGTTAAAATTAAAAACAGTAATCGTTTACCCATCTTGTCCCTCCTTTTATCGTATACCTTCTATTTTATCATGTATTTGAAGATAAGATTGGGACGATTTTAGGAACATTCACTTGTTCTAATTACTGTTGACAATTTTACTTGTTGATTTAGTATGTAACAACTACTTTATAGAATCGGGATATACCATAAAAATAGCTCCTCAATCCTTCAGAGAAAGTTTAATAGTTGCTGAATCTCTTAAAGCCTAGAGAGAATAGGATAGTTCCTCCCTCTCTAGGCGACTAGTGAACGTAGTCATTTCAAGTCGTCTCGTTCTTTTAAAAAATGTTTAAGGCTAAGATGGAAACAGAGTCACCTGATCTGACCAGCTCCGCTAAGGCAAAGTTTTGTCGTTGTCAAAGCTGGCAAGCCCATAGGACCCCGGGCATGGAGCTTTTGAGTGGAGATTCCAATTTCAGCACCGAATCCTAGTACACTTCCGTCTGTAAAACGGGTAGAAGCATTGTGGTACACAGCAGCTGCATCGACTGTTTGTAAAAATAGCTGTGCTGTTTGCTCATCTTCTGTAATAATAGCCTCTGAATGTTTAGTTCCATAGTTTTCTATATGATAAATAGCTTCATCGGTATGATCTACTATTTTTATAGCTAGATCTAGGCTTAAGTATTCTTCTGACCAGTCTACCTCTTCGGCTTGAACCGCACCTGGTATATTTTGTACAACCTCTGAATCGCCATGAATGTTAATGTTATGTTTTTTAAACGTCGAAGTTAAAACGTCTTTATTTTTTGTGAACCATTCTCTATGGATCAGCACGGTTTCTAATGCATTACAGACTGCAGGACGATCAGTCTTGGCATTAACAAGAATGGATAGAGCTTTTTGAACATTTGCATGTTTATCAATATACATATGGACATTCCCGACTCCAGTTTCAAGTACTGGTATGGTTGATTTCTGTATGACGGTTTCAATTAGTGAGCTGCCACCTCTTGGGATAAGGACATCAATATATTTTTTTAATGTAAATAATTGCTCAGTAACTGCACGATCGGTATCTGCTATGAATTGAACTGCTGCCACAGGAATTTTAGTCTGTTTTAGAGCTCGATGGATAACTGAAATAATAGCCATATTTGAATGAAGGGCAGAGGATCCACCTTTTAGTATGATGGCATTTCCTGATTTTAGAGCTAGTCCTGTTGCATCAACAGTTACGTTTGGTCTAGCTTCATAAATCATGCCAATGACCCCAAGTGGGACACGTATAGTTTTAACATTCAAACCGTTTTCTAATGTCCATTCTGATTCAACATTACCAACGGGATCTTTTAATTTAGTAATTTCTATTAAACCATCAGCAAAATGGTTGACTCGTTCTTCCGTTAAGCGGAGTCGATCCATAAAGGCGCTAGTATAGTTTTTTTCTTGACCTTTTAGTAAGTCCTTTTTGTTTTCGTTTAAAATAAAAGCATACTCCTCTTTTAATCTATCTGCGATCAAGTGTAGAGCCTCATTTTTTTCTGTTGCGGATAAGAGACCTAATAACTTACTTGCTTGTTGGGCGCATTTAGCTTGTTTTTTGACATTTGTTTTAAGTTGAGGTTGTGTATTCAACGAATCTCTCCTTTTTTTGTGGGGTCTGACCCCCAGTGCTTAGACGCTTTAATGTAGTGGGGGACAGACCCCATTTATTCATTTATTAATGTGTTGTGATTTCATGTGGGACAAAATCGTCTTGGATGATGGCTTCAAATTTTGTCACTTTTATATGATCAGGAATGTCGTGCAGTTTAAGTCTTTTTATTTCACGAAGTTGGTCTGAAGAGTAATTAATAAGCCCTCGGCCGACTTCATCTCCATTTAAATGCTTGATCACGACAACATCACCTGAATTGAATGTACCAGTTACTTCCCAGACACCTTGGGGTAGCAAGTGACTATGTTCTTTTGTAATGGCAATCCGCGCTCCATCGTCAATGACCACTTCTCCGTTAGAACCGGAGTTAAAAGCAATCCAGTGCTGTTTGACATCGAGGTCATCTTGTTCCGTATTAGGTTTGAAATAGGTACCTCGTGCTTGGTGACTGACGACATCAAAGAGGATATTTGGTTTGTTAGCATCCCCGATAAAAGTTTCAATGCCGGCAGCGAGTGAAATTTTGACTGCTTCATTTTAGAAGTCATCCCCCCGGTTCCAACCTCACTATTAGAATCACCAGCGGCAGCTTCAATCTCTGGGGTTATATCATGAATAACCTCCAAAAGCTTAGCTTCGGGATTTGACTTTGGATTATCGTCATAGAGCCCTTCAATATCTGAGAGAATGACTAGTTGGTCTGCTTCGACTAGACCAGCAACTTTTGCGGATAATGTGTCATTGTCACCAAATTTAAGTTGATTGATTGTGATGGTGTCATTTTCGTTTACAATCGGAACAACGCCTCTCTCTAACAGTACTTGTAGCGTATTACGAGCATTCATATATCGCTTTTGATCAGAGAAATCGCTGCGAGTAATTAAGATTTGAGAAGCGATATACCCGTGGGAACCAAATCTTTCTGAATAAGCTTCCATTAACAAACATTGACCAATTGAAGCGGCAGCTTGCTTTTCAGAAAGATTATCTGGACGTTTAATGCATCCAAGCTTTCGGTAGCCAGCTGAAACTGCTCCAGAAGAGACCAAAATGAGTTCATGACCTTCATCTTTTATGACTGCAATTTCATCTACTAGACGAACGAGTTTTCGATAACTTATCTCACCGTTTCTACTCGTTAATGAACTGCTTCCTATTTTTACAACAATACGTTTTTTTTCTTGAAGATTTCCCATCGTTCCACCCCTAATTTTCTATTTATCTAATTGTATCCTCGGGTATGGTAGACATCTCCTTTGAAATCTGTTTTGAGCGATTGGCGGCTTTTTCTAAGCAGTTCATTATACTTCTCTGAACATCGTGATTTGCTAAAACATGTAATCCGGCTTCTGTTGTTCCTCCAGGACTCTTAACTTGTTCATATAACTCCCGCGGTGGCAGATTTGTTGTTTTTAAGAGGTCAACCGAACCTTGAATCATCTGTAGAATTAACTCTTCTCCTAACTGAGGATCAAGCTCAAGTTCTTCCAATGAATCTGTCATAGCTTCAACTAAATAATAGATAAAAGCAGGCCCACTTCCAGCTATAGCTGTAATGCTATCCATATCTATTTCTTTAACTAGCTTAACGATCCCAATGGATTGAAACAGTGATTCAGTTAACTTAAGCTGTTTTTCGTTTGCATGATCACCGGCCGCTATTACTGTAGTGGAGGACCCAACTGCAGCCGAAGTGTTTGGCATTACCCTAATAACAGGTGCGTTGTGACCAAGAATGTAAGAGATATATTCGGTTGTGATTCCTGCAAGCACAGAAATGAATAGCTGATTTTCCGATGTAAAGGGACGGATCGACGCGAGCGCCTGAGTGACGCTAGTTGGTTTCATAGCAAGAATAACAACATCTGCATCTTGTAACACTATTTCATGATTTGAGTAAGTATTGATTCCATATCTTTCTTTAAGTTCAAGAAGTCGTTTAGTATTTTGCCGGTTTGTCACTGAAATTTGATCTGGTGTTAGCTTTTGTTTTTTAATAAAACCTGAAAAAATGGCTTCTGCCATGCTCCAGCGCCTATAAACGCGACTTTAAAGTTTTGCATGGCATGATCAACTCCAATTGGCTTGATTTTTGCTTATAGAGTTAAGCCTATGTATCTAGTTAATGAATATTCATGGACTAGTCTCTTTTTGGGTGCCTGACCCCCAGCGGTTTAAAGTGTTAAAGTACGATAGTCCTTTAGTTAGTGTTATTTTTTTACTGAAATAGGAAAGGGTGTTAATAGATGATAATTCGCTCAAGTTTTATTTTTAAAATGAGAGGGTAAGTGATTGTTAGAGGTTGAACCATTTATTGTAATTATCATCTTTAACGTAACTAGGAGGTTTTAATGAAATGGCGAGTCAAACTGGTGCAATTGTTCAAGAATCATTACATGCTTTATTAGAGGATTCAAGTTTCTTACCAGAGTTGCAAAATAAAACGAGAGAGCAGGCCTTTGCGTCTTTAGCTGCTATTTTATCTACACCTAACAAAGTACATAAAGCCTTTTTACGAATTTCACTTGAAAATGGCAAAGTCGTTAGAATTCCTGCTTATAGAGTTCAGCATAATAATGCACTTGGTCCTTATAAGGGGGGCATACGGTTTCACGAATTAGTAAATGAGGAAGAAGTGATCAATCTAGCTTCCTTAATGACACTGAAAAATGCTTTACACGATGTTCCGTTCGGTGGTGGAAAGGGAGGCGTGGTTGTCAATCCAAGAGAAATGTCAGAAAAAGAAATCAATTTGATATGTCAGAAATATGTTCATTATTTTAGTGATATTTTGGGACCTGACAAGGACATTCCTGCACCCGATATGGGTTCGGGTGATCGTGAGATGGATTGGATGATGGCTGAATATAAAAGCATTCGTCCAGGTGAACCTTATAGAGGGAGTTTCACAGGTAAAAGTGTCATCAACGGTGGTTCACTAGGAAGAAGAGAAGCAACCGGAAAAGGAGTTTACTTTACGTTACGGTACATGCTACATGATTTTCTTAAAGAGCAACATACCTTTTTATCCAATACGGAAAATCAATTTGCTAAGACAGCTTTAAGTTTTAAAGATAAACCGATGACAATTGCGGTGCAAGGATTCGGAAATGTTGGCTCGGTTGCAGCTCTTGAGGCGCATCGCTGTTCAATGCTTCAAAATAAAGTCGTATCCGTCAGTGATCGAAATGTAATGTTGTACCATGAAGAAGGATTAGATGTTCCGGCTTTAATCAGTTTTACAGCAAGTAATCGGGGTGATTTACCAACTACCATCGAACAGTTAGCAAGTGCCGGAATTAAAGCAGAGATTCATGAGAGAGACAGTATATTAGATGTTGATGTTGATGTTTTAGTGTTAGCGGCTTTAGAAGACCAAATTCATAAAGGGAACATGAAAGACATTAAAGCCAAAATAATCGTTGAAGGGGCCAATGCGCCAGTATCGGGGGAAGCAGATCAGTATTTAAGTGAGCAGGGTGTTATTATTATTCCTGATATTCTTGCAAATGCAGGAGGAGTAATTGTTTCGTATTTCGAATGGCTTCAAGGGCGTGAAACGCAATTTTACAGTGAAGATGAAGTATTTAAACTATTAGTTGAAAAAATGAAAGCTACAATGGATACAATTCTCCCACAATATTTCGGGGACCCGTTTCCATTGCGTCAAAATTGTTACATTCACTCGGTTATGAAATTATGTACGGTCTTGTACCGACAAGGAAAGCTCTATTAATGAGGTGCCTGACCCCCACTGCTTTAAAGCACTGGGGGTCAGGCACCTTTCTATACTAAATCAGCAAAATGGGCGTTTGTAACATTCGCTAAATCATGCGACTTCAGTTCAAGTTGAATGCCGATCATTCCTCCACTGACAATGATTTGCTCTAAAAGTTCTGCACTGTGATCAATGAAAGTAGCATATGCTTTTTTCATGCCAATCGGAGAACATCCTCCACGGATATATCCAGTTATTTTTGTAATGTCTTTGACAGGAATCATTTCTATCTTCTTTTCAACTGCTGCTTTTGCAGCTTTTTTTAAGTTGAGTTCAGTTTCAACTGGAACGACAAAAACGTAATGAGTTTTGCTTGCTCCTTGTGCAACAAGTGTTTTATAAACTAACTTAACGTCTTTATTGATTTTAGCTGAGACGGAGACACCGTCTATCTTGCCGTCGTCTGAGCTGTAGGATAACATATTATAAGGTACTTGTTTTTTATCTAACATTCGCATCGCATTCGTTTTTGCTTTCTTCATGGTAATCTCCTTCTTTTTACGAATCATTCATATATCATATTTTTATTAGATTATACCAAGTAAGGAGATACTTATAATAACAGAACGATGATTGGGAGGAAATATCATGGTTAAAGAATACGAGGATGACAGTTTAACGTTACACACGGATGCTTACCAGATCAATATGACGGAAACGTATTGGCATGACAATATGCACAACAAAAAAGCTGTGTTTGAATTATATTTTAGAAATTTACCATTTAATAATGGCTATGGTGTTTTTGCAGGGTTGGAACGCATAATTGAATTTATAAGAGAATTTCGTTTTACTAAAAGTGACATCGACTACCTTCGTGATGCAATGGGATATGAAGAGGAATTTCTAGAGTACTTAAGTTCCATCAAATTTACCGGAAAAATTCGCTCTATGAGAGAAGGAGAGTTAGTGTTTGGGAACGAGCCGATTCTTCAAGTGGAATCAACGCTAGCGGAGGCTCAACTAATTGAGACGGCATTGTTAAATATTGTTAATTATCAAACGTTAATTGCTACAAAAGCATCTCGAATTAAACAGGTAATTGGTAATGAAAAGGTGTTGGAGTTTGGTACTAGACGAGCTCAAGAAATGGATGCCGCGATCTGGGGAACACGAGCGGCTTTCATCGCAGGTTTTGATTCAACAAGTAACGTTCGTGCAGGCAAAAAATTTGGGATCCCTGTTTCTGGGACACATGCTCATTCGATGATTCAAGTGTATAAAAGTGATTATGTCGCCATGAAGAAATACGCTGAAAGTTGTGTTAGACGCAAGAATAAAGTGTTCATCCCGCTTGTGGATACGTATGATGTCCTTCGCTCAGGTGTACCAGCCGCGATTCGGGTTGCAAAGGAATTCGAAGGAAAAGTAAACTTCTTAGGTGTTCGATTAGATGGTGGAGACATGGCTTATTTATCGAAGAAAACTAGAGAACTTCTTGATGATGCAGGTTTTCAGGCAACTCAAATTGTTGCTTCTAGTGATTTAGATGAAGAAACCATTTTGAGTTTAAAGGCGCAAGGAGCAAAAATTGATGTTTGGGGCATTGGGACAAAACTAATCACTGCCTTTGATCAGCCAGCATTAGGGGCAGTTTATAAGATTGTTGCGATTGAGGACGAAAACGGGGTAATGGTTGATACTATTAAGATCTCATCAAATCCGGAAAAAGTAACTACACCAGGTTTAAAGAAATTATACCGCATTATCAATACACAAAATGGAAAATCAGAAGGTGATTATATCACTCTTCATAATGAAAAGCCGGAAGAAGAAGACAGTTTAAAAATGTTTCACCCGACTCACACTTTTATTAGTAAAGTTGTAACTGATTTTGAAGCTAGAGACCTCCATACAGACATTTTTGTTGAAGGCAAACTTGTTTATGAGAATCCAGATATTTTTGCGATTCAACAATTTGTTTCGGAGAATCTGAAATTGCTATGGGAAGAATATCAACGTACGTTAAACCCAGAGGAGTATCCAGTCGATCTAAGCCAAAGATGCTGGGATAATAAAATGAGGATCATTCAAGAAGTGAAGGCCAAAGTAAAAAGTGGTAAAGGTATGTAGGTAGTAATTCCCTACTACTTGAATTATGTTAGGCGTATTAGCTAGGATTGAAAATGGCACCTTATATTATATAGGAGGTGCTTTTTTCTTGAACCGGATATCAGATAGATTTATATTGCGAATACTTACGATCGTAGCAACCATTTTACTTCCTTTTGCTATTATTAAGCGGCCACTAAAAGACTGGATTATCGTTTACATAGTTAGTTGTGTGGGGAACAGTATGGCAGATCATTATCTTGTTTCAAAGGGATATCTGAAATATAAAGTTAGACCTATGTCAAAAAGATTTTCCATACATTTACCATTTGACTACGTGCATTATCCGTTGCTCTTGCTTTATTATAACCAATGGACATTGAATAGTAAGCCAATTGGTTTATTTTTTAAACTGTTTCCTTTTATAATCCCACAAACGATTATTGAGACGATTGCTGAAAAACGAACAGATTTAATTACTTGGAAAAAAGGTTGGAGTTGGAAACATTCAGCTATTGGTATGTTGATTAAATTTTTAGTATGTAGGTCCATTATTGCGACAATTAGAGTAATGAATAAAAAGGAAAATTCAATAAATTAATCAGATTTGCTTCAATTATTTGGAGCGGAATTTTAGATTCTTTGATAAATTGTTGATCTTAAAAAGCACTGATGGCAAGGAGACCAGGTCCCCTTGCCATCGTTCTATTAAAATGTATATGCAGATCCTACAATGATAAGCAAAATAAATAACACAACAAGTAAAGTGAAGCTGTTTCCAGTAACGTGAGTCATAATGAATTCCTCCTTGTTAATTGACTACACCATATACCTATGTAAGTAGCGAAGATTCGGGTGGGCGAATGTCTCGATTATCGTAAAACTAGGCAGGCGTGGAGAATCTGTAACCAAGAGGCTTTTTATTTTCCAGCTTAAGGAGATTCATATATACTCAACGTAATTACAAAAAAAGAGGGTGTTATCATGACAGATCAACAAGCTAGTTGTGACATTGGCTCTAATGCAGCAAACATGACGAATGAATTCAAAAAGGATGGTTCATTCAACCGTCAAATCAATCGCTTTACAACCCCATTTGGAAATCAATTAGGGGACTTACCTGTTGAAAAAAATCGTTACCGTTTACTCTGGTCACCAGCTTGTCCGTGGGCTCACCGTTCTGTAATTGTTAGAAAAATACTTGGCCTAGAAGATGTCATTAGTTTAGGAACTGCAAGTCCGATGCGCCCACAGATTGACCGGGTAGATTGGGAGTTCTCCTTGGATCAGGACGGTGTTGATTCAATACTAGGAATTCAATACATAAGTGAAGTGTACTTAAATGCAGATCCAAATTATGAAGGACGTCCGACAGTACCTGTAATGGTTGATCTTCAGACGAAAAAAGCAGTAAACAACGATTATTTCAAATTAACGAATTATTTAGAGACTGCGTGGGCACCATTGCACAAAAATCATGCACCAAATCTTTATCCAGAACATTTAAGAGAAGAGATTGATGCATTGAATGATGTGATTTTTCATGAAGTGAATAATGGCGTGTATAAATGTGGATTTGCCAGGTCGCAAGAAGCGTATGAAGAAGCATATGACACGTTATTTGCAAGACTTGATGAAATTGAAAGAAGGCTTTCAACGAAGCGATTTTTATTCGGAGATTTTATAACAGACTCTGATATACGCCTTTATGCAACATTAATTCGCTTTGATGTTGCCTACTATAATGGCTTTAATACAAATAGAAATCTTATTCGAGAATACACTCATTTATGGGGATATCTTCGTGATTTATATCAAACAGAGGGCTTTGGGGAAACAACTGATTTTGATGCAATTAAGATGCATTATCATTTGTCAATTACGATTTTCCAAAATAATGGAGACGTGAAAATTTTGCCTAAAGGACCTGATTTAGAGAAACTTAAAAGCGAGCACGGTCGTGAAAAATTAAGTCAGCAGACCGATAAATTTTTAAGGGAGGGGTAAACTTGCTTATCAGAGATGCGCAAATTCATGAATTAGAAGTGATTCGTACGCAGCGAGTAGCTGCATACAGTGAGCATGCACAGGCCATTTCGGATGAACACTGGCTTGCATTAAAAAAAGCAATTTCCTCTGAAGCTGATGTTCAAGCCGGGGTAGAACGAATTGTCGCTGAGATTGATGGTGAAATCGTTGGGTCAGTTGCATTATTTCCACCGCATTCAAATGCTTACGAAGGACTTGTTGACGATATAGATTATTCCGAGATACGCTTACTTGCAGTTAAACCGGAAGCGCGGGGAAAAGGAGTTGCACGAGCTTTAATAGATGAATGTATTGCACGAACAAAAGCAAAAAAGCTTGATGCAATTGGCCTACATACAGCTGATTTTATGGAAAGTGCGATCACTCTTTATAATAGAATGGGATTTGAACGCTTGCCTCAGTATGATTTTGAACCTGCAAATGATGGTGTGATTGTAAAGGCGTTTAGGAAGAAAATATAATTCTGGGTGCCTGACCCCCACTGCTTTAAAGCGGTGGGGGTCAGGCACCTTTTTAATGGAACGTTACAATTCTATCTAATTCAAAACGGTGATGTGGATAGCCATCACTGTCTTGCTTACCGAAAGGGATCATTGCTGCAATTTTTGCATGTTCTGAAATACCTAATAATTCTTTAATTTTTGCTTGATCAAATCCTAACATGGGTACACTTGAATACCCTAATCCTTTGATTGCTATAAGGAGAAACCCAAGTGCTATATTCGTTTGAGTAAGTCCCCATTGCCCTCTTTCTTCAACAGTCATCGCATTAAAAATTCCTGATAGATTTGCTACTTCTGTTTGTTTCTGTTCTTCTGTCATTCCAGGATGAATGGTTTCTGGTAAATGATGAAGGACATCTTCCATATCGCTAGCTAGCACAATAACCGCTGGTGCAGAGGTTACTTGTGTTTGTCCATATGCGGCTTCTTGTAATTTTACTTTTAGTGCAGGGTCAGTTATGACGTGATAACGCCAAGGCTGGAGGTTCCATGCACTTGGAGCAAGGCGAACCATTTTAAATAACTGATCAATGACTGTTCTAGGAATTTGCTCTTCTTTGAATTTACGAATGCTTTGTCGGGCCTCGATTGCTTCTTGGACCGTGAGTGTTTCTTGATTGGTTTGAGTTGCCAAGTGAACCTCTCCCTTTGATTTGATTGATTTTAAGACTGAACAGAAAGTTCATTATAGGATTAGTTGAAATGAATG
The DNA here is from genome assembly GCF_000513135.1 of Halalkalibacter akibai JCM 9157. Taxonomy (GTDB): domain Bacteria; phylum Bacillota; class Bacilli; order Bacillales; family Bacillaceae_D; genus Halalkalibacter; species Halalkalibacter akibai. The sequence continues at coordinate 49,025 of NZ_BAUV01000019.1, forward strand.
ATTTATTCTTATTTAGGGGCCATGTTAATTTTTAAAGGAATTGACTCAATTCAACAACTTTTGTGATAGAATATAACTATGTAAAAAGACCTATTCATATAAATGCATTTTAATCCGATTTAAATGTAAAGACAAAGTCCTAGTTAGATAATATTTAATAATGACTTGTCAAGGTAGAGATGTGAGGGGAAAAGTTATGGGCGATAATAAAAAAATAGCCGCCTTAGTGATCGTAATAAGTATTAGCCTGTTTTATTGTTGGCTTTATTTTTTTAGAGATAATGAATGGATGTTGACAATTGGTGGGAATTTTTTTCCAATCGTTGGCGGTATTTTCATTTTAAGTTGGCTTATTCGCGCATATAGAACAGTAGTTGGGAAAAGTAAGTTTTTTTGGTTGTTGTTAAGTATTGGGATTTTATTTAACTTACTTGGAAATGTAAATTGGTTTCTTACGCTTTTAACTCAGAAGGATCTACTGACACCAGAAAGCTCTTTCATGCTTTGGTTCTTTGCCTATTTATTTTATTTTATTGCTCTAATTTATAAAACAAATCGTCTTAGTTCTTCTTTTTGGGGGAGTCCTTATCTTTTTAATATTGCCATTTTCATGATAGTTGTGACAGCTATTTGTAGTCATTTTTTAATTGAGCCAATACTACATAGAGCAAACTATAGAGTAGAAGAAATGATTTTGTTTCTATTGTATATCATTATTGACCTAAGTATTTTGTTTGTTACTATATACCTATTTTATTTATCAAGGGAAAACAAGGAAAGGACGGCGATGCTGTTTATCACACTTGCGTTCTTTTTTCAGGTCTTTGCCGATTTGAGTTTTATCTATTTAGAAATGAGCAATGGTTATATTCCAGGAAGTTTAATGGAACCAATATGGTTTGGCTCTAAATTGCTCATAGGTTTTGCAGCATTTTTTGCTAAATCTACTGATGAAAAAGTAATGAAGCCTACACACATTGAAGCAGAAAAAGCAGAATCTTATATCCCGTATGTTAGTATGTTCGTCATTCTGATCTTAGTTACTTACAGCTATTGGGGGCAATTGAATGCATTTAGTGTAGGGATTATTGTTATTTTTTTATTAATTCTTGGTCGTAACCGCTATATAAAAAGAAAAAACAAAGTTTTAATGAAGGAATACAAAAAACTTGCTTATCATGATCCACTAACGGGACTTCGAAATAGGGCTAGTTTCAAAGAAGAGTTAACTTGTAAACTTAAAAATGCAAAATTGAACAATCGTGTTATTGCCTTATTATTACTAGATCTTGATCGCTTTAAAGTAGTGAATGATACATTAGGTCATCAAGCTGGAGATGAGTTATTACAAGAAGCTGCTAAAAGGTTAACGCGATCTGTTAAATTAAATGCTTCGGTTTACAGGTTAGGTGGGGATGAATTTATTATTGTCCTTGATTTGAAATTTGAAGAGCTATCCATACAAACTGCCAATAAGATCATTGAAGCATTTTCTGTTCCTTTTTCAATAGCAAGCCATTCAATGACGGTGACTCCAAGTATTGGGATTAGTTCATATCCAGCAAATGGTGAGGAAAGTGAATCTTTATTAAAGGCTGCTGATGCAGCTATGTATCAGGCAAAAGCAAGCGGAAGAAATCAATTTAGGTTTTATAATGATGAATTAAATCAGATGATGACAAGAAAAATGTTGATTGAAAATGAACTAAGGTTAGCGATCGAAAATAATGAGCTTATTCTTTATTACCAGCCTAAAGTTGATGTAGCAACTAGAAGGGTTATTGGTATGGAGGCATTGTTACGCTGGAATAATTCAAAACTTGGCTTTGTTTCACCAGTTGAATTTATCCCAGTGGCAGAGGATACAGGCTTAATTGTGGCAATTGGGGAATGGGTACTCAAGACGGCAGTTAGGCAAAATAAAGATTGGCAAGATCATGGGTTACCAGGTTTGTGCATATCTGTTAATGTGTCTGTTAATCAGTTTAGAAATAGTGACTTTATAAAGACCGTAAAAGAAACATTGAATGAAATAAAGCTGTCTCCTGAATATTTAGAATTAGAAATTACAGAGAGTATTATGCAAAACATTGATGAATCTGTGGAATTACTGAAAGAATTGCGTCTAATGGGAGTAAAAGTAGCGATTGATGATTTTGGTACAGGCTACTCTTCTCTTCATATTCTAAAAGAGCTCCCGATAGACACGATAAAAATAGACAAAACTTTTATTGATGACATTTCCATCAATGCAGATCGTTCAATCGTCAAAAGCATTATTGATATGGGGATTAATCTTAATCTTCAAGTCGTAGCCGAAGGGATAGAACACGAACACCAATTACAAGCAATCACTAAATACAATTGCACCTATGGGCAAGGGTATTTATTTTTAAAACCAGTAACAGCTAATGAGTTTGAACATTATGTAAAAAGTACAAGATAATTGGTGCCTGACCCCCAGTGCTTTAAAGCGCTAAGGTCAGGTTTTTTTGTATAACATCTCATCGCTATCACATGCTAATAGAGAATTTTAATAAGAGTATCTAAGATAGGTGATGTTAGATGGAATCTAGTTGGTTGTCAATCATTCCGTTTCTTGTGGTAATACCGGTTGCAATCTATACAAAACAAGTGTTACCAGCTTTGTTTCTTGGTTTGCTTGTAGGAGCTTATTTGATGGAACCGACCATTCTAGGTGGAATTCAAGCCATGTTTGTTTATGTCGTACAAGCGCTAATTGATACGAATAATATTAAGATTATTGTCTTTCTGTATGCATTTTCAGGTCTTGTAGGCATGATTAAAATGACAGGAGGCATAAGAGGATTCGTAGAGAAAGCAGCTGAGAGAATTCAAACAAGAAAACAAGCTTTAGTTTTAACGTATGTTTCAACGATTGGAACATTTGCTGCGCCAACGTTTCGATTTGTTACAATAGCTCCAATTATGAGAGCATTGCTTAAGAAAGTTCGAATGACGACAGCAGAACTTGGTTTCGTTATTGAGACAACAGCAACACCAATCATAGTTTTAATTCCGGTTGCAACAGCTTTTGTAGGATATATGGTTTCAATTATTCAAATTGCAACGGAAAATCAAGGTATTGAAGTTGACCCTTACTCGCTTTTTATCCAGAGCATCCCATTTAATTTCTTTTCAATCGTCACGATCTTATTAGGTGTCTATTTAAGTTTCTTTCATCATTCAAAGGAGAAATCTGATGCACCTATGCAAATTGACGAAGAGACTGTCGAGAAGGAAGATGATTGGCATGATTGTCATCCAGTTGTATCTAAAGAACTCCCAATTAAGCCAATGAATTTATTGTTACCTTTAATTTTGGTCATTAGCTTAACGCTATTTTTAACATGGTGGGATGGGCATGTCAAAGGATTTGGCTTCTTTGAAGCATTCATTCAAGCAGATGTTCTCGATGCAATGGTGGTTGCTTTATTAATTACTGTATTGATTTCCATCGGTTTTTATTTAATTCAACGTTTTAAGCTCGAACAATTAATTTCTGGCTTTATTGATGGAGGAAATGAATTAATGTCTGTCATTTTGCTGTTGTCAATTGTTTGGGGCTTGTCATCTATAACTGATGACCTAGCTTCTCCGCTTTCGTAACAGCACATACAGGATGGATTCCTCAGATGTTTATTGCTCCATTGATTTTTGTTTTTGGGGCAGCGGTTTCGTATTTTATCGGTTCTGCTTGGGGGACATGGGGAATCTTAATGCCTTTAGGAATTTCTCTTGCCACTGTAGGTGATGTGTCATTGCCATTAGTGGTCGGAGCCGTATTTGCTAGTGGTTCATTTGGGGCATTTGCCTCTCCGCTAAGTGATGATACGAACACAATAGCAAAAATATTGGGGCTTTCTGTAATTGAGTATGCAAAGTATAAATTAAGACCTGCCTTAATTGCTGCAGGCATCACGACCGTGTTGTACGTAGCGGTGACGTTTGTTTTTTAATTTTTATCAATTGCTAAATTTATTCTGAAAGCTAAATAAATTAAAAAAATTTATTCTCAGAAGTGATTGTATAGTTCCCTTGATAGTAAGCAAAATATTTAGGGGAGTAAAAACCCCTACAAAAATTATTGGAGGCTTACTATGATGAATCAACAGGACCAATTACAAGCGATACAACGTGCTGAGCAAGCCGTTCAGCAAGCAATGCAAGTTGTGCAACAAAAGCAAGCTAGTGGAAATGCACAAGAAATTCAACAGGCGCAGCAGTTAGTTCAACTAGCTCAACAGCAATTGAATCAAGAAACACAGCAATTTCAACAAGCACAACAAAACTTGCAGCAAGCACAACAACAAGTGCAACAAGAAGCTCAACAAGTTCAGCAAGCACAACAAGTGGTCCAAAAAGCTCAATCTGTTATTAATTCGCAGAACAAGCTCCAATAATTTAGGTGGAGAGCTGACAAATTGCTGTCGGCTCTCTTTTTCTTAGCCCAATCACTTTTTGAGGTTGTACCACATAGAAATTGAAGTTATGATTGCTAATGTTACAAAACAGGTAGAGAGGGGTGTAATATGTCTATAAAACGAATTGAACATGTAGGTGTTATGGTAACAGACATTGAGAAGTCAATCAGCTTTTATCAAAACATAATAGGTATGCAACTAAAAAACACTCTTACACATACGAATGGTCATATTAAATTGGCTTTTCTAGGATTTAATCAAAAAGGGGAAACAGAGCTTGAATTAATTCAAGGATATAATGACGAGCTACCAAATGAGGGGAAAGTCCATCATTTTGCCATTAAGGTCAATAACCTAGATGAGGAAGTGAAGCGTATTAGGGAGCTTGAAGTACCATTAATTGATAAAGTAATAACAGTACTGCCAAACGGAGCTAGATACTTTTTCTTTCATGGTCCAGATGGAGAGTGGATTGAGTTTTTTGAATCTGAAAGATGACTATGAGCGAGGTGCCTGACCCCCAGCGCTTTAAAGCGCTGGGGGTCAGGCACCTTTTTTATAATATACATGACACTTGTCATACTCCATAGTTGACGTTCATGACTTCTTTGTCACGTGTTTATCTTTTATGATTAGGTTAATGAAATCTCCAACTACACAAATCGTTCCTTTCAAGGAGGAAATTATGAGTACACAAAAACAGAAATTAGCTCAACTTAGAAAAAGTATTGCCCCTTTTGAAAAATCAGACGTTAAATCGAGTATTAAACAAATTATAAATACGATTCCACCGTTTTTCTTATTGTGGTTTTTAGCTTACCAAAGCTTAGCGGTATCGATGTGGTTAACGTTTGCGTTTGCAGTGGTAGCATCGGGGTTTGTTGTCAGGATCTTTATTATTTTTCATGATTGTTGTCATGGTTCTTTCTTTAAAAATAAGAAGGCTAATCAGATTCTCGGTAATATTACTGGAGTAATCACGATGTTTCCTTTTGAAAAATGGAAACGTGAGCATTCCATTCATCATGCAACAAGCGGCAATTTAGATAAACGTGGTACAGGTGATATTTGGGTAATGACTGTTGAAGAATATGTAGCTGCATCATTTAAAGAAAGACTACAGTATAGATTGTATCGAAATCCACTTGTTATGTTTGGACTTGGACCGCTTTTCTTGTTTTTCATTACAAATCGAATTAATCGAAGTGACGCAAGAAAAAAGGAAAGAATAAATACACATGCAATCACAATCTCAGTTGTAGCACTTTATTCACTAATCATTTGGATGATTGGTTGGCAAGCATTTCTTCTTATTCAAGCACCAATTTTATTTGTGTCAGGAATGCTAGGAATTTGGTTGTTCTATGTACAACATCAGTTTGAAGATTCTTATTTTGAAGATGAAACAGAGTGGGACTATGTAAAAGCGGCTGTTGATGGAAGTTCTTATTACAAGTTACCGAAAATTTTGCAATGGGTAACTGGGAACATTGGTTATCACCATGTTCATCATCTAAGTCCAAGAGTTCCAAATTATAAATTGGAAGAGGTTCATGAAACAACGATTCCATTACAAAAAGCTACGACAATCACAATGGGTACTAGTTTAGAGTCTATTCGCTTTCGTCTTTATGATGAAAGTAAAAAGACATTTGTAAGCTTCAAAGAAGTAAAGCACCTTCTTCCAAAAGCTAAGGAAAAATTAGAGATAAAGAATAGAAGAGCAAGTCTTCAAGGAAAATAAAAAATAAGCGAAAAAACCGTTCAACGTTTCATTGAATGGTTTTTCTTTGCTTAAATCCATACAATTTTATGTCAAATATTGTATGATAGTATCAAACACCCAAAAAAGAGAGGAGGCTACTATGCAAAATTGGTATAACATTTTTCCGAAGAATACTGGACTAAGTATTTACGTCTGGATAATTTTTTGTTTATTACCTTTTTATTTTATTTTCCGATCTTCGTCTTCGACAGAAATTATATTCGGAATTATAATGATTTTGCTCTTTTTTCTTTCATACAGGTTATCGTTCATATCCAAAAGCTGGCCAGTTTATCTGTGGGTAGGGTTGAAATGGCCATCAGTATTATAATGACCCTGTTTTATGGGTATGTGTATTTTGCACTTTTCTTAGCGTTTTTCATTGGAAACGTTCAAAGTAAAATTGGCTTCTTTACGTTGTACATTGTTCATTTATTAACGACCATTATTGCAGTGAGTTTGAGCTTTTTTACGCAAAACGAATTATTTTTTGCGCAATTCCCTTTTATCATAATTTCCATAATAGGAGTTATCCTCTTGCCTTTTAATACGTATAATCGAAACAAGCGTGAAAAATTAGAAGGACAATTAGAAGATGCGAATAAGCGAATCTCTCAATTAATGGTAATTGAAGAACGTCAGCGGATTGCACGTGATTTACATGATACACTTGGCCAAAAATTGTCATTGATCGGGTTGAAAAGTGATTTAGCTAGGAAGTTAATTGAAAAAAATCCTGACTCAGCCAAAGCTGAACTCAGTGACATAAATCAAACAGCTAGAACGGCTTTAAAAGAAGTTCGTGAGATGGTATCTGATATGCGCGGAGCTAAACTGGAAGAGGAAATGATCCACATTCAGCAGATTTTAAAAGCTGCCGAAATGGAATTTCAATTCGATGGCAACGCTCAATTAAAGAGTACTCCACTATTAGTTGAAAATGTCGTCAGTATGTGTTTAAAAGAGACGGTCACTAATGTTGTTAAGCATAGTCAAGCTAAATTATGCAAGGTGAGTATTAAAGAATCACCTGATGAATTGCGAATTATTGTACAAGATGATGGAGTGGGATTTTCAGGCACTTCTTTAGGAAATGGTTTAAGGGGAATTAGAGAAAGATTAGAATTTGTAAACGGGAGTTTAGAAATTTCACAAGCAAATGGAACTATTGTTGTTATTAAAGTACCAAATGCTATAAAACAAAAGGCCAAGGAGGGATTGATTTGATTCGAATTGTCATTGCCGAAGATCAGCGCATGTTACTCGGAGCACTTAGTTCTTTACTTGATTTAGAAGATGATATGGAAGTTGTCGGTAGAGCTAGAAATGGTGAAGAAGCAATAGCACTAGTACATGAACACAAGCCGGATGTTTGCATTATGGATATTGAAATGCCGGTGAAAAGTGGACTTGAGGCTGCAGAGGAACTAATTAACGAGCCTTGTAAGGTTATTATACTAACGACATTTGCTCGTGCAGGTTATTTTGAACGTGCGCGAGATGCAGAGGTAAGTGGATACTTATTAAAGGATAGCCCCAGTGAAGAACTAGCTAATTCAATTCGCACAATTATGGACGGAAGGCGTATTTACGCACCTGAATTAGTTGATCTCGCATTTGAAAATAAAAATCCCCTCACAAACCGAGAAAAACAAGTAATGGAATTGATCGCAGATGGAAAAAGCACGAGTGAAATCGCAAAAGAACTTTTCTTGACAAATGGTACGGTGCGAAATTATATATCTGTTATTTTAGATAAGCTGGATGTTGGCAACAGAATCGAAGCTATCTCGAGATTCAAGGAAAAAGGCTGGTTTAAATAAATACTGATGAAAGGCTGATTCTATTTAGATTAATAGAATCAGCCTTTTTAAGGGAATTTATGTTTTATAACAGTTTATTTTATTTTAGAGGTGTTCAACGTGACTTAAACATTTATCGCACTGGGTTAAATAGGATTCATGCATTTCTACAATCTTTTTTCCGCAATCAGTACAGATTTTCGGTTCGATATTTCTGAATTGTTCAGGTGTAGGTGTCATTGGTAAATCCCTCCATTGTCTTTTGTTAGTTTCATTGTATTATAACAGTTATTAAAAATCAATAGTGTTTTATAATAATTATTTTTGCAATGAATTATTTAGTCTTGGAAGTTGATTTATGGGGTTTGAGAATTGTCTCTGATGCTGTTCATGGTAATATGTATGTATCTGACAAATGAGTGAGGGAAAATAAATGAATCTAGAAAAAAATCAAAAAAAAGCTAGGTTAATTGGAATCTGCCTCGTCCTGTTGGGAGCAGTGCTATGGGGGATATCAGGAACTGTGGGGCAATATTTATTTGAGCAACAAGCCTTTAATGCCGAGTGGTTAACGGTTATTCGCTTGTTAAGTGCTGGAGTTGTTCTACTATGCTTAGCTATTATAGGGGGGAACAAGAAAATCTGGAGTATCTGGACGACTCGGTCTAATCAGATAAACTTGGTTCTATTTGGAGTTTTTGGCATGCTGGCCGTTCAATACACGTACTTTGCTGCAATTGAAGCTAGTAATGCTGCTACTGCAACACTTCTTCAATATACCGGGCCAGTGATGATCGTTTTATACCTATTATTTCGATTTAGAACGTTACCAACTAAGAATCAGATTGTTGCAATCTTTTTTGCTCTGTTAGGAACATTTTTATTAGTGACACATGGAAACTTCACAACGTTGTCAATTTCAGGATGGGCGTTATTCTGGGGGCTTGCATCAGCAGTTGCTCTTGCTTTTTATACGTTACAGCCTATAAAACTTTTAAATGAGTTTGGATCAACTGTCGTAGTTGGATGGGGCATGATAATAGGTGGGGTTGGAATGAGTTTTATCCATCCACCATGGCAGGTAGTTGGGCATATTTCATTTACGTCTATTCTGGCTCTCTTGTTCGTTATTGTCTTTGGTACAATTATAGCTTTTTACAGTTATCTAGAGAGCTTAAAATACCTTAAGCCAACAGAAACAAGTTTACTTGCTTGTGCCGAACCATTATCAGCGGCAATACTAGCGGTTGTTTGGTTAAATGTTGTGTTTGGAATTTCAGAATGGGTCGGCGCATTTTGCATTATTGCTACGATTGTAATTCTGTCAAGTACTAAGGAGAAGCAAGGGGGGAATTCAGAGTTGAAGTTAAAAGAAGAAGTGGGATAGAGTGTCTGCTATCAATAAATTTGACTTCATTAACTGTAGCAACTATTATTACAGTATTGGTTACAGGAGGAAGGAAACCTTGTGAATAGTGAGTTTACAATAGCCGTCCATAGTTTAGTTTTTTTAGCATATTTGCCAGATCATATGGCAAGTAGCCAAGTTATCGCGAACAATGTAGCGACAAACCCTGCTAGGATTCGTAAAATCATGAGTTGTTTGCGTAAGAATGAACTTATTCAAACAAAAGAGGGGATCGGCGGCGGGTATATCCTCAAAAAAGATCCTAATGAGATTACTTTAGGACAAATTTACCGCTCAGTTTCTTGCGGAACGATTAAACCAAATTGGTGTTCAGGAGACCCTGAGGTAAATTGCGTGATTGCTTCAAATATTTCAATTGTTATGGATGACGTTTTTGAGGATGCTGATCAATACTTTTCAATGTATCTCGATCAAATATCAATTGCTTCTATATTAAATAAAATAAAACAATTTCAATAATTGTTTTATTTTATGAATTAACTGTAATTTTTTTAATTGCAGTTAGAATAGTTATCCTGATTGAGAGCTAGGTTATATTATAGAAGAATTTTTCTTTGTGAATGAAAGGAGTTTTTTAATGGAAACGATGAAGGCAGTAGGATTGTTTCGGTACCTTCCTATCGAAGATAAAGAAAGTTTATTAGATCTTGAAATAGAGAAACCGTCTCCAAAAGGCAGAGATTTACTAATTAAGGTCAAAGCAATTTCAGTGAATCCAGTAGATACTAAAGTAAGAAAGCCGAAGGAGAAAACAGAGGAAATCGCAAAAATTTTAGGGTGGGATGTAGCCGGTATAGTCGAGGAGGTTGGGTCTGGTTCTTCCTTGTTTAAAGAGGGCGATGAAGTTTATTATGCAGGTAGTATTACTCGTCAAGGAGGAAACAGTGAATATCATCTAGTAGATGAACAACTTGTTGGGAATAAACCGAGCTCACTTTCCTTTGCAGAAGCTGCTGCATTACCACTTACGGCGCTTACGGCGTGGGAAGGGCTATTTGAGCGATTAGCTATTGCAAAAGAAGGAAACCGCGACAAAACGATTTTAATTATTGGAGCAGCTGGCGGTGTTGGTTCAATTGCGATACAACTAGCTAAGTGGGCAGGATTAAAGGTAATAGGCACAGCTTCACGGCCAGACTCCGTTCGTTGGGTAAAAGAACGGGGGGCAGATTACGTTATTAACCACCACCATTCTTTTCTTACGCAGTTAAAAGAACTTGATTTAGACGAGGTTGATTATATTTTCTGTTTAAATCAGACTGGTCAACACTGGGAGAACATGTCTGAAGCGATTAAGCCTCAAGGGAAAATTTGCTCCATTTATGAAACAAATGAGAAACTGAATCTCTTTCCTCTTTTCCAAAAGAGTGCTACTTTTGTTTGGGAGTTTATGTTTACACGTGCTAGGTTCGAAACGCCAGATATGATTGAGCAGCACCATATCTTGAATGCAGTGGCTAAATTGATTGATTCTAAGACAATTGAATCAACTGTAAATAAGGTAATCAGTCCAATCAATGCCGAAAATATACGTAAGGCACATGCAGAACTAGAAGCAGGGACAGCGATAGGGAAAATTGTGTTAGAGGATTTTTAGACATGTGGCAATTTGTTTAATTCATCAACTGTTTATCATATTACTACAAAATCAATGATTAAGCCTAAGCAGCTATTTAAGCTTAGGTTTTCCCACCTATCGTAACTGTAACTTTTTTTGTAACATATTGAACGGGACTATAGTAAACTAAGTTTGCTTTAAATGAATTTTGCACCATTTAAGATAATATCTAAAAAAAGGAAGGTAAATAGAACATGCTTTTTTTTTTCGTACTATTACTTTTAATAGGTCTCTTAATTTTTATTTGCGAACGAGTAGTGCCTGTAAATGGAATAAATTATTTTGACCTTGAATCTGATCAATTGAGAAAAGAAGTTGTTCTAGTAGATGTCAGAGATTACAATGGTGCAACAAAACTGCCGGTAGAGGGAGTCATTCACCTTCCTTTTGCTTATATTAAAAGACATTTTAGAGAAATCAAAAGCAAGGAAGTTGTCCTTGTTGTATCTGATCCAATTCTACTAAACTTAAGTGTTCGTTTCTTACGTCGTAAAGGTTTTCATGTTATTGGGTGTTACCGCCCGGACCATTTAGTCATCCAAGAAAGTGAAGTTAAGCAAGTGAAAGCCTGAGTGGAAACAATTTACAATTGTTGAGAAAAGAAGTTCCTGAGTAAGACAGATCAGGAACTTTTTTTATGGTTAAGGGTAAAACTTCATCTCTGATAGAAAGGTAATATATTGGGAGTTTCAAATGGTTTTACGAAAGATTGAAGACAGGATAAGGTGAGTCAATTGTTCTTCTGACAATTGAGATAATCATCTATTCACAATAGTCATCATGATAAACTGTAAGCAACTATAAGAAGCGACATGCAAGTCGTTTCAAAAAAAGAAACGTTTTTATTATTCATAATGTAACTTTTATAAGAATTAAACGTCTTTAAAACTAATAAGAGTAAACAGCTATTTAAATTAAAGAGAGGTGATTTATTTGAGGGAGGAAACCCAAAATCAAAAAATACTTGATTGGTATAATCAATATAGTTCTGATATATATCGTTTTATTTTCATGATGATAGGGGACCAGGAGCAAGCAAAAGACTTAACTCACGATACGTATTTAAAAGCTTATAAAAGTTTAATTCACTATAAGAACGAAACAAGTGATAAAAACTGGTTATACCGACTTGCTCGTCATGTCACTATTGATTATATGCGCAAGAAAAAACCATTACTATATATGGTTGAAACTTTTGCAATAATAAAAATCGACCCGAACTGTCCTGAAAAATTAACACAACTTGATGAAAATGAACAGTACTTGTATAGATCGCTTAGGAGATTAAAAAGGTCTTACCGAGAAGTCATCATTCTTAGGAAAGTGAAAGAGTTATCTATTAAAGAAACATCAGAAGTGCTTAACTGGTCTGAAAGTAAAGTGAAGGTCACGTTACTCAGAGCCTTATCTGCTTTAAAAAAGCAATTAGAAGAGGAGGGATATGAGCATGAAGCGTTCTGACGAAAAAACTCAGCTTGACAAAACACTCTCGCAGTTAAAGAAGATTGATTTTACAGATAGAGAGAAAGAAAATCTGCGATCTAAATTATTAACAAGTATCGAAGAAAGGAATAGAAAACGTAACCACATTCATTTATCGCTGCCTATTTTATCAGCTATTATCGCATCGGTTATATTTTTTGTAGGTGCTTATTTATTTATGCCAACTCTTTTGAATGAAAATCATTCAGATCAGAACTCGAACCATGAAACGTTAGAAAATGAATTGACGGACTTATTTGATCATGATGTTTACTTACCAAAGATTGAGAACCACTCGATTGGTTTGATTTGGATTCCAAATAACGAAGTTCCAGAGGGTTTTCCTAGTATGAACGGAGCCGTTATTGCTTATATGGCCGATGAAAGAAACGAGAAGTATGTGAGTGAAGAAATGAAGGTCCAACTATTGACTCAAGGAGAAGTCATATATGGTGAACACGTTAATGAGGAGGAGATTAGTGTACTTGTTTATATCATGGATTATGAAGAAGCGGTAACTCCCAAAGGAGAATTAATGCAGATAGAAGGGATTAACGTGCGCCATCAGTTTAACCCTAATGACCGTGAAGTAGTATTCAGTTTCCGTTTATCTGACTTAGTTTACTACATAACTGTTAAACTCAGTGACGGCAAAACAGATGGAGAAGCGGTTGAGATCGTAGAGACTTTCTTGAAACAAATAGAACCTAAACGTGTAGGTGGAAACTAGGATGTGAAGTCCTAGTTTTCTCCCTAGAGAGGGAGGCACTCCTTTTTATCTTCTAATTTTTAAATATATCTACTAATAGGTACGCAATATCACCTAATTTCGCATTGTTTCTATTAATTCAGTACCTTTATCTTCTAAATTACGAAAATATCTACTAATCCATATTTCAACTACGAAATTCGTAGTTGAACAACAAGAATCACTAACGCCTACTTCGTGAAAACATTTTTAATTCAATCAACTGCCTAAATTACATATGGTAAAATAAGGGCGGTTAACAAAATTAAGGGAGAGATTAAACTGAAGAGAATTGCAATAAAAAAGTCAGCTGCAAACAAATCAATAGCGGGAGTTTGTGGTGGTATCGGTGAATATTTTGGGGTATCCCCTTTGCTAATTAGATTGCTTTTCCTTTTTACACCGGCCTCTTTGTTAATTTATATTGTTTTGGCAAATGTGTTGCCTGATACTCCACAATCTTTATAAGCTGGTATTTAAAAAGGAGGAGCCAATGCATAAACAGGTATTCAGGCCTTTTTGGAGTTTTGATGTTCGACAAACAGAGAAGTGGCTTTCTGAAATGGCTGAGAAAGGCTTTCATTTGAAGAATTTAAAAAGAAGTAGTCGTATTTTTGTTTTTGAAAAAGGTATACCAAAAAAAGTCACCTATAAAATTGGTTACAGTCAAGCACAAGGAAAGCAGTTTCCAGAGGAAGTAATTAACGCTGATTGGAACCTCAAATATAACCAAAACAATTGGTTTATCGTAAACAATTCAAACGAGCTAGACCCTTCATTCACCAGGGAAGGTGTGATCAACCATAATCGTAAGAATTTCTTCATCTGCAGTGGGATATTAATCTTCCTTTCTATAATTATCCTAATAAATCTCATCAATTATCTCTCCATCCGTAGTTATCCTGAATCTGTTAGAGATTTTTTAAGGTATGGAGAGGCTGGAAAACCAACAAATACACCTTGGTTTCTTGCTTACATAAGAGTCTTATTTGTGGCAGTCCTTATTTACTCTATTTATTCGGTTTATAAAATTAAAACAAGTAATAAATTACTTAGAGGAGAATTGAGTGGATGGGCAGAACTTGAGAAAGATATGTTGAATTCGAAGGGGAAGCGATCCGAACATGAAGAAATAGAATTGAAGCAGCAAGGTAAATTAATGGTTAAACGAAAATTTGCCTGGATGTATGCACCAGATAAACTTGAAAAATGGCTCGAAGCGATGGAAGTAAAAGGATATAATTTGTACCGTGTGGATTGGATGGGTACGGGATTTTATTTCGATGTTGGCACCCCGAGAAAAATCAGTTATTGCGCCGTGTACCAGGGATTGGCAAAAGAAAGCTCGATGATAGAAATAAAGAATAAGGGCTGGAAATATGTCTTTTCCACTATGTCAGACATACAAAAATGGACTATTTGGTCGAAGGAATATAAAGAAAATGAAGAAAAACCTCAATTATATTCTGATAAGACCATTCAACAAAACAAAGCGAAAAATGTAGTGCTAACGAACACAGCTTTGTTTATTCCTATAATGTTGTTATATGGATTATTAATGAAAATTCACACCATCTTAGCTTTAGAAAACGAGCATATGGGTATACCGTGGTTTCTACTTATTTTAGTAGCATTATGCATCCTCTTCTATGGAGCATCCTCAATAAGAACGTGGTTATATTATTTGCGAATCAAAAAAAGGTAGTTATTCATACTGGGGAATGTCGGACGTTTTCTAAGACTTGTAATCTTTTTTAATCAATAGTCTTAAGCGGAGTACCCTATATCCTTTGAGTGAGCCAGAAAAAAGACAATTGCGCCATGCAATCGTCTTTTTATTCGTTAAAGCTCATTTATACGTTTTGTTAACTCTTTAAATCGCTGATCTAGTTCAAGGTAGTCTTTGCTCTCTTTCGTCACGAAGCTAAGTTTCCCCAAAACCTCTTGTCGTGCTGTTTCAAGCTGTAACCGGAGTTCTTCTGACTCGTTAATCTTAAGTGCTGTTTCACTTAACTGTTTGTAAATTTGATTATTAGCGATTATAAGCTTTGAAGTAGTTGTTTTTTCAGTGAAAAAACGATCATGTGAGACGACAAGTAATGTCCCATTGTATTGAGCTAACGTGTTTTCGAGTTGTTCTCTTGAAGGTAAATCAAGGTGATTGGTAGGCTCATCTAGAATCAGGACATCTCTTTCTTCTAAAATAAACTTCATTAGCTTGCATTTCACACGCTCGCCCATGCTCATATTTTTAATTGGTTGTGACCACTGTGAAGCGGTAAAACCTAAATGCTTCATTAGATTTTGGACGTGCCCTCTTTCCTCAAATGTCTCTCGTTCAAATAATTGATGAGGAGTTTGTTCAAGAGGGAGATCAAATACATCTTGAGTTAAATAGCCAATTTTGACAGACGGTGAAATCCAAATAGTCCCATCTGCTGTTTCAAGGCCGGTAATAATTTTTAAAAGAGTTGTTTTCCCACTTCCATTCGGTCCTATTATCGAAACTTTGTCACCGTGCTGTATGGTAAAGTTGGAATCTTGGAAAAGAAGACGTCGATTGAACGACTTCGCTAAATGTTTAACTTCTAAGAAACGTTTTCCCACTTTCGTATTGGCTTTCATGGAGAATTGAACTTCGTATTCTTGATCGGGTTGCTTGACATTCATTTTCTTTAACTCTTTCTCAAGTCGTTTCTGTTTTGATTTTACCTGGGCATCCATTCGTTTTGCTTTTGCACGATAGTGTTCCTTAAACCCTTCCTTTTTCGTTGACTGGGCATGAGCTTGATTCGACCAAGAAGTTAGTTCCTTCATTTGGGCTTCGATTCGCTCAACCATTTTTTGTTGTTTTTCATGTTCACGTTGCTGTGAAAGTCGTTTCTGTTCACGGAATTTCATATAACTAGAATAGTTGCCTTTGTGGCTAATGATCTGGTCCTTTTCGATAGACCATATTTTTGTAGCAACATGGTCTAGAAAATAACGATCATGAGATACAAAGATAATCGTACCTTTATGTTGTTTTATCTGTTTAATTAACAATACTAAACTTTCCTCATCAAGATGGTTGGTCGGTTCATCTAATAATAAAAGATCTGTCTGTTGAGAAAGTCCTTTTGCAAGACGCGCCTTTACCTTCTCACCACCACTCAATTTTGAGTAATCATGAGTAGGGACATTCCATTTAGCTAACAGTTCAATTTCTTGTGTAGAAACGTCTTTAAAGGAATGTGACTCCGTTTCTTGTTCAACGAGAACCACTTTTAAATCACTCTGAATAAAGTTGATTAGTCCTTCTGTTGGTGTTAAATCATGGTTCAGTATATGCAATAAAGTTGTTTTTCCAGCTCCATTTTTTCCTATGATGCCGATGATATCCCCTTGTTGAACGTGTAAATTGACATTTTTAAAGATGGGATAATCTTTTATTTCTACGCAAATATTTTGCAGTTGTAGTAATTCCTTCATGTAAACATCGCCCCTCGTTATAAGGAGAATAAAAAAATCCTCCCAATTTGTGTTGGAAGGATTAGTCAGAACCGTACTTAAATAAACTCTCATACTTGTCGCACGGGAGATGATTATAAATGGGCAGACTAATCCTATTAGTTTATCATTCGAAATATGAATTTCAAATTCTAAAAAATAAGATTAGTTCTTCATTGTCCATCCATCATCCCTTTCTGTTCATATTACAGAGAGTGTAGCATTTGTTAATTAAGAAATCAATAGACAGTTTATCCATTTATAGGAAATGACGTATTAGTTTAGGTTAGTACTATTATTATTTCGCAGAAGCTTGATTATTTTTCATGCTCTTGATTTTATGAGCTAAACTTCGAACCGATTTTGATCAAATGGATAAATGTTGTTCTTGTTCAGTCATGCCGTTTTTGATCATAACTTCTCTGAAAATATGGTTTTCAAATTTAAACTTAGAGTGATTTTCTGATTTTTGCTAATTCTAATGTGATTAAAATTTCCTAACATGTGAGGAATGTTACAGTTACTTTCTGACTTCCCGTTTAAAATAAAGGAGTAATAACAACTCAAATCTAAGGGGATGGCCAGGATGTTTGTTAATGAATTGATTGAAACAAAAGAAATGTTCACTGGTGAAATTGCTGATAACTTTTACGTAGTTTACGAGGAAACTTTAAATAAGGATTTTGTCTTGAAAAATAATGTTTGTTTAGAAAAAGATAGATTTGTTGAGAAGGTTATCTATATTTTTAAAGGTGACTCTTGCTCTAGCTTGCAAAAAATTAAAGCTTATCCTGTTGAAAGTCTTCAGGTTGAAAAGATAAAGGAATTGATCGTACATGATCTTCCGGAATTATTTAATAAAGTTGGTTGAAAAGGGTGCCTGACCCCCAGTGCTTTAAAGCGCTGGGGGTCAGGCACCCTTTAATTGTTTTTTCAGCAAAGACGTTTAAATAAAAAGTTCATTAAACTGTAATATAGTTGACATATATTTAATATATTCAAGCAAAGACAAGTGGTTTTTGTCAATATTTATCGTGATTTTTAGTTTAAACAAGAAACATCTGTATTTCTCGGGAGTACAAATATACATTTCAAATAGATTTATTATATTGTAAGACAAGAATAGAGAGGGGGGCTTGTGGTGGCAGAGGTCGTATTGGAATTAGCTGATTTACGTACTCATTTTTTTACAGAATCTGGAGAAATCCCAGCTGTTGACGGGGTCAGTATTAAAGTACATAAGGGAGAAGTTGTTGGCATTGTAGGAGAATCAGGATGTGGAAAAAGCGTCACATCATTATCCGTTATGAAGCTTGTGCCGAATCCGCCAGGTAAAGTGGTTGGAGGTCAAATTCTGTTCAAAGGCGAGGATTTATCGAAGGTATCTATGAAGCGAATGAGAAAAATACGTGGTAATGAAATTGCGATGATCTTTCAAGAACCGATGACGTCACTTAATCCTTTGTTTACAATAGGCGATCAAATTATAGAAGCGATACGCAATCACAGCAAGGTAAGCAAAAAGCTAGCAAAAGCAAGAGCGGTTGAAATGCTAAATAAAGTTGGAATTCCTAGAGCAGAGGAAATTGTTAACGAATATCCGCATCAGCTATCAGGTGGGATGAGGCAACGTGTGATGATTGCGATCGCGATGTCTTGTAATCCTGAAGTATTAATTGCTGATGAGCCGACAACGGCATTAGATGTTACGATCCAAGCTCAGATTTTAGATTTAATGAGAACGTTAAATAAAGAAAACGAAACAGCCGTTATGTTGATTACTCATGATCTAGGCGTTGTTGCGGAGATTTGTGACCGAGTTGTCGTTATGTATTGCGGGAAGGTAGTGGAAGAAGGCGATGTGAGAACAATTTTAAAAAATCCGGAGCATCCGTATACGAAAGGATTAATTCGTTCGTTACCTAAAATTCATCAAAAAGAGAAACAACTCTACTCCATTCCTGGTCAAGTGCCAAAACCAGGTTCTATCAAAAAAGGGTGCCGCTTTGCAGCACGATGTGAATCTGTGATGACAAAATGTTATGAAAAAGACCCAGAATTAACCTCAATTAAGCCAAATCATCTTTGTCGGTGCTTTCTATATGAAGAAGAAGGAGGGAAAACTGGTGACTAAGCCTTTACTTGAAGTAAAAAAGCTAAAGAAATATTTTGAGATAAAAGGTGGCATCTTTGGTAAAAAAGTAGGTGAGGTCAAAGCTGTTGATGATGTCTCTTTTAAATTATACGAAGGAGAGATTCTTGGGATTGTTGGAGAAAGTGGTTGTGGGAAATCAACAACGGGAAAAGCCATTTTACGTTTAATTGAACCGACAGAAGGAAGTGTGATTTTCAACGGGCAAGATGTGACAAAAGTAAGTGATGAGGAGATGAGAAGGCTAAGGCGAGACATGCAGATGATTTTCCAGGATCCATATGCCTCTTTAAACCCACGTCATACAGTTGAAAAGATCATTAGTGAACCTCTTCTTGTCCATGGAATTGGAACAACTAAAGAACGTAAGGAGAAGGTGTGCGAGTTACTGGAGGTCGTTGGCTTGAGCTCTTACCATGCTTCTCGTTATCCACACCAATTTAGCGGTGGTCAAAGACAGCGAATTGGAATTGCTAGAGCACTTGCTGTTAATCCAAAGCTTCTCATTTGTGATGAACCTGTTTCTGCCCTCGATGTTTCTGTACAATCACAGATCTTAAATTTAATGGAAGACTTAAAAAATAAATTTCAACTTACCTATCTGTTTATTGCTCATGATTTAAGTGTCGTGAAACATATAAGTGACAGGGTCGGAGTGATGTACCTTGGACGTATGGTGGAACTTGCGACCAAGAATGATTTATATGACGAACCTCTTCACCCATATACAAAAGCACTGCTTTCTGCCGTTCCAGTCCCAGATCCAGACCATAAAAGTGAACGTGTCATATTACAAGGAGATGTACCAAGTCCATCGAATCCGCCTGCGGGCTGCACATTTCATACTCGATGTCCTGAATGTATGGAAATTTGTAAAACAGAACGTCCCACGTTTCAACCTGTTACAGATCATCATTTTGTGGCTTGTCATCTCTATTAAAAAGAAATGCCAAATCACAAAATTTAACTTCAATTTATTAAAGGGGGAAAAGCAATTGAAGAAAAAAAGTTTGTTAGTCATGCTAATGCTTTTATTAGCATCAGCCGTGTTCTTGACGGCTTGCGGTGGTAAGGAAGACACGCAAGCTCCAGTTGAAACGGAGGACGGTACGGATGAGCCTGTTGAACAGGCTGAGTCGACACGTGATCAGGTCCTAATTTTTGCTCGTGGTGGAGATTCAGTAAGCCTTGATTACGCAAGTGTAACAGACGGAGAGTCTTCTCGCGTTACAAAGCAAATTTACGAGACGTTAATTGAATTTGATCAAGATTCTTTTGAGATTGGACCTGGACTTGCGACAGATTGGTCTTTTTCAGATGACGGGTTAACATTCACGTTCCAACTTCGTGAAGGAGTGAAGTTTCATGATGGAACAGACTTTAATGCAGAGGCTGTTAAATTAAACTTTGAACGTTGGGCAGATCCCGAACATCCTTTTAATTTTGCTGCTGAAGGCTATACATATAGTGTGTATGGCACGCAGTTTGGTGGTTTTAAAGGTGATGAAGGCCACGCTATTGAAGAGATTAATGTCCTTGGTGACTATGAGATTGAATTTGTTTTAAACCAGCCGCTAGGTTCTTTCATGCAAAACATGGGCATGAGCTATTTTGCAATTACATCCCCTGCTGCATTTGAAGAACATGGCAGTAGAATTAATGAAAATCCAGTAGGAACAGGTCCATTCAAGTTTGTTAGTTGGCAAAAAGATGATTCTATTATTTTGGAGAAAAACGAAAATTATTGGAAAGAAGGGTATCCGAAACTCGATCGAGTGATTTTTCAAGTAATTCCTGATAATTCAGCCCGTCTAACTGCGTTACGTTCTGGTCAGATTGATCTAATGGACGGCTTAAATCCAGATGATATCGCAACCATTGAAGGAGATGCTGAGTTACAGCTGTTTGAACGTGCGACGAATAACATTGGTTATTTAGGTTTCAATGTTGAAAAAGAACCTTTTGATGATCCGTTAGTTCGTCAAGCGATCAACCATGCGATTGATAAAGAATCACTCATCTTTGCTCTATATAATGGTAGAGCAGAGCCGGCAAAAAATGCGGTGCCGCCAGGGTATTTAGGATATAACGATGAGATTGAAGCGTATGATTTTAACCCTGAGACAGCAAAGAGTTTGCTAGCAGAAGCAGGGTATCCAGACGGGTTTGAATTTGATCTTTGGACGATGCCAGTCGCGCGCCCTTATATGCCAGATCCCGAGCGTGCAGCAGAAGCCCTGCAAGCAGACTTAGCAAAAATAGGAGTAAAGGCAAACATTGTCACGATGGAATGGGCAACGTATCTTGAAAAAACACAGCAAGGAGAGCAAGATATGTTCATGCTAGGTTGGTCAGGGGTAAATGGAGACCCGGATTACTTCTTATCTAACCTATTAAGCTCTCACGCAATTCCAGGAGGAAACCGTTCATTCTATCGAAATGAGGAAGTTACAAGCTTGCTAGATCAAGCAAAAACGACAGTGGAACCATCAGAGCGCGAAACATTATATAAACAAGCGCAAGCACTAATTCACGCTGATGCCCCAATGGTTCCATTAGTTCACTCCGTTCCAGTTCTTGCAGGAGCTTCTTATGTGAACAATTATGTCCCGCATCCATCTACTAGTGAAGTATTAACCTACGTCGAGCTTGCAGACTAAATCGCAAAGTTAAGGGTAGTAGAGCGAAACTCTGCTATCCTTTTTTTAAAAGATAGAAGGTTTTACATAAAGAAACTTGGAAGATATCAAAAGTTTTCTTTACGTTTAACTTCTGAAAATCTACCTAAATGTGATCTGAATTGAGGTGACTATTATGTTTGCGTATACCGTCCGAAGAATCTTGATGCTAATACCTGTCCTGATCGGAATGTCTCTTGTAACGTTTTCAATCATTCATTTAATTCCAGGAAACCCTGCTCAGACTATATTAGGAGAACAGGCAACTCCACAAGCGATCGAGGATTTAGAACAACGATTGGGATTAAATGAGCCTTACATTGTCCAATACGGGGTTTATGTGAAAGACTTGGTTACTGGTGATTTAGGGACATCCCTACGTACAAAAACTCCGATTAAAGAAGAGATGTGGCCTTATTTAGCAGCAACGATTGAGTTAACTTTTTTTGCAATGTTATTTGCCATTGTTATTGGTGTTAACGCTGGGATTATCAGTGCTTGGAAGCAAAATTCATGGTTTGATTATACAGCGATGTTAATTGCTTTAATAGGAGTTTCGATGCCTATCTTTTGGCTTGCTTTAATGGAACAATGGATTTTCGCTCAAGAACTAAGGTGGCTACCGGCATTTGGTCGTGATAATCCGCGTGACCCTATTACCTCGGTCACAAACCTTTATGTAATAGATTCGATTATTGCAGGAAGGTGGGATCAGCTTTGGGTTGCCCTTAAACACTTAATTTTACCAGCAATTGCGTTAGGAACGATCCCGATGGCGATTATCGCTAGGATGACTCGCTCAAGTATGCTAGAGGTGTTACGTTCCGATTACATTCGAACAGTGTATGCAAAAGGATCTAAAACGATTTTTGTGATTTATAAGCATGCCTTAAAAAATGCGACCATTCCGGTTTTAACAGTCATTGGCTTACAAACGGGTGCCTTACTTGGTGGTGCAATCTTAACTGAAACGATTTTTAGTTGGCCAGGTATTGGCCGTTATATATTTGAAGCAATAGGCTATCGTGACTATCCAGTTATTCAATCCGGCATATTAGTGGTGGCGACAATCTTCGTTATGATCAATTTAATCGTTGATTTGCTGTATTCTTACATTGATCCTAGGATTAAATATTGATGGGGAGGGAGCAGAGATGGAAACAATAAGGTCAGAACAGGTACACATGTCAGGAAACACTCAACCCCCAAACCATAATGAAGAGCAAGTAAAAGCTGTTTCACCTTGGCGTGATGCGATGAGGCAATTGGTTAAAAATAAACTCGCTGTCATTGGTATGGGTATCATTGTTTTTTTCATACTAGTAGCCTTGTTTGCACCATTTATTTCAGGATATGCATATGATGACACCCATCTACAAAACCGTCTGCAGTCCCCGTCATCAGAGCATTGGTTTGGGACTGATGATCTTGGTCGAGATATTTTTTCGAGGATTGCACATGGAGCGCGAATTTCCCTTTGGGTTGGTTTTTTTGCTGTCACAGGTGCTCTTGTGTTCGGTACGCTACTAGGCATTATTGCGGGTTATTATGGACGTTGGATTGACATGCTAATCTCGCGAATTTTTGATATTATGCTTGCGTTTCCGAGCATTTTATTAGCGATTGCCATTGTTGCAATCTTAGGACCTTCCTTACAAAATGCGTTGATTGCCATTGCTATTATTAATATCCCGATCTTTGGACGATTGGTACGTTCAAGAGTTATTAGCTTACGAGAAGAAGAGTATATTATGGCGGCGAAGGCACAAGGAATGAAAAATGGCCGTATTCTCTTTCATCATATTCTACCTAACAGTTTAGCACCCATTATTGTTCAAGCCACCCTAGGGTTTGGTACGGCGATTTTAGAAGCAGCAGCATTGGGATTTCTTGGGCTCGGAGCTCAAGCACCAATGCCTGAATGGGGAAAAATGCTTTCTGATTCAAGGCAATATATTCAAACTGCTCCATGGACCGTTTTATTCCCAGGCTTTTCGATTATGCTTGTGGTATTAGGCTTTAACATGATTGGTGACGGTCTCAGGGATGCGCTCGATCCTAAGATGAAAAATTAAAATGAAGGGTGCCTGACCCCCAGCGCTTTAAAGCGCTGGGGGTCAGGCACCCTTTTTTATTTTTTTACAAATAACGGTTGTAACGAACCTAGAATGATGGTAATATACTAATTAATTTATAGTATAGCATATTAACTGATTAATCGTTTATTAGTATAACATAATAAAAATAGAAATGCTCCAATGGGCTTAACTAATGTCATCAGTTAATTAAACTACTCAGCTGTTATTAAGTTTAATATTTGTTCACCTACTGGAAATACATAGGGCTGGCTAAGCGAGTTACTGATAGTGAGGAAGGGGGACCAATATGGATAAAAAGCAAATGGTTTACGTTGTGTCTGATTCAGTTGGTGAGACAGCTGAGTTAATGGTAAGAGCGGTTGCCTCTCAATTTAATGATGGGGAAGTTGAGATTCAACATTTCTCTTATGTTGAAAATCAAGATGACATTCACAACGTACTATGTGCTGCAAAATCAACGCACTCAATCATTGCTTATACGATCGTCATTTCATCATTAAAGAGCTATTTAGACGAGAGAGCCAGAGAAGAAGGGATTACAGCAATTGATTTAATGAATCCGCTCATGCAAGCTTTCTCGCAGGCGTTTAATAAAGATCCTATTCGCCAACCTAGATTAATGAGGAAATTAGATGATAACTGTTTTCGTAGAGTGGAAGCGATTGAGTTTGCGGTTAAATATGATGATGGTCAAGATGTTAGAGGATTAAAAAAAGCAGATATTGTTTTAATTGGGGTGTCACGAACATCGAAGACACCACTTTCAATGTACTTAGCTCATAAGCGTTTTAAGGTAGCCAATGTACCTTTGGTCCCAGAAGTATCTCCACCTGACGAACTTTTTCAATTGCCTCGCAATACTTGCGTCGGGTTAGTAATCACACCAGACAAATTAAATGAGATTCGAAAGGAACGTTTAAAAAATTTAGGGTTGCTACCGATGGCTAATTACGCAGACTTTGATCGGATTCTCGAAGAGTTAGATTATGCGGAAACCATTATGAAACGGATTGGTTGTCCAATTATCAATGTCTCAAATAAGGCAGTAGAAGAAACAGCTGATTTGATTTTAGCAATGTTAAAAAAGAGGGGAGCTGGAATTCATGAATAAATTCGTTTATATGTTTGATGAGGGCCATAGCAAGCAAAAGGAACTACTTGGAGGGAAGGGAGCCAACCTAGCTGAAATGACGCGTATTGGTTTACCTGTGCCTTATGGTTTCACCATTTCAACTGAGGCTTGTAATGCTTATTACTCAGCAAAAAAAGAACTCCCTACTGAAATTGAGTTGCAAATATTAGAAGCGCTTCACTCCCTAGAAGAACACACTGGAAAAAAACTTGGAGATCCGACAAATCCTTTGCTCGTATCGGTTCGCTCTGGTGCTGTTCATTCGATGCCAGGCATGATGGATACTGTATTAAATCTCGGTATGAATGATGAGACGGTAAAAGGGATGGCAAGTCTAACAAATAATCCGCGATTCTCATACGATTCATACCGTAGATTTATCCAGATGTTTAGTGATGTGGTATTAAAAGTGGATGGCTTTTACTTCGAACAATTATTAGAGGAGATTAGAGAAGCAAAAGGCTATCAAACAGATCCCGAAATGAAAGCGGAAGATTGGAAAGAAGTCATTTTAGGGTATAAAGAGATTGTGAAAAAACATGCAAAGCGGAATTTTCCTGAGGATCCGTTTGAGCAACTATTTCTATCTGTTACGGCAGTGTTTGATTCTTGGAACAACCAACGCGCAATCGTATACCGACGTCTTCAAAAAATACCCGGTCATCTCGGAACGGCTGTCAACATTCAAAGCATGGTGTTTGGAAACATGGGGAACGACTCAGGAACTGGGGTTGCATTTACACGTAACCCGTCGACAGGTGAGTCTAAACTCTACGGAGAATATTTAATCAACGCGCAAGGAGAAGATGTGGTCGCAGGCATTAGGACTCCACAACCAATTGTGACGTTGAAACAGGAAATGCCTAATGTATACGAGCAATTTGTTAACACTTGCCAAATTCTAGAAAATCACTATCAAGATATGCAGGATATTGAATTCACGGTGGAACGCGGTGATCTGTTTATTTTACAAACACGGACTGGAAAACGAACAGCTGAGGCAGCAATTAGGATTGCTGTGGAATTAGTAAATGAGCAGATTATCAGCAAAAAAGAAGCGCTTCTTCGGGTCGATCCAGAACAGTTGAACCAGCTTCTTCATCGTCGAATTGATGATTCGTTTAAACGAAATGTTTTAGCAAAAGGTCTACCTGCATCTCCTGGTGCGGCTACTGGTCGAGTTGTGTTTGATGCAGATGAAGCTGAGAGGCTGGCCAAAGAGAATCAAAAGGTAATACTTGTTCGACCAGAAACAACTCCTGATGATATTCACGGGATTGTGGCTGCAGAAGCAACAGTTACGAGCCGTGGCGGGATGACAAGTCATGCGGCGGTTGTGGCAAGAGGAATGGGCAAAGCTTGTATATGTGGATGTGAAGTGTTAAAAATCGATTTGAAATCACAACAATTTAAAGTAGGAGAAACAATTGTTCGAAAAGGCGATGTTATTACGATTGATGGTTCCACAGGTGAAATGATGGTAGGCGATATACCAATGATTGAGCCTAAGCTATCAAAAGAGTTTCAGTTGTTATTAACGTGGGCCGATGCAGAGCGAAAACTTGGAGTAAGAGCAAACGCTGACAACCCAGAGGACGCGAAAAAAGCGTTGGATTTCGGAGCAGGTGGTATTGGTTTATGTCGTACTGAGCACATGTTTATGGATTCTAAGCGGATTCCGATTGTGCAAGAGATGATTTTAGCTGATACATTCGAAGAGCGGGAAGAAGCACTTCAAAAACTTTTACCAATGCAACAAAAAGATTTCGAGGAAATCTTTGAAGTAATGCAAGAACACCCTGTCACAATTCGGTTATTAGACCCTCCTCTTCATGAGTTCTTACCTAATAAAGAAGAGTTGCTTGTTGATGTGACAACACTGCAAATCACTGAGGGAAACACAGAGGAACTGAAGAAGAAAGAAGAGCTTTTAAGAAAAGTACGTCTATTAGATGAAGCAAATCCGATGCTCGGACATCGTGGTTGTCGATTAGGAATGAGTCATCCGGAAATTTACATGATGCAGGCAAAAGCCATCTTTCATGCGCTTACAAATGTAGTCGAAAAAGGTATGGTTGTTAAACCAGAAATTATGATTCCACTCGTTGGTCATGTAAATGAGTTAAAACAAATGAGACAGTTAGTAATTTCTATTGGTGAACAAGTGATGGAGGAAAGAGGAACAAAAATAGATTATCTAATCGGAACGATGATCGAGGTTCCTCGTGCTGCGTTAACGGCAGATCAAATTGCTGAAGAAGCAGACTTTTTCTCCTTTGGTACGAATGATTTAACGCAAACGACTTTTGGTTACAGTCGTGATGATGCGGAGGGAAAATTCCTACAAGCTTATATAGAAAACAAAATATTACCTGTTAACCCATTCGCAACACTAGATCAAGAAGGGGTTGGAAAGTTAGTTGAAACAGGTGTGAAACTTGGAAGAAAGACGAAACCAGCTTTAAAAACTGGGATATGCGGAGAGCATGGAGCGAACAACAGTCCATTCAATTTTGCCATGAAGTAGGGCTTGATTATGTAAGTTGTTCCCCGTACCGCGTGCCACTTGCGCGTCTTGCAGCTGCTCAAGCAAGTATCAAGACTGAATTGGTACAGTCAATGGTTGTATCGCAGTAAAAAAGAAAAAAGGGGGCCTGACCCCCAGTGCTTTAAAGCGCTGGGGGTCAGG
>NZ_BAUV01000018.1 GCF_000513135.1 Halalkalibacter akibai JCM 9157
GAAGCATAAAATTATGTCAGGAAGGGAGTGAGCGGTAAAAGCCGATAGGCAACCGCAGACTCATGGGAAAACAAAATAAAGGAACTGAATTTAGTGAGTTTCCAATTCCAACATATGAACAATGGCGTCAAACAACTGAAAAAGCTTTAAAAGGCCGGTCATTTGAAACGTTATTAACAAAATTAATAGATGATATAGTTATTGAACCAATGTATCAACAAAAAGACTTAGAACCCTGTTCAACTCCTTTAAATGAACCAGGTGTTTTTCCTTTTTTAAGAGGTAATGAGAGAAAGCCAAAACCATGGTTAGTTAGTCAAGAATTAACAGCAGAGACTCCAAAGCTATTTAATCAAGTCGCCAAGCACGATCTAGCAAGGGGACAAAACGTCCTTCATGTTAAATTATCTAAAGAGATGCTAATAGGTGAAAAACCTAATTTTTCAGAAGATGAAAAGGGGATCTCATTTATTGAAGCAAGTGATATCATTGATGCTTTTGCAGGAATTGATTTACACGAGATTCCTTTACACATTGATGCCGGTGTTGTAAATCTTCCACTTTTAGCTGCATTACAAGCAGCATCAGACCAACTAGAAGGTACAGTAGGGGCTGACCCACTCCATCTACTAGCAACTGATGGTAAGCTGTCTTACTCTCTACACAGCAGCTTTGAATATATGAAGACAGCTGTTGAGTGGGCAAAAGATAAAAATCTTCGCACAGTGTTAGTGCAAACACACACATACCATAATGGTGGAGCAAGCTCAGCTCAGGAACTAGCGATTGCCCTTTCGACGGGTGTATTGTATGTAACAGAATTAATGGAAAGAGGAATCAGTGCAGATGATGCAGGAAAAGCATTGACCTTTTCTGTTTCGATCGGACAGGATTTCTTTAGTGAAATAGCTAAGATTCGTGCCTTACGTGTACTTTGGGCAGCTATTATGAAGGAATTTGGAGCCAAGGAAGAAAGCCAAAAGATGAGGATACATGCTAGAACTTCAGCATTTACTAAGTCAAAACAAGATCCATATGTTAATTTACTTAGAAGTACAGGTGAGGCGTTCGCTGCTGCAGTTGCGGGAGTCGATAGTTTACATGTGACGCCACTAGATGATGCCATCCAAAGTCCAACTACTTTTTCAAGAAGAATTGCAAGGAATACCTCTCTTATTTTACAAGAAGAAGCTTATCTAGCACTGACGGTTGATCCAGCTGGAGGCTCCTGGTATGTAGAACACTTAACCGAGCAATTTGCTCAAAAAGCATGGGATCTTTTTAAAGAGATTGAATGCTTAGGTGGCATATATGAAGCTTTAAAAGAAGGGAAAATTCAGACGTGGATCAACTTAACTTGGTCAAAAAGACAATCTCTGATTGAGAATCGTAAACAAACATTAGTAGGAGTAAATAAATTTGTTAATGCAAAAGAAAACCTTCCACCAATAAGTGGTCGTAATAAAAAAGAGCAAACAGAATATGCAGGGAAATTACAAAAAAATGCTGATGCAACAGAGTTTTTACTAAAGAAGCCCGTAACAGTTGAGGGGTTAAAAGAGTTAACTCTTCAAAATATCCCACTCCACCTATTACATGAACAATTAAAAGATGGCTCATTTGAAGATGGGGTGTCAGCAATTGAACAGAGACGTGTGGCAGAACCATTTGAACGTTTAAGGGATAAAGCAAAACAGCTAAAAGAACAGAGTGGTGTATCCCCTTCAGTTTTTTTACTGGGGTTAGGAAAGCTTGCTGAACATAAAGGACGTATGGATTTCAGTAGTGAATTTTTCCAAAGTGGTGGCTTTGAAATTCAGACAGCCGCGTTTGGAGACAACATTACAGCAGCAAGTGAAGCACATAACTCCCATGTTATTGTCATTTGTGGAAGTGATCAGAGCTATGAAGAAAATGCGCTAACAACAATTAAAATGCTCTTAGAGAACACAAATAAAAAAGTTCTTCTAGCAGGTCGTCCCAATAGAGATCTAGAAGAAAAGTTGATAGAAGCTGGTTTATCTGGATTTATTCATGTGAAGTCTAACGTCTATCAAGTGTTAGACGAACTATTAGATGAGATGGGAGGGTCATTCAATGAGTAAAATGCCCAATTTCAAAACAATGCCTTTTCCTTCTTTTCAAAAGATTGAACAAAATCCTGAAACAGCGATCTCAGCTTTGACGTTAGAGCAAATACCAGTGAAATCAGTGTATTCAAAAGAAGATATTAAGGGAATGGATCACTTAAACTATGTTGCTGGAATCGCACCTTTCTTTCGAGGACCATATCCAGCTATGTATAAAGCTAGGCCATGGACAGTCCGCCAATATGCTGGTTTTTCTACTGCAGAAGAAAGTAATGCCTTTTACCGGAGAAACCTAGCTGCAGGTCAAAAAGGTCTTTCTATCGCATTTGACTTAGCCACACACCGTGGATATGATTCAGATCATCCCCGTGTTGTAGGGGATGTTGGTAAAGCAGGAGTAGCGGTTGATTCTATTCTTGATATGAATATATTATTTGATGGAATTCCCCTTGATCAAATGTCGGTTTCAATGACTATGAACGGTGCCGTCTTACCGATTATGGCGTTCTACATCGTAGCGGCCGAAGAACAGGGCGTTTCTCCAGAGAAACTAACAGGAACGATTCAAAATGATATTTTAAAAGAATACATGGTTCGTAACACATATATATATCCTCCTAAACCATCAATGAAAGTAATTGCGGATATTTTTGAGTATACGTCCCGGTATATGCCGAAATTTAATAGTATAAGTATTTCGGGTTATCACATGCAAGAAGCCGGTGCTACTGCTGATATAGAATTAGCTTATACGTTAGCGGATGGACTTGAGTATGTTAGAACAGGGATTGCAGCAGGCTTAGATATTGACCAATTTGCTCCAAGGTTATCATTTTTCTGGGCAATTGGAATGAACTATTTCATGGAAGTAGCAAAAATGAGAGCGGGTCGCCTGATTTGGGCTAAATTAATGAAGCCATTTGATCCAAAAAATGAGAAGTCATTGGCACTCAGAACACATTCTCAAACATCTGGATGGAGTTTAACAGAACAAGATCCATACAATAATGTAATACGTACTTGTATCGAAGCAATGGCAGCTGCTCTTGGTCATACCCAATCGTTGCACACCAATGCCTTGGACGAGGCGATTGCTTTACCAACTGACTTTTCTGCTAGAATCGCTAGAAATACACAACTATATTTGCAAGAAGAAACAGGGATTACAAATGTGCTCGATCCGTGGGGAGGCTCTTTTTACCTTGAATCATTAACGGCTCAATTGGTTGAAAAAGCATGGGCCCATCTTCAGGAAATTGAAGATCTAGGTGGTATGGCTAAGGCAATCGAGACGGGATTACCGAAAATGAGAATTGAAGAAGCCGCTGCAAGAAGACAAGCGCAGATTGACTCTAAGAAAGAAACCATTATAGGAGTAAATAAATACCGGTTAGATCAAGAGGAAGAACTAGAAATTCTAGATATTGATAATACAGCGGTTCGAGAAGCACAATTAAAAAGATTGAAGATTTTAAAGGAAAATAGAGATGGACAAAAAGTGCAAGAAACATTACGAGCGATTACAAAAGCAGCTGAAACAGGAGAAGGTAATCTACTTGAGTTAGCAGTAAATGCTGCAAGAGCTAGAGCAAGCCTCGGAGAAATCTCAATGGCATACGAGAAAGTAGTCGGCCGTCACAAAGCGATTATTCGCTCGATAAGTGGTGTGTATCGGTCAGAATTTGGAGAGAAAGAAGAAATGAAGGTTATTAGACAACTAACAGATGATTTTGCAGAGAATGAAGGTCGTCGTCCTCGAATTATGATAGCAAAAATGGGTCAGGATGGTCACGACCGGGGTGCAAAAGTTATCTCTACGGCTTTTGCCGATATGGGGTTTGATGTGGATATTGGTCCTTTGTTTCAAACGCCTGAAGAAGCTGCTCTGCAAGCGGTTGAAAATGACGTTCATATTTTAGGAATGAGTTCACTTGCCGCAGGTCATAAAACACTTTTGCCTCAAGTTGTAGAAGAACTCAGAAAGTTAGGAAGAGAAGATATTCTTGTGATTATTGGAGGAGTTATTCCAGCTAAGGATTACGAATTTCTAAAAAAGAATGGTGCAGCAGCTATATTCGGACCCGGAACCGTGATTCCAATTGCGGCACAACAAATAATGGTCGAGTTAAATAAACGACTAGGATATGAAGAGTAAAACATCAATAGCAAAAAGAGGAGGTGCAAGTCTACTTCCTTTTTTTGTTTCTTGAATAAGTGATGAAAAGAGTTGCTTATATAGTGAGGCGGTTTTCGTAAAGGTTGTACTATTCTATTTATTCTTAATAAGAATTTCAGCGGAATGGAGCGGAAGCCACTTGACTCCTGCGGGAATAGAGGAAAAGGCAAGACACCACAGTCGGTACGGCGTTGGGGCTTGGCAACACCCCTTGGAAAGCAAGTGGCTGATGTGTAATGGAGCAGAGCCGTTAAGGCAAAATAATAATAAAACAGAAAAGCTACCGAAAGGAAAACTAAAAAGAAAGGAGTTGTAGAATGTCAAGTAAAAGACGAGAAGAGCTGACTTTACAACAATACGTTGACGGAATTCGAACAAACAACCGGGCCATATTAGCTAGAGCCATTACGTTAGTTGAAAGTAACGCCAAACGACATTTTTCATTGGCACAAGATGTATTAACCTCTATTATGCCTTACACAGGAAAGTCTATGAGAATTGGGATTACTGGAGTGCCAGGAGCAGGCAAGAGTACGTTTATAGAGGCGCTTGGTATGATGTTGGCCGAGAAAGGACACCGTGTAGCTGTACTAGCTATTGATCCTTCGAGTACTTTATCGCAAGGCAGTATTCTCGGAGACAAGACACGAATGGAGCAATTGTCCCGGCATGTTAATGCTTTTGTGCGGCCATCACCTGCAGGTGGAACTTTGGGTGGTGTGGCAAGAAAAACGAGAGAAACTCTATTGTTATGTGAAGCGGCTGGTTACGATATTATTATTGTTGAAACAGTAGGAGTAGGCCAAAGTGAAATTACAGTCAGGTCTATGGTTGATTGTTTTTTACTTTTAATGCTTACTGGTGCAGGAGATGAACTGCAAGGGATGAAAAAGGGTATTATGGAATTGGTCGATATCATGTTCATTAATAAAGCTGACGGTGAAAATCTAGTAGCAGCTGAAAAAGCAAAAATAGAATTTCAACGTATTCTTCATATGCTCCCTGGAACAACTGAAGGGTGGATTACGGAGGTAAGAACAGTTTCTGCACTTACCGGAAATGGAATTGAGGAATGCTGGGAATCACTAATTAAATTTCAGGAGCATATGAAAGCAACAAACCAGTTTGAAGAAAGAAGAAAACAACAAGCTGCAAATTGGTTTCATTCTTTATTAGAAGAACAGATTTTAAAGGACTTTTATAACCACACGCTAATATTAAAAGATCTTCAGAGCGTGAAACAAAAAGTGATATCGGGTGAGACGAGTGCGACTAAAGCAGCATTATCTTTATTGGAAAAATTTAGAGATAGTTAAATGTAGGACAAACAGATTCCAATTCAATGAATTTTCAAGTAAAATAGTACTAGATTATGAGAAGGACATCATTGACTTGGAGGCGGAAACATGAGCGATTGCCAAAGGTGCAGTCAATTCCCTGATTTAGAATCAAATGGTTCTTTATTATTTTATAGTAAGAATTCGGGATTACAAGCTAATTTGAAAAAGGACGAAATTGCAAGGTTATCTGATGGAATAAGTGAAGAAGATCGTATCGTTTCTATTAATTATTCTTCCTACAATCAGATTGATCAAATATTAAATCGTGTTAACCAATTGTTTACTATAGATCAGAAAAAAGCTCTGCTAGGAAGTTATTCGAGTAGTGATAATCAAGAGCAATTTATCAATATGGCTCCTTTTCAGCAATTTTACGAGCGGCTACAAAACCGTGATTATTTAACGATTATTAATCAAAGGTTATTTACACAACATCTACAACCAATTGTAAAGTTGCAGAAAAATAACGCAGAGATTTTTGGGTATGAATTCTTAGTTAGACAATCAACACCTTCATACCCGTTTTTTCCAAGTGAGTTGTTTTCCTACTCTCAAAAAGCTGGACTACAAGCCAATTTAGATAGTCAAGCAAGAATTAGTTCAATCGAGCTGAGTTCTAAACTGCTGAAAAATGGGACTAAACGGTTTATCAATTTCTTACCTTCTTCTATATATGATCCTGCTCATTGTTTAAAGAGTACGTTTCGTGCTGTTGAACAATTTGGAGTGGACCCAGCAGATTTAGTATTTGAAGTGGTTGAAACCGAAAAAATAGATGATATTAACCATCTTAAATCGATTTTCAAAACGTATCAGGAAAACGGGATAAAATTAGCTTTAGATGATTTAGGGGCTGGCTTTTCTACTTTAGATGTTTTAAAAGAATTAAAACCAAATTTTGCAAAAATAGATCGTAACTTAATTGATTATTGTGACCAATATAATGTTAAACAAGAAAAGATTAAGCAAATCGTTCAGTTAGCAGAGGACTATAATATTACATTGCTAGCAGAAGGAATTGAAAGAAAAGAAGAAGCCGAGTTCTGTATGGATCTAGGAATTCCACTTGCACAAGGATATTACTTTGGGAAACCCCAGGCCAAACCATTACAACAGGATTTGAAATTAATGAAGATGTAAACAGACAGTAGATTGACAGACTAAAAAAGGGATATTCTAAAAAGGTTAATACGAACCTTTTGGAGTATCCTTTTTTAACGAAACTTAACTTATGTATTAATATTGCTGAAACTTAGTGAAATGGAGCGGAAGGCACTTGACTCCTATGGGAAAAAAGGATGCCACTTAAAAAGGGTTGTTTTTCCTTTTTAAGTGGGCATTCTTAAGCAATAAGCGTAATATTTGCAAACTTTTAAGATGCTTGCTTTGAGTGAGTTTCTCAACGCCTTTTCTAAGAGACAGTCAGTTTCATTTTTTCTAGAGGTGCAGTAAAAACTTTTGCTTCGTTTGTTTTCGGATTAAAATAAGCAACCATTAAACTTGGTGTTTGTTTAATCTTTTCGTCTAATATGTGAAAAGGAAGCATCTCAATCATCGTATGCTTGTGTAGTTCCTTTTCTGTTAAAGCTAACGAAGCGAAATTCTCCGACATAACGGAAGGATGATCGGCTAATAGTGTAAGGAATTTTGCTTGCTCTTGTTTAGATAGGGAAAAATCCCACCACGTTTTACGAGGCTTATGTTTATGGTTTTCAAAGAAATCAATCATCATAAATCCACGTATAACATCTACATTTTTAGTTCCTCGCTGTTGAAGGAATTGATTTAGCCTTGAGAATAGATCTTCCAATTGGTGGCCAATGCGAGACCAGCCCTGTTCGTCCCAATAGTCGCCAAACTCTTGAAAGAAATCAAAGGCCGACGCAAATTCGTTTTTAACCAAGAATTCAATCGTACGGTCCATCCGGTGATCATTCCAATATTTTTCAAGAACATCCTCGACTCGTTTCATGCGAATAATTTCATCGAAACTTAGGACATTATTTTGCAGTATTTCATATGGAGAATGATCCATATACACATAATCATGTTGTTCAGCTCGAATGCGCAAGCCAGTTCCTCGCAACATTTTTAAGAAGCCTAATTGTAGTTCTTCGGGTCGCATTTCAAATACGTCGTTAAATGTCTTCCGGAAAGATTGATAGTCTTCTTCAGGTAATCCGGCAATTAAATCAAGGTGTTGGTCAATTTTTCCACCTTCTTTAACCATGGTCACCGTTCTTTTTAACTTTTCAAAGTTTTGTCTACGCATAACAAGTTCATTAGTTGTGTCATTTGTAGATTGTACACCAATCTCAAAACGAAAAACACCAGGAGGGGCATGTTCATTTAGATAAGTTAATACTTCTGGTCTCATGATATCGGCCGTAATTTCAAACTGAAAAACACAATCTTGGTGATTTTCGATTAAGAAGCGAAAAATTTCAAGAGCATAATCTCTTTTAATGTTAAACGTGCGGTCGACAAACTTAATCAACTTTGCTCCACTTTCAATTAAGAAAAGTAAATCAGCTTTAACTCGTTCAATATCAACATAACGAACACCGACCTCAATGGAAGACAAGCAAAATTGACAACTATATGGACAGCCTCGGCTTGTTTCAAAATAAGTAACACGTTTTGAGAGTCCATCTAAATCTTCAGTAAATCTATAAGGAGTTGGGACTTCATCAAGTTTCAATTTTGGTCTAGGCGCAGTGACAATGATTTCTTCATCTTTGCGATAAGCCAGTCCAAACACCATATGATATTTTTGTGTTGTATTGATTTCCTCTAATAATTGTTTGAACGTTTCTTCACCCTCACCTACAACAATAAAGTCAACGTTCGTTAGCGTTTTTAACCAATCCGTTACATCATAAGATACTTCTGGACCCCCTACAATTATTTTTGTATCTGGGAGAACCTTTTTTAACAGATTTATAACTTTAATGGTTTCTTCGATATTCCATATATAACAACTAAAGCCAATCACATCTGGTTTACGTTTATATAAATCAGAGACAATGTTCATAGTTGGATCTTTTATCGTATACTCAACCATTTCAATTGGAAATTCAGGTTCTGCATAAGCCTTTAAACAGCGTAAGGCCAAACATGTATGGATATATTTTGCATTCAACGTCGTGACGACGGTTTTCATGGGTACCCCTCAATTCTTGAGCTAGTTTCAACCTGTATCTTAACATAATTTTAGTCTATTTTTAAAATGTGCGAATAAATGAAAAAGTAGGGGAGTGAATTTTTCTAATAAAAAATGTGCACCGAGAAAGGTCCCACTGCACATTGCTTACATTAATTTTGTTTTATTGGTATCGTTAGCGGAAATTCCCAAATCTGTTCTTGTAACTTAAGTCTTTTAAAAACAAGTGTAAAACGATCAGGTACTTTATTTGTAAACTCATACGAAGCAGTTAAAAAGTTTTGATTTGGATCATAGCTTGTCCTAGAAAAGGCTGGATAAATCTCTTCATTGTCTTGAAGAAGCGATACGGTAAGTCCGTGTAAATCATGGATATCAAATATTTGTAGTTGAATCTCATTTCCTTGAACAGAGACTGTTTCTAAGAAAAGATCATTCATTATCTGATTACTCATTTCTTTTTCTAAATCTTGAAAGATAACTTTTCTTTTATAATATGTTGGTTTTGCGTAAACCGTAATATCTAAACTGTCTAACGAATGACCTGGAAAAGGAGAGTAAAACTGTTTAATGGTAACCGAGTTTTCATCGTTTGCTATCGTTTCAGAGAAAAGAGCTTGATAAACTTCTGAATTATCATCCGTTATCGTTGAATTCAAAGCGAATAAAAAATCATCTTCAGCCTTATAAGTGTCAAGTAAAGAGGAAGCTGTAACATAAATATAAAAGCCTTTGTTGCCTTCCCATTCAGCTTCTTCCAAACGATCAAAGGAGACTTGAATGCGATTATTTTCCGCGGCCATTACAAGGTCATTAGATGGAGAATGATCTTGACAGCCACTTAGAAATAACAACAATGCAAGTAAAGGCATAATTACTTTCAAACCAGGTCACCCCATAAAAATCGTTTTTATCAGTTTATCATGATCCTCTGTAAGAGTCATACTAAAAAAAGCAGGAAATTTCTCGGAAAGAAAAGGGTTGTCCAATAGGTCTTTATATGACCTTTTTTAGACAACCCCTTTAGAAGTTATTAGTAAGTATCGTAATCCTCTAAGTTCTCAGCAATAATAGGCTTACTTGTGTCAATGTGACCAAATAGTTCTGGGTGAATTTCACCAGAAATTAATACTTGAGTTTGATCATAACCAAATTGTTTCAATGTCATCGCAATTTGTTGAAGAAGCATGTATTCAGTTCCCGAACCTACTTGAGTATCTAACAAAGTTTCTGAGAAAGAAACGTGTGCAACTCCATCAATGATCTCTACAGATTCAACCTCTACATTAGGTGCTACAAGAGAGGTTAACCCTTCTTCTGTAGGACCAGCAATCCATGCTTCAAGAGCTGATTGATAAAGGTGATCTGTTACTTCGATCACTCTAGTCACTTTATACATGTCCATCACATTGTCATCGGAATAAATTAGTTCAATCGTCATTGTGGTTGGTTCGACTTCAACAACCGGTTCAGTTTCTTCCGATGTTACTTCTTCGACTTTTGTATCTGGTTCTTCCACTGCTTCGTCTATTTCTTGTTCAGTTTCAATCTCATCTGCATCATTGATTTCTTCCATTTCAATTTGATCAGCAGCTCCAGGAACTTCATTACTGCTAGCACCTTGCCCGCAGGCAGTTAGAAAAAGGATGAATAGTCCAGATAAGAGAAGCATCCATTGTCTTTTCATTGTGCTTTCCCCCTTTTATTAATGTTCTTTAAAGTTTCATCTATCTGTAAAATACTTTCTTCTTAAATGATACATGATTCATGATTCATGTCATATTACAATGAATAATTTTAAAAGAAAAAATAGATGTTTCAATCGTTTTTAAAAGTTCAGACAAGAACAAAGAAGAAGAAAATGGTACAATATAAAATATGGAAAAGAAAAAAGAGTAGAATTAGGAAGGGATTTTGCCATGCCACAAACAAAGGCTTTCCGAATTGGGTACGGAATTGTATTAGTGTTTATAATTATTTATCTAGGTTCTTTAATTGACTGGGTGTTTCGACCTGTGGTTGTGTTAGTTCAAACTTTATTTGCACCTGTTATTTTAGGTGGAGTTCTTTATTACTTATTAAGACCATTTGTAAATATCTTGTCCTTGAAATTACCACGAACTCTGGCTATTCTTATTCTTTATTTAGGTGTAGTAGGGGTTGTAACAGCTTTTGTATTATTAATTGGACCGGAACTTCAGATTCAATTTTACAGTTTCACTCGAAATATGCCTGTTTTTATAAATGAAATTAGAGATATGTTTATTAGCCTTCAAGAGAATGAATATGTTTCTAGGTTCCAGGAAAGTGAGAATTTTTCTTTAGAAGAAATAACCCTTGATCTCGCTAATTATTTGAATAATATTATCTCAAATATTGGGCATAATATTGCAGGATTTCTAGGTTTTATTGCTAACGCGTTACTAATCATAGTTATTATTCCGTTTGTCTTATTTTACATGTTAAAAGAAGGGGAAAAAGCTCCAAACCAACTTCTTAAGTTGTTGCCTGAAAAAAGACAAAATGAAGGTAGAGAAGTGTTAGGTGCGATGGATTATGCCCTTAGTTCTTATATACAAGGACAAATCTTAGTGAGTATTTGTGTCGGAATCCTAGCTTACATTGCATTTCTTATTATCGGGCTCGACTACCCGCTGGTGTTAGCTTTAGTTGCCATGTTTACAAACGTAATTCCGTTTGTCGGACCTTGGATTGGGACGATTCCAGCTGTTATTGTAGGTCTACTGCACTCGCCATTAATGGCGTTACTTGTCATCTTGGTAGTTGTTATCGTTCAGCAAATAGAAAGTAACTTAATTTCTCCTCAAATCATGGGAAGAAAGTTGTCCATACACCCACTAACGATTATTTTTCTTCTTTTAGTGGCAGGGCGCTTTGCAGGACTGTTAGGACTTTTAATTGCAGTTCCAACCTACGCTGTCGGAAAAGTGTTAGTTTTACATATTTACCGACTATGGTTGCTTAGAAATACTACAATTGAATAAATGTATAAAATGCTAATCAAACAGGTTCACAAAACACAAATGTTAATTTCTACAGGTTATTTTCGTAAAGATGGTTACTGTGTAGTGGTTTTTCCTCTTAGTGAAATGGAGCGGAAGTCACTCGACTCCTGCGGGATCAAGAGGTATAGGCGAGACCCCCAGGCAAAGCCGAGGAGGGCTCGGCACCTTCCCGCGAAAAGCGAGTGACTGGAGCCCAATGGAACGGACATTCGGAGAACGACGACAACTAAGTATAAGTAAGAACCCAAAAATATAAAGAAAAACCAAGAGGTGTAAAGATGAGTTTCGAACATGATGGTATCAAACAGGTAGAAAAAGAAGAGTTAAAGGAATTATTGAAAAATCAAGATCAGGCACCTATTATTATTGATGTGCGAGAACTTGATGAATATGAAGAAGGTCATATTCCGGGCTTGCCTTTAATTCCAATGAGTAACTTCCCAAACATTGTCGATCAATTGGATAAAGAACAGTCCTATTTGTTTGTATGTCGCAGTGGTGGTCGAAGTCAAAATGTTGCTATGTTTTTGCAAAACCAAGGTTTTAAAGATGTCAGTAATTATTATGGTGGTATGCTGGCTTGGGATGGCGAGGTGAAATCAGGAGCAGAGTGGATTGTTAAAGATGTAAAAGAGATAAAAGGCATGAGCTAAAGCTCATGCCTTTTCGCTTTTTCAGAGGTCTTAAAGGTGATCCGTTTTCTTAGAATAACTATGTTTACCATGCTCAGCATTGACATGAGCTTGTTCATTCTTTTGACGATTAAGTGCGTTATGATCTTTTTTCTTTTTATTGTCGTCACCGGTTCTAGACATGATGTCACCTTCTTTCAGTCGTTTTCAAGTTTAGATTGTCCTTTTTTTTAAAAATGTATGATGTTTTATAAGTAAGAAGAGGGGTATATAATAACTATCAACGAAAAAGGTGGAGATAAAATGATTAAGAAATCGATTATAGCGTCAGTTGCTGCAATTACAGCCACAACAGTTATGTTAGGAAAACGAAATCTTAGATCTAAAGTATCTCGATCTATGCGACAAATGTACACAAAGATCACTAGAAATGATTCAAAGAAGAAAGTAGAACAAGATAAAAAAATCGGACTTTCCCATCCTTACGATTTTGAAGATAATAAAATGATCGGTGAAGGCGCACTAACGAGTGTGCAGTATTATAATCAAAAGCAACAAAAAAGTCACCAGTAATTGGTGACTTTTTTGTTTTTTATTGTTAAGTGGGGTAAAATGAATTGTCGAATAGAGAATGATATAATTAGAAAAATTGTCTAAAAAAGGGTGGTAATGAACAGATGATCACAATAACAAATGAAACGTTTGGAAACATTCCAACGTTACATGTAGTGAAAGAGGAAGCAAGAAAAGAAAAAAACCTCCCAACAATCTTTTTTTTACACGGGTTTACAAGTGCTAAAGAACATAATTTACATGTTGCTTATTTACTTGCAGAAAAAGGGTTTCGAGTTCTTTTACCAGATGCTCTTCATCATGGAGAAAGAGAAAATCAACTAGATAAACAAGAGAGAGATTTAGCTTTTTGGGAAATTGTTTTAACATCAATAAGAGAACTAGAAGTATTGAAAATAACACTAGAGGAAAAAGGGTTGGTTACTAAAGAGAATATTGGCGTTATGGGAACTTCAATGGGGGCAATCACGTTGTACGGAGCATTAACTCAATATAATTGGATTCAATCAGCTGTCTCCTTTATGGGAACTGCTTATTATGAGATATTTGCAAGTGGTCTCTTATCAAATGTTGAGCAACAAGGATTGACTATTGAACAACAGGTAAAAGAAAAGATGTTTGAGCAAATTAAACCGTTTGATTTATCGGGTCAATTAAATAAGTTAGAGGGTCGTCCTTTATTCATATGGCATGGAACAGAAGATAAAGTTGTGCCATACTCGCTATCGCAGAAATTATATTCAGAATTAGCTGCAGAATATGATGAAACACCGTGGAAATTGCACTTTATGACAGAGGAAACGGGTCATAAAGTGTCTAGAAGAGCTGTATTAAAGTCTATAGAATGGCTAAACCAACATTTATGTAAGGTTAGTTCGTAATGAAGCAAAGAACGGTTCAGGAATTACAGAAAATAATTGCTGTTGTAGTCGGGGCACTTTTTATTGCTGCAGGATTAAACTTCTTTTTAATTCCAGCTAATGTATTTGCTAGTGGGTTTACGGGCGTAGCTCAAATTATCGCTGTTGTTATACCTCTTTCAACAGGTGTGCTATTGTTTCTACTTAACATTCCAGTTGCCATTCTTGGTTGGTTGAAGATAGGTAAAAGTTTTACGGTTTATAGTTTTATTAATGTAGTAATTACTACTTTCTTTTTAGAAGTATTACCTGTCTGGCAATTCTCACCAGATATTTTATTGAATGCTGTATTTGGCGGGGTAATTCTAGCGATAGGAGCGGGTATTCCATTAAAATGGGGTTCATCTTCTGGTGGTTTGGATATCATTGCACTGATTCTCTCAAGAATAAGTGATCGACCGGTAGGAATTTACTTTTTAGGATTAAATAGTGTGATTGTAATAACTTCTGGACTGTTGTTTGATCCTGAGAAGGCATTGTATACTTTAGTTACGTTATACGTATCTTCTAGAGTTATTGATGCGATTTATACTCGTCATGTGAAGCTTACTGCAATGATCGTCACTAAAAATGCAGATCTTCTAAGAGAAGCAATTCATCAGCGTGTCACGAGAGGCATAACAAGAATACCTGCAAAGGGTGGTTATACTTCTGAAAACCAAGAGGTGCTCATGATTGTTATTACTCGGTATGAGTTGTATGAACTAAAACAGGTTATTAATGAAGTTGATCCAAATGCTTTTACCAATATAGTTGAGACAGCCGGAATCTTTGGTTTCTTCCGAAAAGAGTAAAGGGGTGACAGTATGAGAAAGTTTCTAATTGTAATCATGGTTCTTTTTCTGACAGCGTGTGGGACAGGAGTCCATGCACCGGTTGAGACGAATGAAGGAGACGATACAATGTCTAATGAAAAATGGCTATTTGATGTTGAAACAGAGCAAAATGATAACGAATTACTTGTTAGAATGTTAGTAACGAATAATCAAGAGCAAGAAGCATCATTAGATTTTTCTTCAGGACAGAAATATGAAATTCTTTTGAAAAATGAAGCTGGAGAAGTAGAATACCGTTATTCTGAAGGTATGATGTTTACAATGGCACTTATCCACGAACCATTTGAAGCGGGGGAAACTAAGGTTTATGAAGAGAGAATAGCCCTAGATTCAATATCTGCTGGTTCGTATGTTTTAGAGGCGGAGCTTGTTTTGGCTGGCGCCGATTTAAACGATGAATTGTTCAAAAAGCAAGTATCTGTAGAGATTAACTAACAACAAAAAGAGGGTATCCCACAGGAAAACTGATGGATACCCTCTTTGTTATTTAACTTGCTTCCATTTTCGAATCGCTTCTTGTTGGATGGCTCGTTTTAAAACATGGTACTGATCTTTTTCTGTATCAGCATCATTCACTTCAGGTTTGGGTGTAGAGCTTAGCATCTCTTCTTGCTGTTTGCCATACCAAAAATCGGCAAACGGATTTTCTAACTTTTTGGTGGTCATTTATGGTGACTCCTTAGTTACAATGTAAGTTGTATTAATTCAAAAATCTCTTCATTCGTTAACTCTGTTATACGTTGTTCACCTGCTGCTAATATATTGTCTGCAAGAGCTTGCTTCTTCACCAACATTCTGTCAATACGTTCCTCTAAAGTTCCTGTTGTTACTAACTTATGAACCGTTACATCTTTTGTTTGGCCAATTCGATAAGCTCGATCTGTCGCTTGATTCTCAACTGCAGGGTTCCACCAACGATCATAATGAACAACATTGGTTGCTGATGTTAAGTTAAGTCCAACCCCACCAGCTTTTAATGATAGAACAAAAAATTGAATATCAGATTGTTCCTGAAAAGCTTTAATTGCTTCTTGTCGTTTTATTCTCGTTAAACTCCCATGTAAAAAAGGAACTGTTTGTTGAAAATGTCTTTCTAGAGCTTGAGTCATAAGAAAGCCCATTTCTTTATACTGAGAAAAAATGAGAACTTTTTCTTTTTTAGAAAACAACTCGGTCGCAAGATTTAAAAAGGCATCCCATTTGCCAGATGTATGGTCATTTAGCGTTCGATCTTTTAGAAAATGAGCAGGATGATTACAAATCTGCTTTAATTTTGTTAGGCTCTTTAAGATAAGAGCTCGTCTCTCTA
Source organism: Halalkalibacter akibai JCM 9157 (assembly GCF_000513135.1). Lineage (GTDB taxonomy): Bacteria > Bacillota > Bacilli > Bacillales > Bacillaceae_D > Halalkalibacter > Halalkalibacter akibai. The sequence continues at coordinate 16,066 of NZ_BAUV01000018.1, forward strand.
ATGCAGAAACTTGTGCTAACTGCGTTACTATATCATCAACAACAGCTTGGTAGAGACCTGCCTGTTCGAGAGATAAATGAACATGATGGATTATTTCTTCCTTTTTTGGAAGGCCAAGCTTTAGTGATTGGTCCGATTTCTTTCGTCTTAAAATCAGAGGGTGAATAAGAGTTTGCAATTTCCTTAATTGTTCCTCATCCTGATCACGCTCAATCGGTTTCATGAAACTCTTTTGAAAATCCTGGTATGAACCAAGATACGAAGGGTTTAACACATCCAATAACGACCAAAGCTCTCTTAATCTATTTTCGATAGGTGTACCAGTTAACGCTACTCGGTGGGTTGCTTTAATCCCTTTAATAACACGACGCTGCTTCGTTTCAATATTTTTAATATGCTGTGCCTCATCTAAAATTAACCCGTTCCACGTCTTTTCTTGAAAAAAAGAACTGTCCCTTACACTTAATTGATAGGTAGTAATCACGATATCCCACTGACCAGAGTTCAGCTCTTCTTCGCTTAGACGAGCCGTCCCATGATGAACAAAAACACGAATTGATGGAGCAAATTGCTCGCATTCGGCAACCCAATTGTACAAAAGTGAGGTAGGACAAATCAGCAAAAATGGCTGATGCTTCTCTGTCTTTTCCTTTTGTGAATGGATCACGTATAACATATAGGCAATGGTTTGGATTGATTTCCCAAGTCCCATGTCGTCGGCTAAACAACCACCAAAACCTGTTCGACGAAGGTGAGCTAACCAAGATACACCCTCAAGCTGATAAGGGCGAAGGGTTCCGGTTAATTCATCAGGAACTGAAATAAGTGTTGGAGTAGAATTATAAAGCTCTTTTAAGGATTCCGTAAGTTCTTTCCCCCAAGAAACGTCCCACTCAATGTCTAAATCACCTAAATCATCATCCAGATCTTCGTTCATCTGATCTAAACGAAAAGCCTCTAAGTACGAAGTGTGGTCTTGTGCTCCTTCTAAATATTGAAGCAATTTATCTGCGAGTGTAGGGTCCCAGGAAGTCCATTGGCCATTAGCATATAAAAATGGACGCTGACCTTCTACAAATTCTTGAAATTCTTTTTTACTAATCTTTTGGTCACCAAGAGCTATATCATAGGTGAAAGAAGCAACACTTTGCCAATCAAGTAACGGTTCACTTTTCGACCCACTTCGGTCTGGCTGGTCCATCACTAGTTTAACGCGAGGTTTTTTCTTTTCGGTCATCCACTTTGGAACAATTAAATGAAATCCTATTTGTTTTAATAATTCGTCTGCGGATGTAAATAAATAATAAGCTTCTTCTGCTGTCAAAGAGAGAGTGGAAGCTGAAAGCCGTAATGGTTTCAGCAGTTCTATTTTAGTTTGAGCTTTTTTTAGGTCGATCTTTAATTGAGCAATTGGATTTTCACGCCATGGGTGTTCGCCTTTTTCTAATTGCTCCATCTCAATCATAAGAGAAGGTCTTTTACGATCAACCATACATAGAGAAACCTCCCAAGCTCCATCTTTTGATGCGGGTTCTCTTAATGCTAATCCAGACATGAATGGCTTTGTTTGAACTACACCAACTTGCTGTTGAAAGCGGGGCGTTGAAATTTCAGAAGCATATTTTCCTTTTTCATTTAATTTCTCAATGACGGGCAACCATTCCGAACGCACGGAATGTTTCCAATCCGTAAAAGAGTTATACACAACTGGTTCCTGCATTAATGAACGGATCAACCCATCTGTTAGTTTTAAAGTAATTTCCTGAAGTTGTTCAATGGTAACCACGCTACTAGTTTGCTGTTGAATGTAGCTTGTATTAGCCCTGATAGACCTACCAGAAAGAGGGATCGCTTCTAACCAATGATCATATGGAAATTGCTCAAGTTGCCATTCTCCAGAACCGTTAGGGGAAAACGCACCGTCTACAATATGTTGTTGAATGTGTTCAATAAAAGAAATCCACTTTTGAAAATCGGGGGCTAAAGTAATGTCGGATTCTTGTTGCCACGATTTAAATAATGGTAGGTATTGAACTAAGGTGTCAATTTGAAAACATAAGCCTTCGATAGGAAAGGAGTATTGCTCCATATTAGCTTGAGCTTGATATACAGTGATTTCTCCGGCTAGTGACTTATAGATTCTTGATTGAATTGGAACATCAAGGATTGCTTTATCACTATCAATAAACGTTCCGTAAAAAGAGATTTGGTCTTTTTTAAATAACGTTAATTTCAATTCGAATGGTGGATATAAGAATGGATATTGAAAGTTGACTATTTGGTCAAATCGTGATGTTGGAGGCCTTTCTGCCCAAATAAAGAAGGCCTCATCAAGCCAACCTGCATGAACGATGATATTAGAGGTCAATTCGTTTCAACTCCTCAACAAACGCGCGGTACGTTCGATACATTTTCTTTAATTTCGAAAGATAAATAGCAAATATGGCTTGATCTTTCTCATTTTGATATAACGATTTAAGTTCCTTTATATAAGAAGCAGCTTGCTCATAGTGAATACGAGATTTTTTCTCGACTAGCCTAACAATAAATTGATGGTAGATTGGGCGCGCAAGATCTGGTCTATGTTTCTTTAACGCTGTTAATAATTCTTGTTTCTCATCACGAAGCCTTGTAGGGTCACGTTCGTATTTAAGAAAATAGGAAGCGGCTAATTCAAATTTTCCATAAGCAAGTAAGATTTTCTCATATGTTTTTGCTGCTTCTGTTTGATGAAGTCTTAATTCGAGTTCTGGCAAAAGTCGCTCGATAAGTTCGTTTTGTTGGCTAGAAGTTAAATGTTTAGAATAAGTAAGGAAACGTTGATAGTTTGGAGATAGAAGCCAACGGTTCCATATCAAGTTTTGTTCTTTAGTACTTATAGGGATTACTGTATTCATTTCATCGACGAACTTCTGTAAAGAACCATACTGACCAGCTTTTTTCTTAGGGAATAAAACGGCTAACCATTGTTTCATAGTGCGCCAACGTTCCCGATGTTGTAACAATTCAAAATGTAGCAACACATCTTTTTCAAGAGTTGTAACAGGGTTCTTTTGCAAAACTGAAAGGGCAGTCAGCTCTTTTCCTGATAATAAGGCAACATAACTATAAGCAAGAGCAAGGGAGTGTGAGCACTTTTCCGTATCAACATTTGTTGTAAGAGTCTGATACACATAATCAATTTGTGCTGTTGGCAAAACAGGAAACAAAGAAAATAGTAAGTTAGACCAAGGGGCTTGTTCATCTTCAGCATCATTTGTCATAAGTTTAAGCAACTTTTTTAAGAAGAGTCGATACGTATTGCTTTCGAGTGTAGCCACATTACGTTTAATTTCTTCTGTCATTGATCGATAAAAATACTCAAACCTTCTCTCAAATTCAAGATAATTAGTTAAGCGTATAGAGCGTTTATACACACCGTTCAAATAGATAAGATAATATTGCCAAGGATCATTTTTTATATGATCAATCGTTTGAATCGCTTCTTTTGAGATTTGTTCTAAGTGCCTATTCGTTGCATACCTTGAAGCCGTTATCGTGTTGAACGTTGATAGAATTGGTTGTTGAATTTCAATGTAGACTTCTTTGTCTGATTTATAAAGAGAATGTTTCAATGATCTCACCTCAATTCCGAAAAATTCCATTCTTCCATTGTACCGTGTTTGGCAAAAGAAAGAAAGTAAACGAGAATTTAGTACATTGAATTTGATCGAGTTTATAAGCGTCAAAAAGGGATATCCAAAAGGTCTGTACAAAAACCTACGGGATATCCCTTAATTTAAGATCTGTTTATAAAAGGCTCATATTGAAAGGATTGTTGTTATTGATTAAAGATATAGTGGAATGGAGCGGAAGGCACTTGACTCCTGCGGGAAAAGAGGAAAGGGCAAGACACCACAGACGAACGTCGTGGGGGCTTGGCTTACTCCCCGCGGAAAGCAAGTGCCTGAAGCGCAATGAAACGGACCTGTTAAGGGAGGTAACTATAAACAGCAAAGTATACAAAAACCGCCTTAAAAAAACACCGATAAAACCATCAAAGTGATAATACTGCTCATAACAACAAGGATTAAGTTTGCTCCTAGTAAAGCAACAACAATTGCTGTTATCCCTCCAATAATGCCAAACCAAATGTTTTCATGAACAGTTAATATTCCAGGAAAGATTAAAGCCCCTAAAGCAGCGTAAGGAACATTACGTAAGATAGCTTTAAACCAATCTGGAACTTTTTCAATATCCATAAAAACGAGTGGGAGCATTCTAGGTATGTAGGTAACAAGAGCCATGCCAAAAATTATTAATAGCATTGTTGTATTCAATTTGTTTTCCCACCTTTTTGTGTAATGATTTCAATAGCTCCAGATGCAATGAGTGTGGCAGCTATAATGGACCAACCACTTGGCAAAAAGATAGAAAACAATCCATTTAATGCTGCTGCCGTAACGGCTAAAGCAATGACTTTTTTATGTTTTTTTAGTGAAGGCATAAGCAGGGCAATAAACATCGCATATAAAGCAATCGCCATACTTTCTTGGAGATTAGCTGGAAGTATTGAACCTACAAAATATCCGATACCGGAGTTAATGACCCAGCTCATATAAGCAATAACGGCCACTCCGATCACGAACCCTGTTTTCATTTGTCCTTCTTGTGTAGTTGTTACAGCAAATACTTCATCCGTAATTCCAAATGAGTAAAGAGCTCTTACTAGTGGGTGATCATCATCAACACGTTCGCGTACAGAGGCACTCATTAATAAATGCCTGATGTTTACAATGAAAGTAGTAAAAATAATTTCAAAAGCACCTGTTCCAATTGCAATTAAATTTAGAGCCATGTATTGAGCCGCCCCAGCATAAACGAATAAGCTCATAGCCATAGTTTCGACGAATGTTAAACCTGTACTTTTTGCAAGTAAGCCAAACGTAAGAGCAGCAGGTAAATAACCAATTGCAATGCTGGTGCCTGCTAGAACACCTCTTGAAAAAGAGGATTTCTGATTTGTGATTGCTGTTGTTGACATCTTTGATTTCCTTTCTTTTAAACTAACAATATATGTAAGGATTGAATATATAGATTTTATGTGAAAGTTATAAATAGAACAAGTAAAAAAGAAGGGAAGAGCGGCGTATATCCAGAAAGTTGAGGTGGATGAGTAGGAGATTAAGGGAATTGTTCCCGAAAAAATGCAAGCACTTCTTCGGTGCTTGCATCTCTGTTGCAAAAGCAGCAGATTAGAAAAATTATTCTTATAGAAGTTGTTCAACTTGTTCACGACGAGAGATAAGTCTTTTGAGCTTTTTCTTATGAGAATTGATTAGCCATTCATCTGAGTCAAGAAGGGCTTCATGTAACTCCATTAAAACATAATCAATCTCTAAGTTCATCATGTTGTATATAGTTCTTGGCTCAAGTGACTTTCCATCATCTTTGTACTGAATCATCGATCCATTACGGTTCATCATGACTTTTTCACTCCCATCAATTTCGATCATAGACTCAATATCACCAGACTGGTATGACGTAATATAGAGGGGGCCTTCGGTCGAACGTTTAACAATCCCATTGCCTTTTTCATGCTGCAACAGCTTCTCTAACGCGCTTGCTAACAGATCATCATAAATATGAAGACTGTCAGCTGATAAGGTGAGAAATTCTGTATTGCGAATAAAAGGAAGTTCGTGGACAGAATCTTCTAATTCAATCATAAGGTAAATAGTTTTTGCATCGTAGCGCCAAAAGAGAGAATAATGTTGACTCATCATTTTCTTTATAAATTGGTGTAGCGCTGGTTTCGATAACTCAATGTAAACATCGGAAAACTCGACTTCAACAAATGAATCTCTCATCATTAAGCATACACTCCTTTGACAGCTTCGCATTGCTTATAGTTATGGTTGATTTATCATATGTTGAAAAGTCAGAAAAAAGAAGCAAAACGCCCAGTTTCAAGCGAAATGGGCGGGATAAAAATAATAAAAAGGTGGCTAGTTATTAGGAAATTGAGGTTCAAGAATTAATATGTAACGGAGCTATAAGGAAATGAAGAAAGACAACAAAGTATACGAAAACAGACTCACATAAAAAAACTGCTGAGTAAACAGCAGTTTAGAACCTAGATCCGTATCGTTTAGAAATAATATCATAAAAACCAAGTGAGTTATAAAGAGCTTTAGTTGCCTCGTTGTTAATACCAGTTTCCAATTCTATCCCTTTAATTCCTTCGTTTTCAGCCCAATAGATAAGATGAAGCAGAAGTTTCTTGGCAATCCCTTGATTTCGGTGTTCTTTGTGGACAAAAAGGTCATTTAACCAAATATAGTGACCACCTTTTTCGATGCTAAGTGCCACATTTAAGAATGCAGCTCCAACTAGTGTATCTTCTTTTTCAGCAACAAAAATATGAGCCTGTGAATCTTTTTTCATAGCGAGATCAATAGTCGTTATTAATTGATCATAAACATTAACTGGTCCAATTGATTCAAATTGTCCCATAAATAAGTCGGCAATCCGTCGTTTGAATTGGATATCAACGTCTTTATCCACCTCATAAACCTTTACCATTCGTTAAGTTCCCCCTACATGTTACCTTATCTTTACCTATCAAGGGTAACACAAAACATCAGTAGTTAGTAGAGAAATTATGAAGTTCAGAGAAACATAAAAAAGATTGAATACAAAGCTATGACTTTGTTATTCAATCTCCGGTCTTAAATTTCTAGAGATTATAATCGTATAAATGATTAATATGGTTCTGCATATGGACAATTTGGTCTTGTTCGGCTGGGGATGATTGGCTAAACGCTTGATCTAATGTTGCTTTCGCGCGGTCAAGCTCTTTTTTTACCGCTTGATGTTGCAAATCAGTTTCTGCAGCTAATGCAAGCAACTCCAAACGAGCAACAGACTCTCTAGCATCTAGAAAACTTGAACTTTCCATTACTTCATACCTCCTTTTGGATATACTCCATGAAGGCGTTCTGCTTTTTCTAATGCCATGTCACCCATTGTGAGAGTGTTGGTAGTCTTTTGCTCAGCACGATGAATGGGATCTTCTTGCTTTGGGTTTTGTTTTGAATATTCGTGTTCACTCATGTGAATAACTCCTTACATTCAAAATAGATAAACTTTACGCTTTTAACGTACCCTAACAAGAAAATCTCATTCTAATTATTCACTTTAAATTCAACGCGTCTTCTAAATAAACTGCAATTCCATCTTCTTCGTTTGAAAAGGTGATTGAATTTGCCAGCTGTTTTAATTGGGGAATGCCATTAGCCATAGCAACTCCTTGACCGGCCCATTCAATCATTTCAAAATCGTTATCTTCATCTCCAAAAGCAATTACGCGCTCTTTTGGTATGTTATAAAAATCAGCTACTTTTTGAAGTCCAACTGCTTTATTCATTCCTGCCTTAACAATTTCAATCATATTCCAAGGTGCTCCCCAGACTCTTTGGTCAATAACCTCTGCATGAGCATCTACAAGTAGTTCTCTTAATTGATTAACATGATGATCCTGTGGATGTATCAACACACAGGTTGGGTCTTCTTTTAAGATATGTAATAAGTTTCCGTGCTCAACAGGTGATTGTCCCGCTGAAAAGGTATTAACCAACACTTCATCTAAATGACGGAGGTAGAAATCATCAATAATTTCAACCATAATATTACTAACATTAAAAGCCTCACATGTTTCAATAACTGTTTTTGCTGTTTTTAGATCTAAAGGAGAATGATGAATTCCAAAACTTTGGTCGAGTGGATGATGAACGAAAGCACCGTTAAAATTAACAATTGGTGTATTAAGGTTTAATTCTTGGTAATACTGGTTGCTGGCTCTGTATGGCCTTCCTGTTGAAATACAGACGATATGACCATTTTCTCTCGCTTTTGCAATAGCCTCTTTGTTCCGCTTAGATATCGTTTTTTCATCGGATAATAAAGTACCGTCTAAGTCTAAGGCAATTAAGTGTTGTTCTCCCATTTACAATTCCTCCTGTTGGTTGATATTTCAAATAAATATTACAGATTCGTTCAATTTTTCATTTGTTAAAATGTGATATGATAGACGTGCTTAAGAAGTGAAATTTATCACTTTTAAGAAATTCTCCATTAAAGGAGGGCAAGACTGTGGGTATATTATACGATAACTTTGGCTTTAGGGCTTTATGGACGCCAGAGTTACTTGTTGGACTAGCTTTTATAGGAATCTTATATTTTCTCGTTATAACGAAATGGCGTAATCGCTTTAAGAACTCGTCTCCTGTAAAAACGAGGCAAAAAATTTATTTTGTGTTGGCTCTAATTGCTCTATATATTGGTTGGGGAAGCCCGTTGTACTTAGCTGGACATATTATGATCAGCTTTCATATGACGCAAATGGTTTTTGCTTATTTTATTGCAGCACCTCTTTTTTTATTAGCAATCCCGACCTGGTTCTTTCAAGCGCTTATTGACCGTTTCCGAACTCCTGTAACAGAAAGGGTTTTTCGAGTTATTTGGAGCCCGATTGTAGCTCTTTTCTTATTTAACGGACTTTTTTCATTTTATCATGTACCATTGATGTTCGATACATTGATGCAAGCCGTTGTCTTACACAGTTTTTATGAATATTTGTTAATGTTTGCTGCTTTATTAATGTGGTGGCACATGATTGCCCCGTTACCAAATGCATTTCCTTTGTCAGATTTACGTCGAGTAGGGTATATTTTTGCTAACGGTATATTAATTACACCAGCTTGTGCATTAATTATTTTTGCTGGAGCTCCTCTTTACCAAACCTATACCGATCCGAATATATGGGCTAGTGTAATGGCGTATTGTTTACCTGCCGGAATGGATGTTCCAATGTCAATATTTCAAGGACCTGATTCTTTTGCTTTTCTTGAAACAAGAATGGATCAACAATTAGCTGGTGTATTAATGAAAATTATGCAGGAAATCACTTATGGTATTACCATAGGCTACGTTTTTAAACAATGGTTGAAGAAAGAAAAGCAACAAGATGGAGAGTTAACCATTAGTGATATTCCGATAGTGAAGAGTTAACCATTTTTGTTTAAATGCCAAACTAGAGAGGATTTAACTATGAGAGTTGTACTACCCTTAATAATGATTGCTTTACTTAGTGGTTGTGGCTGGGTTTATCAAGTAGGGAGCGGTGGTTCTTCTGAATACGATATTTCAAAGGCACAAATGCAGATCGTGGATTTTGAATTCACTAATCAAGAAGGTTCTCCGTTTGGAACTAATCAGTTACAGGGCCAATATTGGCTAACTAATTTAATTTTTACACATTGTCCAACTGTTTGTCCGACCATGACACCTAATATGCAGAGACTTCAAGCAGCGATGCAGTCAGAGAATATTGATATGTCTTTTGTGTCGTTTACGGTTGATCCAGAAAGAGATACCGTAGAAGCACTTAAATCATATGGAACTAATGTAGGAGCAGATTTAGAATCTTGGCATTTTTTAACGGGATATACAGTTGATGAAATTGCTGATTTTGCCGGTGAAAGTTTAAAAACTCCTGTACAGCATATTGATGACAGTGATGATATTGTGCACACTACTAGTTTCTTCTTAATTGACCCTGATGGATTTGTTATTAGAAAGTATGATGGTCTTCAGTCAAATCAAGAAACGATTATTAAAGATTTAATTCAAACAGTTAAGAACTAGAGAACGAGAGGTAAGAGGTGATACAATGATCGACAGAAAGAGAATGGTTTGGGTCAAAATAATCTGTCTTGCTATTGCAGGATTAGTGTTAACAGGCTGTGGAGGAAACGACCAATCAGGTGACGGTGACTTAACACTTCTCAATGAAGAAGGTGAACAAGTCTCTTTAACGAACAAAGAGAGAGCCACGATTTTGTTTCACTTTACAGAAGTTGGCTGAGGACTTTGCCAACAGCAACTAGTTCAGTTGCAAGAAAACCTTGATTTATTTCAGAACGTAAATGCTGACATTTATGCCATTAGCACAGATACACCTGAAAATTCAAAAAGTTTGAAAGAGGCTGGTGCCTTTACATTTTCTTTCTTATCTGACCAAAAATTTGAAGTGCTAGAGCATGTTAATATGAAAAATAACGGAATGTCTTACAGAGGAATGAGTATATTAGATAAAGATGGCAATCATATCTACCACCAAATCAACGATCACTGGGGCGAACAAATTGAAGATATGGTCATTATCATTCATGAGCATTTAGAAAACGAATAAAGGTAGATAGAAAATAGAGAAGAGATTAACCTAGTAAGCAGGTTAATCTCTTTTTAATTTGGCTGTTTTCATAGTAATTATAACCTCGAAAACAACCCCGAATGCGAAGAAGCATTTTAATTTAGGGAAAACAATTCACTAGAAGGAGATTAGTAAGAGACAGACACACAAAAAGAACTGAAAAGTATAATAATTTCAGATTCCTGTAATGAACATTGTCTGAGAAATAGCCATTTAAAAAAGATTCTTTTTGACGAAATAACTTCTAAATGTGAGAAAAAACTGGTTATTTGAAAATTAGGCGAAATAAAATAAAAATACAGTTGAATTAATTTTTATACATAGATATAATGAGTAGCAAGACAAAGAGCAGATAAAGAAAAGTTGGGAGAGGTTACAATGAGAGTAGGGATAATTGGGGCTACAGGTTATGGTGGAGCGGAATTGTTAAGGTTGCTAAACCAACACCCTCATGTAGAAGACATTGTTTTGTATTCATCTTCAAAAGAAGGTATGAATATACAAGAGTCTTATCCACATGTCTCTGAGATATACAACCAAACATTAAAGAAGATTCATATAGACTCAGTAAAATCTGAGGTTGATACGGTCTTTTTGGCTACGCCTCCCGGAGTATCGGCGGAGTGTCAGCAGCCATTGCGGATGCTGGCTGTCAAGTTATTGACTTATCAGGTGATTTAAGATTAGAAGATCCAGCAACATATGAAAAATGGTATAAGCGAAAGTCAGCTCCAGTCTCGCTAATTAAAAATGCTGTATATGGTCTTCCGGAATGGAACCGTGAATTGATTAAGAAAGCCAAGATTATTTCAAATCCCGGTTGTTATCCGACTGCAACATTATTAGGGTTAGCACCACTTGTTCAAAAAGGTTTAATTGATGAAGACTCCATTATTGTTGATGCTAAGTCTGGAACTTCTGGAGCAGGAAGATCACCTTCAGCTATTACACATTACAGTGAAATGAATGAAAATTTTAAAATATATCAAATTAACACCCATAAACATGTTCCTGAAATCGAGCAAATATTGCATAGGTGGAATAAAGACATTTCAACTATTACATTTCAACCGCATTTAGTGCCAATGGTACGAGGAATTATGGCAACGATTTATGTAAAAGCAATTAAACAAACAAATGAAAAAGAACTAAGAGAGCTGTACCAAACAGCCTATCAAAACGAATGCTTTGTTCGAATTCGACCAGAAGGGCAGTTTCCGGCAACGAAGGAAGTTTACGGTAGTAATTATTGTGATATTGGGATAACTTATGATGAAAGAACAGGTAGAATCACCGTTGTCTCTGTTATTGACAATGTTGTAAAAGGAGCTTCTGGTCAAGCGATTCAAAACTTTAATATTATGAATGGATTTGAAGAAGGAACAGGGTTGAATATCGTTCCGATGTATCCATAACGAAGGGTGGTATTCTCGTGAAGGGCATAGCCAATGCACCAGCGATTGAAAAAATAGAGAATGGAAGTATAGTGACACCAAAAGGCTTCCAAGCAACTGGTTTATATTCCGGAGTAAAAAGAAAAAGACTTGATTTAGGGGCCATTTATTGTGAAGTACCTGCTAGTGTTGCAGCTGTATATACATTAAATAGAATTCAAGCAGCACCAATTAAAGTAACAAAAGAATCAATTGCAGAAGCTGGAAAAATTCAAGCAATTGTCGTAAATAGTGGAAATGCAAATGCTTGTACGGGAAAAAAGGGACTTGAGGATGCTTACGAAATGAGAAAGCAAAGCGCACAACATTTTCAAATCCCTGAACATTATGTAGCAGTTACATCAACTGGGGTAATCGGAGAGTTTCTTGCGATGGATAAAATTGTACCAGGTATTAAACAATTAAGTCCAAATTCAACGCTCGAAGATGCTGAAGCTTTCAATCAAGCCATTTTAACAACAGATACTACAAACAAGAAAGTATGCTTTCAAACTGTTGTGAATGGAAAGACGGTTTCAATTGGAGGAGTGGCAAAAGGTTCTGGAATGATTAATCCTAATATGGCTACGATGCTTTCGTTTGTAACTACAGATGCAAATATAGAATCAGATGTTTTGCAACAAGCTTTATCAAACATAACCAATCAAACATTTAATCGGATCACGGTAGATGGAGATACGTCAACAAATGATATGGTAGTCGTTATGGCATCAGGACTTGCCGAGAATGAGCCTCTTTCTCCGAATCACCCTGATTGGGAAAGTTTCTATCAAGCTTTAAAAGAAACATGTGAATCATTAGCTAAACAGATTGCACGAGACGGTGAAGGAGCTACTAAGTTAATTGAAGTCCAAGTAAAAGGGGCTTTAACTGATGAGGATGCTGGGAAAATAGCCAAGAAAATTGTAGGATCTGACCTTGTGAAATCAGCTATTTATGGAACTGATGCAAACTGGGGAAGAATCATCTGTGCGATTGGATATAGTGGTTGTGAAATTAATCCAGATACGATTGACATTGGGATTGGACCCGTACAAACATTGATTCAAAGCCAGCCAACTGCTTTTTCTGAAGAAGAGGCAAAGTCATATATGGAGTTAAATGATACGGTGGTCATCCATGTAGATCTTCACTTAGCTGAAGGAAGCGGAAAAGCATGGGGTTGTGATTTATCTTATGATTATGTGAGAATCAACGCTGGTTACAGAACATAAATAAGAAAGTCCCGGGGAGGGGAAACAGGTGAAAGATGTTGTCGTGATTAAATGTGGAGGAAGTACGATCGCTGAATTATCTCCAGAATTTTTTTCGAGTGTAGTAAAGATGCAAGAAAGTGGAAAGCATCCGATTATTGTACATGGCGGAGGTCCAGCTATCAATCAACTTCTGCAAAAATTAGACATTAAATCTGAATTTGTTGATGGATTAAGAAAAACGACAGCAGATGTTTTAGAAACTGCTGAGATGGTATTATGTGGGAAAGTTAATAAGCAAGTAGTCACAAGTATTCATCAAGCTGGAGGAAAAGCTGTTGGTTTATCAGGCTGTGACGGCAAGTTAATAGAAGTTAATCCGATTAATGAAGGCATGCTTGGATACGTTGGAGAACCGACAAAAGTGAATACAGGTCTACTTCATTCATTAATGGAATTAAACATGATTCCTGTTATTGCACCAATAGGCATGAATCAACAAGGGGTTCATTACAATGTCAATGCTGATAGCGCAGCTGCGGCAATAGCAAAAGAATTAGGAGCTGAACAACTCGTATTTGTAACAGATGTTGATGGTATTTTAAAAGACGGAAAATGTCTGGAACAAGTGACGGCTGAAGAGATTGAAGCATATATTGCTGACGGAACGATCTATGGTGGAATGCTACCAAAGGTGAAAGCGGCGTTATCTACTTTAACAGATAATCTAGAGTCAGTCATGATCATGAATGGAAAATCCAGGAATGTTGGCAAAGATGGAGCTGTTCAAGGAACAAAGATAATGAAAACTAAACAGAAGTTAACTGTTTCTTAAGGGGGATCTACATGAGCGCTTTATTTCCAACCTATGCGAGATGGGATATCAAACCAACTAAAGGACTAGGAACAAAACTAATAGATGAAAATGGAAAAGAATATTTAGATTTTATTGCTGGAATTGCTGTTTGTAACCTTGGTCACTGTCATCCAAAAGTGATTGCAGCTGTACAAAAACAGCTTGAGCAACTATGGCATGTATCTAATCTCTTTCAAATTGAAGGCCAAGAAAAGGTAGCTCAGTTACTAGTTGACCATAGTGTCGGTGATTACGTCTTCTTTTGTAACAGTGGTGCAGAAGCAAACGAAGCCGCGATTAAGTTAGCTCGTAAAGCCACTGGTAAACACCATATTGTCTCTATGAAAAACTCATTTCATGGACGTACACTAGGAAGTATGGCGCAACAGGCCAAGATAAAATCCACCAAGGCTATGGTCCACTCTTAACTGAATTCACTTATATAGACATGAATAGTGAAGACGCACTAAAGCAAGTAGTAACAAGTGAAACGGCAGCTATTATGGTTGAGGTTGTACAAGGTGAAGGTGGAATTAAACTAATGAGTGAGGAATTTGCCAAAGCACTTACGGCTACTTGTGAGGAATTTGGTTGCTTACTAATTATTGATGAAGTACAAACGGGGATTGGTCGAACTGGGTCAGCATTTGCTTATGAACAATTTGGATTATCACCAGATATTGTTACATTAGCAAAAGGGTTAGGAAATGGATTTCCTGTGGGGGCACTAATTGGCAAAGAAGCATTAAAAGATTCATTTTCACCAGGAAGCCACGGCTCAACTTTTGGAGGAAATCCTCTTGCGATGGCTGCCGCTGAAGCTGTGTTAACAGAAGTGTTTTCAGCAGATCTACTTAAATCTGTTCAAGTTAAAGGTGATTGGCTTAAAGAAGAATTGAAGAAAAACGTAGATTCTCTTTCGATCGTCGAGGAAGTTAGAGGAAAAGGGTTAATGGTTGGAATTGCTTGTGAAATTGAAGTCGCCCCAATTATTGAGGCTTGCAGAGAAAAAGGGTTACTAGTGTTACCGGCAGGTCCAAAAGTTATAAGGCTATTACCACCACTTCTTGTTTCTGAACAAGAATTAAAACAAGCGGTTCAAGTGATTACTGAAGTACTAACAAAACTAACACAAAATTTAAGCGTGAATCAATAAAAATATCACTACGAAAAGATTGTAGTGTTTTTTCAAAAGAACAATTGTATAAAAATTAGATGGCTAGTATAAGTATTCGTTAAATGGGTGGAGGGATACAGTTGAAAGGATACGTAGTATTAGAAACAGGAGAAGTTTTTGAGGGAACGTTACACAGTAAGAGCACTGAGGTCTATGGTGAGATTGTGTTTTTTACTGGGATGTCAGGGTATCAAGAAGTGTTGAGTGATCCGTCATTTAAAGGGCAAATGGTCGTGTTCACGTATCCACTAATTGGGAACTACGGGGTGAATGATTCGGACTTTGAAAGCATCATTCCGCATGTCAATGCTCTTGTAGTGAGTGAGTTATCTAATGAAGGCTTCCACTATGAATCTTGTTCTTCGCTCTTATCATATTGCGAAAAACAATCTATTCCACTTATCTCAGGGGTGGATACAAGAGCAATTGTCAAAAGGATACGAGAACAGGGCGATATGCGTGCGATCATCACAACTGATCCTAGCAATCTATCATTTGATCATTATCTTCCACTTGGGCAACAAGAAGTAGTACCAATGGTATCGAGTTCTTCAATTGAAACTCACGGTTCAGGAGAGCACCACGTGGTGATGATGGACTTTGGCTATAAAAAGTCAATTTTAGATTCTTTGTTAAAATTAGGAAATAAAGTAACGGTCGTTCCGTATGATACGACGTTTGAACAAATCGAACAACTTCAGCCAGACGGAATTCTATATTCTAATGGTCCAGGAAATCCAAAGCAATTGGAATATTTACTGCCAACGATAAAAAAAGTAGCTGAAACGTTTCCAACAATGGGAATTTGTTTAGGGCACCAACTGTTAGCACTAGCTTTCGGAGCGGATACGGAAAAGCTAACATTTGGTCACCGTGGCGCTAATCAACCAGTGATGGATCTATCCACTAATAAAGTGTATATGACTTCGCAAAACCATAGTTATGTAGTCAACGAGCAGTCACTTAAGGACACAGGGTTTGAAGCAAAGTTTGTGAATATCAATGATCGTTCCATTGAAGGTTTAATGCATAAAGAGTATCCGGTATTTACCGTTCAATTTCACCCAGAAGCTCATCCAGGACCGTCTGACAGTGAACAACTCTTCTATACATTCATAGAAATGCTAGGAAATAAAGGGAGAGAGAAAGCGTATGCCTAAACAACAAGATCTAAAAAAAGTCCTCGTTATTGGTTCAGGACCAATCGTCATCGGGCAAGCAGCAGAATTTGATTATGCAGGAACTCAAGCTTGTTTAGCTTTAAAAGAAGAAGGAATAGAAGTTATTTTAATTAATAACAACCCTGCAACAGTAATGACAGATGAGTCATGTGCAGATCGTGTTTACTTTGAACCTTTAACGATTGAAAGTGTAGAAGCCATAATTCAGAAAGAACAGCCTGATGGAATTCTCGCAACACTAGGTGGTCAAACTGGTTTAAATTTAGCGATGGAGCTCCATGATCATGGCATCTTAAAGAAATATGATGTTCATCTACTCGGTACGCCAATCGAGTCCATTAAAAAAGGTGAAGATAGAGAAGAATTTCGTGCCTTGATGCTAGAATTGAATGAACCCGTACCAGAAAGTGATATTGTCACGACAAAAGAAGCTGCCCTAAAGTTTGCTGAGCAGGTAGGATATCCGATCATCGTTCGACCAGCTTATACTCTTGGAGGAGCTGGTGGTGGAATTGCTTCAAACGAGAATGAGCTAAATCATATTATAAAAGCTGGACTCTCTCTAAGTCCAATTAGTCAGTGCTTAATAGAGAAAAGCATTGCTGGATTCAAGGAAATTGAGTATGAAGTGATGCGCGACAGCAATGATACTTGTATCACAATTTGTAATATGGAGAACATTGATCCTGTTGGTATTCACACCGGAGATTCCATTGTTGTAGCTCCATCTCAAACGTTAACGGATGTTGAATACCAAATGTTAAGAACCTGTTCGGTTAAAATTATTCGAGCCCTCGGAATTGTTGGTGGCTGTAATATCCAATTTGCATTAGATCCGAATAGTAAGCAGTATTATTTAATTGAAGTGAATCCACGAGTAAGCCGGTCGTCGGCATTGGCCTCAAAAGCAACTGGCTATCCAATTGCTAGAATGGCTGCAAAAGTAAGCATTGGTTATAACTTACACGAATTAATTAATCCTGTAACAGGTCATACTTATGCTAGTTTCGAACCGGCTCTTGATTATGTAGTAGTGAAATTTCCACGTTGGCCTTTTGATAAATTTGTTCATGCTGAACGAAAACTTGGTACTCAAATGAAAGCAACTGGGGAAGTTATGGCGATTGAACGAAATTTAGAAGCTGGTATTCAAAAGGCTGTGCGATCTCTTGAGTTAAAAACAGATGGATTGTCTTTGCCAGCGATTACTAACAAAACGACTGAACAACTATGGGATCTTGTTAAGAATGCGGATGACCGTCGCTTCTTTGTTTTGCTTGAACTAATGAGAAGAGGCGCTACGAGAACAGAGTTGCATGAAACAACAGGGATAACAGAATTTTTCCTTCAATCGTTTGAACGATTAATTGCTTTAGAGAAAGAGATAAAAGCAACGAGTATTGAGGAAGTCACTCAAGATTTTCTATCTCTTTGTAAGAAATCAGGATTTTCAGATGAATGGCTTGCCCGTGCTTGGGGCATTGAGGAAAGTAATCTTAGGGAAAAGAGAAAGTCTCTTGAGATCGTTCCTTCGTATAAAATGGTTGACACTTGTGCGGGAGAGTTCACGGCATCGACGGCTTATTTTTACTCTAGTTGGTCAGGTGAACATGATACGATCCCTCAATCAGGGAAAAAGAAAATTTTATTATTGGGTTCAGGACCAATCAGAATTGGGCAAGGAATTGAATTTGATTATTGTTCGGTACAAGGCATTCAAAGTCTTCATCGCCTTGGCTATGAAGCGATAATGATGAATAATAACCCGGAAACCGTAAGTACTGATTATGCAACAGCAGATCGCTTATATTTTGAACCATTAACAGTTGAGGATGTGTTAAATGTCATTGACTTGGAACAGGTTGAAGGAGTCATTGTTCAACTTGGAGGTCAGACAGCAATCTCGCTTGTTGAAGGATTAGAAAAAGCAGGTGTGAAGCTATACGGTACAAATCAAGATACCATTGATCAATTAGAAGATCGTGGACGTTTCTATTCGTTCATGAAACAAGTTGAAGTACCACATATTCCTGGAGTTACCGCAGAGAATGAGCAAGATGCTCTCCTAAAGGCGACTGAAATTGGTTACCCTGTGTTAATTCGTCCTTCTTATGTTATCGGAGGTCAAGGAATGGTTCTTTTCCAATCAGAAAGTGAGTTTGTTTCTTACTTGGAAGATAAAGAACAAAGCATATCATATCCAATATTAATTGATGCCTATTATCCGGGTATTGAGTTGGAAGTAGATGCTTTAACGGATGGTCGTGCAGTATGTATCGCAGGTATGTTTGAACATGTTGAGCGCGCAGGTGTACATTCAGGTGATAGTATAGCTGTGACACCGCCTTATACGATTTCGAAAAAGGTAAAAGAACTTGTTTATTCTTACACAGAAAAAATCGCTAAAGGAATGGACTTTAAAGGGATATTCAATATCCAATTTGTTTTATTCGAAAATCAGTTATATGTCATTGAAATTAATCCACGAGCTTCAAGAACAGTGCCTATTTTAAGCAAAATTTCTAATCTATCTTTAATTGACTATACCGTTCAATTGCTTTTAGGTTCGACGTTGAAGGAACTTAAACTTACTACTATTATTTTACCTGAACCAAATTTCTACACGGTGAAAGCACCTGTTTTTTCTTATCAGAAACTTGCTGGACTTGATCCAATTCTTGAGGCGGAGATGAAATCGACCGGAGAGCTTATGACAATGGGCGCTAATTTAGATGAGGCGTTTTTAAAAGCATTTGTCTGGTCACAGCAATCAAAACCTAAATTCTTTACTGAAAAGACCGGATCTATTTACGTTGATGTTGATCAAGATCATCTTGCTTCATTTGAACCGTTTGCTAAGCAGTTGGAAGAACTTGGCTTCCAATTAGAATCGAATAACTTTGATAAGTGGATCGAGGATGATAAAGCAATTGCTTTAATTAGTTTGCCTAAGCTCGGGACTAAAAATGGTACTGAAAAAAGACAAGAAGCGTTAAGACAGCGCTGTTCAGTTATATCAGAACTTTCAACTTTACAAGTGATGTTAAAAGCATTAACCGTGCAAGATGTAAAGTATCAAGCGATTCAGGATTGGTGGACAAAAGAAAAGGAATTTATTAACTAAAGGACGTGACAATGTGAAAGCAACAGTAATAGCAAAAGATCAAACTTTTACTGGTAGGGACTTCTTAACCCTTCTTGACTATACGCCAGCTGAAATAACAAAGTTGTTAGAAAGTGCACTTGAGATTAAAAAGAATAAATCAGCTTATGCTGATACATTAAAAGGTCAATCGCTAGGAATGATCTTTGAGAATGCGTCCACTAGGACTCGTGTTTCCTTTGAGGTTGGAATGACTCAGTTAGGAGGTCATGCTTTATTTTTAAGTCCTAGAGACATGCAAATTGGCCGTGGGGACCGGTTATTGATACGGCAAATGTTTTATCTAGATATGTGGACGCTATAATGATTCGTACTAATTCACATGAATTAGTGGAAGAATTAGCTGAATACGCTTCTGTACCAGTTATTAATGCATTAACAGACAACTATCATCCTTGTCAAGCAATGGCTGATTTACTGACAATTGTTGAACACAAAGGTGCTTTAAAAGGGTTAAAGCTTGCTTATATTGGTGATGGAAATAATGTGGCGCATTCCCTCCTTGCAGCAGGAGCTAAAGTTGGGATGGACGTGAGTATTGCTACACCGGCAGGTTACGAGGTAAATGAATCTATTTTTGATAAAGCGCAAAAAGCTGCAGAAGAAACAGGAGCAACCCTAATACAGACCACTGATCCTATAGAAGCTGTAAAAGATGCTGATATCATTTACACAGACGTTTGGGCAAGTATGGGATATGAGCAAGAACAAGAAGAACGTTTAAAGCAGTTTAGCCAATTTCAAGTTAATGAGGAATTAGTTAAGTCAGCAAAGAGTGATTTTATCTTCCTACATTGTTTGCCAGCGCACCGAGGCGAAGAAGTAACAGCTGAGGTGATTGATGGTCACCATTCTGCCGTTTATGACCAAGCTGAAAATCGTTTACATGCTCAAAAAGCTATTTTACTCGCTTTATTAAGCAAATAAATGATCTCGTCGTTCATGATTAGAAGCTAGATGGGCAATCTAATCATGGAAGGAGGGATTCATATGGGTCAAAGTCGTATGTTTGAACCAGGTCAAAAAGCACCAAATAACGGAATTTATGTAGAAATTGGTGAAACGGGTGACATGGTTCAGGATCCGAAGTCATTAAAAATGCATGCAGGAGATACTTTCCCTGATACTCAAAATCATAATCGTAAATGGACATACAAACCAAAACCAAAAGCTGGTCTATAAGAGCTCCGACTCTCCAATTCTTATTTAATAAGCGTTGGAGAGTTTTTTTACGTTCTAAATATATGAATTTTATCGGGGGATTTTACTTCCATTTTTTAATTTGTTGCATAACGTAATAAAGATAAAGTAGTTATGTACGTAGAAAACACCAAGGATGGGAGAGGCGTAAAGCAATGGTACATGCAAGATTTATTCGCATAGAAGAACAGTGGAACGTCATTTATCTTCCAGAACGTCCAAATGGTTTTGCTGTTTTTTTACTTGGAGATAATGCAATGTTAGTTGAAGGAGATACAAGCGACTGGGAACAACATCCGGAGAAACATATGTTTTTAAAAAGCTTGTTAAACAGGGGTTATACTGTTATCGCCTCATCTTTATTTGATCGTCACTGGGGGAGCCCAAAGGCATTTCGGTTATTGGAACAACTATATCATATCGTTATCAAACAAGAAATCTTAAATAAGAAGGTGCATTTATTTGCCGAAGGAGCGGGTGCTCTATTAGCGATTAGATGGATGAACAGTCTTTCTGATCGAATAAGATCGTGTTATTTTATAAATCCATGTTTTTCACTAAAAGAGTTCTATATACAAGAGAAAGAGAATAAACTGTATTTTAAACGGTTCTTAAGAGAAGTTGCTGAATCATACGGAGAAGACCACAATAAAATAGATATCCATAAAATGAAAGAGATTACACCAGAAATGACAACTGATGATGTCCCACCGTTGTCTATACATTGTCATATGTTAGAGAGACGTTTTCCTTTGCAAAAGCATAGTCGACCCTTTCAACAAAAATTAGCCGATAAGCAGATTCTTGTCAATTTACGAATTCACGGAAATGATAAATCGTTCTCTCAAGCAGCGCAATCTTCATTACCATTTTATAAAAGATACGAACTCGCCCTATAGCCATTTCTTTGCTACTAAAGGATTGGCTCCTTACATACTAAGATGCATTACGGTAGAAAGGAGATGCTTATGGAAAAAGTTGTCGTTACCGGAGGATTAGGATTTATAGGATTTCATTTAGTGGAGAGGCTCTTAGCAGAGGGAATACAAGTCGTGATCATAGATCAAATTTCCGATGAGAAAAGAGAAGAACAAGAGGAAAAATGGTTAAGAATAGGGAGGAATGATTTAGTAACACTAATAGACGAGAATTTAGAACGAGTCAATTTCTCTAAAGTGTTAAAAGGAGTAGACGTTGTCTATCATTTAGCTGCCTCTACATCAAATGACAGTAAGTGGAAAAAACTTCAAAAGGTAATTGAAAATAACGTTGAAATTACTAAAAAGATAGTGGAGTCCATTCCACCTAAGGCTAAATTAATTTATTCTTCTACTGTTGAGGTTTACGGTGAAAGACCTGGAACCATTACTGAAAGAACTCCTAGTAATCCGACAACTCCATACGGAATTACAAAATTAGCTAGTGAACGACTCATTCAACAAGATTGTGTGAAGAGAAATATTGTTTATAACATTGTACGATTACCTACTGTGTATGGTCCGTGGCAGAGAAGCGACATGACCTACCAACAAATTTTGACTAATGAACCGAATCCAGGTAAAGATCGTTCGACTATAGATGTAATGTATGTTGAAGATTGTGTTGAAGCTTTTTATCTTGTCGCAACAAAAAATATAGCGAATGAAATTTTTCATCTAGCTACTGGTGAAGAGTTGTCTTGGTTTAAAGGGCTAGATTTGTTAGAATGTAGCGAATTAGTTCCCAAAAGTCCAATCAAGTCTTTTTTAAGTCCCGATAAAACAAGGAATATCTTAGGATTTGTGCCACAAGTTTCATTAGAAAAAGGTCTTGCCAAACAAAGGGAACATGTGAAACAATGGCAACAACAAAGAAGCTTGTGAATGGGTGTGACTAAGTGAAAAGTAAGCAGGCAGTTGTTGGAATCTTAATATTTGCCATAGTGACGATAATTGCTTATATTTTTTTGCAAGGATTATTAGACCTTAGCGAAGGGATAAGCGTGATTATAGCACTTATTCTTGGTGGAGCGGCAGAAATACTCTACCGTAGAAAATTAGGATAGAAGATTTTCAAACGGAATGGGAGCAGTTTGAGTGAAAGATACAAGAAAAGGGTTATTCCAAAGGTTATATACGGACCTTTGGAATAACCCTTTATATTTTTGATTAGTTCTCACGAATAAATGAATTCTCATAAAACTTCATGTCAGGATATTTCTCAATAGCAGTTCTCATCTGAAACTCGTTTTCAAATAAAACAACGATCCGGCCATCGCGATCAGTTGCTAAATTGCGTTGAGATTTCTTAAATGCGTCCATCGCTTCTGTAGGACCTGAAACCCAACGAGCAAATGAAAATGGAAGACGTTCTAGTTGAATATCGACGTGGTATTCATGCTTTAATCTATACTCCAACACTTCAAACTGCAAGACTCCCACTACTCCAACAATTTGTTGTTCTGAAAAACGGTTATACGTTTTAAAGAGCTGAATAGCCCCTTCTTCGGTTAACTGTTGTAGTCCTTTTTCAAACGATTTATGCTTCAGAGCTTCTTTGACCGTAATCGAACTGAAGAATTCTGGTGAAAAATGAGGCATTTCATCAAATTCAAAAGCTTCCCCTTCAACCAGTGTATCCCCAATTCTAAAAGTACCTGGATCAAATAAACCGATAATGTCACCTGCATAGGCTTCATCAATGATACTGCGACTTTGTGCTAAAAATTGTGTTGGCTGTGAAAGCTTTAAGTTCTTACCTACTCGAACGTGCTTCACAGACATCCCACGTTGAAACTTCCCTGAAGTGATGCGTAGGAAAGCGATACGATCACGATGAGCTGGATTCATATTTGCTTGAATTTTAAAAATGAAGCCTGAAAAACCATCATGTGTTAGTGGCTCAATGATGCCATTTGAACTTTCACGTGGTGTTGGTGAAGGTGAAAGTTTCAGAAAATGCTCTAAAAACGTTTGAACGCCAAAACTTGAAATGGCACTACCGAAGAAAATAGGTGTTAGTTCTCCGTTTGCAATTAATTTCGGATCAAATTCATCGCCAGCTACATCTAGTAATTCGAGTTCTTCGCGGAATTGAGTTACTAAGCCTGCATCGCCAATTGCTTCATCAAGTTTAGGATCATCCGGTCCTTCTAATTGAATAATGTCAATCTCTTTTGGATTCTCGGGATTATATAACTCCAGTCTTTTGTTATGTCGATCATATACACCAGAGAAAGATTGCCCCATTCCAATTGGCCACCCCATTGGATATGACCTAATACCTAATAAGTTCTCGAGTTCTTCCATTAATTCAAAGGGATCTCTACCTTGACGGTCTAATTTATTCATGAAGGTAAAGATGGGAATTCCTCTCATCTTACAAACTTTAAATAATTTTTTTGTTTGTGCCTCGACCCCTTTAGCTGCATCTATTAACATCGTTGCAGAGTCAGCTGCTGTTAATGTTCGATACGTGTCTTCACTAAAGTCTTCATGTCCAGGTGTATCAAGAATATTTATATGGTAACCATCGTATTGAAATTCTAAAACTGAACTCGTTACGGAGATTCCACGTTGTTTTTCAATTTCCATCCAATCACTCATTGCATGTTTGGATGTTTTCTTCCCTTTTACAGATCCTGCTTCGCGGATAGCACCACCAAAAAGCAAGAGCTTCTCGGTTAATGTCGTCTTTCCGGCATCTGGATGGGAGATAATCGCAAAAGTACGACGCGATTCAACAGCTTGTTTATAATTCATCATAGGGTTCCTCACTTTTTCCTACAGTTTGTCTCGGTTCATTATATCAGTGTTGCGCTGATGTTTCACCTTCTTTCAATAAAGATTACAATCTTATTACAAGTTGGTTTCAAAAAGCAAGTTATAAAGGAAATGAACATACGATTAACGAATAATAGAACAATAATATCTGAAAAACATCAAAAAAAAATCTAATTTTCATAAAAAAATGTTTTATAATACATAGGTGCAAACAGATAGGGAGAGTGTCAACATGTTTAATCAGCGTTTATTACTATTGTGTTTACCAATTTTAATTTTAATTGGGTGTGCCAATGCCAGCTTAAATTCTGCTAGCAGAGTAGGTTTGTTAATAGAGGATACTATTGATGACCAAGGTTGGAACAGCAAAGGTTACCAAGGACTATTAAATATTCATTCGAATTTAAACGTAGAAGTAACGTTCAAAGAAGATATGAATACGGAACCAAAGGTGAAAAAGGCAATTGAAGAATTCGTTGATGACGATGTAAAGCTAATTTTTGGACATGGTCACTTTTATGCTGAACTGTTTACAGAAATAGCGCCTGTATATCCTGATGTACATTTTGTTTGCTTTAATGGGGAGGTAGCAGGAGAAAACGTCACAAGTCTTCAATTTGAAAGCTATGCAATGGGTTATTTTGCGGGGATGATGCAGCTGCGATGAGTGAAACTGGAGAAATAGGAGCAATTGCCGCTTTTCCTTGGCAGCCTGAAATAGAAGGATACCAAGCTGGAGCTGCTCTTTACGGGGAAAACATTAATACTCACGTCTCCTATGTGGAAGATTGGTATGATAGTGAATTAGCACTAAGTTATTTTGATAAATTAAAGAAACAAGGAGTAGATGTCTTCTATCCTGCTGGAGATGGTTATCATGTTCAAGTGATAGAAGAAGCAAGAAGTGAAGGTTTATATGCAATTGGATTTGTTGGAGATCAATCTGATTTAGGAGAATCTACTGTTCTAACAAGTACGGTTCAACATGTTGATTATTTATATGAACTAATAGCTACTCAATTTTATCAAAATGAACTTACTACGGGAAATTTAAGCTTTGACTTTGAAGATGGTGTTATTTCATTAGGAGAATTTAGTTCAAAGGTGCCAGACGACCTTAGAATGAAATTTGAACAAGCCGTACAAACATACATAGAAACAGGCGAGTTACCAACGGAACCGATTATGTAACTTACTTGCTTTACGTTTCATGACATAGTATGGTTATGAAGAAGATCAGATAACGAGGTGGATAAACGTGAATAATCCTGAGATGAACATGAAATTTATGCAAATTGCAATGAAACATCTTCCAGACGGAAAGAAATTCCTTGATGACAAAGGAATTGAATTAAACATGGAAGATCTTCAACCTATGCTTGAGCTTTTATTAAATGTTATGAACGAGGCTTATGAATTAGGAAAAGAGCAAGCAGCAGAACAAACAAATTAAGTCTTAAAGAAATGAGCTCGCCTGACAAATAAAAGTCGGAACGAGCTTTTATTATGAATGTGACTCTCTGAAACAAGCTTAACAAGCTAAGGGACTCATAGTATTTTTAGGAGGAGATGAAATGGAGAAAACGGAGAAATTAAAAGTCTTTGCTCAGGAAATGAAAGAAGGCTTACAGCTGGTTCAAGAGAAACAGGATCACGCTGCAATAAAGAAATTGCAACCGTTCGTTGAGTTAATGAGACAAAGCCAAGCACCTCATATTCGTCTTTTTTCCTCTTATAGTTTAGCTCAGATTAGAACAGGGGATTTAGAGGGATTTTTACAAACTTACAGTGAAGTAAAAGAAATGACCCCTAAAACAGAAGAAGAAACAAAGCTTAAAAATCAACTAGATGGTTTTTTCACTGATCTAATGGAAGAATTACAAAAAGATAACCACTGATAGATGAAAAAAACGCTAACATTACTCGTTAGCGTTCTTTTCGTTCTTCTCAGATTTTTTATCTTGATTAAAATAGGAAGAAATAGCTGTAGCCAATGGGCCTAACTTAGCAATAACAGGTCCAAGCGAGTCAACCAGTGCAAAAATACTTTCTAATTGATCTGGTTGTTTGTTTTGCTCTGAAGCATTGTTATCAGGTTGTGGCTGTTCTGCTCCACTATCAGTTGGCTCATTCTCAGTCGGGCTTTGATTTTGTTCTGGAGGCATAGGTGGTCTTCCGAACATTAAATCTGAGAAAAAATCACTCTGTGGTTGAGGTTTTTGTTCTTCACTCATATCATTTCCTCCTTACTGTTTCTCTCTAGTATTGTATGGGTAGTTCAATCTCGTGGTGTAAAGACTAAAGCCTATTTAAGCGGTAAATCTAGACAGATTACACTTCTTGAGTTAAAATTAGTATCAGGTACTAATTACGCCCAAACACTCGTGTTTTAGCGCGAAAGGGGAATGAACAATGACAAAAGCCGGGATAATCGGTATGGGTAGTTATATAGGAGAAGAGCTTGTTACAAACGTTGATTTCGAAAAAAAATTAGATACAAACGATGAATGGATCAGATCTAGAACGGGAATTGAGGAAAGACGTTTTGCGCCTAAAGAGGTCGACAGTTCTGACATGGCGTTTATTGCTGCTGAGAAAGCATTAAAGCAAGCAGACTTAACCGCTGATGAAATTGACCTAATTTTAGTTGCGACTGTAACTCCAGACATGCCGTTTCCGACTGTTTCTACTTTAATTCAACACCGTTTAGGAGCTAATAAAGCAGCTGCGATGGATATAAGTGCAGCCTGCGCGGGTTTCATTTATGGACTAGCAACAGCGCAACAGTTTATCGAAAATGGAGCATATAAGAATGTGCTTGTTGTTGGAGTGGAGAAGTTATCAAAGATCACAAATTTTGAAGATCGCAATACAGCCGTGCTATTTGGCGACGGGGCAGGGGCAGCTGTTGTAGGACCAGTTTCTGAAGACAAGGGAATTCTTGCTTTTGAGTTAGGAGCAGATGGTGCGGGTGCTATGCACATAAATCAAAAAGGTCCTTATTTGGAAATGAATGGCCGTGAAGTATTTAAATTTGCGGTGCGTCAAATGGGCGAATCTTCATTAGCTGTCCTAGAAAAAGCTGGGTTAACAAAAGAGGATTGTGACTTCCTTGTTCCTCACCAGGCCAACATTAGAATAATGGAAGCAGCCCGAGAACGATTAAATTTACCTCAGGAAAAGATGTCTAAAACGGTTCATAAATACGGAAATACATCTTCGGCTTCAATTCCTATGGCCATGGTTGACGAGTTGAATGAAGGGAAAATTAAAGATGGAGATGTCCTTGTATTAGTTGGTTTTGGTGCAGGACTTGTATGGGGTTCTGTAGCAATCAGATGGGGTAGGTAATCTATAATCAAATAAAAAATGGAATTTACTGAAAAAGGAGAGAACATTCGTGGAAAAAAGACGAGTCGTAATAACAGGAATGGGAGCTGTAACTCCTTTAGGTCTTGATGTGGCAACAACCTGGCAGAATGCAATTGAAGGTAAATCGGGAGTAGGTCCATTAACAAGAGTTGCTGCAGAAGAATTTCCAATGAAAGTTGCTGCAGAAATTCGTGACTTTGATCCAGGCACGTTTATGGATAAAAAAGAAGCGAGGAAAATGGATCGCTTTACTCAATTTGCAGTTGCAGCATCACTTATGGCAGTAAAAGATGCAAACCTGGAAATTACTGAAGATATCGCTCCTAGAGTTGGAGTATGGATTGGTTCAGGAATCGGTGGTATGGAAACGTATGAACAAAACTTCCGTAACTTCTTAGAAAAAGGTCACCGTCGTGTTAGTCCGTTTTTTGTTCCAATGATGATACCAGACATGGCTTCCGGGCAAGTTTCAATTATAACAGGAGCAAAAGGGATTAACTCATGTTCCGTAACAGCCTGTGCTTCTGGCACAAATTCAATTGGGGATGCTTTTAAAGTTATTCAGCGCGGTGATGCGGACATTATGATAACTGGTGGTTCAGAAGCTCCAATCACGAATATGGCAGTAGCTGGTTTCTGTTCAGCGAAAGCTGTTTCAACAAGTGAGGATCCTAATACAGCATCAAGACCGTTTGATGCGAACCGTGATGGTTTTGTCATGGGTGAAGGTGCCGGTATTTTAATCCTTGAAAGTTTGGAGTCTGCTGAAAAACGTGGAGCTACGATTTACGCTGAGATTGTTGGCTACGGTGCAACAGGGGATGCTCATCATGTGACAGCACCAGCTCCTGAAGGTGAGGGTGGAGCTAGAGCAATGAAACAAGCTATTGATGATGCTGGTTTAACACCATCAGATATTGATTACTTGAATGCACATGGTACAAGTACTCCTTATAATGATAAGTTTGAAACGATGGCGGCAAAGACTGTATTTGGTGAACATGCTTATAAAATGGCTGTCAGTTCGACTAAATCAATGACAGGTCACTTGTTAGGAGCAGCAGGAGCTGTAGAGGCTATTCTCTCCATTAAAGCAATCCAAGAAGGAATTATTCCTCCTACTATTAATTATGAGACACCAGATCCTGATTGTGACCTTGATTATGTGCCTAATAAAGCACGTAAACAAACAGTGAGAGCAGCGGTAAGTAATTCTCTTGGGTTTGGTGGTCATAATGCTACTCTTGTATTTAAGCAATTTACAAGTTAATAAGTAGTGAGTAATTAAGGGGGACATCCTAATAGGTCTAAAATAAAGACTTTGGGATTCCCTTTTTTAATTCAAAGAAGAGACGAATCAAGTAGGATTCGTCTCTTCGTCATTCTCATTTGCGAAGAAATTATTAATTTCCAAAGCATTCTTTGGTAAATCAAGTTTTAAAACAGATCCGGCATGAGGAAAATAAGCGTCCTCAAATCCATCATCTGTTGGGATTCGGAGTGTTTTAATGTCTGTAATCGGGTTAAGCATGACGTCATGACTCAAACTTAACATTTTGGTCTTTCTAATATTTGTTTCAATTTGAGGTTCAACCATCCCAATTAATTTTGGCAACTTTACTAGGCCAGAAACAGTAAATAGTTCATTTTTTAATGCTGAAATGACTTCTT
This sequence comes from Halalkalibacter akibai JCM 9157, assembly GCF_000513135.1. Lineage (GTDB taxonomy): Bacteria > Bacillota > Bacilli > Bacillales > Bacillaceae_D > Halalkalibacter > Halalkalibacter akibai. The sequence goes on from NZ_BAUV01000018.1 coordinate 45,349, forward strand.
GCTGTCTACGGACACGGCCAAAGTCGTTTTCATGATCTTTTCGGAAGCGAACATAATTAAGCGTTTCATCCCCATCAAGAAAATGTTGACCCGGCAGAAAATCAATAGCATTACTTGGATCATACATACGATTTTCTATTTTAATTGGAAGACCATTGGGAGCAATCGTATCAACAAGTTGAACAAAGCCTCCAAAATCAACAATTGCATAGTAATGTATGTCTATGTCGAAGTTATGTTGAATCGTTTCTTGAAGTAATTCTACTCCGCCAAACGCAAATGCGGCATTAATTTTATTGTTTGAGCGTCCAGGTATCTCAACATAACTATCCCTCATAATAGATGCAATTTTACTTTCACCATTCAAAGGATTGTATTGAGCAATCATAATTGTATCTGTTCTAGCTAAACCACCATTTGATTTGTCGGTGCCTATTAACAGAATATTGACAGGCTCATGATTTTCGGGTTCTTTAGAAATCGTATTCTTTTTTTCAAACGATTGTTTTTTAGTCGTAGTTTTATTTTGAGTAAATAAGTTCATTTCTTGTTGTGAAAGTGATTTTCCCTCTTCATATTGAAAAAATGAAAAAGAACCTATTCCTAGTAAAAGTAATAATGTCGTAACCAAAAATATAATAAATATGTTCCTTCTTTTTCCTCTGCTTCTTCGATGTTTTCGGGTAGACATATGGAGCCCTCCTTACGTTCCCGCTCTAACATAGGATGATGATGACGTGTAAAACATTATATTTAACAAATAATACGTGGTAACGTTTTATATTCATAGTAATATTATTGCTTGGAGAGATTGTTTTCATGAATGGAAAAATAAATGAAACAATGGATAGGAGGAATGGTATGAATTATCAACAAATATATATAGAAAAACAAGCTACAACTGCATTAAAAGCAATCTCAGTCATTGGACCTAATGAAGATATCATCGTTCCACTTGCTGTTGGAGAACCAGCTACACTTTTAAGTGCATTACCTATGCATCAAGGGTTAGAAGGAAATCGTTTATTCCAAATGCTTTCTTTACATCCGGTCATTTCAATTGCACCTGAAAAATTAAAAATTATATCAATGTTCCTAAATAAAGATGAGCGTAGAGCTTTTTATGATAAAGAAATTGATTTATTGCCCAACCATTTTTCAGATTTACCAGCCATATTAAAAGAAATTTCCGATCAACTGGTGATCATGGCAACCGTGTCCCCCATGAATGAGGATGGTTATTTCTCACTTGGAACAAATTGTGATTATATTTCCCCATTATTACCTTATGCCAAAAAAATAATTCTGGAAGTAAACAATTACATGCCGTTTACTTTAGGTGAAAATAAAATACATGTCTCAAAGGTTGACGCATTGTTTGAACACGATCAACCATTGCCAGAAACTCCTGCGATACCTCTACGAGAGGAAGATGAAATTATTGGAAAAAAGGTTGCAGAGATGATCTCAAATGGGGATGTCCTTCAGATTGGGTTTGGTTCTATACCGAATGCGATTATGAATTTCTTAACTAATCACCGAGATCTAACAATTTTCACTGAGATGATTCCTGATAAAGTTGTAGACTTAGTAGAAGCAGGTGCTGTAACGAACTCCAAAAATCCCCTACACCCTGGAAGCATGACTGCTACTTTTGCTTTTGGCTCTAACAGATTATATGATTTCATTCATAACAACGATCAAGTTCATATGTATCCAGTAGATCAAACGAATAACAGCTGTTTAATAAGTAATATAGATCAATTAGTTACGATAAATGCAACGATTGAAATAGATTTCTTAGGACAATGTAATTCTGAATCAATAGGGGGACGGTTTTACTCTTCTACTGGTGGACAAGGAGACTTTGGAATTGGTGCAAGAATGTCTGCAAATGGTAAAGGAATCATTTGTTTACATTCGACGGCTAAAGGAGGTACCATTTCAAAGATTGTCCCATCGCTTGCGAAAGGTTCCGTTATATCAACCTCGAAAAATGATGTCGACTATGTTGTAACGGAATTCGGAGTGGCTAAATTAAGAGGTAAGAGCGTTCGTGAAAGAGCGGAGGCGCTGATTAGCATTGCTCATCCAAAGTTTCGAAATGAGCTTAGGGAAAAAGCTAAAGAGATGGGATTATAGCATAAGTAAGAGCGAGTAAAAGAATGTATGAAAGTGTTATCCTAAAAGGTGTAACACACCTTTTGGGGGATAACACTTTTTCATATCATAGCAGAGTTTTTACCCAATCAAGCGCATCGTCTTTAGTTGTTATTTGATCATCCATTTGTAGACAGTAAAGCTGATGAAGTAATTCCGAAAATTTAGGACTTGGGTCAAGCCCTAAAGCAATTAAATCACTTCCTGTTAGAAGGGGTTTAATATGGTTTAGTTTATTAACATAATTTTGTAAAGAACGATTACCGCTCAACAAAGCGTAGAAGGCAACATTTTCTTTATTAAAAACGGAGAACAGTTTATGTAACTCTCCAACGGATAAATCGCTATTTGTTTCAATTTTTGCAATTGCTTCAAGTTGCTTTAACAGTGATTGCTGTTTAGCAGATAACGCATATCGCAGTGAAGCTTTTCTCCAATTCTTAGATGGAAAAAGCAATGCTACGATATAGTGAAAAGGATCTTCAGTGTCCGTTTGGTATAGAGTTGAGATAATCTCATTATTGACTTTTACATCAAACAGTGAGGACCAAACCCCTAGTTGTTCAAGAAATTGAATTCCAGCAACAATGGTTCCTTCTTTTATTAACAGTTCTAATTCATGTAAAAAGCGGGTCGCGCTAACCTGTCTTAACATCGAATTTGCATCAACCGCAAGACTCCAAGTTTGTGGCGATAGTTCATATTTAAACCGAAGAGAGAAACGAACGGCTCGAATGATTCGGGTTGGGTCTTCAATGAAACTAAGCGTGTGAAGAATTCGGATTTGCTGTTTCTTAATATCTTCACGTCCTTGAAAGAAATCAATAATCGTACCGAAGTAGCTCTTATTTAACTGAAGTGCCATTGCATTAATCGTGAAATCTCTTCTTCTTAAATCTTCTTTAAGATTAGAGGGGCGCACGATGGGCAAAGAGGCAGGAGAGTCATAATATTCGGTTCGACATGTAACGATGTCTAATTTTAAACCATCCAAGTTAGTCCAAGTTGCTGTTCCGAACTTTTCATGAGACTTCACATTTCCGCCAAGTTGTGCACTCAGTAACTGCGCAAAGGCAATGCCATCTCCTTCCACAACAATATCAATGTCTTCGTTCGGTCTTTTCAATATAAAATCTCTTACAATGCCCCCAATTAAATAAACATTTACTTTCTGTTCATCAGCGAGATCTCCTATTCTTCGTAGGAGTTTAAATATAGTTACAGGAACTTGTTCTTGAATAGTCGAGATTAGGTTTTCTTCTGTTTCGCTCGTTTGCTTATGTAGCTGTTCAATCACATCTGTTCTCGATATAATCCCAACAACCTGTTCATTGTCAAGGATCGGTATTCTACCGATGTTATACTTCATCATGGTAGCTTGCACTTCTTCAAGAGAGTCTCCTTTGTTATGAACAATTAATTGTGTAGACATGTAACCTTTGACAGGAGCATGCCCGAGACCATGGTGAGTAGCTTTATCCACATCTCTTCGTGAAATCACTCCGACTAGTTGGTTTTCTTCGTTAATAACAGGAAATCCAGTATGTCCATATTGATACATTTGTTTAAAAACAGATTCAATTGATTCCTCAGGCAAGACTGATTTTACAGGACTAGTCATAATATCAGCCGCGGTTAATGCTTTTTTTATGATGTCACTTAGCGCATCTTGAATAATGGGGACAATTTGACTTAGTTTTTGTTTTTTTATAGTAGCTGAAGCCGCTTGAGCATGTCCGCCACCACCGAGTTTTTCAATTAAAGGTCGGAAATCGACTCGTTCAGTATTTGCCCTTGCTACGACGTAAATGGTACTTCTCATTTTCACGATAGAAATGGCAGCATCCACACTTGTTGATTCCATTAATTTTCTTGTGATTGTGGCCAAACCACCTAAATATGTTGGTTGCTCAAGGAAAGAGAGAAAGATGGAAGTTCCCTTAATCCACTGTTCCTCTCCAGTCGTTATAAGCTGCTGAAGTAAATTTTTTTCATCTGAAGATAAAACTTGTTCTTGAAAACGATCAATTAAAGTAACATCCATTTGCCTTTTTCTTAATTCAGCGGCAATCAAAAGGTCTCGATCGGTTGTTTTAGGATAAGTGAAATTACCAGTATCTGTGTAGACACCTAAACCAAATAAGGTTGCCTCAAAAGGATTAATGGGGATGTTCTGTTTTATTAAGTTTTCAGTAAGGAGCGTGATAGCGGCTCCAACTTTTTCTACATAAAGTTCTCCTGAATTCAAATCACCATCCTTAGGAGAATGATGATCATATACGATTGTATGTAGCGTTTCTACAAGGTCTGTTTGAGGTATTCCTGTGCGCTCAATGGAAGCGACATCAACTAATATCAGCGTTCGTACCTGATGCCAATCAACCTTTTCATATGAGGAAAAAGCTAATTGATCACGGTAGATACCAAGAAACGATTTTACAGTCGGATGTTGTTTATCAGTAAGGGCAACTGTAGCATAGGGATGGAGCTTTTTTGCAGCTAACAAACACGCTAATCCATCAAAATCTAAATTCATATGTGATACAATTACATCCATTATTAATCTCCCTTTTGCAAGATTTACTTACAAGTGTATCAAAAAGCACGAAAAAGAAGAAGAAGCGTTATCCTTCTTCTTCGATAATTAAACCTTTAAAATCAAAGTCTGGTTCATATGCAGTTCGATCTGAACGATGATTGCCAATCGTGAGTGACTTGAATTGCTCTAATAACATTCCCTTTGTTGTCGACAACCATTCTTCTGAAGACATGTCAGATTTGTTCCTGTTGTTTAAGAAAACTTCTGAATGAAATGAAAGCGAATAATCTTTGTTTTCTAAAAGACCTAGAATTTGAAAAATACCTGAGTGAGTTAAGTATAAATGGTGAAGAACGGATTGTTGATTTGATCCTACTAGCGCATCATAATTTTTCAGTGCTAGTAAAGCCTTGTTGTAGTTATGTGTAAAATCCTGTATTTGAGAAAATATGGTATCTTCCTTGTTTTCCAGTTTCTTTAAAGCATTTATTGATTCTTGATTATGTTGATAAAATGTATGGAACTCTTGTTTGACCTCCGTGAACTTCTGATAATATCTTTCATAGGAAAGTAACTGATTTTCCGAAGGTTGGTCGGTTGGATTTTTTAATTCTTCAATTCGCTGAATTTGCTCGATCTTATTAATACCTGAGGCTTCGGTCATTCTATTAACGTATGATGATTGTATTCGCTGGGCTTTTGTTCCTGATGTACGTGAGATACGTGTCAATGTCATCACACCTTTTTTTTCATTCTTACTTTTATGTATTCTAGCAAATGCGCAAAAGTTCCTTTAATCTAGTTTGAGTTGTTAAAATTTAGAGAGGGATGAGGAGATTTTATGTATATGTGAAAGTTAAATGATGCAAGGTTATTTCTAGAACTAAGACTTGATACATTGAAAAGCGAACCTGAGGCGTTTGCATGAAGTTATGAAGAAGAGAGAGTAGCCCTTATCTTATTTTGAGCATAGCTAAGAAATGGTACGAATCATTTAGATTTAGGTCTTTTGGTTTTGAGGAAGTTGCTTTGAAATTGGGTGAGTTCTACATAGATGAAGAACACATGATGAGTCGATAATAAAAAGACCTATAGCAGCTTAAATGGATAAGCAGCTATAGGTCTTTTTTTACAGATTCCTAAGATCATTAAGTTTATTTTGCAAACACGTGGTTCCCAATTCGAACTGTCTGAGTTCTAGTTGCGATCCAATGATTAGTGGCAATTCTAGGGTTATAGAAGTAAAGCGAACCAGAACCTTGTCCACGAAATGCTAAAGCTTCCTCAACCGCTCGAATAGATTGCGAATCTGCAGCGCGGTTAATTCGACCATTTTGGACAGGTGAAAAGGCATAATGACCGGATGGTGCCACTTCGTTTATTACACCACGAATTGAATTTGGAAAATCGCGATGAGCAACACGGTTTAATACGACTGTTGCAACCGCGACTTTACCAGCATATGGTTCGCCCTCTGCCTCAGCTCGAACTAGGCGTGCTAGTAAATCTTTCTCAGCAGCAGAAATAGAAGCAGGAATCACTAATCTTTCGCCAACGAAAATAGTTGATGAACGTTTATTATTAGCTTTTTGAATATCGATGGCTGAAACACCATATTGCTGTCCTAATTTATAGAAAGTGTCACCAGACACAACCGTGTGTGTTTTTGATTGAGCATTTGTTTCTGTAGCACCAATAAAAAGTAAAGATGCTGTTGCACATAAAGTAATAAGTAATTTTTTCATAAATAAAATCCTCCTCGAAAGATATGACTCTACTAAACTATCATAAAAATCGAGAGAAGAATGCGTCCAACTTTTTCCTGTATAGGTTGGTGAGAGATACTGTTCTATGTAGGAGTAAGTCCCGTACGTCTTCTTTACAGTTATGTAACGAAATATGAGGAAATCTAAAAAAATAATAGATTCGTTGAACAATCTAGATGGGAAAATGGTTAATAATACTAGAAAAACTGTAACAAGAATGTTATTACAATGTAATAAAAAACAGCTATAATAAGAATGGGAACATACATAATAGGGGGAACATCTGTGAAGATCCGAAGACTAGTAAGCACATTTATTATCACTAGTTTCATCTTGTTTTTTTATTCTGCCATGAATGTACAGGCAACATCAGATCATTTAACGCTCCATAGTGAGACTGCTATTCTTATGGAAGCGAAAAGTGGTCAAATTCTCTTTGAGAAAGAAATGAACCAACCAATGTACCCAGCTAGTATTACTAAAATAATTACTGGAATTATAGCAATAGAAAAAGGAAACTTAGATGATATTGTAACGGTTAGTGAAAATGCTCGTAAAGTTGTGGGAACAAGAGTTTATCTGCTTGAAGATGAAAAAGTTGATTTAAAGAAGTTAGTTCAAGGGTTGTTAATTAACTCTGGCAACGATGCAGGGACAGCAATTGCTGAACATCTTGCGGGAAACGAGAAAAACTTCGCTACTGTTATGAATGAATTTGTCAAAAAAGAGATAGGTGTTCATAACACAAACTTTGAAAATCCACATGGCTTATTCTCGGAAGAACATATAACAACTGCTTACGACATGGCCAAGATCACTCAATATGCAATGAACAATGAATTGTTTCGGGACATTGTAGGGACGAAGGAAATGGAGTGGATTGGAGAAGGATGGGAAACAACTATTCATAATCATCATCGGTTATTATGGGATTATGAAGGAGCAACCGGGGTGAAAAACGGATATGTCAGTCAATCTGGTTTTACGCTCGTTACAACCGCTTTACGAGATGGTACAGAGTACATTGTTGTTACACTTAATGCACCAACTGCAAGACTTGCTTACTCTGACACAATAGCATTACTTGATTATGGTTTTGAACATTTCCAAACAAACAAACTACCGAAAGATCGCTTGTTTACCTCAAATAATGGGGCTGAATTTGAATTAGAGAATGATTTCTATTATGTCTCAAGGAACGATGACGAAGTATTGATTGAAGTTAGTAATGCAGGTAGAGTCTCTATTAAAAATGAGGCTAATCAACTTATTGCATCTAAGGTGCTAAAAAAAGTTGGAGACAAGTATAAGATGGCGTTAGAAGAATCAGAAGCAATACAAAATGAAAAAAACGTTGAATCAGAAGAACCAAACCTTGTGCGGTGGTTAATACAAGTGCTTTCGATTTTTGGAAAGAATGACTGAGTTATTTAAAGGGTATTATCACAAGACTGAAGGTACTTAACTCGTACGTTTGTTTTAAATAAAAAGTTTTTTTCAGCAGATTAAAAGCCCCAGAATAAGGTGAGAACATCCCTTTTTCTGAGGCCTTAGAACGTCTTGGGGGCTTGGTAACACCGCTCGAAAATCAAGTGAATTAAGCGCAATGTGACGGACCTGTTAAAATAAGTAATAAAAAATAACAAAGTATACGTGAGTAGCCTCTTAAGTCTTCTTCAAGTGAACTTCTTCAACTCGATGTCCTGCGCCTTTTTTTAAGATGAGGTCAGCTCTGTGACGAGTTGGGCGAATATTCTTCTCCAAATTAACTCCATTAATAGTAGACCAAATATCTTTAGCAAAATGATCAGCTTCCGAATCTGAAAGTTGACGGTAGCGATGGAAAAAAGATTCTGGCTGTTGGAAAGCCGTATTGCGCAACAGCTTGAATCTTTCGATGTACCAGTTTTTGATATTTTCTTCTTCGGCATCAACATATATAGAAAAATCAAAGAAGTCTGAAACGAAAACTTGCGGGATTCGTTTATTTCTTTTATTTACTTGTAAAACATTAATTCCTTCAACAATGACAACGTCTGGTTCGATAATTTTTTGAACTTCATCATCTAAAATGTCATAACTTAAATGAGAATACAAAGGCACTTCAATGTAAGCGCAACCAGATTTTAATTCATATAAAAATTTAATTAATCGTTCAATGTCGTAACTTTCTGGAAAACCTTTACGTTTCATCAGCCCTCTTTCTTCTAATGTGGCATTAGGATATAAAAAGCCATCGGTCGTAATCAAATCTACTTTTGGAGAATTCGGCCAACGTGAGCAAAGTGCTTGGATAAGCCTAGCTGTTGTACTTTTTCCTACCGAGACACTACCGGCAATTCCAATTACAAATGGAACCTTTTTCGTTTTTTTCTGTAGAAATTGATTCACATTTTTATGTAATTGAACTGATTGAGTCATATGCATATATAGTAACTGAGATAAAGGTAAGTAAATATCAGCAACCTCATCTGCGGAAATCGTTTCATCAATACTTCCTATTTGAGCACGTTCTGTGGCAGATAATATAGTCGTTGTTGATTTAGATAGCTGCGCCCACTCAGCTCTAGTGAAGGGAGTATAAGCAGATAATGGAACAGATTTGTTTATTGTAGCCATAATTTTCTCCTTTATTAACGGAAGAATTTAGTTCTATTGTATAGTAACACTAATTTGCTTATATGTGTTATTTTTCCCAGAGTTATTTATAAATGAGTTATAATAGAAGGATAAAAAATTCTTAAGAAAAAAGGAGGAAAGGGATGAAAGTCATTATTGCTGAGAAGCCTGATCAGGGAGCGAAGTTAGCCGCACCCTTCCAGTCTATTAAAAGAAGCGGCTACATAGAAATAAAAAAAACATCGCAGTTTCCCAATGGTGCCTTTATCACATGGGCTGTTGGTCATCTATGTGAACTAATTCCTCCAGAGATGTATGATCCAAAATGGAAGTCATGGAAGCTTGAAACATTGCCAATAATCCCTGAGCAATTCAAGCATCAAGTAACTAAAGGGAAAACCAAGCAATTTCAGATTATTAAACAACTAGTAAACAATCCAGCTGTTAATGAAATTATTATGGCAGGGGATGCTGGAAGAGAAGGTGAATTAATTGTTCGCCTCATCTTAAAGCAATGCCAAATTGATAAACCATTAAAGCGATTATGGCTATCTTCGTTAACAGAAGCTGCAGTTATAGAGGGATTTAAAACCCTTAGAACAGAAGAAGAAACGAGGCCACTTTATTTCGAGGCTTTAAGCAGAGCTTGTGCAGATTGGCTTGTAGGTATGAATGCTTCTAGAGCTTATACGCTTTATTTACAGAAGAAAGGGTTAAATGATGTTTTTTCAACAGGTCGTGTACAAACTCCAACACTTGCCTTAATTGTGAAAAGAGAAAATGAAATTGAAGCATTTAAGCCAGAACCATTCTGGGAAGTTATTGCAGATTTTGACGTGTTAGGGAAAAAATATCAAGGTACTTGGCATAAAAAAGGGGAAACACGTTTAGAATCAAGTGATATGGCTACTAAGATTGCTGCGTTCTGTAAAGGAAAGCCAGCCGTTGTTAGTGAAGTGAAAGTGGATGAAAAACAATATAAGCCACCTTTCTTATTTACTCTTTCTAGTTTACAAACAGCTGCGAATCAAAAACTAAAGTATTCTCCGAAAAAAACGTTAGATATTGCTCAAAAGCTTTATGTGAAAGGATTCATTTCTTATCCTCGTACCGATTCAGCGTTTGTTACTAAAGGTGAGGCACAGACATTCCCGACTATACTAAAAGCCTTATCTTCAAAACCAGAATTTACTTCTTTTTTTCCACTTCCTATTCTTTCATTGATCGGAAACCAACGATATGTTAATGAGAAAAAGGTTACGGACCATTATGCTATCATCCCTACAGAGCAGATTCCAGATTTAAATAAGTTATCTGCAGATGAAAAAAGCATTTATGAACTAATCGCCCGTTCGCTACTTGCTGCTCATGAAGAAGATTCCATCATCCATACAACAAAGGTGGAAACGTTAGTTGATGGACGAGCCACTTTTCATTCAAAGGGGAAAGTGATTAAGAAGCAAGGGTGGAGACGAATTATCTATCACGATAGAAAAGCAGAGAAAGATGAAGTTTATCTACCTGAACTAAATGTTAAAGAAGCAGGGTCGGTTCAAAAAGTATTAGTAAAAGAATCTGTAACCCAACCGCCGAAACGCTATACAGAAGGGCAGCTTATTAACGTAATGAAAACAGCTGGTAAACAGATTGAAGATGTCGAATTAGAAAAAATCTTAATGGAATCACAAGGTTTGGGTACAGAAGCAACAAGAGCTGGAATCATTACCATTTTAAAAGATCGAGGGTACATGACTGTAACGAAGAATATCGTTTTCCCTACTGAGAAAGGTAAATTACTAATTGCAGCTTTAGGTGAAAGTGTTCTTACTTCGGCTGAAATGACAGCGAAGTGGGAGCAACGACTCCGAGAGATAGGAAAAGGAGGAGCATCGCCGGTAATCTTTATGGAGCAAACGAAGAAACTAGTTGAACATTTATTACAGGAAGCTGGCAACCAAGCTGTCTCTTGGGACTTTTCTAATTTTGATGTTTCATCTATGAAAAAAGACTTTAAAAAAGGCCAACGACGACCGAGCTCTGTAGGGAAGTGTCCAAGCTGTGGAGGTACGGTTTTAGACAGAGGAACATTTTATGGGTGTAGTCAATACAAAACCAATCATTGTCGTTTTACTGTATCTAAGACAATTCTAAAGAAAAAGATAAGACAAAAGGATGTGAAGCAGCTTTTAAAAGAGGGCGGGACTGAAAAAATCGAGGGATTTGTCAAAGGAGATCAAACGTTTCAAGCCAAGCTGGTTTGGAGCCAAGAACAAAAGAAGATTATTTTTCAAGATTAACTAATAAAGATGAAGATCAGTCTCAGGAGACTGATCTTCATCTTTTATTAGGTAGCGTTGAGGGCTAAACACTCTCGGCATGTTCGTTGCATACGGACCCATTTCACTTAGAGAGAAAACTGCAACAATCTTTACGGAAACTGGCTTTAATTTAAATATTTGCACTTTGATTCTGATCAATTAAATCTGGATCAGCGACATTATTGATGTTAAAACCATTATTTGTAATGATAAAATCACCAGAAATACCACCACCCGAACCAGAAACAGACTTAGAGGTACTTTTCGGAGAGATGTTTAATGAATCACCAAAGTTCATAACTCCGTCATTTGAATTGACTTTGAGTGGTCCAGTAACTATAGAAGGCATATGAACACCCTTTTCATATCAAAATTACGTTACTTTAGTTTATTCACAGGCCTAAGGGACGTTACTCTTTTGTCCCAAAAAGTTGTCTTATATGTTTGACTCTAGCTTCACCATTATAAGTTTTAGTTGAACCAATTTGCATTACGCTTGAAGCTGACACCCCTAGAACATCAATGTGATTAACTTTGATAAAAGGGGAGATGTTGTATCTAGAAAATGTAACGTGTTCATCGGTATATGGTTTTGGAATTGGCTTGTAGAATACTGGGAATTGATTAAAGTCGCCCTCTTGCCCATAAAAGAGCTCAGCCTGCCGTTGGATAGCCAGAGCTCGAGAGCGTGGTGTAATGTGAGATGAATCACCAATAAGAAAAATAGAACTTGCTGATACACTTCGAACATGAATATCTTTTACAATAGAGGTTCTCTTAAACAACCTAACCAGCTCCTTTTATTCAGGACTAAGTGGAACAAAAGGCCCAACGATTAGGGATTCAGGCGGTGTATCGAAAGCTGAAGATAATGTGATCGTATCAGCATCTCCTACTAGAAATAGAGAGGAGGTAGAAACACCAATAATCCGGACATTGTCTACATTTACGTTTTTATTTACAACTGTAAAGTTCATATTACGAATCAGACTCCCTCTGTGGTAAATGTTTTATAAATTCATCATATGTTTTATGAATATCTTCTTTGACCTTATCAATTGTCAACATTTCAAGTTGTTCAGTATCGTTCAAGTTAGTATCTTGATTAAGCTGGTTAAGATAGTACTGAATACGCGAATCAATTTGTCTTAAAATATCTTGAACAATATATTGACGATAATGATTATCTAGAAAGTAATTATTTTGTTGTTCGATATTATTAAACACCTGATAACATTCTCCGTTTAAATAGTGATGGATCTGACTTCGCACGTTTTCGAATACATTTGATGGTTGCCCAGTATTTTGAGGGACATTTAGTTGATGTTGGGCAACGGCGAAATCCTCAATCGAATCTCCACCATTTTGAGGGGTAATCCCAATATTTAACGTTCCTTCTAACCTCTCTACTTTTAGTTGATCAAACTTATATTCAACTCTTTCAATATTGGAAGCAGGATTTTGCTTCAGCGTCATTATTTCGTTTTGAAGTTGATGAATCGTCGTTTCTAAATAATTGATTCTTTCTTGTTGTGAATTTAAATAACTGTAAATGAATTGGAGATTTTGATTCATATCCACGTTGTTATAATACATAAAATCTCCTCCTTATTTTAAATTACCGCTGGACCGCTTGGAGGAGCAAGAGGAACTAGTGGAGGTCTTGGTTCGAATTCCCCTGCTTCTGGAGCGGGTTCAGTAAAGCCGCCTGTATTGTATAGGTTCGACAATGACTTGATCATCCCAGCACTTCCAATTTGTAAAATCGAAGAGTTAGTTATCCCATCTACTCTTAACGTTTGAATCGTAATACTCTGATTGATATGGAAGTTCATAAACTAGCCTCCTTTTATGCAAGAGATTTTATGTTTGAATCAACAACATCATTATCATACGTGTTTGTTATACTTTTATCGTTCCTAATCTTTAAATAATCACCTGTATTAAATGATCCGGCTCCAGCGAAGGTTTTAGCGGTACTTTGTGGTGCCATTCTATAGACATCTCCAATATTAAAAACTCCGCTATTACCAACACTATTTACTTTTACGGCTCCTACAATTGCAGGCATATAACCACCTTTTCTTATCGATAGCTACTAACCAGAGTATGTAAAATCGTGACAAACGTTCATATGATTTAAAAGAACAAGTTATTATTTAAAATCTAATTTATACTGTCTAATTAAAATTAAATGTAAAATTAGGTTTTAGTTGGTTCATTATAGACATCCTCTTCATATAGTAATAGTAAGGAGGGGTGTTTTCATCATGGGGGTAGTACGAACCGATAAATGGTTAGAGGCTTATACAGTTAAATGGAATCAGGCAATGACTTTACAAGAGAAAATCGAATGCCAGCGTGATGTCATTATCCAACCTTTAAGTGAAGTGTTTAAAACAAAAGATGTTATCGGCCTTCACCAATATCTAATGCAAATGGGGTTATTTCATCCTGAACAATCTATTGATCTAGAATATGAACAGTGGAAAGAAAGTGTACCTTGGTTCATTATCCAAAAGCAATTTAACAAGCTGAAGGAAAAATGGAATGGACCAGATGTGAAAATATATGTTTTACCTTTAACAGATCAAAATCAATTTTTAGAAACTCAATTAGGATCAAAAACAGGATTAACAATTGATAAAGCCATTCTTTTATTTATTAGAGCGTCGACATCAGTAACTGATCTTCAAGCTTTAATTACACATGAATATCATCATGTTTGTCGTTTAGCTTCTACTAAGCAATCTGAACAATCAATGGAATTATTGGAGTCAATGGTGATGGAAGGTTTAGCTGAGTTTGCTGTCAAAGAGGAAATTGGTGTTGAAGCATGTGCATCTTGGACGAACCGCTACGATAAGTATTGGAAGGACCACTGGTACACGCGCTGGATAAAACCAAATTTAAATTTGAAAGGCCGTGTGAATCATATTCCATTTTTATACGGTGATGAGGCAAATGGAATTCCGTTATGGCTGGGTTATTACACGGGATTTCAAATTGTGAAGACATCGGTGAGCTTAAAAGAATCGGCAACTGAATTGATGTCTATTTCAGCTAGGGACATTTACGGGCAATCAAAATTTAAGTGAAAAGGGGAGATCATCATGGGGTGAAGTTAAATCGGTGTGATAGCTCATGATACGATTATTCTTTGTGTTCTGCGGATTTATTTTTGCTGTAGTCGGTGGAATCAGTATTTTAGCTTATTTAAATTTATTAACAACAGGGTATGGCTTTGGAATGTACCTTGAATTTATCGTAAGAAGTATAGAATTTTATGTATTTATTATTGGAGTTGTTATGATTATAGCTGCGATAACTGTACCTTCTAGGAATAAAAGAAGCAAGAAAAAATAGTTGTTAAAATTGGAATGATTTATAAGACAGTGGAATAAACTGGTTGTCCCTTGCCTATACTGAGGATACAAAATGATTTTACGGTAAGGGGGGTCTATTATGGTCCATATCCGGGACGTATGGGTCAATTGGTTTGAAGGTGAAGAAAATGGGTATAACGTTTGTGATTTTCATGAGTGGAGAAGTGATGATAGAATTGAAGTACTAGACCAAGCCATTTTAGTGTTGGTTAGTGCAAAACTTTTTCATTATATAGAAAATAACTTATCCGATTTACCAGACGACTTATTGGCTGAGGTTCATCAACAGAGTTACTTACGTAAAAACATGTCACGAATTCAATTAGATTACTGCTTTATTGCGACAGATGGTGAAAGAATTATAGCTGTTGATACGATGGGTTATAAAACACCGATACGCAAAAGTCGTTTAACGCCAAGACAAGAACAGATGGTTTATGAGCAGTTAAAGGCAAATCAATTTTTGCATTTTGATTTGAAAGAAGAAGTAGAAAAAGAATACCATATTCTTTCTCCTAGTCCAGCTGATTTACGCGGGTTGACGAGAAAAGAACGGCAGTTAAAGCAACTCTTATATATGGCCTTAGATCAACTATATTCTTCTGGTACCGATGCTGAAGTTAGATATTGGTACACGGAGTGGTGTCCAAGTGAGTATATGCGTATTCAGATGCTTGATAGAGATCAGGCTTGGGAACAGCTTTTTGCGGAAATTCGTGAAGGCTGGACAGATCGGCATCATCAACTTTGTGAAGCCATGGTTAGAGGACAAGCATTTTTTGAGAAATTGTGGGAACTTGAACATGGAGCAAGTGTTAAATAATTGAACGGTTTGTGAAATTGAAGTTGTTCAAGAAGAAAATGTACAAGTTACATCTTAACATCCATTTACAACAACGGTGAACTCTCTTATAATGAAACAAGTAGCGTAACATGAGGGAGGCGACTTTATGGATAACTTTGCTTACTTAGTCATGCAAATTCTAACAGTTGTACTTTTAGTAGGTACTCTTGGTCTTTCATTCTTTGTTGGAAAGATCATGAAAAAGAATGCAGGATATTAATATCAGAGAAAGAACGGTCATATGACCGTTCTTTTTTAGTTATTTACGTCTTTTCCTACCAAGGCCCATGGCATTTTCTGCTTTAGTGATCATACGGGTCGCAACTTGATTAGCTTTCTCTGCGCCATGGTCCAGTATTTGATCGAGTTCATCTGATTCAATCAATTGATAATAGCGCTCTTGGATTGGACGAAGAGTTTCAACAACGACTTCTGCTAAATCTCCTTTAAAGTCTCCATATCCTTTTCCTTGATATTTTAATTCAATTTCCTCAACTGATTCGCCAGAACAAAGTGAATAAATCGAGAGTAGATTTGATACTGCAGGCTTTTCATCACGATCAAAACGAATGCTTCCTTCCGTATCTGTGACAGCACTTTTAATTTTCTTTCGAATGGTAGCAGCATTATCTAACATTGAAATGTAGCTTTTAGGATTAGGATTTGACTTACTCATTTTCTTATGAGGATCATTTAGAGACATAATCCGAGCCCCGACCTTTGGTATTTTTACTTCTGGAATTGTAAAGATGTCGTTATATTTCTTATTAAATCTCTCAGCTAGATCGCGGGTTAACTCTAGATGTTGTTTTTGGTCCTCCCCTACGGTACAATGTCAGTTTTATAAAGTAAGATATCGGCTGCCATTAATGGGGGATAAGTTAATAGTGCAGATGACACAGCGTCTTTACCGTCAGATTTATCTTTAAACTGTGTCATACGTTCTAATTCACCTATGTAGGACACACATTGCATTAACCAGCCCAGCTGTGCGTGTGCGGGAACTTCAGATTGAATAAATAATGTGGCTTTTTCATGGTCGATCCCAACAGCTAAATATAAAGCAGCTAAGCTTCTAATGTTTTCTCTAAGTTTTAATCGTTCTTGTGGTACTGTAATGGCATGTTGATCAACGATACAAAAATAACAATTAAACTCACTTTGCATATCAACAAAATGCTTCATTGCCCCTAAATAATTTCCAAGTGTTAAAGTTCCACTTGGTTGAATACCTGAAAAAACGGTTTTCATTTCATCCATCCTTCCTCTGTAAAACAACTCTTATATACAAATGATATCAGATAATAAAAGAAAAACATAGCATGTACAAATTGACGAGCAACCAGTATTTACTGAAATGATACGTGCATGTTCCTATCGTTAAAAGCTAAAACTAGCTTTAAATAAATTAGACCGATTGAACGCAATTTGAGAAAGTGAGGTTCGCTTATGAGTCAGATTACGATCTTTTCCGCATCCATTGGAAACGGTCATAACGAAGCTTCAAGAGCCCTTAAAGAACAGCTAGAACTCCAAGGCGACAATGTTCAAATAATTGATACCTTTCAGTCGATCCATCCTTTGTTGCATAAAACATTTTTGGAACTATATCTTAAGATGATTGAAAAGACACCTCGGCTTTGGGGGCGTTTATATCGTTATAGTGAAGAGTTTTCTTGGTTTTTACTAATGGATCAGCTTGGTACTTTTTTCTGTCAAAAGCTAAACTCGATTTTGAAAAAACAAAGTACAACGATTATGATCTCAACGCATCCTTTTGTGACTGCTTTTTTATCTAGATTGAAAAAGAAAAAAAATATAAATATTCCTTTGTACACAGTGATTACAGATCTTTATTTACACCCAGCTTATGTTAGACCAGAGATTGATGGTTATTTTACAGCATCACCATACATTGAGGAATTTTCAAAAGAATATAATGTCCCAATAGATCAACTGTTTTGCACGGGAATTCCTATTAAGTCAATACCAGATGTAAATATACCAAGATGGAAAGTGCGCAATGATTTAAAGTTACAATCAGACGAAAAGACGATACTAATTACTGGTGGAGGACTTGGACTAGGCAAGTATGAAGACCTTTTAGAAACACTCGAGCAATTAGAAGAAAAAGTCCAAGTACTTTGTATGACTGGCTTCAACTCGGAATTAGAAAAGCGGATTATGGCGTTGAATAGTAAGCATCGTATCCATGTTATATCTTATACGGAACGTTTTACCGAATATTTAAGAGCTAGTGATGTGGTCCTCTCTAAAGCTGGTGGATTAACGATGGCAGAAGCTTTAGCTTGTGAAACACCGACTGTTATTTATCAGCCAGTGCCTGGCCATGAAGAGGATAATGCGCAATTTCTTATCGACTTTGGAGCAGCGGTAAAAGCAGAGAAAATAGGAGACGTAAAGAATTTGGTCGAGAAAATGCTAGAAGACAAAGAGTATTATCAAACGTTGGTGAATAATGCTAAGAAAATCAAAAAACCAGAAGCGGCCAAGCAAATTGCTTTTATGATCAAACAATTAGAGACTAAGGAACAAATACTTTAACGTAGAAGGGGGTTATCCTACCTGGCTTGTAGGATAACCCCAAAAATTTGTTTGTCGCTTTACTATGACATAGGAACTTGGCGTTGAATTTTGCCTTCAATTCGATTAAAGATATTTTCCAAAGAGGAACCTGTTATAGTTAGTCCGTGATTTTTCAGACCAATAACGGCCTCTGCGGGATTTTCAGACTCTCTTATTAGCTTAGCAACGGTTTCTGCAAGTTCAATTGTGCCACAAGGATAATTAATCTCGGTAGCTTGAATTCCATCCATCCAAGCATGAATGTGAACAATGGCTCCTACCTCAGGATGTTCCTTATAAATCATCCAGTGCTCAATTGCATCGACTGATGCGCGCTTAGGTGTGACATTAGGAGGAATGCTTACTTCCATGAAGTTATCATCATTGTTATATCCTTTAATGTAAAGGATATCTCGTCCAATCTCCTTCATATTAGCTTTATTAATACCACTTGCACTCATCCAAAAATGATTCTCATCTGAACGAGCACTTAAATTTCCATAACTCAAACCACCTAATCCGTATAATTTCTTAAGATGACGCATATCTCGGTCATTTAAGTATTTGTCTAGTGGAAATGGAGCAGGAAGTAGGTTCATTTCATCTAACTTCTTTCCTGATTTACTTAACTCCGTTGTGACACGGTCGCCCTCCCACAAGGCTGCAGGAAGATCCTCTGAAAAATGATTGTCAATGACTAAGCGAGATTTAGTTAGTGGTTCAAGGCGTTTGTAAATTTTTCGAAAAAAGCTGTTTCTTGTCCTTCTTCATAAGTAATCGAATAGCATCCTTGCTCAGGTGTAAGAAAATGCACTTCTGTTGTCCCTGCGCGATGATTGATATACATAAAATGATTTGCCAAAGACCTCACAAGAAAAGGATAAATTTCAGTAAAAAGGTCGTATGGTTTCCCTTTGCTTTCTAATACCCCTACGACAAAGGTAGCTTGTGCTTTGCGACGAAATGGTTTGATATCATCTTCGCTTACAAAATGAAATACTAGTTGAAGAGGATCCTCGTGATTGTCAGTGTATGAAAACCCGTTCTCTTTAAAGGTAGATATTAATCCTTGCGACATCCATTGTAAGAATGAACTAGTGGGATTCGAACTTAGTGTGAAATTATTATTCATTGTTAGCCTCCAACTGTAGTTTGATCATGGTTGAAGATAACTTTCAAAGCATTTTCGCGATTTCGTTTTGTTATTGTATTGAAAGCTACCTTGTACTCATTTAGAGGGTATTGATGTGTAATTAAAGGCGAGAGGTCGACTTTGCCTCTTCTCATTAATTCAATTGCAATTTGAAGGGTGTTCATTCTTTTTCCTTCAAAATCATTAGTACTATAAGCGAAACAACCCTTTACTGTTAATTCGTTTAACCAAACCGTTGTCCAGTCAATCTGCTTCATAATACTGGCTAGACCTAAAATAACGACTTTTCCGCCACTTTCTGTAAAGCGTAGAGCATCTGTGACACTTTGTTTTTTACCTACACATTCATAAACGATGTTAGCTCCGCCTTGAATGACCTCTGGCCCAAATATAGGTTTTAATACTTCAGCTCCTAAATGAGTAGCAGTTGTTTGTACATACTCTGAATGTAAATAGATGACATCATCTGCACCTAGTAATTTAGCCATTTCTCCTTGAAAGGCGTGTTTAACTAAGATAGTAACGTTACATTCGTATCCGAGTGCTTTGATTGCTGCGATAACAGATAGCCCAATTACCCCTGCACCAATAATTAGAACGTTATCCCCTTTGTTAGGAGGGTTTCTTAGAACCGCATGTAAGGCACAGCTAAATGGTTCAACAAGAACTCCGTTTAAATCATTAACCTCATCTGGGAGTGGGAGAACTTGACTTTTGTGTGCAACTAAATAAGGACTCCAGCTACCTCCAGTGTCACGGCATGCGCCAATGAGGAGACCAGATTGAATAGATCCTTTTGTTTTTTGTTGGCATAGACTTTCATCTCCTCGTTCGCAAGCCGGGCAAGGAGTAAGTCCTCTACTTTCACAAGATAAGATTGGGTTTATAACAACACGTTGTCCAAGTGTTACGTTAGATATATTCTTTCCTTTTTCAGAAATCACGCCAACTGCTTCATGTCCAATCGTAAATGGGAAAGAAACATATGGGGATGTTGACGGACTGTCGTGAAGAAATAGAAGGTTCATATCACTTCCGCATATACCACCGTACTTAACTTTTACCTTCACCCAATCATCATTAGGCAAATCCGGTTCTGAAGTTTCTTTCCAATTTAAACAAGAAAAGCGTGGATGCCAATGTATAGAAGGGACCCAGCGTCCTACAGCTTTTGTAAATACATATTTCGGAATGTTGAAATTAAATTGCAATGCATTCACATCTATCACCTCCCTTATACATATTGCAGCATCAGCGCAATTACTAGTAATTTGTGCAGAAAAACGTAATTTATTCATATTTTTCCTTTAATATGGCATAATTATCTTTGTATATTTAGTAGGATTTCGGGAAAAATACGTCGAAAAAGGGGGGAGAGCGACAATGTATTGTTTTGTAATTAATAAAACGTCAGGAAATGGTCGGTCAGTCAAAATTTGGAGTGAGATAGAACAAATTTTAAAAGAGAAAAACGTTAGTTATACATCTTTAATTACAAATAGTAAACAGGAAGTTATTGATCATTTTCAAGCGTTGAAATCATCACCGGATAAGGTAGAAGGTGTTATTGCACTAGGTGGGGATGGGACAATTCATGAAATTATTAATCAGTTATTTGGTACGACTGTACCGTTTACAGTAATTCCAACAGGATCAGGAAATGATTTTGCGCGAGCTCGTGGGATAACCGATAATTACAAGCAAGAAGTTGAAAGAATTTTGGGTAAGAGTCACCAAAAAATAGATTTACTAAAAATAGGTAATCGCCACTGCATGACGGTGGTAGGCATTGGTTTCGACGGGAAAGTTGCCAAAGAAGCAAATGAATTAAAATGGAAGAAATGGTTTGGTGGGCTAGCATACTTTTTTATCATATTTAAAGTGTTGCTAAGTTATAAGCCAACGTCTACAAAGTTACTTCTTAATGGAGATGAACGAGTTTATGAAAAAGTGTGGTTGATCGCAATCGCTAATCATCCATATTACGGTGGCGGGCTGAAGATTTGCCCTGAAGCAATTAGTAACGATGGAAAGATAGATATTTGTATTATCCATACCTTGCCGAAATGGAGGCTCTTGTTTATTCTTGCAGCTGTCTTTAAAGGGAAACATGTCAAAATGAAAGGAGTTGAATATTTGCAAGTCGAGTCGATTGAAGTGGAAACAGCAGAACCGTTATATGTGACTGCGGATGGAGAAATGGTAGGGCAAACGCCTACTTCTGTAACAGTTTCAAAGGACGCCTTTCATGTCATCTCATAGCAATAACTCAAAATCTGACCAGAAAATAGGTCAGATTTTTTTGAGTTTATGACTTATTTAATAGCGAAGCTTCTTGTGCATTACTTTTTACATTCTGTTCTTGATGAAGATCTTCATATTCTAAAATAAAGAGGAGATTAAAAAACTGTGAGCAATAGGTTTTCATGTTGTCATACAATTGTTTCATAATGCGCCTCCCTTGCCAATGGTTATACAAATAATATGCTCTTTTATGTATAAATTCATGCAAGGGAGGTTTTTCATCATTTTTAAGTTAACGGCTCCGTTTCAATCCACTTTAGTTTATTCCAAGATTGAAAAACAACAACCCTTGGAAAAAGACCTATAAAAAATGATATTCCTTAAAGATCTTCTTTTTTTCTTCGTTCAAGTAATCGTAAAATCCAGAGTGTGACATTGATGAAAGCTAATAAATAGAACAACCAAGTGATTGTGACATCGGTTTGATAAGAATAGACGACGAAAATAATTAATAACGTGATGGCTATAAGTTGGTAAATCTGAATTTTTGACAAAGCATTCTTCCTCATTTCGCATGATTTTGTTTATTGGGACATACGTTACATTATAAAGGTTTTTTAATCTAGTAACTGTCTGTTTTCTTTGAGAACACTCAGTTCCATCTTGTACATATGCAACTATTATAACAGAATTCACTTTTGAACGAAGGGGAGCTTATTTAATGAAAAAAAGTCAAGCTTTATATCGAAGCGTTTTAATCATTATTTTATGTGGTGTGGGCTTTATGTACAGTCAGTCAGAGAGTGTTTATCAACAAGTTGAAGAGGCTGTTGCTAATTCAATATCAAAAGGAGTTCAAGTTGGACAAGAAGCTCTACCTATTCAATTAGAGACCTTAAAAGGAGAACAAGTTTCATTGGACGATTATTTAGGTCAACCTGTCGTGGTTAACTTTTTTGCTACTTGGTGTCATCCATGTCAAGAGGAGATGCCTATAATCGTGGAGATGGAAAAACGACTTAAAGAAAAAGGGGCAGCTTTCGTTGCAGTTAATATGACTAGCCAAGAAAGTAGTAAGGATGAGATTGCTCCATTTTTACAACATTACCGGGCTACGTTTGATCCGTTGTTAGATAAAGATGGAGAGATTATGAAGAAGTATCAAATTATTGGCATACCGACAACCTTAGTAATTGATGAAAATGGCATTATTGTTCAACGAATTAACGGTGGATTGACTTTTGAATTAATGGAAGACTTAGTAATATTTAGAGAGTAGAGTTTTATGTTAAAGGCTGCTGAAAACGATTTGTTTCAGCAGCCTTTCATTTTGAATCTCTATGCTTAATACATCTTTGAACATTATTATTGTATAAAAATTAAATAAGAAGAGATGAAATAGAGAATGACGAGGATTAGCGAAGGTAATGCATACCTGAATGCCGATTCTCTTGGTTTTCTGACTAAAGAGTAAAGAATGACTACTGATAAAATTCCTACGGCTGCTGCAGTAATTTGGTGAACATCTGAAACAGCAGAGATGATTGACCCTTTTCTATAAAATACATCTGATGCCCCTAAGATTAAAATGTTGAATAAATTGCTTCCTAAAATAGAGCCAATTGCTAAGTTGTAATTACGTAGTTGGAGTGCGACCAGCACTGAAATGGCTTCTGGTAAAGAAGTGGTAGCAGCAATAAGAAAACTACCTACAAAACTTGCACCAAGTCCCGTAATAACAGCAATTTGATCACCAGTAACTGTTAGTAATGTACCTGCCCCCATAATGACGATAGCAGCAATAATAAAACCAACAATGGCCCTTTTTAAGGAGATTGCAGACATATTATATTCTTCTGGCTCTGTAACAGGTTGTTGTGGGTTCTTTTTACTTAAATAAGAGATAAACATCATCCCAACAATATAAATAACCATTAAAATCCAAATATCTACGCCGATACCTAGAAAAGAATAAGGAGTTTTCAGTGAAAGAGCGAGAATGGCTACAATGGCAAGAATTAAACCAATACTTGCCGTATAAATATGGGATCGTTCAGCATTTTTAAAAATTTGTTGCTTTCGAAAATAAAGGTCAAAGCTGGCGATAATTAATAAGTTAAACATATTACTACCAAATACGTTACCAACTGCAATATCTGGGCTATCAAGGACAATAGCTGAAACGCTCGTTGTAACTTCAGGTAAAGAAGTTGCTCCTGCTAAGAAAATAGTTCCTACAACCATTCCACCGAGTGATGTTTTTTCACCGATTGTGTCCGCGTATGTAGACAACTTAATGGCAGCAAATACAGTTAGTAAAGCTGCGAAAATAAAACCTATAAAAACCATGAATGAATTCCCCCTATAAATAGTAAACAAAAAAAGACCCTTTTATGAAAGTCTACCCGTAATGGAGTACTCTCATAAAAAGGTCTTGCGTACTTTTAAAAAAATCTTAAAAGCTCAATGAACCGAGTGATCTTATATCACTGTCATGACGACTCATTGACCAAAGGTCGCTACTCCCCTTTTTAGTATTTAATTGTGATAAAGTAACTGTAGCATGTGCCAATTCTAGCGTCAATCTAATTATGTGGCTGAATTAGAATTATGGTGAAGATTGATTCGCTCCGAAAAAGATAATTTGCTCTCTAAGAGTGCCTGGTGAGCCTCATCGCGCTTACGCACTGACGGGTCTCACCTTGGCCTTTTTCTGTGGCTTCAATACCCGAAAAAGCATTCTTATCGTGCATGCATATAAGCAGTTAAACCAATTAGTTTTATTAGCCTCAATCCTACATTGAATGCTTCATAGAATTGTTTTCATAAAACGAATTAATTTTTTGATCTAGACGATCTAACAAATCACGTGCCCGTTCATCAGTGATTTTACGGTAA
The DNA here is from genome assembly GCF_000513135.1 of Halalkalibacter akibai JCM 9157. GTDB lineage: Bacteria > Bacillota > Bacilli > Bacillales > Bacillaceae_D > Halalkalibacter > Halalkalibacter akibai. Next base: position 69,862 of record NZ_BAUV01000018.1, read on the forward strand.
TGATGCTTGCCTCCTGGTTCTTCATCTAAATTGTCTGCTAAAGCAACGACATGCTGGAGAGGATTGAGTTCAAGATAGCCTTTGGGCAAATAGGAATCAGTGTGAAGTAACACGGCTAAAGCAATTTCTTTAGCGAATTTAGGATGTTCACCAAGTCTAATTAGTAATTTATGAGCACGCTCAGAACCTTTTATGGCGTGAATATCATATTCCTTGTATAAGTCATAATCCCATTTTCCATTTCGATACCAAGTATAGTGACCAATGTCATGAAGGAATGCAGCCTTCGTGGCACGATCGGGATCAACTCCGTGTACGTTTGCCAATTGAAATGCATGGTAAGCACAAGCAATCGCATGGGCCATACCTGATCTTTTCACATATTTTTGTGTAATAGGGTGATCAAACAATTGCACTAATGTTACATGTCTCATGTGACATTCCTCCTTTCAGAAACTTGTCAAATAATCTGCTTACAAAAAAGTATATTTTATCTATTATATAGATGTTATTGTGAAGATGCAATGAAAATTTGTGGAAAGAGTGGAACTGAAATCAAAAATAGGTGTATAATAGACGTATGTTCGAGAGAGGAGATTTTTATGGCAACAACACATACGTTTTCTAAGAAAGAAGAAATAGCGAATGCAATAACTCATGGAATTGGTGTAGTTTTAAGTATTGCTGCATTAGTATTGCTCATTGTTTTTTCAAGTTTACATGGATCTGTTTGGCATATTGTCAGTTTTACCATATATGGGGTTACAATGTTACTCCTTTATTTTTCTTCAACTATGGTTCATGCACTTCCTAAAGGAAGGGCTAAAGACTTATTTGAGGTATTTGATCATTCCTCTATCTATTTATTTATTGCTGGGACCTATACACCCATTTTATTCATCGTCGTTCAAGGAGCACTCGGCTGGACTTTATTTGGAATTGTTTGGGGTATAGCAACTATAGGGATTGTTTTTAAGTTCTTTTTCGTAAAAAAGTTTTTGTTTTTATCGACTGTTTTTTATATTGCAATGGGGTGGCTAGCGATTTTCGCTATTAATCCAATTGTTGAGACTTTGCCGTCTAAGGGAATTGCTTTACTTTTTATAGGGGGTATCTGCTACACGATTGGAACAATCTTTTATGTTTGGCGGGGATTTAAATACCACCATGCGATCTGGCATTTATTTGTTTTGGCAGGAACAATCACTCATTTCTTTTTAATTATTTTGTATGTTTTACCAATTTCATAATTTTTTTGTAAAAACCAATGTCAATGTAACATTGGTTTTTTGCTGGGGGAAAAGGAAAGGTTTAACTTAGAGGGGGACAGTAATATGTATGTAACTGTAAAGGAATTAGCTGACTTTTTAGAATTGACGGAAGACTATATTTTAACTCAAATTCGTTTAGGCCATGTTAAGGCGGTCTCTGATGGTGAGACTTTTTTAGTAAACAAAGAACAATTTATGTGGCACAAAGAACAACTTGATTTAAAACGTAAACAGTTAGCACTGGAAGCAGAGGAACCTATTCCTGAAGATTGGGATGCTAAAGACGAGGACTAATACATAGAATAAGGATATGAACACAGAACCAAAAAGGGAGTGTGATCATATGCAAATTATTTATGCTCTGATGCTTTTTGTCGTAACGGTTGCTTTCGGTTCATTTTCAGTACAAGCAGAACAGCCAGAAGTCATTAAAGTAAAAGAGCACCCGTTTATGTTGCATACAGGGAAACAAATAGAATTACCTAATGAGCTGGTGAGATTTGTTTATGATAGTGGATATACGTTTAATTATCCAGAAGACGGAGTACGGGGAGTGTATGTTACGGGTAACTCTGCAGGTGGGGAGCGTTTTAACCAGTTATTGGATTTAGTTAATACGACTGAGCTAAATTCAATGGTTATTGATATAAAAGACGACCATGGTTATTTAACGTTTCGCCCAGATAAAGATTCACCTTTCCAAGATATTTCCCAAAATTACATTGGGAACCCAGAGCAATTAATGAACACATTAGAGGAAAATGAGGTTTATCCAATAGCTCGCATTGTTGTTTTTAAAGATACCATCTTGGCAGAAAAACGTCCTGATTTATCTTTTCAGGAAAACGGGAAGGTTTGGAAAAACAGAAGAGGTGAGGCTTTTGTTAATCCATTCCTTAAAGAGGTTTGGGATTATAATATTTCAATTGCTGAAAAAGCAGTTAAACTAGGTTTTAAAGAAATTCAATTTGATTATGTTCGTTTTCCCGAAGGCTTTGAACGTCGAGATGAGACATTACAATATGACGTTGGTACCTATAAAGACGGCGACGACAACGTTCAGAAGAGGGTAGCTGCAGTTACCGATTTTGTAGCATACGCAAGAGAACAACTTTCCTCTTATAATGTTGATGTGTCGGTAGATATTTTCGGGTATGCTGCTACGATCACGGAAGCACCAGGAATTGGACAAAACTTCGCTAAAATATCTGAAAATGTTGATGTCATATCTTCAATGATTTACCCAAGTCATTGGACACCTTATTTTGGGATAGATAAACCAGATTTATACCCGTATGAGTTAACAAAAGCATACGCTAAAGTGGAGAATGAAGTGTTGGCTGCGTTAGATAATCCACCTACATCTCGCCCTTGGATTCAAGACTTTACTGCGGCTTGGCTTGGTGCAGGTAACTATAAAAGATATGGTGTAGATGAAGTTGAAGCGCAAATAAGAGCTTTAAATGAGCAGGGGATAAATGAATATTTGCTTTGGAATGCTTCAAACAGATATACAGAGGGAGTCAATTACAAACCGTAATTCGTTTTATTTAGGGGATTATCCGATAGGTCAAATGAAAGACCTGTTGAGAGATAATCCTTTTTTTGTGTAATAGTCAATAATTTAAATATTGCCTTTGGATTAACACGATTAAACACAAGGAAAATCGTGTAATTGTAAGAAACATATGCATAAACATATAATGACAGGTAAAAAGAAGGAATATCCAATAAAAAGCTTATTACGAGAAGTTTATCGTTTATTATAAAAGGAATATACTAATGTTAACAAAGATTGACGGAGGCGAATTATGAACTGGTATGAGAAATTAAATAAATATTTTCCGATTGAAGAAATGAAGTCAAAGGAACACATGGAATTATTGTTAAAAGAAAAGGCCGATATTTACCATAAGGACGAGGGCCCGAACCATGTTATGATGTATGTAGAAACAGATAATTTCGTTTTTGTTGATTATTTATTTGTTTCTAAAGATGCCAGGGGTCAAGGCCTTGGTAAAAAGTTACTGAATCAGTTAAAACTTAAACAAAAACCCATCATCTTAGAGGTGGAACCAGTTGATTACGAAGACACTGACACAAGAAAAAGACAGCGTTTCTATAATCGAGAAGGGTTTAAACATGCAGAATCTATTGGTTATAAACGACGTTCTCTTGCTACGAATGAAGTTAATGAGTTAGAGATCCTTTATTGGTCACCAACAGACGAAACAGAAAAAAGCATTTTTGAGAAGATGAAACACACTTACGAGAATATTCACACATATAAAGATAAAGAGTTATATGGTGAATCGTATGAGGATGTTGATGTCGTTCTTACGTATGAAAAAGAAAAAGATCAAGCCAGCTTACAATAATGAATTAGTTTATGGAAGGTGATTCCTATGAAACAAAGGGATGTTAAACGTAAAAAGAAACGTGAGTTGCTAAAAGATTTTTTGAAGAAAAATGTTCGTGATTGGAAGCAAAAAACAAAACGAAATCCAATGCCACAATCGTCAAAAAGAACAACAGCCTAAGGTACGAGGATAAAAGAAAAGGGTATTCCAAAAAGTCTTATGACTTTTTGGAATACCCTTTTAATGTTCAATCACTACTTCTCTTTTCTTGTTTTTATAGTTGTCTGCTAAATAGTAAACAACTGGTATTAAAATCAGGGTAATGAATGTTGAGGCTGCTAGTCCAAACACAATCACAATAGCCATCGGTTGTTGAACTTCTGTTCCCTCGCCAAACCCTAATGTTAAGGGGATTAATCCTAAAATGGTCGTTAAAGCTGTCATTAAAATAGGTCTTAATCTGGTTGGGCCAGCCTGAATAATGGCATTATAACTGGAGTTCCCTTCAGTTTTAAGAGTATTTATGTAATCAACTAAAACAATAGCATTATTTACTACAATTCCAGTTAAAATTAAAATCCCTATTAAAGAACCTACTCCAAGAGGTTGATTAGTTATAAATAAACCTAAAATGACTCCAATTGCAGTTACTGGAACAGAAAACATAATGATAAATGGATAAAAAAAGGATTCGAATCGTCCTGCCATTACCATATAAACAAGGACAATAGCTAAAACGATAGCTCCTCCAAGTTTAAAAAAGGCATCATTCATTTGTTCATTTTGACCTCCGAAAGTAATACGATATCCACTAGGTAAAGTTGGTCTTACTTCTTCTTTTAAAATATTCTCAATATCGTGAATGACAGATCCTAAATCTCTATTTAAAAGATCCGCTCTGACAGTCACCTCTCTTAGCCGATCAGCTCTTCGAATTGAACTCGGACCTTGTCCTCTTTCAACCTGGGCAATTGTTGAAAGAGGAATACGTTCCCCAGTAGGAGTATCAATTAAAAGTTGTTCAAGGTGATTGACAGATGCAGTATAACGATCTTCTACCAGTAAGCGAACGTTGATTTCATCGCCGTCTCTTGCTAAACGAGTAGCAACAAGGCCCTTGGTTGCATTGCCAATCGTGCTTGCAATCTGGGCACTTCCAATTCCAAATGAAGCAGCAGCCTGTCTATTTATCGTAACCGTTACTTCCGGATTTCCTTCTGTGTAATTAGACTTTGGTTCACGCACACCTTCAACCTTTGAAATACTAGTTATAATATCATCTGAAACTCTCTTTAATGTCCTTAAATCTGCCCCTTTTACAGTTATTGAAATAGGGTTATCTGAAAACCCCGTATCGCTAGCAGAAACTGAAATATCAGCATTTGGAATCGTGCGTAATAATTTACGAATTTCTTCAGCAATAATAAGGTCACTTCGATGTCTCTCGTTAATTTCCTTTAATAAAATACTATACGAAGCTCGATTTACTTGAGAGCCAGCACCGATTGTGAAATTATCAGTTCCTCCTACAGTTAAGAAGGCTAGATCAATTTCTGGGATCAATTTAAGTTGATTGTCTACTTCTAATGTCGTTTCATATGTCATATCTAAAGAGCTACCTGCTGGAAGCCTAACATCTACACTAATAAAACTTTGATCTTGGGCAGGTAGAAACTCAGTTCCTAAAAACGGAACACAGGCAGCCGAAAGAGCTAATAAAATAAAGGTAGTTAGTAAAACTGTTTTAGGCTTAGCCAAAGCTTTTTTTAATACTTTCTCATAAAATGTTCTTGATCGTTCAAAGCCTTTTTGAAAAGCTGATGTGTCATCATTTACTTTCATAAAGGTAGAAGTGAGCAAGGGAACAATGATAAGAGCTGTAATGAGGGAAGCTAATAACGAGAAGGCGACCGTAATCGCAAGTGGTTTGAATAACTGTGCAGCTAATCCTTCAACAAATACAATTGGTAAAAATACGACAACTGTAGTTAAAGTTGAAGCTACAATGGCTCCACCGATCTCATTTGTACCTTGAATAGAGCTTCTTTTTTTCCTTTCGCCGAGCTGTCTTTTCCGGTAAATATTCTCAAGGATGACGATGGCATTATCAACCATCATTCCGACTCCTAAAGCAAGTCCTCCGAGTGTCAGGATATTTAAAGTCTCTCCGTAAAAGTAAAGAAAAAGAAATGTAGTCATAATTGAAATAGGAATTGAAAATCCGATAATAAGGGTGCTTCTAACATTTCGTAAGAAAATATAAAGAACAAACGCAGCTAACAAACCACCAATGACAATATTCCAAGCAACAGCTCGTATAGATTGCTCGATAAAACGACTTTGGTCAAAAATAGAGCGAATTTCGACTCCTGTCGGTAGGAGAGTTTCTAATTGTTTTAACTCTTGATTAATTTTTCTAGCGACTGTTACGGTATTGGTACCAGATGCTTTTAAAACAGATAAGCCAACTGCCGGATTCCCATTTAAATAGCTTTGTTGGTTGACGCTTGCGGTGGTTTCCTTAATGGACACCAACTCCCCAAGAGATGATCCCCTCTTTTGTTGGTACAGGTAATATTTCAAGATCATAAACGGATTGGAACTCTCCTGTTACACGTATAGGCAAGCTTTGATTAGCATCTTCAACTTGTCCACCAGGTAAATTAAGATTTTCACTTGCAATTAATTGCTGAAGGTCCGTTATGCTTATCCCATATAGAGCGAGTTGCTCTGGGTCAACATCTAGTCGAATTTCTTGGTCAGCACCACCTTCGATTTGAACAGCTGCCACTCCGTCAATTGAATCTAACCTTGGTTGGATTTCATTCTCAATCAGCTTTTTCGCCTCAGCTATATTTTCAGTTGGTTCAGTAACAGCTAATTGGACAATTGGCAACATACTAGGATCAAACCTCATTACTTGAGGAGCAGCTACTCCAGCAGGGAGGCTGTCTCGCACTTGGTCAATTCTTTCCCTCATTGCAAGAGTAGCAAAATCTAAGTCTGTACCCCAATCATATGAAACAAGAAGGAGAGTGCCACCAGTTCTCGAGGTAGAGGAGATGGTTTCAACGTTTGGCACACTTGATAATATCTCTTCAAGAGGTCTTGTAATGAGTTTTTCAACTTCTTCTGGTCCTGCACCCTCATAACTTGCTGTTACTGCAACGACTGGGTAATCCAATTCTGGGAAAAGATCGACTGGTAAATTATAAAGCGATACGGTTCCTAAAAGAATCAATAAAACGATAAACATTGCCATAGTGACTGGGCGTAATACAGATAGTTTTGCTATGTTCATTGTATGCTCACTCGTTTCGAATCGTAATTTCTGCGCCATCTGTTACTCGTTCTTTGCCAATTGTAACGACTTGTTGATTTTCTTCGATACCAGAGATGACTTCGATTAAATCTTCTTCTCTTACCCCGAGTTCAACCGATTGACGGTTTGCAATATTCTCATTAATAACAAATACATAAGGTTGTCCATCTTCATATAAGACTGCATTAGCGGGAACAACAAGAGCTTCTGTAATTTGGTTCAAATCAAAAATTGCAGTTGTTCGCATTCCTCCTTTAAGACGCATAGTGTCGTTCTTGAGAGGGACGGTAACTGTAAAAGTATTGGTTTGTGGATTAACGACAGGTGAAACAATACTGATCTCACTTTCTATCTCTTCATCTAAACCTGTAATCGATAGCGTTGCTGATAAACCAGGTGATAGCTGAGTTATTTGAAAACTATTAGCACCGAACGTTGCTTTCAACTCGGTTATATCTGACACAATGGCTAATGGGTGACTTGGTATAGAAGTTTGACCTTTTGTTACATCTAATTGTGAAACCACCCCGGATATCGGTGAACGTACCTGTGTTGATTGAACAGCTTCTTCTGCTTGAACAACTGCATTTTGAGCTGTTTGAATTTGAGCTTCAATTTCGAATGTATTTACAGGTGAAAGCGCCCCTGAACTAGCTGCTTGAGCAAGTTCAGCTTGTTTTAAAGAAACTTCCAGAGATGACTGTAACATCTCAACGAGTGAATCCTCCAGTTGATTTCGATCTAACTCTTCGATCAATGTGCGTGATCTATCTATAGAAATTTGTAAATCTCCTTGTAACTGTTCTAGATTTTTCACATTGTTTCGAATGGATTGATTCAACTCTTGGGCTTGACCGAGGCTTCTTTCCAATTGAGCAAGTACTTCCTTTGCTTGATTTAATTGTCTCCGAGCTTCTTTATCATCAAGAGTCACAAGAACGTCTCCTTTTTCAACCTTTTGCCCCATTTCAACATGAACTTCTTTTACTTCTAAAGGTAGAGTACTTAAAATAGGTAACTGTGTATTAGGAAGCAATTGACCAGATAGTTCTATTCTTTGTTGAATAGTGTTTGATGTAATAAATTCGCTCTCTACAATAATCTGTTGCCTGTCAAACTGTTCGCTCGTAATATCATCTGTCCCGCAAGAAACTAACAAAAAAATTAAAGCCAGAACTATTAACCAATTTCTCAATTAAACTCAGCTCCTAGATGGGTATGTACCATACTTTCTGATAGACTTGACCTGTTCTTAAGGTGTGACAATAAGGTGACAAGTATGAGTCTAAAAAAAGAATTGATGAAAAGAACTAAATAAACATATTTGTTTAGAAAAGATTTTTCTGTATAATAGGTTTATAATGTCGTATCCAGGGTATTAACTTTACATGTATATAGTTTGTTTACTTTGTATAATAAATGTATGGATTATATATACAAAAGTTGAACACGGTAGTATAATGTGTAGTGTGGAAATGATATTAAGATCTCAAAGCCTGAAAGGAGAGGTCCGTTATATGGTTACATTATTAACATCACCTAGTTGTACATCATGCCGAAAAGCAAAGGCATGGTTAGAAGAACATAATATTCCGTTTGAGGAAAGAAATATTTTTGCATCACCACTAACAATTGAAGAGGTAAAAGAAGTGGTTCGCATGACTGAAGACGGGACTGATGAAATTATCTCAACTCGTTCAAAAGTCTTTCAAGAGTTAGATGTAGAATTAGAAGCTCTACCATTACAAACGTTATTTAAGATCATTAGCGAGAACCCAGGGTTACTTCGCAGACCGATTATTTTTGATGAAAAACGTCTGCAAGTTGGCTATAATGATGCTGAAATTAGACGTTTTCTTCCAAGAAAAGTACGTACATTCCAATTACAAGAAGCTCAACGTCTTGTAAACTAAAATAAACCCTTCTACATTAAAATAGTAGAAGGGTTTTTATTTGTTTTTTCTTGCAAGGAATGTTGCTATGATAATCCTAAAACAAAAGTAAAATGGAGCGGAAGGTACTTGACTCCTACGGGAATAAAGGAAAGGGCAAGACCCCGCAGACGGAACG